>JAIBEZ010000057.1 GCA_019459485.1 Prolixibacteraceae bacterium
AACGTATGACGACGGGTTTGGGTAATCACACCTTTTGTGGCGTCAATCAGGATAATGGCCAGGTTGGCGGTTGATGCGCCGGTAACCATGTTTCGGGTGTATTGCGTGTGTCCGGGCGTATCGGCGATGATGAATTTCCGCTTGTTCGTTGAGAAATAGCGGTAAGCCACGTCAATCGTAATTCCCTGTTCGCGTTCGGCTTTTAAACCGTCGAGCAGGAGGGCATAGTCGATTTCCTCACCGGCATGGCCAACCCGTTTGCTGTCGCGTTCGAGTGCCGAAAGCTGATCTTCATAGATCTTCTTGCTGTCGAACAGCAAACGACCGATCAGTGTCGATTTCCCATCGTCAACCGAACCAGCTGTTAATAGGCGTAATAAATCTTTTTTCTCATCCTGATCAAGGTAAGTATTGATGTCGAGCGTTCCCCGAGCCTCTCCAAAAGGCGAATTATCGGTCGAAGTATTTTGAATGTTTTCTATCATGGTATCGTGTTGTCGTTGTTGTAATAGTTGTAATAGTTGTATTTGTTGTAATTGTTGTCGTTGTTATAGTAGTTGTCAGGTTTTCCAGTTGGTTTCGACGTAGGTAATGAAATTGTGAATTTTAACTCCGGTTTTATTTAATTCTTCTTCGATTTCTTTCCATCCGGTATCAGGGTGAACTGCATTTAAAAATTCTGCCTGCGATGTTGATTCAAGCAATGATGCATGACTGTAAACCAAAAACTTAATAAAATCAGCCTTATATCTTCTTCTTCCGTAGCCTTCAACAATGTTATCTTTTATAGACTGACTTGAACGTCTGATCTGGCTGCCTGTTTCAAATTTGTCAGGATTGGGAAGTTTAATCGTCTTAAAATATATCCGAACGGCTAAATCAAATGCCTGTGTATATATTTCTAGGTCTTTATAACTTTTCATTTCGCACAGTTTTAAAAGGATTGTGTTTTAACAATGAAAACTAATGATAACAAAGACAACAATTACAACATTTCTAACCACGACAACCCTTTAAAAATACCCCTCTCTCTTTTTCTGTTCCATTGATCCATCCTGGTCGAAGTCGATCACACGGGTGGTGCGCTCTGAAACTGTTACTGTCATCATTTCCTCTACGATTTTTTCAATCGTATCGGCTTCCGATTCAACGGCTCCGGTCAACGGATAACAGCCCAGGGTGCGGAAACGGACCATTTTCATTTCGGCTTTTTCGGCTATTTCTTTTGGCATGCGTTCATCGTCAACCATAATCAGGTTGCCGTCCTGATTTACCACAGGTCGTTCTTTGGCAAAATAGAGCGGTACGATCGGTATTTTTTCCAGACGAATGTATTGCCAGATGTCTAATTCAGTCCAGTTTGAAATGGGGAATACACGAATTGATTCGCCTTTGTGAACGCGTGCATTGTAGATGTCCCACAATTCGGGACGTTGATTTTTTGGGTCCCACTGATGGAATTTGTCGCGGAACGAGAAGATTCGTTCTTTCGCGCGCGATTTTTCCTCGTCGCGGCGGGCGCCACCAAAAGCGGCATCGAATTTATATTTGTCAAGTCCTGCAAGCAAAGCCTGTGTTTTCATCACGTCGGTATGCACTTTGCTTCCGTGGGTAAACGGGCCAACACCTGCTTCGAAAGCTTCCTTGTTGTAATGAACAATCAGGTTCCAGCCGTTTTCCCTTGCATAATTGTCGCGGAATTCAACCATCTCTTTAAACTTCCATTTCGAATCGATGTGCATCAACGGAAATGGAACTTTTCCGGGGTAAAATGCTTTTTCGGCCAGGCGAACCATCACCGATGAATCTTTTCCGATGGAATAGAGCATGACCGGGTTCTCGAATTCGGCGGCAACTTCACGGATGATGTGGATGGCTTCTGCCTCCAGTTCTTTTAAATGCGAAAGGCTATATTCTGTCATTGGCTTTTGTTTCTTATTAATTCAATGGGGCGCTAAAATAATACTTTCAGCTCTTCTATTAAGTAGTATTAATACTAATAGCAGTTTATTGCATAAAAGTTTAACATTCAAAGTTGAGCCTATTTATTTGCCACCAAATCACTAAATCACAAAAACTCACCAAAATATTATTCTATGAATTTCAGACTTTGGTGCAATTTGGTGTCTTGGAGATTTGGTGGCATTTTTTATTCCTTGTCTTTTCAGTGCGGGTGCAAGATCACAGCTTTCTAAAAACTCCAGAACAAGGGAATCAGGATAATTGAAATAATAAACATCAGGATATTTAAAGGCAGGCCAACTTTTACATAGTCCATGAATTTATAGTTTCCGATCCCTTGGACGATGAGGTTGGTTTGGTACCCGATTGGTGTCGCAAAACTCATGGAAGCAGCGATCGCAATGGCCACAAAAAATGGTTTCGGATCGACTCCCATTTGGGTGGCGGCAGCCATCGCCACCGGAAATGCAATTGCGGCTGCCGCATTGTTGGTAATTACTTCAGTAAAAATGGTGGTAATCAGAAATATGCAGGCCAATACGCCGACTGGCCCCCAGTTTTTTGCAAAATTTATGGCCGTATGGGCTATTCCATCCGCCAAACCTGAATTTTGCATTGCTTTGCTGATTCCAAACGAACAGGCAATTGTAATCAGGATGTCCCAACTGATGGCTTTGGTATATTTCTGATGTGGAACAATTTTCAGCCAGATCATCAGCATGGCCGCTACAGCCGAGAAAAAGAACATATCGGCCTGTACATTTTCGAATTTGGGAAGATAATCGGTAGCAGTAGCACCGGCAATCATTAGCGCAAGTATAGTGAGCGCCAGCCATTTTTTCGATTTTACACTGTTTTCTTCATGGTCCCTGATATAGGTGGTTAGGTAGAAAATCTTTGAGTCTCCCCAGTTTTTAATAAACCGGTCGGTGGTAAGTAGCACAAGGTTGTCGCCTTCGCGGAGTTTCAAGCTTCGCAAATTGGAGGTAATCCGCTCTCCATTGCGGTGTACAGCTACAATTATTGCCTGGTAATGATCAAAAAAATTGTATTCGACAATTGTTTGTCCGATGCCCGGAAACCTTGGGGCCAGCACCGCTTCATATTGTTTCAGTTCGCGTGTGTTTATCTGGTCTTTTAACAATTCCAGACCTTTTATTTTGACACCGGGAATATCTTTAATTATTTCCAGTCCGCTTGATTTGCCCGCCACCAATAAATTGTCGTTGGCTTCGATTGTCAATCCCAGTGTTTTTCCTTCCAGTTTTACATTGTCTCTTTCAATCTGTATAATGTCAAAACCTTTCAAATCTTTTGATCGGCCATTCTTTAATGCCTGGCCTACCAGAGGACTGCCTTCAGGAACTATTAGCTCGTAGTAATAATCTTTTTGGTCGGAAAGCGGTTTTCGGATAAAATCTTTGTTTCCCGGAAGCAAATGTACGCCTATATAACTCATGTATAAATAGCCAACAAAAGCCAGCGGAACACCTACCATACCGAGTTCGAACATTGAAAATCCGGACATGCCGTTATCGAGCATTAACCCGTGTACGACCAAATTGGTTGAAGTTCCGATCAGCGTGCAAACGCCTCCCAATATGGTTGCATACGAAAGCGGTATCAGGAATTTTTGTGCTGAAAGGTTGAGGTCTTCGGCCCATTTTTTAATGATCGGTGCAAAAATGATCACAATGGGTGTGTTGTTCAAAAAGGCGGACATAAACGAAATTGGAAACATCACCCTGAAAAACAGGAGTCTGATGTTCCCCCTTCGTTTTGGAAGGAAAGTGATTGCCAGTCTGTTCAATGCCCCTGACTGCCTGACTCCTTCGCTGACAACAAAGAGAATACCGACAGTAATCATCCCTTTATTCGAAAAACCTGCAAGCACTTCCCGGGCATTTACGCTCCCAAAAATCATTAAAATAATCAATGCCGAAAATAATATCAATCCCGGGCGCATGACTTCTTTGGCCAATGCCGCGATCATCAGGACGATAATGGCGAGTACAATAAATCCTTGTGCTGTCATACTGCGATAAAATGAGGGTTTTGTAAATTCTCTTTGTTATATCGTATTTCTGTTTTGAGATCTGTCAAAAAGATATTTTTTCCTGAAGCTTTTAAAATGGCATGTGCGGCTGCTGTATCCCATTCCATGGTCGTTCCCAACTTCGGGTATATATTCGCCGTTCCTTCAGCCACCATGCACATTTTCAGGGAGCTTCCCATGTTGATCAACTGAAACGATTTGTGTTCTTCCCGAATGGTTTCAATGTATTCTTTGGTTTTCTGATTCATGTGAGAGCGGCTTACAACAATCACAAATTCGTTCCTTTCTGTTTCCTCCGGAAGTTCTATTCCTGAAAGCTGCATCGAATGAAAGGTGCAATGCTCATCCGGATTTGAAAGTTTGAAGGCTCCGGTTTCAGGAATTCCGACATAAAGCACAGCGGTTACGGGAGCATAAATTACCCCTGCAATTGGCTGGCCATTTTGAATGAGGGCTATGTTGACAGTAAATTCGTCGTTGCGTTTGATAAATTCTTTGGTTCCGTCCAGTGGGTCTATTAGCCAGAACATATCCCAGTTTTTTCTCTCGGAATAGTTTAAATGAACACCTTCCTCGCTTAAAACCGGTAATCCGGTGCTTTCAAGGTTTTTAATGATTTCGTTGTGCGCCTGACGGTCGGCCAAGGTAACCGGCGTTTGATCCTCTTTTATGTCCACCATAAAATCAATGGAAGCATAAACTTCCATGATTTTTTTACCTGCGAGAACGGCGGCATGTATTGCTTTGTCAACAAGTTGGGCTATTTCCATATTACTTAGTTCGCATACTGTAATTTGAAAATACAGCAGGTTTCAAAAGTAAGTAACAATGCTGAGACGACTTTAGGCTTTTATACTTATAACACTACAATGTCTTCGGCCAGGATTTCAACCAAAGCAGAACAACCCAACTGTTCGAGTTCGATGGCCACTTTGTTCTTTCCTTTCATTTTCTGAAGTTTTCCTTTCAGCCCGATTAAAGGTCCGGCCACTACTTCAATCATTTGACCGGGTTTCAGTTTTTCCCTGGTAATCTCTATTTCCGAATTGTCCTGTTTCAGCATCAGTTTCAGGTATTCTATTTGGTAATCAGGAACAATGGCAGCTTTTCCTTCAAACCTCACATAACTGACTACATAATTCGATTGCAGCACCTGATCGTATTCTTTCCGGCTTGCTTTTACAAATAGATAACCCGAAATTAATGGTGTTTCAACCCATTTTTTACGGTCGCTCCATTGCCTGAGTTTGCGCTGGAGTGGCAGGAATGTTTCAATTTCCTGAATCTGAAGTTCAGTCTGCGCCTTTTTCTCAGTCCTCGATTTGACGTAAACCGCATGCCAGAAATAAGAATTCGCCGGAATTATTTTTTCCATACCTGATCTCTTACTGCGTAAATTCGTTCGATAATATCTACCACTTTTAACCCTTCCAGTGCATTGGTGCTGATGGGCGTATGACCGCTTAAAGTGTCGGCCACGTTCTGAATCACAAGATGATGGTTTTGTGCCGATCCTTTGTATAAACCGTAATCGTTGGGCGGTGCGCTGGCTTCCAGTTCAGGCATCTGGTAATCTTTGATGTTGCAGTATTCCACTTCGTTCATATATTGACCGGCAACTTTAATCGTTCCTTTTTCGCCGATAATTGTCATGCTGCTTTCCAGATTTTCATTGTAAATGGAAGTTGAATAATTCAGGGTGCCGATTCCTTCGTTTACAAATTCAAAATTCACAATCCCGGTATCTTCAAAGTCAGTTAAAGTTTTGTGGTTGAAATCCCTGAATTGTCCGCTGATGTTTTTAATATCGCCAAACAGCCAATACATAATGTCGATAAAATGGGAAAACTGTGTGAACAATGTTCCACCATCAAGTTTTGCATCTCCATGCCAGTTTTTGCGGGTATAGTAACGATCATCGCGGTTCCAGTAACAGTTAATCTGCACATGAAAAAGCTTGCCCAGCAGATTTTGGTCGATCACACTTTTCAGCCAAACCGATGGGGGAGAGTAGCGGTTTTGCATCACGCAGAAAACATTCCGGCTTCTTTCAAGCGATTTAAAAACAATCCGTTCGGCGTCATTTTTCGTGAGTGCCATCGGTTTTTCCACCACTATGTGCAGGCCTTTTTCCAGGCCTTTTATCGCCATTTCTGCATGTAAGCCGTTTGGAGTGCAGATATTTAGTACATCGATGCTGGTTTCCTTTTCGAGCAATTCATCGAGCGAAGAATAGAATGGAATTCCTTCATACGAAGTGTTGCATTCTTCCGGAGTGCGGATATCGCAAACTGCAACCAATTCAGCATGAGGATTACGAAGGATCATCTCAGCGTGGCGTTTGCCAATGTGTCCCTGTCCGGCAACGGCAAAGCGTATTTTTTTTTCAGAAAGCATAAGTGTTTAAAGTTTTATGTTCAAAGTTTAAAGCTGTGATTAATTGCAATTCTCTTCAGGAAAGCTATTCTTTGCCGTCTGCTTTAGCTGACGGATTATTTTTTACAACTTTTCCATTTTCCAGATGATACTGATCCTGACTTTCAGGACAAACAGCCATCCCTTCAGGATTAAATTTTAGTTTATGCCCGTATTCGCTCATCCAACCGGTTTGACGGGCAGGATTTCCAACAACCAAAGCAAAATCAGGAATGTCTTTTGTGACCACAGCACCCGCGCCTACAAAAGCAAATTTGCCGATTGTAATCCCGCAAACTATGGTTGCATTGGCTCCGATTGTCGCCCCTTTTTTTACCAGGGTCGTTTGGTATTCATTTTTCCGGATAATGGCACTTCGTGGATTTATCACGTTGGTAAATACGGCTGATGGTCCCAGAAAAACATCGTCTTCACAGATTACTCCGGTGTAAACCGACACATTGTTCTGTATTTTTACTCGGTTGCCAATCTTGACTTCAGGAGAAATAACCACATTTTGGCCAATTGAACATTGATCGCCGATTGTACAGCCCGACATGATATGCGAAAAATGCCAGATTTTGGTTCCTTTTCCAATCGTGCAATTCTGGTCAATTACAGCGGTTTCGTGTGCAAAAAAAGATGTTTCCATTAGCTGAAAAATTCACGGATTGTTGAGGTAATAAAAATTAGCTGTTCTTCTGTCAGTTCGGTGTGCATCGGCAAAGATAATACTTGTTCCGAAAGTTCTTCTGCGACAGGAAAATCGCCTTTTTTATACCCCAGGTAATGATATGCTTCCTGAAGATGCAGTGATAAAGGATAATATATCATTGAAGGAATTTCGCGTGAATGAAGAAATTTCTGAAGTTCGCCCCGTTTTCCGCGAACCTTGATGGTGTATTGATGAAAACTGTGCGTGCTGTACGAAACCCTTGCAGGAATTGATATTTCAGGAATATTCGCCAATTCACGGTCGTAGAATGCAGCGGCTGCCTGTCTTGCTTCTATAAATTGATCGAGGTATTTAAGTTTGACATCCAAAATGGCTGCCTGAATTGCGTCCAACCTTGAATTCATGCCAATTTGCTGATAATAATACCGTTTGCTCATTCCATGATTTGCAATCGAGCGCATTGCCTGAGCCAGTTCATCATTGTTAGTGAAAAGTGCACCGCCATCGCCAAATGCTCCCAGGTTTTTAGTTGGGAAAAAGGAGTTGCTTGCGATATCGCCAATTGTGCCTGCTTTGGCAACCATGCCATTTTTGAAAATATACTCGGTTCCCAAAGCCTGACAAGCATCTTCGATGACAAACAGGCTATTTTCCTTTGCAATTTCAGTAAGAGATTCCATATCTGCACATTGGCCGTAAAGATGAACCGGAACAATGGCTTTGGTTTTGTGGTCAATGTGTCGGTTCACCAACTCTGTCCTGATGTTAAATGTATCAGGATCAACGTCCACCAGAACAGGCTTTAGTTTCATTAAAGCCAATACTTCCAGCGTCGAAACAAAGGTGAATGGCGTGGTAATCACTTCATCGCCTTCCTTCAAATCCAAAGCCATCAAGGCAATTTGGAGCGCGTCTGTTCCGTTTCCGCATGAAATTACATGTCCAACATTCAGGTATTTCTTCAAGTTTTCCTCGAATTCCGTCACTTTTCCACCCTTGACGAAAACCGAAGAACGTATTACCTCTCCAATCTGGGTATCGATCTCAGCTTTTATTTTACTGTATTGAGAGAACAGATCGACCATTTGAATATTCATAATCAGTATTTTGGGTTTTAAACGGAGTAGTCTCCGATTTTTGGTAAAATAACCTTTATTAAATTATTTCAAAATTGAATTTTATTAGCGAAAATAGGTATTTGTTTGACCAGTGGACGCTATTTTATAAGATAAAAAGATATTTGAAGAGGAAATACAAATATGTTATCATGTTAATTTTTGAATTGGTCATTGTTGAGTTCTGAAAAACAGTATGTTGCGAATTATATTTAAAAATATTCTTAAAGCTGTTGTTATTTTAATTTTAAAAGCATATTTTTGCAACCGCTTTTGAAAAACAAAGGCACAATAAGGATGACTCAGTAGCTCAGTTGGTAGAGCACATCCCTTTTAAGGATGGGGTCCTGGGTTCGAATCCCAGCTGGGTCACGGATTATGATATCAAAATGAACTAAAAGCACTTAAATTCAATGATTTAAGTGCTTTTTTTATTGTCTGAAAAATCAAAATAAAGCATTTATAATCAAATTAGAAGGGACTATAGCGAGACCTATTTTAAAAATTCTCCAATAGGTCTCGCTAAATGACGTAACTCGTTGTATTTCAATTTAATTTGATTCAATTTGGTTCAATTTGATGCTTGTAAAATAGCTTCAAATCGGGTACTTTTAAAATTGAATCGAGACCAGTTTTTTAACTATTAAATTGAAAAAAAGATGAGAGTTACAGTTTGTTTTCAGTTAAAAAAGTCCAAGATGAGGACTGATGGTGTATGCCCGTTGTATGTGCGGTGTACACTGAATGGTCAACGATTTGAAGTTGCAACCGGCTTTATGGTGCATCCCGACAATTGGAATGAATCAAAGCAATTGATTAAAGGAAGGACTGAAGATGTCAAGATCATTAACAACCGCCTGGAGAAAATCAGAACAAAGATTCAGGACATATACAATCAGTTGGAATCTTTTGGAGAACCTTTTGATGTCCTGTCCATCAAGGATAAATTTCTGGGAAACCATAAGGAAAACGGGTTGATTGAGATATTTGAAGCGGTCATTAAAGATGTTGGGGCCAAAGTTGGCAAGGACTATGCTCCCGGGACACTGAAGCACTATCAAACTTCGAAAAAGCGGCTTCAGGAATTTTTAAGAACATACACGAACAGAAGTGATATTGCCCTTTCTAAAGTTGATTTTGGCTTTATAAGTTCCTTTGACTTATTTTTGAAAAAGGATAAGAAGGTGATGCCCAACACAGCATTAACATATCACAAACATTTAAAGAAAGTTTATAATTCAGCCATTTCACTGGGTTATGTTCTTCATAACCCGTATGAATCGTTTAAACCTACGCGGAACAAGACCAATCGCGATTTTTTAAGCATGTCTGAATTGGAAAAGATACGGGATAAAAGGATTGTTATTCCCAGGATGGATTTGGTACGGGATGTTTTTGTGTTCGCCAGCTATACTGGATTATCATATAGCGATTTAATGAAGCTCAGTACATGCCATATTCAGAAAGGCAGCGATGGTAAAGACTGGGTTATTATTGACAGAAGCAAAACGGAATCAAGATGTACCATACCGCTTTTGCCAGCAGCCATTGATGTGCTGAAGAAATATGAAGATCACCCGGATGTGCTGTCCAATAACAGATTGTTACCCATTTATTCCAATCAGAAGATGAACGCCTATTTAAAAGAGTTGGCCGATATTTGCGGGATTCAAAAGAATCTGTCCATGCACGTTGCCCGCCATACTTTTGCAACTTCCGTTACTTTAACGAATGGAGTTCCATTGGAAACTGTTTCCAAAATGCTGGGACATACCTCCTTAAAAACAACCCAGATTTATGCCAGGATTGTTGATTCAAAAATCTCAAACGACATGGAACTTTTAAATCGGAAGTTGAACGCCGCTAAAATTGAAGTTGCCGTTTAAGGGATACTAACTTTTGGCAATGCAACTGCATCGGGATTTGTTTTTGTATAATATAACAAGGCTAAGCACCAATTATAAGAAAATCATCCAAAGCCTTAATCAATATAGCGGAGACGTAGAACTGTGCTGTTTTTTTGTGTTTTCAATCTGCTCGATTAAATGGCGTATTTTTTGAGTAAGGTGGTTGAAAAATTTGAAAGATTCTTTCTGCAATCCCCCGCTTATCAATATCGATTTTTTCATTGTATTGCTTATCCATTTCATTGATTCATTACAGAAATCCGGATCAATGGTTGACATGCTGTTTATAGTGTACAACTTAATAATGCAACTAATCATTTCTCCACGCCTCAAAATCACATAGTTATTTTCAAGCTCCATGTCGCTAAGGTATAGTTTATAAGGAATTTTAGTTGAAAGTTCATCTTTAAATCCACGATTTGACCACTTATTAATCTTTGCCACCATTTCAAGTAATTGGTGGCAAAGCAACAATGCTTCATCTGCATTGGAAAAATAACCACTTTGATAATAATAGTCAATTGATCTCAAGATAGCATCGAAAGTACCTTCGGTCCAAATTTCCACCGAGGGGATAGCATTGTAGACCGCAGTCTGTTGTTTATAAATATCGAGCAATTCATCATCTTTAATCAGATTACAGAATTCCCCGTATTTCCCTTGAAATGCCCCAGTACTGTTTGACCATGAAAAGACTTTAAATAATGTTAGTTCAACGTAAGGCAGAAAATGGAACATCGGAATATCAACAGCGGTGTAAAATACTTCTTTATCATCCGCTTTAGATAAGTCTGAGAAACTGTTTAATAAGCTTTTCATATACAGCTTATATATTTCCGGCTCCCTGAGGTCAAGTGGAACGTAGTTAAATTGTAAGGATTGCTTTTTTATGCCAATAATCTCATCAAGTGAAATATTAAAATGCAGGCAAATTTTAATTAACTCTTCCAAATTCAACAGCTTCTCGCCCCTCATTCTCCGATACATTGCATCAGAACTTATATTCAGTAAATTAGAAAGGACATCCATTAGATAAGCATTATCTTTGGTTATATTCTTCAATCTATCAAACAAGTCGTGTTGCAAATTACTGATGCTATTTTTACTAATTGACATGATTTTTTGATTTAAAATTTGCAATAAATAAAATAGACAGAATCATTCCAGTCCAAATTTAGTAAAAAATGCGAACATCCGAATCATATGTTTTGTAGTTAGTCCCGTTTTGGTAAAATCTGCGTATTTTCCTAAAAACCACTTTAAAAATCAATTTTATTTATCGTTTTTGATAAGCTATCTTTGAAATAAAACCTAAGACCATGCAAATTACCACTACAAAATCGGAAATCAGATTAAAAAATGCAGTGCAATTCTTAGGTCGTAAAGAAGAACGGTATTTTGCTTCGGGCTATAAAAAAGTAATTTGTGAATTATCCGATTGCCAAATCACAGATAATAAATTAACAGCCTGCCTTAAATTGGCATGGGGAAAAAATTGGTCGATAAAAAAGGGAAAAGAAACAGACCAACACATGGGAAGTATTGATAGTTCCTTGGTTGCAATCCGCTCTTTAGAATTATTTCTTGCTGTCAAATATAATATGACAGAAGAAGAGATTTCTGCCAGTTTCATCAAAAGGATAGAGTTCAAGACCTCACCATCTTGTCGCCTTAATCAGCCAAGTGATGTAGAAGTGACCGTTATCCATTCCTATTTTAATGATAAGGATTCGTTTATTGGGAAATTCGGTGTTCAGGTAAAAAACTTTCATTTTTTGATTGAGCTTGATTTGAGTTTCGGGTTTAGTTTATCAAAAACTTGCAAAGAAAGATTCGCTCTGCCTATAAATGATCCGATACATTATTACACTTGTGGATATAAGTTAACCTCTGTTGATATAGAAAACATATTCCTAAATTTAAAAACTCGCTCTGTAACTGCTGAATCAAAAATTGTCCGTTCAAAAGGAGTATTTGAGTCCGGATTGGGAGTAAGAAATCTTCCGAGGCTGACATTCATCGAGTATCTAGGTATTATTGGGCAATTAACTCAGATATTGCTTTACAAGTTGGAGAATACTACACGGGAGGAATCCAATAATATGTGGGTTCGTTCTTTATGTGCTGATTTTTATCCTGCTGAAAACAATCAACTATGTGAAGTTTTTAGCACAGCATATTTCACTGAATTCAATCAGGTTAAAATAAAAAATGATACTTGGAGAACGGTAACCTCAAAATTTGAAATTGGAAATATTAGAGGATCTGCAAAAGTTTGTCACATTATATAATACAAAATATGGATAGAATTGCGATTACAGGCACATTCAAAACAGGGAAGAGCAGTCTTTCCCTGATATTGGCTAACCTGCTTGGGTTTCAGTATATACGCCCGGTTACTGATTATGAATTACGGGAAACATTTAGGGCTTACAACAAAGAACCAGATCAATTTTATGCCTACTATATTAACTGCTTGTTTAAATTATCAAACCGGTTAAGGAATGAATCGTTAGCGGAAGATTGTTTTATCAGTGACGGATGCATATTCAATGAAGTGGCATATTTAAAAACTTATCATGAAATCTCAAGCCAAAACCTGGATAAGCGAAAAGTAAAAAAAGAACAATCGTTGATGGTCTCATCCATCGAAAATACGGTAAATTATCTTTTTAAGGAACGGTATGATAAAATTATTAAACTGGATACAAACAATATGATTACCGGAATGTTGGAATCTGACCTTCAGTTTAAAAGACTTTACGATACTTTTCTTGAGGAGATGCTATATAAATCAGGACATCCATATCAAACGTACCAGGTTAATGATTTTGAGGCGACCATCAGTATGATTATCAAAAATGAAGAATTCAAACAGAAGAGATCAATTAATGAAGCAATCTTTAAAGCTAAGTTAAATATGCCGTTGCAGGAATCCCTTGAAGAAGTTGCTGAAATTTATTAAATCTAATCAATATGAAAATAGCCATATCAGGAACATATTCAACTGGAAAAACAACCACAACATTGGCGCTGTCTTATCTGACCGGGATTTCAAAAACACATGCAAAAACAATGCGTGAGATATTACCGATAGCTTACCCAGGGAAAAGGTTGGAAGCCTGTTTGCCCCATGAGCTTATTGAATTGGGGATTAGGAGATTTTTGGAACGTTGTGAATCAGAATGCCAATACAATAACCATTTTATTTCTGACGGTTGCGCTATGCAGGAATGGATATATGGAACTGCACGGTTAAAGTATGGACTGAACCCTAATGAACACATACTTAAAGTGAAATGGCAAAAAATGTCAAACTATACCAGTTATGAGGTTTTTCAAAAAACGATTGAAGCATTTGGGTTGGTGGCAAAGCAATATGTAAAAAATAACTATGATGTAGTTGTTCATCTACCAATAGAGTTTGCCTTTACTCCTGATGGACATCGTCCCGTCAAGGAGAAATTCAGAAGCGAGTCAGAAAAACTTCTATTACAAACTTATGATGAATGGAATATAAAACCGTTGGTTGTTACCGGGAAGCTGGAGCAACGGTTACAACAAATTGTGAAAGCGTTGAATTTACCGCAGCAAATGAGCATAACAGAAGCGGTTGAATTAGCAATGCGTGATAAAATCAATTTATTTGACAGTATGAAATTAGAAACACAAAATTGATAAATAAAACCCCGTTCAGCGGATCCGGCTAAACGGGGCAAAATAATTTGATTGATTATTTATAAACCGGGGAGTGTCAACTCCCACAAAACTAAAAGTATGAAAAAGTTTTTTACAATTGTAGTGTTGGGCGTAATTGTATGCTCATTTAGTTCATTTGCACAGATAAAAGTGGCCAGCAATGGGTATGTGGGGATTATCACTACCACACCAGCCTACCGGCTTGACATTAATTCGGGAGAATCGCGCATTTGGTATCCCAACAGTACAGAACCATTCGGAATTAACCATTGGGGCATTGATCCCCGCCTGACAAGCACAAATGCAATTGTTTTTTACAAGCCAGACGGTTCTGGTTTTATCGATGTACAATGTCGTACTCTGTACCAGTATTCGGATATAAATGCCAAAGAGAACATTACCCAGTTAGGGGACGAGAAAAGCCTTGAAAATGGGAAAAATATCGAGAAGATATGCCAGTTAAAAGGTGTAAACTACACATGGAAAGACGATAAAGACAAAAAACTGCAAGTTGGGTTCCTTGCTCAGGATGTTGAGAAAATTATTCCTGAGGCCGTAATAAAGGCAGATAGCACTCAGGTTGAAACCATGTCATATTCTGCTCTCATCCCTTATTTAGTAGAAGCTATCAAAGAGCAACAGGCTCAGATTGAAACATTTAAGAGTATGGTTGAGAATTGTTGCAATAGCAACCTCAAAAGCGCATCTTTGTCTATTGAACCCTCAAGTGTAATTATTCAGAGTAAAGCTCAATTAGATCAAAATGTCCCTAATCCATTTAATAGCGAAACAAAAATTGGCTGTTTTATCCCCGATAAGTCAAATTCTTCTACTCTATATATTTACAATATGCAGGGAACCCAATTGCAGCAATATGCCCTGACTGGAAAAGGAAAGCAGGAGCTTACAATTCATGGGAATGTTTTTGCTCCCGGCATCTATCTCTACTCACTTGTTATTGATGGTAAGGAAATTGACACTAAGCGGATGATCCTGACTGATTGATTTTAATCGTTTTATCTCTATTACACATTTTTACATAATAATTATGTAATATCAAATATCATGAAATTCATTAATTTTTTAATCTTGATTACTATCCTTCTGGTAGCTTGCTCAAGACAACAAGGCGATTTGAGTTCTTTAAAGAGTTCAGAAACTATAAGTCAACTACAAAATTATTCTAATGGTAATATTTATAAAGGTAAAATTGTAGGATATCTAAAATGTTCTGATAATGAGATGAAAAATACTTTAATTGGAATTTTTATAATTTCAAATAACAAAGATTCACTATTATCATTTAATGTTCCTTCTTCAATTTATAATTTGGATACAAGCAAAATAGATTATGGCATTAATTTTCTAAATGGAGATTCAGTTTCGTTTAGTTATGGGGATGCTAAAAACGGTGAAATAAAACGATTTGATTGTCCGCCAGCAACAATGCAAAATCTAACTTTTTATCCTATTGAGGATTTTTCCCAAGTAATAATCACAAATATTAGTAAAATCATTAATCATGAAATCCATTAAAAACAGTTCAAGAATTGTAGCTATCATTCTTGTATTTGCCATGATTACATTATTATCTTTTAATTCACAAAAAGATGATTCTGAAAAACGTTTTTATTATGCTTTTAACGAAAAGGTGCAAATTGAGCAAGTGGTCAATAAGATTCTTGTCAAGAAAAAAACAACTTTAGCGAAATCTAACTATGAAGAGGTTGCAAAACAGCTTTTGGGTGAAATAAAGATTGAATGGTTCAATAATGATATTAGTGAAATTGAGCTAAAGGATTTAAAAAATAAGGAGGAGAAGGTCAATAGTTTAATATCTGATGATGAAGTACTAAGCGTAAGAAGTATTTATAAAACTAGCGATAATTTAGAGTTTGGGCTTTCAGATGAAATAATTGTCAAATTTAAGGACGAAATAAAAGATTCAGAAAAAGAAAAAATACTAACGAGGTTTAATTTGAAAAAATCAAAAACTACAAAAATTTATGAATCTGTTACGATCTCTAAAAATGACGATATAATTGAAGTTGCAAATAAATTGTATGAATCAGGAAATTTTATTTTTGCATATCCGAATATTATTTGCAAGGCAGAATTATTTAGTACATTTCCTAATGATCCTTATTTCCAGTTTCAAGTTACATGCCATAATACAGGACAAACATTTAATGGTCATTCAGGGACGCCGGATGCGGATATTGATGCACCCGAGGCATGGGATATTACAACGGGCAATAATAATATCATAATTGCTGTTTTTGATGAAGGTGTTACTTCTGACCATCCAGATCTACCCAATACAAGACAAGTAAGGCTTAATGGTAGTAATTTTGGTTCAGGAGATGTAAATAATCCTTCTCCAACAGGAAATGATAATCATGGTAATTCCTGTGCTGGCGTAATTGGGGCTACTATGAATAATAATCAAGGAATTGCTGGGATTGCTCCAAACTGTAGAATTATGCCTTTAAGATGGGATGGTACTACAACTTCAGATGAAATGGCTGATGGAATTGAGTTTGCAGTTAATAATGGCGCAAACATCATTTCTAACAGCTGGGGGTATGGTACATCTAATAATAACTATATACCTGCAATTGTTACAGCTATACAATACGCAATAAACAATAATGTGGTTGTTGTTTTTGCTGCCGGTAATACAGCTCGTCATAATTCATGCAATGATAATGGATATGTTACGTTTCCTGCAAATGCTAATGTAGATGGACTTTTGACAGTTGGAGCATCCGACAGATATGACAATCAATCTGATTATAGTCCAACAAATGCTTTAATTGATATTGTTGCCCCTTCTCATAGGGCTTATCCTCCAGAAACTTACATAGCAGCTGGCTATGATTGTGGAGGCATTAGTGGCGAAACTTTTGAAATGTGGACATTAGATATTCCAGGAGATGCCGGTTATAACTCATGGCCATCGGCAGGTATTCATCCGCCCTCAACTGGAGAAACGTTACCAAATACAGGAACAAATTACCTTTCCTATACTGGTAGGTTTGGAGGAACTTCCCATGCTTGCCCTGTCGTTGCAGGTGTGGCAGCATTATTATTGTCAGTAAACCCTAATTTGACACCTCAACAAGTATTTAATATATTAACGGGTACAGCAGATAAAATAGGAAGTTATACATATGTCAATGGCAGATGTAATGAAACTGGGTATGGAAGGGTTAATGCTTTTGCAGCTGTTCAAGCGGCAACTTGTACAACAACGAGTTTTGTCAACCAAACAGTGACAACCAATACAACTGTTGTTGGATGTAATGTAAATGTTCAAAACGTGAATGTTCAAAACAATGCAAAACTTACTATTGATGCTCAGAACGAAACAACTATAAATGGGACATTTGAAGTACAGCTAGGCTCTTCATTAGACATTAACTAATAGGCAGTTTTAATGCCAAAACGTGAATGAAACCCGTAAATAAAAAGTCGATCAGAACCGTGGCAAAACAAACTAACAATCAACAGATTATTTAGTTATGACTTTTTCTCGAAATGGTTCTGATTGACTTTTATGAGTTAAAATATTAGAGGCAGCGCATTGTTTATTTCTAATATTTATAACAAGCAAGTTTCTTATAATTCTCTAAAAACAATTTCGAAAACTAGAGATATTCGGTGATTCAACCTGATGAATATGAACCGCAGGTTGTATGACCCGCTGGTAGGTAGGTTCCTGAATGTTGATAACAATCTTTACTTGTGGGGAAATCGACGTTTAAAACAATCGCAGGGATACTTTTTATATCGTATTTCTTTGTAATGTGCTCGAAAGAGGATGATCCGATGCCGGGTCCACCGCCGCTGCCGCCACCACCTCCTACACCAGAAATTCTGTCTTTTAAAACATTATCAATACACTCACACAAATCAATAACTGACGTATTTCAGACAAACGCTATCGTTAATCAGGAAATGAATTGTTTTGTAGATGGTACAGCAATAACTGTTTCAAGCATTGATCCGGGCAACAATACCATTACATTAAACTGGCTGCCCGATATATCTTCGATAACATCTCCTGCTACTGGCAAAGAATGGATTGTTGGCATTGGCGTAGGTACTGAACCAAGTGTGGGTGGCCAAGACCAAGCTTATTTGAAAATAACTGGTGGTAATTACTCAACTAAAACGCTTACATACAATCCTGATGTCGTAAGGTATTTAAGCAGCTTTATCGTTGGAACTAGGGTTTATTTGTTTAATATCTACGGTAATGGCTGGGATTTTAACATGGGTCATTCATCGGTTTTAATTCCTATGACATCATCAACATACTATTCTACAATGTTAGGCCCTGGCGGAGTATGGAAGCACAGCGATGGTAATTACAGGATGGCAGTCAACGGTTATAACGGTACAAACTGGCAAGTAGGTTTGTTTAGTTCAACTGATTTGGTTAACTGGACTTCGTTATCTTCTTTACCAAAATTAACATATAGTGCAAGTACTTGGAGAAACACGGAATTGCATGTAACTGATGTGCATAAATTAGATAATTCGAATCGTTATATTGGATACGGATATGGTCAGGATGGGCCATTTATGAGGGTAGGTTGGGTTACGTTCGATGAAAATATGGACGACCCAATATATAGCGCTACTGAAATACTGATTACAAGTGGAACATATTCAGGACTTTATGGAGCAAGTGTAAGTCGTTCAGATGGTGAGTATAAGATGTTGGTGGCTGCAAGAACCGCATCAGATTTAGAAGTAGCAGGATGGGAAATGTGGGAAGCCTATTCACCAACTCCTGATGGTATTTTCACTTTCAGGAAAGCTATCTTAAATACTACTGATCCCGGCATCAGGGATACGCCTACTTGTTACAGGAGTTCGCACACGACAGAAACCAAACAATTCTATTGGAATGGTCAATTATGTTCGATTGTTGATGGAACAAGCAGATGGAACTATTCTGCAAACAGGGGCCAAAGGCAATTTGGCATCATGTATAACAATTCAGGTATATGGACTGACTATACGACAGGGATAAATATGGGCAGTTATCAGTTTGCCAGCACAATTTGGGATAGACCAGATGGACATGTTGGCGGTAGTCCTGTTCTCTTTTATGATAATAATAAATTATATATGTATTTTGCATTGACACAAAGTACAAATGCCTATCAGGTTGTTGGTAGCGTTTATGATTTATTGAACTAGGTATTTTTTCAATAATATGAAAATGAATAAATTCGGACGACCCCCTCCAGCTTACCCCTTGTCTTACCGCTAAGACAAAGGGTAAGCTTATAAACAGTTACAAGATTACCGGAGGTACTTTTGGAATGACTGGCGATATAGGTTATGATTTTAGCCTTTCGAAAAATGCCAATCTGGAAATCCAGCTTTCCTTGCTGGCTGGAGATCTGTTTAAATACAGGCTGGATGATGGACAACTGTACAAACCATCAAGCTTGAAAAGGATAAATATGAAAGCTTGTCCCAGATTGATTTGACCATCGGGTTGGTATTTGGGAGATAACTGGATTTTAAATTTGTATTTAGTTCACTTTCACAAACCTGAAAGTGAAGATTATCTCCAAGAAACCTGAACCACTAAAGTTATTGTTTGAACCTGCGGGTTTGGCCGTTCCGACGAATTATGAATTAAAGCAATCTATCTCATGTTGAAGGTAGATTGCTTTTCAAAAAAATACAACCTTCGATACTTTTCTGCTCAAACAATGCTACCTTCTGTCAAAAACAGTGATGAGTATGTTGTCCGTTTTCGGCCAATTAATAAAATTACTTCTGCCAATTAACAAAATCAACCCAATTCCAATGATAAAGCATTCGTAATTAATGCATTAAACTCTTAAGTTCTGAGTTTGAATGTCCTGCAATTTATTATCATCTATTACAGAATTATATCCTCATAATTCTATGAGGATCATGTCGTATTGGTTCCTTATGGCATCATCAATGATACTGTTTGATTATTAAATACTTGATTAAAATGAAATATCATAAATGCCATGAATCAATTTTTTACAATGGAAAAATACAAACAGGTTATTTCTGATTTGATGTTTAACCTGGAATCATTAAATAATCTTACAAGTAAATCACTGGACCAATTGGAATTGGCAATTGCCTATTGCAAGCAGGCACTGGAACTGATGCGAGAATTAGTCATTATAGAAGGGTTTCCGAATCAAGAAAGCGAAATCTATTTCTTCAAAAAACTTAAACCTGAAGTTTACAACAAACTACTCTATTACCTGGCAGTATTTGACATGCAAAGCAACTTGCCCTCTATAAATCCGCATGGTCAAATCAAGTATTACAAAGTGAAAATGAAGGAGAGTCTACAGTTTATCAATGTCCATCAGGCCGAAGTGCAATACCTTCAATGTGGGTTCAGTCATCTGGATAAGAGCTACTTCACCCGAGACAGTTCAGAAGTACCATTACCCAAAAGAAGTGAGTATTACCTTATTGATGAAAAATTTCATACATGGCACGACCATATATTCTCGGAGATCATGGCTCATCAGATGTTGTTAGAATACATTCAGGAAGAGATTATGAGACTAAAAAAGCAGAAATTCAGTATTGTTCCAGTGTTAAAGTCAAAACTGACATGGACAGGAAAGCGGGTATTTCTGGTTGAGCTGGCTTACGGGATATATTTTACCGGGATGATTAACAACGGTGGGGTTGAAATCAAAACTATCATCGAAATTTTCGAACGACTGTTTGATGTTGACCTGAAAGATTATTCCAGAATTTTCCTTGATGCAAGACGGAGGAAAATTGATCGAATAAAATATTTAAATATAATGAGAGGTGCTTTGGAAAATGCAATGGATGAGTTTGATAAGTAGTAAAATTATTTCTGTTTGATTTCAATACCGGGACACAGCTTTTCGTCGGTAATTAAGGTGACAACGCAACCAAATAATTCTGGATTTCATCTTGAAACAAACAGTATGACAATAAAAATATGATAAAAATAGAATAATAATTCTTACAACAATTGTCTTGATAGTTATTAGTTTTTCGAAAGATAAAGACTCATTTATAGCAGATGAACTTGATAATGCAAGTATTATATATCCATTAAATTACAAAGTTCTACAGGCTCCTAGTAATAATGGAACATAGAATGAGAAAAATAAAATATGACGTTAGTCAGAATGGAAAAATAATTATGCAAAAAAGGCACACAGATAGGAAGCTGTATTTTAAAGAACAAGAAAGAACTTTTGGAAAACATGTTTTACCCTTTATACAAGAAGTAAAAGAGATTAATGAGCAAACATCTGTTCTTGAAATAGGATGCGGTGAAGGGGGTAACCTTATTCCTTTCCTAAAGCTGGGGTGTAACCGAATAGTTGGAATTGACATGTCTAAGGGTAAAATAGAGAATGCAAAAGAAATTTTCGGCAAATTTGAAAATGTCAATCCTGCCGAATTTATTGTTGACGATATCTTCAATGTGGATATTGATGATATTGGGCAGTTTGACATTATTATCACGAGAGATGTTTTGGAACATATACATGGGCAAGAAAAATTCATGAAGTTTGTCAAAAAATTCTTAAAGTCTGATGGGAAATTCTTTCTTGGATTTCCTCCATGGTATAATCCTTTTGGTGGTCACCAGCAAATGTGTGATAGTAAATTTTTGTCAAAGATTCCTTATTTCCACATCTTGCCAAAATTCATGTATAGATTCATTCTGAAAGTGTTTGGTGAATCGGATGCAAAAATTAGAGGATTGCTTGAAGTAAAGGACACAGGCATTACTATTGAAAGATTTCAAAGAATTTTAAAACAAGAACAGTACCTTATTAATAAAAGGTCATTCTACTTCATAAATCCTAACTATGAAGTGAAATTTGGATTAAAACCGCGAAAAGCATGGAAGTTGATAACTATAATTCCTATTATCAGAAATTTCTTTATAACAACAAATTATTACTTAATTTCTAAAAAATAAACTCATTAAAACAAGGATTTATTCAAACTGTTATATGGGTAGTATCGTAGCTTAAAGGGCATTAAAGTTTTAACTAATTATTGGTTCTCGTTACCTGAAAGCTTTTTACTGGTTTGATAGTGACGGGCAATTTGAAAGGCGACTGAAATAGTTATTTTAGAAAAGCAATCTGGGCATGATAAAGAATATATTTTTTGAAACATGGCTTATAACTTTTAGATACAAAGTTTTAAACTTAGTGGACACGGGGAAACGGAGAATTTAGTTAAGAGAATTTTTACGCGAAGAATATTGTCGCTCATTAAACGCAACCAATACTATAGATTAAGCATCTATGCTTTAAGGATTATCTTTTAAAGAACCTTTATTTTTATTATGAATAAGCTTTTCTCACTTTTCTTTATCATCCTAACGCTATCATGTAGCAAAGAATCGGAACCTGAATCAAAATGTTATAGTGAAACAGACCCACCAAGAAATAGCCATAAAGTAACCATTAAGCAAGGTGTCTGGGGAGACATTTGGTTTTGGAGTGGAAACTTCATGCCCATAGGGCGTGGAGAAATTTGTCAAGTGAAAAGAATGGTATATGTATATGAATTGACGACAATTAGTGATGTTGAAAAAATAGACGACACTCCGTTTTACTCTGCAATAAATACAAATCTTGTTACAACAGTTGAATCTGATAATGAAGGATTCTTTCAAATTGAACTTGGACCAGGAAACTATAGCCTTTTTGTAAAGGAAGATGGTAAATTTTATTCAAATCTATTTTATTCCAATGATATTTTCCCTGTTTATATAGAATTAGACAAAGTTAGTGAAGTCAGATTTGACATTACACATAAAGCTACTTTCTGAAATTAATGAGCTATGGTATCTAAACCATTTGGTGAATAGTGCGAATTTATGGGTAGAAAAATATGTACATCATTAGCAAGAGATCAGAAAAGAGCAAAAATGCTCGAATTCTGCTCCTTCCATGGGCAATTTTAAGTCCACCTTCTTAGTGGGTGGATTCTTAATGACTGACAGTATTTTTTTAGTGATATACAAAAAGGGAAAATATATAAATATTTCAAGAAA
>JAIBEZ010000003.1 GCA_019459485.1 Prolixibacteraceae bacterium
CCTCTAAGATTGAGGGGGAAGACATTGACTTCGATAGTTATTTCAAGCATAAATTTCTAAACGTAAAATTCAGACCCGACTATACCAGAAAGGCTGACGACTTGTATGCAGCATACGATTTTATAGACAACCATGAATTGAATCTTAAAAACGTTCAAAAAGCTCATTCAATTCTTAGTTCAAAACTTCTGCCCAAAAGCCAGCAAGGCCTTATCAGGACAAATCCAATGTTTGTAATTAATAGCGATGACAAAATTGAATTCGTTGCGGCACGACCTGAAATTGTGAAAAGAGAAATGGATAAATTATTCGAAGATATTGACTTACTAATTAAGACGGATTTAAATCCATTTGAAGTTTTTTATTACGCTGCATTAATTCATTTGGTGTTTGTTAAAATACATCCATTTCAAGATGGAAACGGGAGAACCGCACGATTAATGGAAAAATGGTTTTTAATTGAAAAGATTGGACAAATAGCCACTTCTGTTCAATTAGAAAAGAACTACTACAATAAGATAAAAAACTATTATTCGAACATCAGAAAGCTTCGGTTAGAATACGAGGATTTAGATTATAGTAAAAGTCTGGATTTTCTCTTAATGACAGTAAATGGTATCAATGATGTGAAATAGAAGGCTCTAACCCACAACTTCCACTATGCGCAAATCCGGCAGCAGTGGTTTTCGGTTTGCATCTTTCCGCCCGGACAAGGTCTCTTAAAGTTAGAATAGTACTCAACTGTTATTTATATACATTTTTATCAATCGTCAACAGGCATCAATGGTACATTTGTCCTGATAAACAATCGTTTTGGTACATTTCTGTTTCCCTGCGAGAAGTTGATGTGCTGAGATTACATCGAAAAAACAACAATTTCTATTCAATCAATTGGCGAAAATTGACCGGATAGTATCATATTTTATTCGAAAAGTATTAAGCAATCGGCAAGTTTTGGTTTTAATTTGTAGGTTAGTTGTCTGAATTGAAAAGCAGCCCATTCATTGAAATCAAAATCCTAAAATACATCATTCATGAAATCAAATTTCAAAAAAAAAGTCCGTAAACTGCTCGACAAGCACGAAGAACTGTTGTCGGCTAAAAACAAAAAGGTAAAAAACGGCAACGGGGTTTTCGACCGTTATAAACATCCGGTGTTAACCGCTGCTCACACACCTGTTATCTGGCGGTACGATCTGGACGAAAAAACCAATCCGTACCTGATGGAACGCATTGGCATGAATGCCACCATGAATTCAGGAGCAATGAAATGGAAGGGGAAATACATTCTGGTTGTGCGCGTGGAAGGTGTTGACCGCAAATCATTTTTCGCCATTGCCGAAAGTCCGAACGGAGTCGATAATTTTCGCTTTTGGGATTTTCCTGTAACCCTTCCCGAAACCGAAATTCCGGATACCAATGTTTATGACATGCGTCTGACCGCTCACGAAGATGGCTGGATTTACGGTGTTTTCTGCTCCGAGCGCAAAGATCCGAATGCAGCGCCGGGCGATTTATCGTCGGCAGTGGCTGCGGCTGGTATTGTGCGTACCAAAGATTTGAAAACATGGGAACGCCTTCCGGATTTGAAAACAAAAAGTCAGCAACGAAATGTGGTTTTGCACAATGAGTTTGTTGACGGAAAATATGCTCTTTATACCCGTCCTCAGGATGGATTTATTGATGCCGGAAGCGGTGGCGGCATCGGCTGGGCGCTGATTGACGACATGACCAATGCTGAAGTAAAAGAAGAAAAAATCATCAATTTCAGGTATTACCATACGATCAAGGAAGTAAAGAACGGCGAAGGCCCCCACCCGATTAAAACTGAAAAGGGATGGTTGCATTTGGCGCATGGCGTTCGTGGCTGTGCTGCTGGTCTCAGATATGTAATTTATTTGTACATGACCGACTTGCAGGATCCTTCGAAACTGATTGCCGAACCGGCAGGTCATTTGATGGGTCCGGTTGGAGAGGAACGAATTGGCGATGTGTCGAATGTACTTTTCACCAATGGCTGGATTGCTGATGAAAACGGGAAAGTATTTATATACTACGCTTCGTCGGATACACGGATGCACGTGGCTACTTCAACCATCGACAAACTGGTTGACTATTGCCTGAATTCTCCGGCTGATGGATACCGTTCTGCAACTTCAGTAGAAACACTGAAAAAGCAGATTGCGAAAAATTTAGAGATACTGGGGAAAAAATAGTTCCAAGCAAACTAACTTTCCCAAAGTTTTATAAATAGTATAAAACTTTGGGAAAGTTTACAAATAACTAATAAACACATAAAATGCTAACTACCATCGATTTTGCCATTGTCGCAGTTTACCTGAGCTTATTGATTTTTATCGGCTTCTACCTGAAACGCCAGGCATCGAAAAATCTTGAATCATATTTACTTGGAGGTAAAACCATTCCGTGGTATATGCTTGGCTTATCAAATGCTTCCGGCATGTTCGATATTTCAGGAACAGTTTGGCTGGTGGCAATCACGGTAATTTATGGCCTGAAAAGTATTTACATTCCATGGCTCTGGCCGGTTTTCAACCAGATTTTCCTGATGGTTTACCTGTCGGCATGGCTGCGTCGTTCAGGAGTAACAACGGGCGCCGAATGGATCGGTTTCCGCTTCGGGAAAGACAAAGGAGCGGTAACTTCGCACTGGATCATTGTTATTTTTGCTATTCTGGTTTGCCTGAGTATGCTGGCTTACGGCTTTATCGGCATGGGTAAATTCATTGAAATATTCCTTCCGCTTAAATCCATTTTCCCGTCGCTGAGTTTTATTCCAAACATTTATGTACCTCATGTCTGGGGAATCACATTTACGCTTTTTGCTGTTTTTTATGCACTGATGGGCGGAATGATGAGCATCGTTTGGGCAGATGTGGCCCAATATGCAATCATGACTTTGGCAGCCATTGCCATCGCTGTTATCGCGATGTTGCATTTGGACTTATTGGAATTCTCAAAGTTAGTGCC
The DNA here is from genome assembly GCA_019459485.1 of Prolixibacteraceae bacterium. Taxonomy (GTDB): domain Bacteria; phylum Bacteroidota; class Bacteroidia; order Bacteroidales; family Prolixibacteraceae; genus Aquipluma. The sequence goes on from JAIBEZ010000003.1 coordinate 2,992, forward strand.
TGAAGGCTGGTTTTCGCCTGCATTTGGAACTCACCTTGATATGAACTGGACCGGAAAATTTTCAGAATTCAATACTAAAATTCAGGGAGACGGTTACGAGTTATTCACACTTTTCTTTGGCGTAGTTTTGATGAAAGGAATTTTGAGCAGTATTGCCGGTCCTGCTCCAACATACGATATGCAGAAAATTCTTTCCACCAAATCGCCGCGCGAAGCTTCCCTGATGAGCGGATTTGTTTCGGTAGTTTTAATGCCCGTCCGCTATTTGATGATTGCAGGTATAGCAGTCATCGGACTAATACTTTTTGATCAGATCAAAGATCAGATAACCATCAACGGAGCGGTCGATTTTGAACTTGTTTTACCGGCGGTTATTGCGCACCCCTGGATTCCTGCGGGATTGGTCGGATTGATTCTTGCCGGTCTGCTGGCTGCTTTTATGTCAACTTTTGCAGGCACACTGAACGCGGCACAGGCCTATATTGTAAACGACATTTATATCAAATACATTAAACCTGAAGCTACAGCCAAACAATCGAACAATGCGAACATCATTGTTGGTTTGGTGGTGGTGATTATCAGCGTAGGTTTTGGCGTACTTGCCGAAAACGTAAACAGTATCCTTCAATGGGTAACAGGCGCATTGTACGGCAGTTATATAGCAGCCAATATCCTGAAATGGCATTGGTGGCGGTTCAACAGCAAAGGTTTTGCATGGGGAATGACCGGTGGCCTGATTCCGGCGCTGATTTTACCTTACGTTCCGGTGATCAATACCGTTTTACCCATCTACTATTTTCCTATTATTCTTGTGTTCTCCGTAATCGGGTGTATTTGGGGAACTTATACGGCTCCGGCAACCGATACAGAAACGCTGAAGATATTCTATGCAAAAACACGTCCATGGGGATTTTGGAAACCGATACACGAAATGGTGGCAGCCGAAAATCCTGATTTCAGGAAGAACACTGCTTTCGGTCGCGATATGGTGAATGTGGCAACAGGCATCGTATGGCAAACCGCTTTGGTGGCAGCGCCTATCTATCTGGTGGTAAAACAATTTAATTCATTTGCCATCGCTTTGATGATCGTCGGAGTCGGATCGGTAATACTGAAAAAGAACTGGTACGATAAACTTGAAGATTAAAAAAAATAGAACTTTTCCAAAGTTTTATACGACATTAAAAACTTTGGAAAAGTTGACTAACTAAAAAAACTTTGGAAAAGTTGATTCAAATAAAAAACGATGAATTCCAATCTATTAGAACTGAAAGAACAACTCAAAAAAGAGTTGACTGACAATATTCTTCCGTTTTGGTCAGAAAAAATGATCGATATTGGAAACGGAGGTTTTTACGGTCAAATAAAAGGAGATGGCCAGCTTGTTTCTAAAGCAGACAAAGGTGGAATCTTGAATGCACGCATTCTGTGGTCGTTTTCTTCGGCTTATCTTCAGGAGAAAAATCCGCTCTACCTTGAAATGGCCAACCGTGCAAAAGATTTTATCCTGAATCATTTTTTCGATCCTGAATTTGGCGGAACTTATTGGACAATATCGTTTGAAGGGAAACCTGTTGATACAAAGAAGCAAATTTATTCACAGGCATTTTTTATCTATGCTTTTACGGAGCATTTTCGTGCTACAGGCGATGAATCGAGCCTTCAAATTGCAATCGAATTATTCAGGATGATTGAAAAACGAAGTTTCGACCATGAATTGAATGGTTATTTTGAAGCTTACAGCCGGGATTGGCAACTTCTGGAAGACCTTCGGCTGAGCGAAAAAGACGAGAATGAAAAAAAAACCATGAATACGCATCTGCATATTCTGGAAGCCTATACCAATTTGTACCGGGTTTGGAATGATGATGAATTAGCCAACAAATTGCGAAACCTAATCCTGATTTTTACTGAAAAGATCGTCAATCAAAATACTTTCCATCTGGATTTATTCTTCGATGAAAACTGGAATACAAAATCAACAATTATATCCTATGGTCACGACATTGAAGCTTCGTGGCTGATCGATGAAGCAGCGGGCGTTCTGGGCGATCAGGAATTGCTTGCTGACGTGCAAAAAACCTGTATCCAAATTGCGGAAGCTGCCTGTGAAGGTTTGCAGCCTGACGGAAGTCTGGTTTATGAATTGGATAAAGGTCATTTGGATACTGACCGGCATTGGTGGGTTAATGCTGAAGGCGTGGTAGGTTTTCTGAATGCTTTCGAATTAACCGGCGATCATGAATGGTTGGAGAAATCGCTCAATTGCTGGAAATACATTAAGGATAACCTGATTGACACAGAAAAAGGCGAATGGTTTTGGAGTATTTCGGACGATGGAACCGTTAATGGCAATGGAGACAAAGCCGGCTTCTGGAAATGCCCATACCACAACAGTAGGATGTGTTTGGAAGTGATGATGAGAGACTAAAAAGGTTTCAAGTTTCAGGTTTCAGGTTCCAAGTTTGATCGCTACCTGGAACTTTGAATTTGAAACTTGAAACTCTTTAAAGTCCCAATTCATCGCTTATTTCCTGCATCGCCGCCAGTGACAGTTCAGCAAAATCCTGAATCGGAATACCAATCAGTTCGCACTCCATAATGGTTTCACGATTCACTGAAGCTGCAAAAGCCTTTTCCTTCATCCGTTTGGTGATTGATTTGGTCTTTACCGGCGCCAGTTTTTTGTCAGGATAAACCAAGGCCGTAGCCATTATTAGTCCAGTGATGGTTTCACCGGCTGCCAGTGCATGTTGAAAAACGGTGGTTCGTTCTTTCCCTGTGGCCATTTCGTTGTGCATAACAATCGCATCAATTGCTTCTGCTGAAAGCATTCCATCGAGCATTCCGGCTGCAAACGGACCATGTCGCATCGGATCACCACTTGTAATTTCCACATCAATATCGTGCAGTAAACCTGCCATCGCCCACTCTTCCGTATCCTTGTTTAATTTTAGTGCAATTGCCCGTAAGACGGCCTCGCTGGCCAGGCAATGTTTGATCATGTTAGCATTCTGAATGTGCTGATTCAAAAATTCAATGGCATTTTCACGTGAAATCATGGCAGTAGTTCTATTTTTGTTGCTGCAAATTAGCAAAAAACAAAACAAAAACGATGGCTTTCGAAATTGAACGTAAATTTCTGGTTGATACCAATAAATGGGTTCCGGCCGATACCGGAACCAAACTCATTCAAGCTTATCTGGGACTCGATCCGTTGCCTGTCGTGCGCATCAGGATAAAAGGAGAAAAGGCATTTTTAACCATCAAAGGTCCTTCAAGAACCATTTCGCGACCCGAATTTGAATATGAAGTTCCGGTTGAAGATGCCTACGAAATGCTAAAACTGGCCATTTCGGAACCTGTGGAAAAAACAAGGCACAAAGTTCAGTACGAAGGTTTTCTTTGGGAAGTCGATGTTTTTTCAGGAAAGAACATCGGATTGGTAATGGCTGAAATTGAATTAACTGCTGAAAACCAAGACTTCCCGCGACCTGATTGGATTTTAAAAGAAGTTTCGGGCGACGAACGGTTTTATAATTCGTACCTTTCCGAACATCCGTTTCAGGAATGGAACGACGGCATGGCCTGATTTTTGAAAGGCCGGACACAACAAGAATTAAGAAAAATCGTTTACCGAATAGCCAATAAACCGATTATCTATGCAGTTAAAAAATCTTATTACAGGATTATTCATCCTGATTAGCCTTTCCGCTTTTGCTAAAACCAACGATCTCTCAACAAAAAATGAAAAAGCCAATCTTCCGGTCGATTCCGTTCAGCTGGGAATCGATTACCTGAAAAAGTACATCCAGCCATCAGGGATGTGGTTTTCTGAAGATCCTGAAATTATGCGCCTTGTAAAAGGATTGGTTCAATTTGCTGAAAACGAACGCATCGACAGTATTTTGGTCAGGCTTGAACGTTTTCAGAATCAACAAAATACCAGATATATTAACCGTTTGCCCAAATATGTAGGCGATTCGCTGCAAGTGCCGGGATACCTGCGGCATTCAAACATTCTGGAAAAGATGAAACGACTCGACCGCGAAATTTGGAACGGAGTGGACATGAATACAATCCCTTTACCTGTAAATCTGACCGCAAACGCGCAAAAAGGCGAGGCAATTGTATCCGGAGATGAAAAAGCTATTCTGGAACGTACCGGAATAGTTTTGCCCGATAGTTTAATTAATGTACATGCAATCCCCGATTCGCTGATCCACACGGCAAACGATTTTAACCGGATAAGAAACCGCGACCAGTTGCGAAGTCATTTGCTTGAAGAAGCGCGGGTGAAATACAACAATAATTTGCAGAAAGCCAATCTTGATTCAGCCATTACCAGGTACAGAAAATATGCAGTTCGTGTGTTTTCCGATTCACTGCAGAACAATCTGCGCGATTCGCTCCGGATTCGGAACCAGCAAATCCTTGCAAATTATAACGATTCAATTGTAAGGTCGGTAAACGATTCAATCAATCGGTTTGTAAACACTTTGCAGCAATACGCACACAACGATTCTGTCAGCATCTGGGTGCAAAGTTTATCGGGAAAACCGGCACAAGTCTGGCTTCGAAACAATAAGCGATCTGCCAATCGTATTTACATTAAAAATCAGCAAAACGACTCGCTCGCTATCAGACTGATGAACCTCGACAAACATTCGCTTGGGATTGCCATTGACGATGATGTAACGTTCACCCGAATCGGTCAAAGACAACACCGGGATTTTGTGTTCGAAAAATTTGCACCTGAGCAGAAACTTACAAAAATTCAGAAAAAATATCAGATTGTGACCCCCTGGGATATGGGAGGCCACGGCACCTTTGGGTTTACACAAACCTATCTGAACAACTGGAAGGCCGGGGGTAGAAGTGCCTTTTCGTTCTTAAGTGTGCTGAAGGGATATGCCAATTATTCAAATCCTAAATTTAAATGGGAAAATACTGCGGAATTGAGGAACGGCTGGATCAGGCAGGGCGGTGACCTTAACCAGACACAAAAAAACGACGATAAACTGGAACTGATTACGAGAGTTGGAGTCAGCGCATTTAAAAAATGGTATTACAGCAGCGAAATAGACTTTATTACACAATTCTTTAACGGGTACAATTACCCGAATAAAGACGTGCCTATTTCGAGTTATATGTCGCCTGCCAAAACTTTGTTCAAGTTAGGTCTCGACTACAAACCGAACAAGAATTTCTCACTGTTCCTTTCGCCAATAACCGCCAAATATGTTTTTGTGCGCGATACTGCACTCATCGACCAGACAAAATACGGTGTTCCCTCCGACAGACGAAGCTTTTGGGAACCAGGTTTTAACGCCGATCTACGTTACAAATTGGATATTACACCACGTATCAGTTATGAAACCAAATACAAAATGTTCTTCAATTACCAGCAACCATTTAAAAGGGTTGACATTAACTGGGAAAACACAGTCGTAGCACAACTCACCGACCGCATTAATATGTCGTTTATGCTCTATATGCTTTACGATGACAATGTAACTTTTCCAACCGGAAAGTTAGATAACGAAGGGGCTGAAATATTTGCACCCAAATGGCAAACCAGGGAATTGATGACAATTGGATTCTCGTACAAAATAAACAAGCGTATATACAAGCAAAAGAGGTTGAATTGAAAGTAGTCAGTGTTCAGTCGCAGTTTTCAATGGTCAATGGTAGTGGTTCATGCCGGAAATAATCTATATTTGGCCAACATTCAAGTCAAAAAAGGGAACAAAAAAAACTTACAAACGGGATACAATGAAAACATACAAGAAATACTTCAAAATAACAGCCTTGCCCGCTGATGTTTACAATGCACTGACAAATAAAAATATGCTTGAAATATGGACTGGCGAAGATGCAGTAATGGAAGAAGTTGCCGGTTCCGAATTTTCATTGTGGGAGGAAAGCATTTGTGGCATTAACCTCGAATTCGAAAAAGACCACAAGATTGTACAGGAATGGTTTTTCGGCGAAGAAGACGAAGATAAAAAGTCGATCGTAACCATTAAACTTCATCCAGATAAAAAGGGAACAATCATGGAAGTCAATCAAACCAATATTCCTGACGAGGCTTACCGGAACATTGCAGAAGGCTGGGAAGAAGACTATTTCAACGGCCTCAACCAGCTTTTTGAGCCATAGAGAATTAGAGAATAAGGAACAAGGAACTTTACTTCGATATTCCTTGTTCCTTATTTTATATTCGATATTTAAGTTTCAGAAAACATCCCGACTAATTTTCAAGTCCCTCGTTTCCGGTATCAGCAATGTATTTCCATTGTCCGTTTTTATTTTTCTTCCAGACAGTCAGGTAAGTTCCGCGCGAAGTATCCGCTTGAGAAACTGACAGCCAAAATCCATACGTAAAACCCAGTTCTCCGCTTTCGGCAATAGTTGCTTTTTCAGGCTTCCAGGTCAGAACAACGCCGCTGTCACTTTTCCCAGTGTAACTTTCAATCAGGCTCGGTTTACCGACAATTGGCATCCGTTTGGGTTTCAGCAGCACAACGCTGTCGTGGGCAAATTCGATGAAAGCCTTGTGAATACCATTTTTTACGGAATAATCAGAGAAAGCAATGTCGGCATCAAGCAGGACTTGTGAATCAGAAACCGGCTTATTTTCAGTACACGAAAACAATGAGAAAAAGATCGATAGGAGTAAAAATGATTTTTTCATGGCGTGATTTTTTTAATTTCAAATAACCAATTTCCAATATTGAATATCCAAGATCTCTCACACGGCCTAAACTTGGAACTTGAAACCTGAAACCTGGAACTTCTTTCTTAATGGCTTCCCAGCGAAATTAGCAAAATACCGATTAGTATTCCGGCCAGATACAGTCCTTTTTTTCGAAGATTCTTTTCATGGAAAACGACCGCGCCAACAACAAAGGAAATGACTACCCCACCCCGTCGCAGCGACGAAATTATTGATATCAGCGAATCTTCGTAAGTGAGCGCGTTGAAATACAGGAAATCGGCCAATACCAAAAACACGCCAATCAACGGTATCGACCACCGCCAGTGAAACGGCGTGCGCTCTGCTTTGGGCAACCGCCAACGGTTCACCGCCAAAATGGGTAACAAAATCGCCACCTGATAGAACGAAAACCATGCTTGTACCGCCAGCCGGTCAACCCGCCGCATGATAAATTTATCGTACAACCCGCTGGCTGCACCGATGAAAGTGGCGGCCACAATAAAAAGCACCCATTTATTGGTCTTGAAATGAATGCCTTCCAGCTTTCCGGTGGTCGATAGCAGGTAAAAGAAAAGCAATGTAACCGATACGCCCAGCCACTGGTATAAATTCAGGTGTTCGCCAAAAATAAGTATGGCACCCAGCAGCGTCCAAAGCGGACCAGTAGCGCGAATGGGACCAACAATGGTGATCGGCAGGTTTTTGACTGCGTAAAAGGCAAGTATCCAGCTCGAAACAACAATCACCGATTTGATCAGGATTAATCCGTGCTGTTCAAGATTGATTTCAGGAATAAAAAGATGAATACCGGTAAAAAATTCAGGGGCAATATACGACCCGATTACAAAGGGAAGAAAAATGAGCGAACTGGTTAATGTTGACAAAAACAGCACCGGAATAACTGCATTATTCTGTACTGAAAGCTTTTTGAAAACCTCATAAATTCCAAGAAGGAAAGCCGATGCCAACGCCAAAATCACCCACATGAAGCAGTTTCAAGTTCAAAGTTCAAAGTTTCAAGTCTGCTTTTGTCCATGTTATTCCAAATCAATAAATATTCACTTCTGAATTTCAGTTTCGGGGATTGATTAATTCAGATACCGCAAAACTAATAACAGTTGTTAACGGGCAACTGAAAAATTGACCTAATAAAGAGCTTATTTATTCAAACTTAATACTCGAACTATGAACGGGGTAACAGCGAAGTAATCGAAAGGTGTCTGATGGGAAGATCGAAGTCGGGCATTTACATGACTCTTTATGCAACTATTTTACTGTCATAATACCTGTTTAGCTTTGAATCAGCGTATTCCTCCGGAGATAAATTCAAAATATCCATTGAAACTTTGTATTTCTTCAATGTTTCAATTTCTGGTTTCATTGTCATTTGCGATCGCTCGAAAATATCCTTGTTTATAAAATCAGATGAGATAATAATTAAATCAATATCACTATCCTCATGCATCTCCCCTCTCAGAGCAGATCCAAACAATGCGATCGAATCTACACTTAATCCATTATCAATTAGAAGATTCTTAAGAAATTGAATAATCTCATTTATTGTTGTTTTATCCATGAAACAAAATTACAAATAACGAATGGTTTAAATGTCTTTGGGTTTCCCTTTTTTCCTGACAACCAAAATGGCGCCGGCCAGTGCGACCAAAGCACCCACGATGGAGAGTACAGAGAAATGCTCGCCATCAATCCAGGTGACCTGCATCCAGGTTAAAATTCCCATCAGGATAAAAGTGATAATCGGGTTTAAAACAATGATGACGCTGACTTTTCCGGCTTCGAGGTATTTGAGGGCGAGCGATAAACAGCCGTAGGAAATCAGCGTGTTGGCGCCAAGAAATACAAGCAGCGCCCAATAGCCAAAACTGATGTGTGCCAAATTTGCGAAATCGACAAACGGCAAATACAATAAAACGGGCAATCCGAAAATAAACACATTAAGCGTACCCACCGAATAACTGAGAACAAGTTTTTTTTGCAGTATGGCATAAATGGCCCAGGCCACTGCGCCGGTAAGTGTGATCAGCATGCCTTTGGTGTATTGTCCCTCCTGCCCTGCCGGAACCGCGCCAACATGCTGCTGATAAAAGATCCAAAAACCAATAATCGTCAACAAAAAGCCAACAATTTGAATCCGCGAAACCTTTTCCTTGAAGAAGAAAATCCCGAAAACAGCCAGCAAAACCGGTCCCGACTGAATGGCCACCTGCGCATTGCTCGGACTGGTGTATTGAATTCCGAGCATAAAACCGATGTAATTCCAGGCCAGCGCCAACGACGAAATTACAATCAGCCAACTGGGTTTATAGAGTATTTTCAGCTCTTTCGGATTGCTGACAGCCATCCAGAAAAACATTCCTGAAAACGCCAGCGAAAAACGGAACCATACAATTGTTGGAGAATCGATTTCCTGGGAAGCAACTTTCAGCGCAATGGCCAAGACGCCCCACATCAGCACGGTAATTAATGTGTAAAGTATTCCTTTTGCCTGATTGCTCATTGATAACTTTGCGAAGAAAACTAAATAAGATTCTTGAGCTTTCGCTCGACAAGTTCTTTGACTTCGAGCGCGATTTGTTTGTGCTCTAAAGTTTCTTCAATTGAAGGAGAATAAATATCGCCGGGATAGCGAACGTCAACGCCAAAATCATTTAAGTCTTTGGGATCGATCGAACCAAAATCTTCATCAAACTCTTCACATTCAGCCAGTAGAAATTCTATAATATGAGTCTTCCTGATTTCAACGCCATTGGCAATAAGGTAAGCTTTCAGGTATTTTTCGACAACCTGTTGGCAATGAAAACAAACCGCAGAAGTAGCAACAACCTCAAATTGGGTCAGTTTTTCGATCACAATCAGATCGTCCGCAGCTTTTGCAATCCATTGCCTGATGTACTGTTTGGTTTCCTCGTTCATATCGGAATGCCTTCCTTTAGAACCTGCCTGACGATATGACCTGTAATTTTCTGATTTAATTTAACTTCCGTTTTGCTTTGAATAATGATGTCTGCAGGAATTCTGTTTTTCGCCAATTTTTTCCTGATCATAGCTTTCAACAAACGTAATTCCTTGCTTTCATGTTCATTTTCAGTAACAATCATCAGATCATAATCGCTGTCTTCGCTGTAATCCTGCCTTGCCCGTGAGCCAAAAAGAAATATTAAGCTATCGGGTAAAAGTTCATTTACCGATTCTCTGATAATTCTCACAGCATCTGTTTTGTTGGCGATTAGCATTTTTTTTCTTTCAAAGATAAGACATATTCCGGTTTCAATGTTCCGAATCTCAGTTTCCCAATATTTCAATAGTCATTAAGTCATTTATAGTCATTCAATTGTAAATTCCGACGCAAATAAAATGACTACAAATGACGCGAAGCTAATGACAAACAATGACTTGCGATAATTTGAATCTGCAAAAGATTACCTTAGCTGCGCGCCCAATTCGCGTTCGTAGGTTGAAACCAGTTTTTGCATGATCTTTTCAATCTGTTTGTCGTTGAGCGTTTTTTCATCGTCGCGCAAAATATAGCTGATGGCATACGATTTTTTGCCTTCAGGAACGCCTTTGCCTTCGTAAACATCAAACAAATCAACCGATTGCAGCAGTTTGCGTTCCGAACGGAATGCCAGATCGCGCAACTGATTGAACTGAATATTTTTATCCAGCAGCAAAGCCAAATCGCGACGAACTTCAGGATATTTAGGCAATTCAGCAAATACAACTTTGTTGTTTTTCAGTTCAACAAATAGCGTATCCATGCTGAAATCGGCATAATAAACAGGGTTTTCAATTCCAAATGGCTTCAATACTTTTCCTGAAATTGTTCCAAATTCTACCAGCTTTTTGCCGTTTACCGAATAGCTGATTCCTTCGCTGATCATCTCATTCGAAACACCTTCAGCTTTCAGATTCGCAACCTGAAAACCCATGCGTTTCAATACATTTTCAGCATAACTTTTAAGCTGAAAGAAACTTGATTTTGCGGCAGGAATCGCCCAGTTGGCAGCTTCCTTTTCGCCCGAAACGAACAAAGCCAGGTGTTCTTCTTCGCGGTAATTCATGATCGGATTTTCCTTCAGGCTGCTTCCCTTGAAAAAGTAGCAGTTGCCGAATTCATACAAACGCAAATCTGGATTTTTACGGTTGGCATTGTGCGCAATCGACTCCAAACCGCCGTACAGCAAAGTCTGGCGCATACTTCCCAAATCGTTGCTCAGCGGATTGAATATTTTCACTGTATTTTCAATCGGGAACACCGCGTTGTTCTCGTAGTAGGAAGTTTTGTTGAGCGAATTCGACCAGATTTCGTTAAATCCTTGTGCAGTCAACATTTCGGCAATCAGGTTGCGAATTTTGGTCGGATTGGGTTTTACCGAATATTGCAGCGAAGAATTCACCTGACTCGGCAATTCGATGTTGTTGTAACCATAAATGCGTAGAATTTCTTCAATCACATCGCATTCACGTTTAACGTCAACACGGTATGGCGGAACCAGCAATGAAAGTCCGGTTTCGGTTTCAGTTTCTATCCTGATTTCGAGTGCACCCAGAATACTTTTGATACGCTCTTTTCCAAGGTCAACGCCAATTAAACGTTTAATTCCTGAATAAGTAACATCCACTTTGAAATCGGCTACCGGATTGGGATAAATGTCCACAATTTCCGAAGAAATTTCGCCGCCGGCCACTTCTTTAATCAGTAGTGCTGCACGTTTCAACGCGTAAATGGTTCCGTTCGGATCGGTTCCACGCTCAAAACGGAACGAAGCATCGGTACTCAAAGTATGACGACGCGCGGTTTTGCGGATATAAACCGAATCGAAATAAGCGCTTTCAAGGAAAACACTCGTAGTTGTTTCTTTTACTCCTGAATGCAAACCGCCAAAAACACCAGCGATACACATAGCAGAATTTGCATTGCAAATCATCAGATCATCGGCATGCATTTCGCGTTCGATGCCATCGAGGGTCACAAATTTGGCGCCTGCATCGAGCGTGCGAACCACCACTTTTCCACCTTCAATTTCGGCAGCGTCAAACGCATGAAGCGGCTGCCCGGTTTCGAAAAGCACAAAGTTGGTAACGTCAACAATATTATTGATGGGTTTTAGCCCGATTAATTTCAGTTTATTTTTCAGCCATTCCGGAGATTCTTTTACCACAACATTTGAAATGGTTACTCCTGAATAACGGTGACATGCATCGGAATTTTTAACCTCTACCGGAATTTCAAGCGAATGATTGTCAACTTTAAAAGCCTCCACCGAAGGGCGGTGATAGGATATTTCATGTTTTTGTGAGATGTAAGCTGCGAGGTCGCGGGCGATTCCGATGTGCGAAGCGCTGTCGATGCGGTTGGGCGTCAAATCAACTTCGAGCACAAAATCAGATTCAATATTGAAATATTTGCTGGCCGGAGTTCCGGGAACTGCTGACGGATCGAGTACCATAATTCCATCGTGACTGCTGCCCAAACCAATTTCATCTTCGGCACAAATCATTCCTTCCGAAGCCTCTCCACGTATTTTCGATTTCTTGATCTTAAACTCATTATCGCCATCGTACAAAGTAGTTCCAACGGTTGCCACCACCACTTTTTGCCCGGCAGCCACATTCGAAGCGCCGCAAACTATTGGTAAAATATCACCGGAACCAACATTCACAGTCGTTTTACTCAAATGATCAGAATCCGGATGTTGCTCACAGGTTACAACTTCACCGATTACCAATCCTTTCAGTCCACCTTTAACGGTTTCAACTTCTTCCATGCTTCCAACTTCCAGTCCTATCTGGGTTAGGAATGCTGCAACTTCATTTGGCGTATAGTCAAGATTAATGTATTCTTTTAACCAGCGGTACGATATATTCATAATAAATAGTCTTTTACGTCTGAAATTCAATGACCGGCAAAAGTAATTAAAAATTGGGGCGAGGAAACAAAAAAAGAGCGTAAAATGACATCCTTAACAATGACATTCAGCTACGGGAAATAATTGCAAAAATTGATATTACAAACTACCTTGTCTATCTTTTATATCAGGAATTTTTATTTTAATAAAATAATTATGCTGAACCTCCCTTCACTTTTACTGAATTAAATCATGTTCTGTGTATTTTTGCGACTTTTATCAGGTTTGAAACATCACATAATCTTTAATTTAGCAGCCTAATACAGATTACAAATATTTCAGGATTAAATAAAAATTGTAAACTAAAATAATACACACATGCAAAAAATCCTTTTATCAGTCATCGGTCTTGCCCTGTTCGCGACTGCCTGCAACACAAGCAAAGAACCAAAGAGAGACATGAGCAATCCATTCTTCAGCGAGTACAAAACTCCTTTCCAGGTTCCGCCATTCAATGAAATAAAACTGGAGCATTTTATGCCGGCCATTGACGCCGGAATTGAAGAACAGTTGGCTGAAATTAAAGCAATTACCGACAACAAGGAAGAGCCATCGTTTGAAAATACCATTCTTGCGTTCGACCAATCGGGCGAACTGCTTCGCAAAGCAAGTATATTTTCAACCCTAAAATCGGCCAATACCAACGACGAAATGCAGGCGCTTGCCCGCGAAATAACCCCAAAAATGTCGGCCCACCGCGACAATATCATGCTCAACAAAGATTTGTTTACCCGCGTGAAAGCCATCTACGAAAAACGCAATGAGATGAACCTCGATGCCGATCAACTGCGGGTGGTCGAAAAATATTATCAGGATTTTGAAAGAAACGGCGCCAACCTGCCTGATGAGCAGCAAGCAGAACTTCGTAAGCTCAATGAAGAACTTTCGATGTTAAGCCTCAATTTCGGCGAAAATATGCTGGCCGAAACCAACAAAAATTTCAAATTGGTGGTCGATAACGAAGCTGACCTGAAAGGACTTCCGGCTGATGTGATTGCCGCTGCTGCCGAACTCGCAAAAAAAGACAGCATGGAAGGTAAATGGGTTTTCACCTTGCAAAAACCAAGCATGTTGCCTTTCCTTCAGTATGCCGAAAACCGCGAACTGCGCGAAAAACTGTACAAGGGATATATCAGCCGCGGCGATAATAACAATGCCAACGACAACAAAGAAATCATCGCCAAAATTATCACACTTCGCGACAAACGCGCAAAATTATTGGGTTTCGATAATTTTGCTGACTACGTTGTAGATATTAACATGGCCAAAACGCCCGAAAACATCAACGATTTCCTGATGAAACTTTGGACACCGGCACTCGAACGCGCAAAAGTTGAACGCGCAGACATGCAGGCAATGATTAACAAAGAAGGCGGAAATTTCAAACTCGCATCGTGGGACTGGTGGTTTTATGCCGAAAAAGTTCGCAAAGCCAAATATGATCTGGACGAAGCACAGTTGAAACCTTATTTCAAACTCGAAAATGTGGTTGACGGGATGATTTATGTAGCCAGTAAATTATACGGCGTACAGTTCATAAAACGCGACGACATTCCCGTTTATCACGAAGAAGCAATCGCATACGAGGTTCAGGAAGCCGACGGTAAACACATTGGGGTGTTCTACATGGATTACCACCCGCGCCCGGGGAAAAATGCCGGTGCATGGTGTACCAGCTACCGCAGCCAATCTTACGAAAACGGCCAACGAATCACCCCGGTAGTTTCCATCGTATGTAATTTCACCCGCCCTGCCGGAGAAGTTCCTGCGCTGTTGAGTTTCGAGGAGGTAACAACTTTATTCCACGAAGCCGGCCATGCATTTCACACTTTATTTGCTGACGGACCATATCGCAGAACTTCAAGAGATGTAGCCCGCGATTTCGTCGAACTTCCGTCACAAATTATGGAACACTGGGCTTCGGAACCTGAAGTTCTTCGCATTTATGCCAAACATTACGAAACCGGCGAGGTAATTCCTGAAGAATTAATTACCAAGCTGACCAAAAGCGCACAGTTCAATCAGGGTTTTGAAACCGTTGAATATCTGGCTGCTGCGTTGCTGGATATGGACTTGCACACCCAGCCTTTTAACGGCGATGTGGCAGCTTCAGAAAAAGCTTCGATGGATAAAATCGGCCTGATCGATGAAATTGTACCACGCTACCGCAGTACCTATTTTTCACATATCTTCTCAGGAGGTTATTCTGCCGGATATTACGTTTACATCTGGGCTGCTGTTCTGGATGCAGATGCATTTGACGCGTTTAAACAAAGCGGTGACATTTTCAATCCTGAATACGCTGCAAAATTCCGCACCTTATTGACCAAATGCGGAACCGACGACGGAATGGTTATTTACAAGAACTTCCGCGGGCAGGAACCGTCTATTGAACCATTGCTGAAAAATCGCGGATTAAAATAATATAGTTAATGACGCTGTCAGGTCTATTGACGCTGACAGATCAATTAAATGTACAACCTGTCAGCGTTTGAAAAACCTGACAGCATTAACGAAGATAATAGAACAAAAACAACTTTAGAACCATTTATAATGTTTAAATCAGGAATTACAATTATCGCTGTTGCACTAATTTTTAGTGCCTGCAACACATCAAAAGCACCCCAGAAAGACATGAGTAACCCATTTTTCAGCGAGTACAAAACACCTCATCAGGTTCCACCTTTTAATGAAATAAAGATGGGACATTACCTGCCTGCCATCGAAGAGGGAATTTCGGAACAAGTGGTTGAAATTAAAGCGATCACCGACAACAAGGAAGACGCCAATTTTGACAATACGATCCTGGCTTTCGACCTCTCGGGCGACCTGCTGAAAAGAACAACCTACGTATTCTTCAATCAGAATTCGGCCAATACCAACGATGAGATGCAGGCTTTGGCGCGCGAAATCACCCCAAAACTGACCACTCACAGCAACAACATCATGCTGAACAAAGAATTGTTTGCAAAGGTGAAATCGGTTTACGAAAAACGCAATGAGTTAACTCTGGATGCCGAGCAATTGCGAGTGGTTGAGAAATACTACCAGGATTTTGAACGCAATGGCGCCAATCTTTCAGATGAAAAACAGGCTGAGCTGCGCAAACTGAATGACGAGCTTTCGATGCTTGAACTGAAATTCGGTGAAAATACGCTGGCAGAAACCAACAAAAATTTCAAAATGGTGGTCGAAAATGAAGCCGACCTGAAGGGTTTGCCTGCCGATGTGATTGCTGCCGCTGCCGAACTTGCAAAAAATGACAGTCTGGAAGGAAAATGGATTTTCACATTGCAAAAGCCAAGCATGATCCCATTCCTTCAATATGCCGAAAACCGCGAACTGCGCGAGAAACTGTACAAAGGCTACACCAACCGTGGCAATAACAACAACGAATTCGACAACAAACAGGTAATCGAAAAAATAGTAAAACTGCGCGACCAACGCGCCAAATTGCTTGGTTTTACCAATCATGCCGCTTATACTGTTGATGTTAACATGGCAAAAACGCCTGAAACTATCAACGAATTTTTGATGAAATTATGGACGCCAGCCCTCGAAAGAGCCAAAACAGAACGTGCCGATATGCAAGCAATGATTATTAAAGAAGGCGGAAAGTTTGAACTGGAAATGTGGGACTGGTGGTTTTATGCCGAGAAAGTTCGCAAAGCAAAATACGATTTGGACGAAGCTCAGTTGAAACCCTATTTCAAACTCGAAAATGTGGTTGACGGAATGTTTTATGTCGCGACCAAACTATACGGCATCCAATTTATAAAACGTACCGACATTCCGGTTTACAACGAAGAAGCCATTGCTTATGAAGTACAGGAAGCTGATGGCAAACACATTGGTGTTTTCTACATGGACTTCCACCCGCGCCCCGGAAAAAGCAACGGAGCATGGCAAACCGGTTACCGCGACCAATCGTACATTAACGGACAAATGATTACACCGGTAGTTTCCATCGTTTGTAATTTCACACGTCCATCGGGCGATGTGCCTGCATTATTGAGTTTCGACGAAGTAACGACTTTGTTTCACGAAGCCGGACACGCTTTCCATGCGTTGTTCACCCACGGAACCTACCGTCGCACAGCCGGGGTTGTTGCCCGCGACTTTGTTGAACTTCCGTCGCAAATAATGGAAAACTGGGCCAAAGAGCCTGAAGTTCTCCGCGCTTATGCCAAACATTACCAAACCGGCGAAGTAATTCCTGAAGCATTGATTGCCAAACTAACCAAGAGCGCACAATTCAATCAGGGATTCGAAACGGTAGAATACCTTGCTGCTTCGTTGCTCGACATGGACTGGCATACCAAAGCTTTTGAAGGCAATGTGGAAGCATTCGAAAAAGTGTCGATGGACAACATTGGCCTGATAGATGAAATTGTTCCACGCTACCGCAGTACCTATTTTTCGCATATTTTCTCGGGAGGTTATTCAGCTGGATACTACGTTTACATCTGGGCTGCTGTACTGGATGCCGATGCTTTTGATGCGTTCAAACAAAGCGGCGACCTTTTCAATCCTGAATATGCCGCTAAATTCCGCACCCTGCTGAGCAAATGCGGATCAGACGAAGGTATGGCCATTTACAAAAACTTCCGTGGACAGGAACCATCGATTGAACCACTATTGAAACGCCGCGGACTGAAATAAGAAGATTCTGGATATTAGATTTTAGACAAAAGATACAAGACTCGTTTCGCGAATGCGGAACGGGTCTTTTCAAAAATATTACAGCCTGATTATAAAATCAGTCAGATTACCGTCGGCATCAAGGTTTAATTTTTTCCGGAGACGATAGCGATGGTTTTCGACACCGCGAACCGAGATTCCCAAAAGTGGCGCAATCTCTTTCGAAGAAAGGTTCATCCGAAGGAATGCGCACAATCGTAAATCGCTCGGGGTCAACTCCCGGTAATTTCCTTTTAGTGTAGTCATAAATTGTTCGTGTGCCCGGTCAAAGTTTGCATCAAATACTTTCCAGTCGTCCTGACTGGTCATGTTGTCGTCGATTTTTTGTACCAGTTTGTCGTAATATTTTGCCGGATACCGGGAACCAAGCTCCTCCTTTTGATTGTTCAGCATTTCTTTCACGTCCATCAGGAATTCGTTTTTCTTGATGATCGCCATCGTTGAACTTGCCAGTTCATTGCTTTTAAACGAAAGTTCAGCCAAAAGTTTTTCATTCCGGAGTTTTTCAAGTTCCCGCTCTTTCTCTTCACGCTCACGACTTTCTTTCAATTGAATACGTGCAATAATACGTTTCCTGAAAAGCAAAAGTCCGGTTATTACAATTAACAAATAGCCGATATATGCCAGCACCGAAAGATACCAGGGTGGCAAAATCACCAAGTCTATCGAATACTCCAGACTGGATTCCCCCCACAAATTCACGGCTTTAACTTTTAATTTATAACGACCCTCCGGAATACGATTAAAGCTAAAAATTGGCTTTTCAAGTGGATCAGACCATTGCCGGTCGAGTCCTTCAATAAATGACTGATATTTAATATTGTCGCTACTAAAAAATGGAAATGAAAACTGCAATTGGAGGTTATTGCGGTTGTACCGCATGGTAATTTCCCGGCTGTTCAGTGGCAAATCAATCATTTGTTCGTTCGGGCCACTTATGCTCGTACGCCGCAGCTCCGGCCTTTTTCCTGAAATGAGTGATGCCGGACTGATCGTATCGGCATTCAAAATAGCATAACCATTTTCGAGGCAAAGAATGGCTTTACTTTTATTAATCGGAAAAATATTTTCGTATCCGGTAATCACCTGGTTATTAAATAGCCTGGCTGGATATTCTTTGATCTTTTTAACTTCTGAATTCCGGATACTGAACAAACCATACGACTGATCGGTAATCAGCCAGTAATTGCTTTCGGGACCGGCAATGATGCGGGTTGCCTTTTGGAAGCTGCCCAGTTTTTCGTTCAGCATTGCATAATCAACAATCGAATCATTCAGGTCGTCAAACGTATAAAGCTTTTCTCCGGTAGTAAAAACAATACGGTTTTCGAGCTTAAACACATGGATATTGTTCTCTTTACCAAAGACTTCGCTGCCATAGTAATGGTTATAAACCAGCGAATCGCTGCTGTTGAATTTCAGCCTGAAAATACCCCGGTACATGTGGCTGGCCCAATAATTTGCTAAATGGTCCACTTCGAGATATCGAATCAGGTCGTTGAACTGATAAACTACGCGATCAATTTTCCACTGCGAATTATCCCTCTTGTAAAATATCAGGTTTGAATAAGTGCTTTGCACCAGCGAATTTGGTTTCATCGGATCTTCGATAACAGAAAAACCTCCGGAAACAGCAGAAATTTGCGTCACTTTATCGCCCTGAATCTCAAAGGTTCCTTTGTTGTGGTTTACAAACAACCGGTCGTCAATCACTTTGCAATCCCAAACCTGACCCTGGGTTTCAGGAACCAACCGGAATGGTTCTTCGGATGACAGAAATGGCCTGAAATAAAGTCCCTGATTGGTACCCAAATAAAGTTTGTCGCGGTAAATGGCCGCGGTATAAACTGCCCCCAATTCATTTCGCTCAACGATCGTAAACGAAGGATCGGGAGAAAAAGAAACAAAACCGATCCCTTTGTCAAGTGAAATCCAGATGTTGTGATTCGTGTCTGAAATCACTCCAAGCACAGTGTTGTTCTGCAATCCGTTCCCTTTATTTATCCGGTGAAGTAGCTTTCCTGCCCGGTCAAAAACTGAAATCCCATCGAGAATTGTTCCGATGATAATTTTACCGTCAGCCGTCAAACAACCACGATTGATAATGTTTTTTCTGAAATATTCGGTTTGTTCCGCTTGCCATTGTGAGAGCTTGTGCCCGTCGTAAAACAGCAGCCCTTCGTTGGAGGTGCCTATAAGTTTTTGCGATTGACTGAGCGATAAAACAAAGCGTATTTCCGTTCGGCTTAAAAAATCGGTGACCAAATAAGGTTTCAACTTTGCTCCATCGATTTCGTAGATGCCTTTGTTCATAATATTGACGAGAATCCGGTCGCCACCATCAGAGATTGAATTTACAAATCCTTCCGGCTGAACGATTTCAAATTTCTGATAATCGTAAATATAAACCTTAGAGAATGATTGAAAATAAACGAGTTCACCGAAAGCAATCACATTCCAGAATTCTTCATTTGGGGTAAAATTCGCTTCCACTGCCTGTTTAAGCGACTTATATTCTAGCCTTCCAAGTGCGTTCCGCTCCCAATATCCTAATTCGCGGTAACCGGCGGTAAAAATACGGTTCTCTTTATCAACAGCAACCGAGCGAATAATAGCCCCCTCAGGAGCAGGGTATAGCGTCCACGTAATTCCATCAAATTCGAGCAATCCAATATTGTTGGCAAAATACAGGTTTCCATTAATATCCTGCGCTACCGACCAGTTTTGGCTGGCTGCATGATATTCCTGTTTGGTGTAATTTTTTAAATTATGCCCTGAGTCAGCAAATAAATTAAATCCGGGAAGCAGGCAAAGAATAAAAATAAATGCTTTCAGGCAGTACAGTTGAATGGACTTTATCATTTAATTTTTGGCTTAAAACGAACTAAAAGTAGTAAAAAAAGAAAAAACGCTCCTTAAACATATTTTTTTCTTTTTCTGTACATCATTTTTGAACCTCAAATGTCAATTTCGCGTTTAAACAATGTAATAAATTTCAATTCTTTAAATAACATGAAAAGAGCTATTTAGATGCGTAATTTAAGCCTCTGGCGTAGTAAATATGTAATGTTGCGCAACATCTTTCAGCAGTGATGAATCAGAGGTGTATTGTTTTATTATTTATTCGTTGCGGGACCGTGTAGTTTTACTTAGCAAATTGATCACAAAAACAATATGACTATGAAAAAACTTTTTATCGTACTGAATCTACTTTTATCAGTAACCCTACTTTTTGCACAAAATATTCAAACCATAAAAGGAACGGTAACTGATGCGAAGAACGAGACGGTGCCGGGGGTAAGTGTCATGATAAAAGGCACGATGCAAGGCACCATTACTGATATCGACGGACAATATTCACTTCAGGCTGAACCTCAGGCTGTTTTGGTATTTAGTTTTATTGGGTTTCAAACTCAGGAAATACCAGTCAATAACCAAACAACCATCAATGTTCAGTTAAATGAACAAACATTTGATTTGGATGAAGTGGTGGCAATTGGATATGGTGTAGCCCGAAAACGCGACCTGACCGGATCAATTGTATCAATTGATGGTGAAGGACTTAAAACTTCTCCTGATTACAGCCCGGTAAAGGCTTTGCAGGGAAAAGTACCGGGTTTGGTGATGACAAACAGCGGTGCTGCAGGCGGTAGCCCAACCATTCGTATGCGCGGGGTAGCAACTGTGAACGCGAGTACCAACCCTCTTTTTGTGGTTGACGGAATGTTTGTTGACAACATTGACTTTGTAAATCCAAACGACATTTCTTCCGTTGAAGTTCTGAAAGACCCTTCTTCATTGGCTATTTTCGGTGTGCAGGGCGCCAATGGTGTAATCATTATTACCACCAAACGGGCCGACAAGGGAAAACTTACAGTGAGTTACGATGGTTATGCCGGAGTACAGGTTTTGACCGACCGCGATCGGCTGAAACTTACAAACGCCTCCGAATTTACGATGCTCTACAACGAGCAAATCAAGAACATGAACCCTTCAGCTACTGTATGGGAACCCGATTTAACGGGTGGTGGAACCGACTGGCAATCGCACATTTTTCGCCCGGCAGTAATAACGAATCAGGGCGTAAGCGTTTCGCAATCAACCGAAAAATCAAGCAGCATACTTTCGCTCGGATATTTCAAACAGGATGGTATTGTGAATTACAATGCTTACCAGCGTTTCAACGGCCGGTGGGCCGGAGACTATACCATTACAGACAACTTTAAAATGGGTGGAAATGCAAGTTTAAGCCGTTGGGACACAGATCCGGCAACTGCCAGTGTATCCAATGCGGCTCAGGCTTTGCCAACCTACTCACCATACTCTCCGGCTGAAGATCACGATCCCAACAACATCGGATCGTATTACACACCGGCTCCCGGCATTCAGAAAGACGTGCCCAATCCGATGGCTGTTATGAAAATAAACAAAGGTACCAGCGAAAGTTATGGATACCGTACAGTAGGAAATGTTTATGCTGAAATAGCCTTTCTGAAAGATTTCACCTTCAGGACAACAGGTTATGGCGACATTGGAATTAACACCGGCAGCAACTACACACCACGTTTCGATGTAAACAACGAAACATCCAACTCCTCACATAAAAGCGAAAAAACAGCTTTCAGCAGGAGTACAAGCGAATACACAAAATATCAGGTAGATATGATTGTGAATTACACCAAAAACAAAGATCTGCACCGACTTAATGCCATGGCAGGTTACACAGCAAGGGTTCAGGAAAACAAGGGATTTAATGCTGCTGCCGACTCGTTGGTTAGTCCTGATATGTGGATTGTACCCGAAGATTTTTGGTTATTAAGCATGGGTTCCACCGAAAACAAAACCAATGGCGATTGGTATGAAGCAGAATCGTTCATTTCATATTTAGCACGTGTAAACTATTCTTATGCCAATAAATACCTGATTTCGGCTACCTTTCGTGCTGACGGTTCTTCCAAATTCTCGCCCAATCAACGCTGGGGATATTTTCCTTCGATTGGTTTAGGGTGGGTTGCAACCGAAGAAGATTTTGTAAAAAACTTGAGCGACAAGCTAAACTATTTGAAGGTTAAAGCATCATGGGGTCAATTGGGGAACGATAAAATCGGAAACTACCTGTGGTTTCCAACCATTAATCCAAGAGGACAGCAGGTAGTTGTTGACGGAGAAACCTATTATATTCCTACGGTAAGCAACCTTGTTGACGAAAATATTCACTGGGAAGTGGTGACCGGTTTTGATGTTGGTTTTGAAAGTCAGTTGTTCGATAGCCGTTTAGCGCTGGAACTTGGTTTTTTCACCAAAACAACCAGTGACTTGCTGGCTTATGTAGCTCCCCCGATTTCGGTAGGTGCAGGTTATGCCATAACCAATGCCGGTTCAATCCGCAACCAGGGCATCGAATATATTCTTGGATGGCGCGATAAAATCGGGGATTTCAGCTATGGGATCAGCGCAAACGGAGCATCGTTACAAAACAAGGTACTTTCGCTGGGAAACGATGATTCTGATATCGTTACCGGCAAGTACCACCGCACTTCGGTAGGACATTCAGTTGGTGCATATTATGGCTACGTTCAGGATGGAATTTTCCAGAGTCAGGCCGAAATTGACAATTATTTTCCTGCAGCCTGGGCTTCGAAACCCGGAGATATCCGATACAAAGATTTGGATGGGGATCAGAAAATCACCAATAAAGACAGGGATTTCATCGGAAGCAGTATCCCAAAATTTACCTACGGAATTAACATGAACGGAGCCTATAAGAACTTTGATGTGGCCATTGATTTCAACGGAGTTTACGGAAACGATATCATAAATACGAAGAAACTGCCAACCTACGCGCAGTTCAATTTTTACACCACCGCACTCGATCGCTGGCATGGCGAAGGCACTTCGACTGTCGAACCCATCCTCGATAACTCACGGGGAAACAACTTCGAACCATCCACCAACCTTCTTGAAAGTGGCGCCTACTTCCGCATTCGCGCCATTCAATTTGGCTACAGCCTTCCGAAGAATCTGCTTAAACCGATGGGCGCCAGCAAATTCAGAATATTCGTTAATGCCCAAAACCCCATCACATTCAAAAATAACAGCGGATATACTCCTGAAATTGGTGGAGAAATTCTAAATGGCGGTATCGACAGCGGAGGCACCTACCCACTTCCATCGGTTTATACGGCAGGCGTAACAGTTAATTTTTAATTCAGACAACTATGAAAAAGATAAGTTTATTTTTAATGATCGTGCTGATTGGCACAGCTTGCTCCGAAGATTTTCTGGATCGCTACCCAAAAGGGCGCTGGCATCACGACAACTACACTCCTGACAACGAACTGGATGCAAAAATACTGGTTGAAGCCAAATTGGGCGAAGCATATACAACGCTGCGAAGCTGGCCTTTTGCATGGGCAGGCCTTGCCATGCACAATTATACCACTCCTGATGTCGAAAAAGGGAGCACGCCGAGTGACGGTGGTGAAGTCACTCAATTTAAACCGTTGAGCTACACCGCAGGGAGCGCTATTATTGCAGATTATTACAGTGCCTGTTACAAAAGCATTTTCCTTGCGAACGAAGCATTGGCATTGGCAACTGCGCTGGACGAATCAGAACCCTTAAAAAACAAATACGCGGCAGAAGCAGTGTTCCTTCGCTCGGTAATGTACTATAGGCTGGCACAGGCTTTTGGCGGTGTATCGTATGTTGACAAGGTACTTGGACAAACCGATAAAACTCCTCCCCGCTCAACACGCGAAGAAGTATGGCAGAATATTGAACGGGATTTAATTTCAGCTATTCCGCTATTGCCTACACGAAAAGCGCTGGTAACGGAAGGTAATACGGGACGTGCCACCCAAAATGCAGCACGTGCAGTATTGGCAAAAGTATATATGTATCAAAACAACTGGTCGGGCGCACTGGGTCAGACTACGGCCATTATTGCTTCCGGCGACAACAGTTTAAGCACACCTTACGATCAGATATTTACTGAAGCCACCGAGTATGGCGAAGAATCGGTGTTTGAGGTGTATGCCGAAGAAAGACCTGAACCTGATAAAATATTTTTGGGGAGCCAGTTTGCCCAAATTCAGGGCATCCGTGGAATTCCTAATTTAGGTTGGGGATTCAACGCGCCCAGTCAGGTATTGATGGATGCCTATGAAGCAGGCGACCCGCGTAAAGCTGCATCGGTAATTGCCAATGGCGATGTATTGGATGGAAGAGCAGTCAGGGCTGATGCAAGCGGATACAAATTCTTCAATAAAAAAACATATACAAAACTTTCTGAACGTGGAATTTATGGACGACCCGCAGAAGCACAGGGAACCTGGGTAAATATTCGGGTGATTCGCTATGCCGATGTGGTGCTGATGCACGCTGAGGCTGCTCTGGAAACGGGAAACACAACAGAAGCTTTGGCCAAATTAGAAATGGTTCGGGCACGTGCAAGGGGCGGCAACAATGATATTCTGCCCAAAATAACCACTACTGACATTGCTGAATTACGTGCAAAAATTCACCAGGAACGAAGGATAGAACTTGCAATGGAATGGGAACGTTTCTTCGACCTCATCAGATGGAACGAAGCCAAAGCGATGCCACATTTTGTAGTTGGCAAACACGAACTATTCCCGATACCACAAACTGAAATTGACAAATCGGAAGGCGTATTAACTCAAAACCCTGGATACTAAACGAATGAACAAAGCATTCCCCATATTATTGTCGGTAATCACGTTGATTTCCTGCGGAAAAGATCCGGAGCCTACCATTGTGGTGGAAAAGAACGACGACACCTATTCTCCCGCAAAGGTTCAGCCGGTGTTGGAAGAATGGCAGCGCAAAACATTCAACTACTTTTACGATGGAGCCGATCCTTCAACCGGAATGGCATACGAAGGCAACGAACGTGGAACAACGGTAACAATTGGTGGCAGCGGATTTGGGGTAATGGCAATTATAACGGGTTCCGAACGAGGTTGGATTACACGTCAGCAAGCAGCAGAACGCACCCAGAAAATCGTTCGTTTTCTGGGAAAAGCCGAACGTTTCAAAGGAATGTGGTCGCATTGGTACAATACCGATGGAACTGCTCATCCGTTTGGAAATCAGATAAAAACAGGCGATGTAATTGAAAGTTCGTTTATGATGGCAGGTTTGCTTACCGCGCTCGAATATTACACTTCCACCTCAGCCGTTGAAACGGAAATCAGGGATTCCGTCCAGTCGTTTTGGAACACAATGGACTGGCGGTTTTATGCCAGGTCGGGCAACGCTTTACAGTGGCTATGGTTTTCACAGGAAGACCGTCTGGATCTGAACATCAAAGGATGGAATGAAGGCTGGATCGCTTACATTCTGGCATTGGCGGCACCCGATCCGCACAATATTTCTCAGGATGTGTATGCGAAAGGCTGGCAAAGTAACGGCGGCATTTTTCGTCCAAACCAGTCATTCTACGGATACCGTCTTCCTTTGGGCGAAAACAAAGGCGGTCCGTTGTTTTTTGCACACTACTCCTTTTTGGGGCTGAATCCACAAAAAATTGAAGACAACCATGCCAACTATTGGCAGCAGAATGTGGCGCACACCATGATTAACCGCCATTACTGCATCGAAGAAGCTCCGTCGGCCTACAAATACGATGAGCGCAACTGGGGACTTACAGCCTGCTACGGAGGCAAACCGCCTTGGAACTATTCTGCACGCTCGCCAACCAACGATGATGGAGTTATCGCACCGACTGCCGCATTGGGTTCCTATCCGTACACCCCTTTTTACAGCACACAGGTTTTGCTGAATCTCGCAAATATGCCGCTTGCACAGGGAACCTACGGATTTGCAGATGCTTACAGTCCGGGCACTAATACTTCAGAAAAGAAACACCTTGCCATTGATCAGGGACCGATTGTGGTAATGATGGAAAACTACCGTTCAGGATTAATCTGGAACCTGATGATGAAAAATGAACAGGTAAAACTGGGGCTGAACCGTGCAGGTGTAAAAGACAAACCAGCTTATAGACAGGGATTTCACCTTGCAGTAGTCAACACGTTGACCAATGAATTCGACATGATGCGGCATCCGGATCGGAAACTTTTTGAACTCGGATACTATCTGGAAAGCGGTGGCAGCACAAAATTCACTGTCACCCATAAAGCCCAGAACAAGGTAGTGCTCGAAAAAACAGTTACCGGAAATTCAGGCGAAAACGTTTTTGAATTTGATGGTCAGGAAATTTCATACGGGAAGCAACATACCATCAAAATGATTGCCCCCGACAACAAAGAATACACAATTTCAACACGATTAAGATAGATTTATTTTACTAACATTTTAATACTTAAGACTATGAAGACAATGATTTCTACTTTTTTTATTGTGCTGTTATCCATGACAAATTTATTTGCGCAGGAGAACATAGTATTAGACGACTTCGAAAGCGGCACGGTGAGTTTTACTGATTTAGTGAATGGGAATCCGCCTGCCCA
Organism: Prolixibacteraceae bacterium; assembly: GCA_019459485.1. GTDB lineage: Bacteria > Bacteroidota > Bacteroidia > Bacteroidales > Prolixibacteraceae > Aquipluma. The sequence continues at coordinate 29,841 of JAIBEZ010000003.1, forward strand.
CTTTGATTTTGAAGTGGTTGATAATCCTTATAAAACAGGAATTAACACCAGCAACAAAGTTTGGGAATGGAAACGCTACGATGCCGAAACGGAAAACAAAATCTGGGCAGGTTTCTATGCAACTTTGAAAAATGAAATTCCGGCAGGATATCACCGTATTGAGGTGAAATATTTACGGAAGAATGCCACTTCGCAACTGAAAATAAAATGTGAGGGAGCTATTAACAAAGAAATTGGTGCTGTAACTCCTGCTTCGAAAACCAATGAATGGGAGCTGATGGTTTTTGATTTGACCGCCAATGGGGTTTTAAACATTGTTAAATTTGGTATGTTCCCTGATTTCTATGAACCAATCGACCCAACATCTGTCGTTTATATTGACGACATCAAAGTGATTTATGATCCAACAGTTGAACCGCCTCCAACACCAACATCGCTTATCCTTTTCGACAACAGTCCCGATAACCGTTTCTTCGACAACAGCTGGTCAACCAAAACAGCTCCAAGCACTTTGGTACAGGAGCATTGGAATGCAACTTCCACGGAACCTGGTGATAAATTGCCAGTTGTAACAACTCCGGTAAAAGATGGAGCAAATGCTATCAAAATTCAATGGAAATCGGCTGAAGGCGGTTCATGGATGGCTCTTGTTGCTTCTATCGACTGGAAGCCATTCAACTTAAATGAGATGAAATACCTTAAATTCTGGGTAAATTCACCGGTGGCTTTGGCAAAAACTGCCTTGCCTAAGTTCTATTTTGAAGCACATAGCGGAACCCCAAAAATAACGGGAAAACTTCCTCTGGAAAATTATTTACCAGATGGTTTGGCTGCCAATACCTGGACTGAAGTAACCATCTTGCTCAGCGATGTATGGGCTGCCGATCCGGCTTTTGTAGCTAAAAATGTTGTTAAAGGTGTTTTCTTTGAACAAAATGCTGCCGACAATGTGGAACACACCTTGTATTTCGACGAATTTATATTTGAAGCTGATGCAATTCCGGTAATTACTTCGCTCACCCTTTTCGCCAACAGTGCAAACGATCGCTTCCATGATCACAGCTATACAGCCAAAACTGCGCCAAGTACATTGCTTCAGGAACATTGGCAAGCAGCAGGTTTGCCTGACGGCGACAAATTGCCCGCTGTTACAAGTCCGGTAAAAGCTGGAGCAAATTCAATAAAACTTCAATGGAAGTCAGCTGAAGGTGGCGCCTGGATGGCTTTGGTTGCAGCCGTTGACTGGGTATCGTTTGACTTAACTTCGATGAAAACCCTCAAATTCTGGATTAATTCACCAACCGCTTTGGCCAAAACTGCACTGCCAAAATTCTTCCTTGAATCACATTCGGGTAATCCAAATAAAACCGGAAAACTGATGCTGGCCGATTATTTAGCTGCCGATTTAGTTGCCAATACATGGACTGAAGTAAATATCCCACTAAGCGACCTTTGGGCTGCCGATGAAGCATTTACAGCAAAAAGTGTGGTGAAAGGCATTTTCTTTGAGCAAAATTTGGCCGACAATGTGGAACACACCTTGTACCTGGACGAATTCACTTTCGAAACTACTGAAGCTCCTCCGGTAATTACCGAGCTTATTCTGTTTGCCAACAGTAAAAACGATCGATTCCACGATCAAAGCTATACAAACAAAACTGCTCCGAGTACGTTGCTTCAGGAACATTGGCAAGCAGCAGGTTTGCCTGATGGCGACAAATTGCCCGCAGTTACAACGATAGTAAAAGCTGGGGCAAATGCGCTCAAACTTCAATGGAAATCAGCCGATGGTGGCGCCTGGATGGCTTTGATAGCAGATGTTGACTGGAAATCGTTTGACTTGACAACAATGAAAACCCTCAAATTCTGGGTTTATTCGCCAGTGGCTTTGGCAAAAAGCGCAATGCCAAAATTCTTCCTGGAATCGCATAGCGGCAATCCAAACAAAACAGGCAAACTATTGCTGAGCAGTTATTTGGCCACCGATTTGGTTGCTGAAACATGGACTGAGGTAAGCATTCCGCTTGCAGACCTTTGGGCTGCTGATGCAACATTCACTGCTAAAAATGTAGTGAAAGGTGTTTTCTTCGAACAAAATGCTGCCGATAATGTGGAACACACACTTTACCTCGATGAATTTAAATTCGTGAGCACTACTACCGGATTGAATACTCAGCTTGCTGCCAAAACCATAAAGGCTTACTATACCAACGGCGAAATCATCATTTCCAACTATTCAGGCTACGTCCGCGTATTCGACCTTGTTGGTAGAAATGTTGCTGAAGGCGCTGCCTTTAATGGGAAACTTGGTATAAACCTGAAAAAAGGAATTTATATCGTAAACACGACAGAAGGCAATGCGAAAATTGTTCTTCAATAGACAATTGATTTCTTGAATTACACAAAAAGGATGGTCGGGTTCGCCCAGCCATCCTTTTTTAACTTGCACATTTATAACTGAATCCATGAACAATATACTTTTGCTACGCACAATCTGGCTCATTTTTATCCTGACGGTTTTCTATTCCTGCGGAAGTGGCAACCTCAAAAACAAAAAAGAGGCCGCAACTACTGCTCCGCTTTCCGACGGGCAATTGCTTGATTCGATCCAGTACCGTACATTTCAGTATTTTTGGGATGGCGCAGAACCCACTTCGGGAATGGCCTGTGAACGAATTCATACCGACGGCATTTATCCAGAAAAAGATCAAAGTGTGGTCACTTCAGGAGGTTCAGGATTTGGGGTAATGGCAATTATTGTTGCCATCGACCGTGGTTTTATTACCCGCAAAGCCGGTGTTGAACGCCTGACCAAAATTGCGGGATTTCTGGAAAAAGCCGATCGTTTTCATGGAGCATGGGCTCACTGGATGTTTGGCGAAACCGGCAAGGTCAAGCCATTCGGACAAAAGGACAATGGTGGCGACATCGTTGAAACTGCCTTTCTGGTTCAGGGCCTGATTTGCGCAAAAAATTACATGAACCCTGAAATTCAGGAAGAAAAAGCATTATCGGAAAAACTGGCGAAACTTTGCAATGAAGTGGAATGGAGCTGGTATCAAAACGGCAAACCTGCTTTGTACTGGCACTGGTCGCCAACCTACAACTGGGAAATGAATTTTGCCATCGAAGGCTACAACGAATGTTTGATCGCTTATGTGCTGGGAGCAAGTTCCCCAACCTATCCCCTATCGCCCGAAGCATACCACCAAAGCTGGGCACGCGGTGGCGGAATCAATGGCGAAACAACCAAATACGGTTATACACTGAATTTGAAACACAACGGTGCAGAGGAATTCGGCGGACCGCTCTTCTGGTCGCATTACTCCTACCTCGGCCTCGATCCGCGCAACCTCAAAGATCAGTATGCCAATTACTGGGACGAAACCCGCAATCATGTAATGATCGCCTATCAGTATTGCCTTGAAAACCCGAAAGGATTCAAAGGTTACGGAGCCGATTGCTGGGGACTGACCGCCAGCTATTCTGTAAACGGCTACAACGCGCACATGCCATCCAACGATTTGGGAGTGATTTCTCCCACCGCCGCACTCTCTTCGTTCCCCTATTCTCCGGAAGAAAGTATGCGTGCTGCCCGATATTTCTACGATAAACTGGGCGATAAACTTTGGGGACCATATGGATTTTACGATGCTTTCAGCGAAACAGAAAACTGGTTTCCAAAACAATATCTGGCCATCGATCAGGGACCAATCGTGGTGATGATTGAAAACCACCGCTCACAATTGCTCTGGAAACTTTTTATGCAGGATGAAAATATTCAAAATGGATTGACTAAACTTGGGTTTTCTTTTTCAGGAATGACAGAATAAAGTATTCAATCCCGGGATATTTTGAGTTTGGATATTGGGTATTCTACATTGGATATTCTGCATTTTAATAACCAATATCCAATAATCAATAACCAATATCCATTTCTCTTTGAGGACTGGGAGACTAATTTTTAAAACAACAAACTTATGAAAACACCAACAAACCTATTGTTTCTGCTAACATTGTTCGCAACACTGCTGCTGTCGTGTGCAAAGAAAAACGCCTCTGATGAAGGTCAGAAGATGAACGTATTCATCGACGACCTGATGAGCGAAATGACACTGGAAGAAAAACTGGGTCAGCTAAACCTACCTGCTTCGGGTGACATTATTACCGGTGCAGGCAGTAATAACAACACTGCCGATAAAATTAAAGAAGGCAAAGTTGGTGGGCTTTTCAACATCAAGTCGGTTGAAAAAATCCGTGCTGCCCAGCAAATTGCGGTTGAACAAAGCCGCCTGAAAATTCCATTGATTTTTGGAATGGACGTTATTCACGGTTACCAAACCCTGTTCCCGATTCCGCTGGGCATGTCGTGCAGCTGGGACATGGAACTGATGGAGAAAAGTGCCCGGATCGCTGCCCAGGAAGCCAGTGCCGACGGCATTTGCTGGACATTTTCGCCGATGGTCGATATTTCGCGAGATCCGCGTTGGGGACGTGTTTCAGAAGGATCGGGCGAAGATCCTTACTTGGGTTCGCAAATTGCGCAGGCAATGGTGAAAGGCTATCAGGGCGACGATCTCCTGAAAAACAATACCATCATGGCATGTGTCAAGCATTTTGCACTGTATGGTGCGCCAGAAGCAGGCCGCGACTACAACACAGTTGACATGAGCCGTAACCGCATGTACAACGAATATTTGCCTCCCTACCTTGCAGCAGTTGACGCAGGAGTTGGCAGCGTGATGGCTTCGTTTAACGAAATTGACGGCATTCCGGCAACTGGTAACAAATGGTTACTGACCGATCTGTTGCGTGAAGATTGGAAATTCAATGGATTTGTGGTAACCGATTATACCGGCATTTCGGAAATGACTGAACATGGAATGGGTAACCTGCAGGAAGTTTCTGCGCTTGCCCTTCGTGCCGGAGTTGACATGGACATGGTGGCTGATGGTTTGCTGACCACACTGAAACAATCTCTTGACGAAGGAAAAGTAACTCAGCAGGAAATTGATCAGGCTTGCCGACGTGTTCTGGAAGCCAAATACAAATTGGGACTTTTTGAAGATCCTTACCGTTATTGCGATGAGAACCGCGCCAAAACCGAAATTTTCACTCCTGAAAACCGTCAGGTTGCACGCGAAATTGCTGCACAAACATTTGTATTGCTGAAGAATGAAGATCAGCTACTTCCACTTCAGGATAAACAAAAAATTGCGCTGATTGGCCCATTGGCCGATAACCGCGAAAACATGCCGGGAACCTGGAGCGTGGCCGGCGATTTTGCGAAATCTGTTTCGTTGCTCGATGGCCTGAAAAATGCACTTGGCACCGAAGCGAACATACTTTATGCTATGGGGACCAACATTGTAGCCGATTCGTTGCTCGATTCGCGGATCAGCATTTTCGGGAAACCAACAAAATGGGACAAAAGATCGCAAAAAGAAATGATTGCCGAAGCGGTTGCTGTTGCCCGGAAATCGGATGTGGTCATAGCTGCCGTGGGCGAAGCGGCTGAAATGAGCGGCGAAGCTTCGAGCCGTTCAGACATTAACCTTCCGGAGAACCAGAAAGAATTATTGGAAGCATTGCTGGCAACCGGTAAACCTGTGGTGATGGTGTTGTTTACAGGACGACCATTGACAATTAGCTGGGAAAAGGCAAATGTACCGGCCATCCTAAATGTTTGGTTTGCCGGTACCGAAGCCGGAAATTCAATTGCCGATGTATTGCTTGGCAAAGTAAATCCTTCAGGAAAACTGAGTGCGACTTTCCCACAGAATGTTGGCCAGATACCAATCTTTTACAACCATAAAAATACAGGACGCCCATTGGCCGAAGGAAAATGGTTCTCTAAGTTCCGCTCCAATTACCTCGATGTCCCAAATGAACCATTGTTCCCGTTTGGTTTTGGGTTGAGCTATACTACTTTCGACTATAAAAACCTGAAATTGAGTGAATCAACACTGACGAAAGATGGAAAACTGACCGTTTCTGTTGAACTTACCAACTCCGGAAATTACGATGGCGCTGAAGTGGTTCAGTTGTATTTGCGCGACATGGTTGGAACGGTTACCCGCCCAGTGAAAGAGCTGAAAGGCTTTCAGAAAGTATTCCTGAAAAAAGGCGAAACCCGCACCATTGAATTTACCCTGACTGAAAAAGACCTGCGCTTTTACAACAGCGAACTGAAATTCGTAAGCGAACCCGGCGATTTCAAAGTGTTTGTCGGAACCAATTCTGCCAATGTGTTGGAAGCGCCATTTACGCTGAATTAACTTCTGGAAAGATCATTTGTTCATACTTCAAACGGAGGACTATACGCTGACAGCGTGTTTAGTCCTCCGTTTTTGTGACTAAAAGATTGTAACCGATTCAAAAAAAAAAATACTTGATCTTTTTCTTGAAATTTTGTATATTTATATGAATATCAAAACAATATGAACTTGTATTTCTTTACGGATTTCATTTAAATTAATCATTGAAATTCCTTTTTGGTAAGTATTGACTTCAAATTTAAAATCCGGATCATGAAAAATGTGATTTGGAAATATTCTCGCGGATTTCGATTTATAGCATTTGACCATTCACCGCCAATCTTCTTTTCCTGGATGGTTTGTCACTTATAGATTACAACAAACTACACCCTTCATCAATATCAATTATTCAGAATTTTTTACTTCAAAAAATACCAAAATGGAAAAATTAATCTTTCTATTCATATTAATATCAGCATTTACATTTGGACAAAACCCTCAAAAAATGAATTCCGGCAGTCAGGAAGAATTAAAAAAATCTGCCGAAACTTTTGTGGCTGATTGGATTAAATATTTTGAAAACAAAAACTGGGATGCCATTGTAAATTCGGCAAATGCAGATGGGCTCTATATTTCTGCTTTGGAAACAAGTCTATTAAAGAACTCATTGGAAGGGATTACTGAATACAGTAAAAAAAACGATAATTCGAGTAAGAAAATACTTATCGATTCGCTTTCAACTGAAGTTTTTGGAAAAACATCGGCAATTGTAACTGCCAGGTACAAGACAAGCCTGATTAGTCCATGGGGAACCACGGATATAGCAAATCTGGACAACTTCCGAATAGAAAAAATTGATGGTAACTGGAAAATCAAAACATGGTTTCGACAGGAATATTTCCCTACTATCTTTAATGAAAATATTGAGTCAGTCTGGAATTACAGACGGGATCTGATATGGCGTTTCAATGATGCGATTTTTCAGATGGGCAACATAGCTTTATTTTTTATGGGGGAATACAAAAAAAATGGGACTAGTCCTGCGCAATTGGGAAAAATTATGGGTGCCCGATTTGCAGAAGGGTGGAATCCAGAAGGAGGATTTGATGGACTTGCTTCAGGTTTTACGAATGTAATCCAGTCCTTATCGACCAACGTAGAAGTGTTGGAGCTAAATAAAAATACTGCTAAATTTAAATACGATCCCTTCTTTAGCCAAATGGCACAATATTATAATCTTTCAAAGCAGGATGTACTCGAATATTTCCAGAATGCTTTCGGTGCAATAGCAGACAAAATGGGTGGTACATCTTCTCTGGTTGAAGATGGTAAAGACTATGTACTAACGATTAATAAGAAATAAAATTAGGATTGAAGAATAAAATTGAAGTTTGGTTTTTATGCACTTGATGAAATTCAAATGACAAAAAAGGTGGCTGTAAATCAATACAGACCACCTTTTTTTATGAAAAAATCCTCGCAAAAAACGCTGTTCGGGGGATTATCTTTTTGAAAGTTCTATCAGATTTTTTATATCAGATATTGCATCGAACGGAACGAGCGTGAAGCCATATTCGTAAGCTTTGTCGGGCTGAAGCATGTATTTGTCCAGTGGTTTCGAATACCAACTGTCAACACTTCCCAGGCCACGCTGAAAATAATCGATGTTCCAGCGAACCAGATTTTGCTTTTTAACATCC
>JAIBEZ010000023.1 GCA_019459485.1 Prolixibacteraceae bacterium
GTACTTAAAAAAATAATTGTTCTTTAAAATTTTAATGTTGTTCGCATCGGTTCGGGTTATCGGTTAATACTTGTTCTTAGTTATCCCTGTTCAAGCTTATCTAATCTCAGGTAAAATCGAAGACCATTCCGGTTTTTAGAATTAAATTGTATTACATATCTACTCATATCCTTAGCCCGATTTTCAGTCGGGCTTTACTTGTTTATTGAAAGTTCCCGTCAAAAAATTTCAAAAATTATTTTTTTAGATTGTGCACTGGTATATTCTGTTCTGATTTTCTATATTTACAAACTAACAAGACTAAATCAATAATTATTAACCATCGAAAATTGAAACTTATGGAAAATGTAAATCAAAAAAGATTATTTATTGCAGCATGTCTGGCACTATTGGTTACTGCCATTACCTTTGCAATCAGGGCAAAAATAGAAGGCGTATTTAATACTGATTATGGATTAACAAAGGAGCAAATTGGATATGCTTTTGGGCCAGCCTTTTGGGGCTTTGCAGTTGCAATGTTTGCCGGAGGTTTTATTATTGACATCATAAAAACCAAGACCATTGTCTGGATGGCTTTTGGAATGCACTTTATTGGTATTGTGCTGTTACTTTTAGCCAAAGACATGACTTCATTATTTATCGCCAATGTTTTCATCGGTTTCGGTAATGGTAGTGTCGAAGCGGCATGTAATCCTCTTGTTGCATCCTTATTTCCCAGTAACAAAACAAAAATGTTGAACCGGTTCCATGTTTGGTTTCCTGGCGGAATTGTAATTGGTGGAGTTTTGGCATGGTTCGTAATGGATATGCTTGATCTGCGTTGGGAAATATTGGTAAGTCTTTTATTTATTCCATTGGCAATTTACGGTTTTTTGTTTTTCGGACAGAAAATTCCGGAGACGGAACGTGTGACAAGTGGTGTAAGCTATAAAGAAATGATGCGAAATATTGGCGCACCATTTACAATTATTGCCTCAGTAATATTAATGATTTTAGTAGCCTCGGTTCCTTCATTTAGTTTGAATTTCGACAGCATATATCCATACATCGCTGTTGGCGTAATTTTAGTTCTGGTCATCGTTGAAGGAAGAGCAATCAATAAAATTAGCCTTTTATTTCCTCTTATACTGTTTTGCATGTTATTGACCGCATCAACAGAACTGGGAACAACTCAATGGATTAATGCACTGCTTGAGACAAATGGAATTAATCCAATGATTATTCTGGTTGTTGTTACAGGAATTATGGCTGTTGGACGCTATTTTGCCGGAGGCTTAATTCATCGCTTAAATCCAACGGGTGTTTTATTGGGTTCTTCAGTAATTGCAACTGCAGGTTTATTTTTGCTTAGTATCTCAAATGGTGCCGCTATGACTCTACTTTCGGCTGCAGTATTTGCTGTTGGTGTTTGTTATTTCTGGCCGACTATGATTGGGGTTGCATCCGAATACGTTCCAAAAAGCGGTGCTCTGGGAATGTCAATTCTTGGAGGAGCAGGTTTTGTTGCCACGTCGATGGTTTTACCGATTATGGGAAAATCAATCGAAACAGCAGGTCCTCAAACCACACTTCGCAACATGTCTGTTTTACCGGTTATCCTTTTTGTAGCATTTATAGTACTCTATTTTATTATTAAAACCAAATTCCCGAAAAAAGCATAAACAAAAATACTCAACAATAATATTCAAAAGGATGTCGTAAAAGTCATCCTTTTTTATTGAACAAATTCATGTTCATAATTTGTCTGCTTCAATAAATATTCTACTAATTGGTAGAGATAAATGCGTATTTTTGCAGCATCTGTCAAATATGCAAAACAAATATATGAAACCTACCCTTTTAATATTAGCTGCAGGAATGGGAAGCCGTTATGGTGGCCTGAAACAAATTGAACCAGTTGGACCCAGCGGGGAAACAATTCTTGAATATTCAGTATATGACGCTATTCGCGCCGGATTTGGCAAAGTTGTATTCGTCATTCGCGAAAGCTTTGCTAAAGACTTTAAAGCCCGTTTTGAATCAAAATTGGCAGGTAAAATTGATATCGAATACGTTTATCAGGAAACAAATATGTTGCCGGAAGGATTTGTCCTTCCTGAAAATCGCGAAAAACCTTGGGGAACCGGTCATGCGGTGCTGATGGCCAGAGATGTGATTCACGAGCCATTTGCAGCCATCAATGCTGATGACTTTTATGGTGCGGAAGCTTATCAGGTAATTGCTGATTTTCTAACCAAATCAGTTACGGAAAATACCTACGCGATGATTGGCTATCAGCTCGACAAAACACTCTCTGATTTTGGAAGTGTTTCGCGTGGAATTTGTGAAACCAACAAAAACAATTTACTGACAAAAATTACCGAAACCCATAAAATCAGGCAGGAAGGCGCAACGATTATCTGCGATTCAGCAAATGAAGGAACAATTCAAATGACAGGCAAGGAAACAGTTTCAATGAATTTCTGGGGATTCCATCCGTCAGTATTTAAAAATATTGAAAATCAGTTTGTTGACTTTCTGAAAACCAGCATTGAAATCCCAAAATCTGAATTTTATATTCCTTTTGTGGTGTTTGAGATGATCAAAGCCGGACAAACAAAGGTTGAAGTTTTAAAAGCCGATTCGCCCTGGTTTGGTGTAACATATCAGGAAGACAAGCCATTTGTAATTGAACAAATACAGAAATTAACTGATCAGGGAGTTTATCCAGATAAACTTTGGTAATCGGGTTGAGCAATATTAGATCAAAAAGATACTTCTTTGGAGTATCTTTTTGTTTTTTTTAATGGTTAATTGAGTCAATCATAGCCAGATAATTATCAAAGGGCACATAAGAAGGGATGCTGTTTCCTGATCCGAGTGCATAAGCTTGTGATCCGGTCAGTTCCAACATCTTTCGGCATCGTTTTCTTATTGCTTCCGGTTCACTTCGAACCAAAAAATCCATATCGAGACCTCCCAGAATTGCAATTCGGTCATGCAAGAGTTTCCAGGCTTCCTCAACCGGAAGTATGTTATCCTCAAACGAGTGTTTGGCATCGTATTTTAGTTCATCAACGATAACATCCATCACATCCGTTAAGTTTCCGCAAGAATGCAAAATGGCGTATTTCCCATTCTGACGGATGGTTTCTACGATTCTTTTGTGCCACGGAAAAACAAATTGACGAAGCATATCGGGCGAGAGCATGGTTTGCGTCTTAAATCCCCAGTCGTCGTTAACGATCAACGCCCCAACCGGTTCTATGGCGCTGCATATTTCGTAAAAACGCAGCAATCGTGCGCCCACCTCATCAAAAATGGCTTTGGTCAATCCCTCGTCTTCGTAAATCATGAAACAAAGTCGTTCAAAACCAACCAGATCTATCACATTTTCAAGCACTCCTCCCGGGGCAGAAACGATGAATTTCATTCCTGAAGGGAGTTCCAAAGCCAAATTTTGCAACAATTCAAAGTTGCCCTGCTCCGGATTTGGCCAATGATACAATTCGAACGATTTTCGGTCGGTTATTGCCGAACCTTCGTTGAGCGAAACGGTGGCTTTCTTCTCGTGCCCGGTATTTCCGAAGGAGAAAGCATTGAAATAGCGCGAAGGAATTGTTGCATAATCGTATCCAGCACGATAAAAAAACCGGATGATTGCACGAATCTGATTAACCCGATCGTCCAACGCAGCAAAGGATTCGCCATTGACATACGAAATCAAATCTCCGTTGACAAAATACTCGAAAAATACCGGACGATCAGGTTTTTGACGTCGAAGCACCTTCTCCAGTTGGGTAAAATCAGCAACGTATTTTCTCGGAGAAATCATCGGTACAAATAATATCTCTTCGACAGTTGCTGAAAAGCAGCTTCGTCCTTTCGCCAATAAGGCAACATATCTTCAACTTTCATATTTTTCGACATCAGCAAACGTATCTGATCCGAGCCGCAAACTTTGTCGAACATGTCGTAACGTTTTTCGGTATCTGGGCCAAAACATTTTTTATCGGGATAAAGCTCTGCCATCACCTGCATCACATAAAACTGGATTTCTGTCAACCTCGCTTTTTTATAATCTGTCAGATAAAACTGCACTCCTGAATAGTTTTTGCCCTGTCCGACAGCGTAAAATGGCTTCAGGTAAATGGGACGAAACAAAACTCCCGGCAAATGCAGATCATTTAATCGCTGGCTTAACGCTGAAGCGTCAATCGAATCTTTGGCAAATAACTGAAAAGGAAGCGTGTAACCCACTCCTATCGACATAAAACTAAACTCACCCAGGATTCCTGAAGCGGCATAATAAAACGAAGAAGTAGCGTGTGGAACGTGTGGCGATGTCAACACCCACGGCAGTCCGGTCTGATCAAAAGTCATTTTTCGTTTCCAGCCTTTCATTGGTACAACCGTTAATTTGCATTGAGTTCCCAACATTTTTTCGCTATTCAGCAATTTGGCCAGTTCGCCACAGGTTAACCCGTACAAATACGGTATTTTGAACTGACTAACGAACGAAATAAATTGGTGTTCGGCCAGATTACCTTCCACTTTTAGTCCGCCAACAGGATTTGGGCGATCGAGTACCACCATTTCGATGTTATTTTCGGCGGCAGCTTCCATCGCCAACCCCATCGTGCTGATGTAAGTATATGAACGACATCCGATATCCTGAATATCGTAAACCAACACATCCACATCTTTCAGCATCTCAGCATTGGCTTTGCGGGTTTTGCCGTAGAGCGAATACACCGGAATACCGGTTTGCTTGTCGATAGTAGTTTCCACTTTATCTCCGGCATACACGTCACCGCGGACACCATGTTCCGGACCATAAAGCACCACCAGCTTGACACCGGGAGCTTCGTTCAGAATATCGACTGTTGATTTCAGTTGCGAATCAACACCGGTTGGGTTGGTGATCAGTCCAACCCGTTTTCCCTGAAGGATTTTGAAATTGCTTTCGCGTAACACTTCAATTCCGGTTTTGACCTTTGATGCGGCAAAGGCATTTAAAATCAGGAATGAAAAAAGGGTGATCAATAGTGTTTTTGTTTTCATGTTTTAAGGTTTTTTCATTGTTTTAATCATGTCCGTCCGCTAAAGCGAGACGGCAAAGGATATTCGCATTTCAATTCAGCATTTGTTTTGATTGAAGCTAAACCCATTCTTTGCCTATGGCTTCAGTTAAAGGATGCCGAATTAGCTCATCTGGAATTAACTTGACAACCTGATAACATTTTCAACTCATCAATCTCATCAATCTCATCAATCTCCTCAATCCCTTCAAACTCTCCAATCTTCTTCAATCTCATCAATCCTTCATCTGCTTATAAATCGCCGACAAAATTTCCGTCCGCACGTTCAAATCGCTGATCAAACTGTTATTTCGGGTCGGATACACGCGGTTCGACAGAAAAACATACATCAATCCGCATTTCGGATCCATCCAAACAAACGTTCCGGTAAACCCTGAATGACCGAAGCTTTCAGGGCTTACTTCCTGACAAGGATAAGCTTCTGATGGTTTCAACGAATCCAGCTTCAGCGATGGTTTATCGAAAATCAGTCCTCGCCGATTGTTATTTTGCGGAAACTGAACCCGCGTAAATTCCTTCATCGTGGCTTCGCTCACATATTGTTTTCCGCCGTAAGTTCCCATTTGCAAATACATCTGCATCAGTTTGGCCAGATCGTTGGCAGAAGCAAAAAGTCCGGCATTTCCTGAAATTCCGCCCAACACAGCAGCAGATTCGTCGTGAACCGTTCCCTGAATTTGCTGAAAACGGTAATAATCATCGAGTTCTGTTGGAACAATCCTTCCACGTGAAAATTTATGCAAAGGCAAATACGTGAGTTCGTTAGCGCCCAATGGACGATAAAAATTAGATTCCAGATACCGGTTAAAACCGGTTCCGGAAATATGCTCAACAATTTGAGGCGTAATCACCAGCGGCAAATCGCTGTAAACATATTTACCCCGATTTTTTAAGGTTGATTTTCTGATATCATGGTTCACGATTTTCAGAAACCGATTGTCGAGATAAATGCCGGGAGCTACACAAAGCGTATGTTTTTCATCGGGCTGTATCGAGTACCATTTGGACAAAAGCTTTCCGTCTTTCATCGTCTGCTTCCAAAAACCAATAAACGGAACCAGCCCCGACTGATGGGCATACAACTCGCGAACAGTAATATCCGCTTTGTCTGACCGGTGAAACAGACGGTTTTCCCAATCAGGGAAATAGTCAGCAACGGGTTCATCCAGCGCAATTTTGCCTTCATCGAACAATTTCAGAATTCCCGGCAACCCTCCGCTTATTTTGGTCACAGAAGCCAAATCGTACAAATCGTCCTCGCGACTTGGGCGAAGCCCTTCAAATGTGTGGAAGCCATAAGCTTTCCTGAAAATGATTTTGCCGTCTTTTGCCACCAGCACATTGCATCCCGGAAAAGCTTTTTTATCGAGCGCATTATTCACAATCGAATCGATGGCGCCATTCAGGTTAGCTGACGAAATCCCAACTTCTTCAGGAAGCGTATATTTCAGGCGGACAGGTTTTTCAATTACAATTCCTGAACCGGCGGCATAAGTCTCGCCAATATTTTCAGGTAGTTTTCCTTTTGCACCAATTCCGCCAAAAATGAGCTGGGCTGAAAGCGATTGGGTCAGGCTGTCGTTATCAAAAGCCAAAATCAAACCGGCAGGTTTTCCTTTCAGATTAATAAGCTTGTCGGTTTTACGGAAACAGGTAACGATGGAGGTTTTTTCCTGATTCAGATGGTTGATCAGTTTTAAGTATTCAGGAGAAGTTGAACCCTGATGAAATCCGGCAATAATCAAGTTGAAATTTTTCAGTTTGGATTTTATAGTTTCCAACTCGGATGAACCAAAATTCTCCGAAAGATTGAAAAATTCCACTTTCATATAATTGGCCAGCATGAGCTGAAATTCCGTCACACTTTCCGAGCCAACCGAAAGCGCTGCAATTTTAAGGGTATCCAGCCGATCCAGCGGAATCAGGTTATTTTTATTTTCAAGCAAAGTCAATGAGGCTTCAATTTGCTGCCGTTTTTTCAATTCGGCTTCCTGATCGGTGATAGTTCGGCACGAAACCAAAGCAACACCAAGAGCAGGCAAAACCGACCAAAGCAAAACAACCAACCCTATTCTGAAGAAGAAATCCGACCTTTTCATATTCATAACTTTTGAATGTTCAATCGTCTGCACCATTCTGCCAACTCTTTTCCGGCTTCCTCGGCTGAAGCAAACTTTTTTAGCGGAATCCGCTTTTTTCCTGCCTCGGTAAAAATCACTAGTCTATGATCTTCGACAGGACTTTCAAGTTCCCGATTACCCCGACTATACGTTCTCCAGGTTCTTCTTGATTTCAGGATTCCTATCTTCATATCAGTTTTGCCATCAATCCATTTCCCCGTTTTAAACAGACCGAATAACACATCCGAATGCCTGACTTTTCCATGGTCAAAATCAATTTCCGTGCTTGAAAAGGTGAACCCCAAAAATGCTCCCAGCAAAATATTAATGAGCGCAGACAAGGAAAACCAAACTAAAACTAAACCTGATGCAAACAGAACGATTCCGGCAATAGAGCCAACCGGTCCAAAAGTTTTATCAAGTTTATAGGTAGCTTTCATTCAACATTCAGTTTAAGTCTTGCCTTATTTTCTCTGTTAATTTCTGAAAATCATCCTGATTCAAACTGACCTGCTTAAAGATATCTTCAATATCTACTTTCGAGGTTTTATCAAAATCTTCTTTTCTTGGCGTGATAAAAACGCCTCCAAAATCAACCGATGCAGGTGAAATTAAGAGTTGATCAATCCCTTCGGCAAAAAACTGGCGTGGACGATGAAGCTTCCGCGGAAAAAGATGAATTGTCCATTTTCTATCCGAAAAAGTGCACAGCGCATTCATCATCGGTTCCACTTTTTCGAGCTGCATCTCCTGAAAATGAGTGTAATAAATTCCGATAATCTTCAAGGCTTCTTCCATTGAATTGGATTCCACCGAAATCATTTTCCGGAGGTAATTGTCAAACGCCCAAACCTGGGTTTCTGCTACCGAATAAAGTTGCTGTGCAGTCGATTTCATTTGTTCAAACTCCGTCGCAATTGGCATAAATGTGCTCTCTCCGGCCTGAAAATGCAGGTGATCGGGAGCCGAAGCACCGCACTCCGGACCATTGTAAAACAGGGTAAAACCTTCCATCGCTGCTGCTATTTCAAGCATGAATTTTACGTTCGGAAGAAACCGCTGATCGATATGAGAATGGCACGAAATCGTAAAATGGGTTTTAAAAATCGGGAACGGATTCACCAAAATCAGAAACTGATCACCAAATGCGATTGCATCCTGCTCTGCCGGACGATTTTCACTGCACAAGAAGCATTTGCGTTCAGCAATCGACTGATTATCAACTTTGGCTGCCGACGAACGCATCCGTTCAGGATTGAACTGAACTTTTATCTGAAACCCATCGAATTGAAACTGCTTTTCTTCCACCGACTTCAACCCATTGTAATTTGCCGCAGCCAATGGCCAAAGGAGCTTTTCGCTTTCCAGAAATTCCTGAAGAATTTGATTGGACGTTTTATTCGTTCTTGAAATAATATCCAGTAGTTGTTCCATAATCATCACTTTATTCTTTATTTTTTAACGCTGTCAGGTTTTTTCAAACGCTGACAGGTTGTTTTGTGATCTTCTTTTGACCTGTTAGCGTCGCCAGACCTGACAGCGTAATTACAACCTTTTCCTTGCTTTCAATTCAATCGTCCGGATGCGGTCTTTGTACAAATTGTGCGCGTTCATTACTTCGATGCTCAACGAAGCATCCGAATTTTCGTCCCAGCGGCGGCACAGGTAAATCGGGTTGTAAATGCGACCAATCTGATACTGACGCGAAATGGCCAATCCCAACGCGTAATCTTCACCGTAATTGACATTCGGAACCGGAATGCGGCGTAAAACCGGGGTGTAGAATGCGCGTGGCGCACCCAATCCATTGATGCGAAGCGCATTGTTCCGGCCATTTTCAGGTGTCCATTCCTTGTGATCGATGATGCCCGGAGGAATTTCTTCTAACGCAAAGTTTACCATCTGGTAGGTACCAACCACCATGGCGCAATTCTGTGCATAAAAAGCATGAACCACTTGCTGAACGGTAGTTTCATCGTAATACATATCGTCGCTGTCGAGCTGTATGGCAAATTTTCCGCAGAGCGGACTGTTCGCCGCTTCGTTCCAGCAACCGCCAATTCCGAGGTCCTTCCGTTCGGGAACAATGTGAATCAGGCGTGAATCGGTGGCTGCATATTTCTGAATCAGTTCTGTCGTTCCATCAGTCGAATAATTGTCAACGATGATCAGGTTAAATTTGAAATTCGCTTTTTGTGCGAGCACCGATTTGATGGCATCTTCGATGGTTCGTACCCTGTTTTTCACTGGAATAATCACCGAAGCTTCCATAGCAAATTCCTGCTCGTCGAACTTTACGGGCGTAAAAACCGGTTCAAGAAAAGCACCCACATTTTTCAGGTGTTGGGTACAAGCTTTTTCCATCTCGATTTGAACCGCACGATTTTTGGGATCTACATAATCGAAGATTTTCTCACCCGATTTGCGCAAATCCGATTCCTGTTCGGTGTATAAATTCTCCGGAATACGGAACAATTCGGCATACTGCGAAACGCCTAGTCGAAGCGAATACAATCCGGCAAAATCGAAATCTTCGGAAACCTGTCCGGCAGCCTTTTTCATGATTTCGGTGCGGAAAAACAACACGGAACCGAAATTGAAATCGTCGCGCAAACTTCCTTCCTGACAATCGATGACCGGATTATTTTCCATTTTTCCATTTTTAACCGCCAGATAGTTAGAATAAACCATGCCGCTCTGGGTATCGTCTGCTACCTGTGCAAAGCGTTCGAGCGCCTTTTGCCCCATTTGCAACGAACTTTGACGGGTGTAAATCAACGTGTAACGGGTATTTGCCAAAGCAGCTATCCGACGGATGGTTTTTCCGCTGGTCATTGGTTCTGATTTCAGTACTTCGGCACCATCAACCAGGCAATTTTGATCAGCACTGCACAACACATAAACCTGCGAAACCAGGTCCGAACTTCTTAATTCCTTAACAGTTGCAATCGTTTCTTCTTGCGAACTGTATGGGATAAAACATGTAATTTTTTTCATGATATTTGTTTTTTTGAACCACATAGGCACATAGGACACATAGGAAAATTTTTATATGTGAACTATTTGGTTATTCTATTTTTACTTTTTTATCATTATCTCAATTCCGTCCGAAATATCATTTTTGCTCTTTCGGGCATTTCCGCGCGGACGGTTTGTTTGCTTTTCATTGATCCCCGGGTTCCGTTTCACTACACCCGGGGTTATTGATATTTAACCCTTTCAGGGTAAAAAATACAACCGCATTCAATGTTTTCAATCGTATTCCCTTTTCTGCGATAATTCACCGATTGCCGGTATTCTCTCCATTCCGTCCGAATCTTGATTTTTGCTCTTTCGGGCATTTCCGCGCGGACGGTTTTCTTGCTTTTCATTGATCCCCGGGTTCCGTTTCACTACACCCGGGGTTATTGATATTGAACCCTCAGGGTAAAAAACAATTTTGTTCCCACGGAACTTTTTAACCACGACAACAATTACAACCTGACAACTTTTCTTCTAACTGCGACTGATCAATGAACACTGATCACTTTTCCCAATATTTTAAAACCTGCCCCATCAATTCACTTCGCTCTTTTTCGGTTGTGATGGTTTCAAACGGAAAGCCAAGAACTACTGATTTGTAATCTCCGTCAAAGCACACTCCAGCGGTTTTGTTGTCACCTTTATAGCGGAACAAAACTTTGGCATCTTTGCCCTTTGGCTCAATGGCGTCGGGCGACTCAACTTTGTAAATGGCTGGATCGTATTCCTGAACAAATTGGAATTCTCCTGAAAATTGATCCGCCACCGCATTCACCGGATAAATGCAGCCGCTTTTGCTGGCATGATTGGTCATTGGCGAAAAATGCAGCACATCAGCTGCAAACTTCTTCCCCAGCGTATCGCCGCAAAGTTCGAGATCGGTTCCAATGTATGCCCCAGACAGGAAAAGTCTGGCCTTATCTCCCGAAGAATATTCGGTGATGGCTTGCCGCATTTCAGGAGTGAAAAGCATAAAATCCCTCTTCTTGAATCCATACAATCTACTGGTAGTTTTCTCTTCGCCAAAAATGATGTCGAGCGCTGAAAACGCGTTTTTGTCCCAGTTTTTCTGTTCGAAACATTCGTCTCTCATCGAAATAAAACCGAATCCGTTGTTGCGGAATGCCTGCCCGTGAACCAGCGGATAATCGAACGAATTTCCCTGAACGATGCGCGTTTCCTGATCGGCATGACTCGAACCAAAACCCGAATTATCATCGTCAATCCAAGGCACTTTGCGGTTGAAATCGTATTGTTCGCCAATGTATCCCAAATCCCTTTTGTTGGCCACACCTTCATCTTCGCTCATCCTGAAACCGGCTTCCTTGCCGTTATCGAAAGCTGCAGGTCCGCAAATCCGGTCGAAAGCATTCACGATTAAAACAGGTTTTTTGTCGTCGGATGGCAGGCTGCAAGCCAGTATTTCCGAAGGAAAACTTTCGCCACCCTCGTTCATCGCTGTAACCTTGAAACTGTATATGACTCCCGGTTTTAAATCAGTTAAAATCAGGCTTGGTTCGTTTACTTTCCGGCCATTGTCAAAGCCTCCGTTTTCGATCCGGGTATAAACTTTATATGTTTTTGCAATTGCTGTTGGCTCCAATTCGTCGGCCACAGGGCTCCACGACAAGCGGATGTTTTTTCCATCAAGGCTCATCTGAAAATGATCGACCGGCAAAGGCTGAACGACATATTTTTGCCCGTTCTGAAAAGCCAAAAATTTCAGTATTCCTTTGTAATAAGCGCGACTGACATCAAATTTAAAACGCGGATCGTAAGCATGAACCATGTCGGCAAAGTTCTGATGCGAAAGCAATTCAGACAAAACAACAGGCACTTTGGGTCGTGCAGCTTCAGCATATTGTTTGTTCCACATGGGTCGGCGTGTCCACTGCAGAAAATATAGTTTCTGAAGGTCGTCAACAACCTGTGTCTGCACAATATCCGATAAATCGCGGCTTGCCCAACGCGACTGCCCATTGGCAAAAGTATCCGGTCCGTAAGTCGTATCGTAAATCATCAGCGTACCAATTATCGAACTGTCGGGCGTTGTTCCTGCATCGGTGTGAAAAGCCAGCGCCATGTCCATCGGAATTCCCAATCCTTTTGCGTCAGGATTTGCCTTTGGTCCGTTTGGTGCGCCCATCAGGTAATTCACCCACTCGCCACGCGACTGATAATCATCTTTATAATCGTCCTTTCCGCTTTCGCGTTTGGCGTAAAGCGCGGCATCCTGTCCACGGTTCGAATAATCCGATTTGGTTTTATTCAGCAAGTAAACGAGCGTATCGGGCATTCCGGCAGTTTGCAAATAATAGCGCGAGGCCTCCTGATAACGCGGACGCTGACTGGCAAAGGGCATCCACAACGAAGAATCCATTGCAAACCCTTTTTCATCGCGGATCTGGCGGATTTTTTCGAGTTGCGCCGCCTGCCCGCGAACCACATTTCCCATTCCACCGCCCATTTTCACCGCATCAGCAGTAACCCATTTGCCGGTTTCGTTCGATTCATTGGTCAGTTCAACACGGGCATTTTCGCGACCTGCACCTTTCTCAAACCTGAAAGTTCCCAGATAAATCCAGGTTCCGCCACCCATGGTTTGGTTCACCATAAATTCGGTTTTTCCTCCTGAATGATAAACCGTATAACGCGCATCGGTCACATTTTCATCGTTTTGCGGATATGAAACATACACCACATATTCGCCAGTTTCCTGAATTTCAGGAAGATAACTTATTCTGGAATCTGCCGATTTTTTTGCCTGCATCTGCCGTGTTCCGCCCATTTGGAAAGGATTTTCGCCTTCAACCAAAAACGGCACTTTCAGTCCAAAACCTTTTTCTTTTCCGGGCTGAATGGCTTCGCCCGTTTCCTGGTAAACACATCCTTTGGTTGAGCCATCTGCGTCAACAATCAGTTCATGTTTTTGGGTATCGCGCTCGCGGGGAATGAACACATTCGCCCCAGCATTTTCGAGCATCGGCGTGATGTACGGAACCACAAAATCCATCGTCCAGATATCTTCAACGGTCAGAAAAACCCGCGCACGCTGCCATTCCCAACGGTCAAGCGTATTTTCGTAATACCAGCCATGACTGTGCCACAAAGCGATGTTCCGGTTCTTTAAACCTTCCGTAAAATTCATTCCTCCTGAAATATTGCGTACAATTGGCAATTTAGATTTGGTGGGTTGGCTTAAACGCGATGCATCGACGGCAATCGTTTGATCGCGGTAATAATTCGGAATCAACTCGCTGATTTCCTTCCCCATCGACTCGATTGAAATGGAATAGCTGCGGAATTTTCGTCCGAGCGATTCCTTGAACCAATCGTTGTACTGACGGGTATTTTCGGGCCGGAATGGAAAATAGGAAAACCCTTCTTTCATTTTCAGATTTACCTTTTTCGCTTGCTGATCGACCACAACTGTATCGAATCTGAATTTATAAACCGAACCTTCCGAAGCCTTTTGGGCAAATTCGGTGGAAGCTTTGATGGCTTTTTTCTGAAGGCGCTTGGATTGCACAAGGCAAGATTGTAAAGCTATTCCAAGCAGGATGAGCAGAATGAGCATTTTGGATTTTATTGGGTTCCAAAATCGCAATGGATTATTATTTATTTGATTCGTTTTCAATATTATAATTGTTTGTTTTCTGAATATTATAATTGTCTGTTTTCTGAATATTTGTGTTTCTATTCCGTCCGAAATAAGGTTTTTACTCTTTTGAATATTTACCGCGGACGGCTTTCTTTGTTGTCTTCCTGTCCGTTGGCTAAAGCCGAACGGCAAAGGATAATTCTTCGACTATGATTTTTCGCTTCAATGATTCGTTTTCGATGATATTTTTTTTTTAAAACTTCTGAACATTCATGATTCTATTCCGTCCGAAATAAGGGTTTCTCTCTTTTGAATATTTACCGCGGACGGCTTTCTTTGTTGTTTTCCTGTCCGTTGGCTAAAGCCGAACGGCAAAGGATAATTCTTCGACTATCATTAACTCACATTCAACGCGCTATCCTTTGCCGTCACATTCATGTGACGGATTCAAATTCGATTTAATTCCAGGGCTTTAGCCCATACAATACACTTTTATTCAGCCCTATGAGCTAAAGTCAACTATCTTTCTGTCATCATTTGTCCGTTGGCTAAAGCCGAACGGCAAAGGATAGCTCTATTTTCATCCATCCTGCCCAATGGGACTGCGACTGACCACTGGTTTTACACTTTTATAAAAATCTTCTTTTTGTACAGCACATATCCGATCATCCAGAAAATGATCACATGCGAAATGGCAAACAACAACGAACCGTTCAATTCGCCAGCCAGTGGGAGAAAAACATCGCGGTAAAGTTTGCCTGATCCACTGATGACTTTTCCATCAGGGTCGGTAAAATGAATCAGTCGCCCAAAAATTTTGGCCCACAATCCGGAGAGTGCAAAAATGAACAGCGGATTCATGCCGAAAACGACGAAAAATGATGTCCATTTTGAATAGCCTTTCAGGTCGATTACCCAGATGAGCAACGACAAAACCAGACAGGCCCATCCGGCGGTGTAAAGCACGTACGAACTGGTCCAGATGGGTTTATTGATCGGAAAAACCAATCCCCAAATCAAACCAGCAACGATGGCGGCAACAGCAAACAGAACCAATTTTTTCGGTACCGACTTCTTTTCGGTGTCTTTTACGACAGAACCAACCAAATAGCCAATAATTACTGTAACAATCGCAGGAATGGTGCTCAACAATCCTTCCGGATCAAATGGAATTCCGAAGCCTTTGTAAAGATGGTTTACACCCAAAACAGCAGTATCGAATGGAATGGTCGCATTTCCTTCCAGCGAAAACGGTTCGAAACCTCCGAAATAGTACATCAGTCCCCAGTAAAACAAAAGAATTGCACCTCCAATGTACGGCAGGTATTTCCATGGAGAAGCCAGCACTATGACAGCGCCAATTCCGTAGGCAAGTGCAATCCGCTGCAGCACGCCCAGAATGCGCAATTTGGAATAATCAGTCGCCCACTGCGGAAACGAATTCAGGAACAAACCGATTGCAAAAATGAGCAAGGTTCGTTTACCGATTTTCAGGAGCGATTCTGTATTTAATGAGTTGTTGTATTTCGAAAACGAGAAAAACATGGAAACACCCACCACAAAAAGAAAGAACGGGAAAACCAGATCGGTTGGAGTGCAGCCGTGCCATTTGGCATGTTCAAGCGGGGCATAAATATGCGACCAACTTCCGGGAGTGTTCACTAAAATCATCAAGGCGACGGTCATGCCGCGCAATACATCAAGCGCGAGATACCTTTGTGTGGTTTTTATCATGGTTTGGTTTTTTGGTTAAAATGAGCAATCCGGTAAACATGATCAGGCCGTTCAGGAGCAGTAATTCGAAACCGAATTTGTAGCCGCCAAGCCAAGCTTCCGAATTAATATTGATGATGTAAGTAATTACAGGTGAAAGCAATCCGAGAATGGGCACGTAACGGTCGTGAACCTGTTTTTTAGTCAGGATTCCGAAGGCAAAAAGCCCCAGCAGCGGCCCGTAGGTGTATCCTGCTACCTTGAAAACGGCGGTAACCACACTGTCGTTGTTGATGAACCAAAACAGAAGTATCACCAAAAACATGAGTACCGAAAAGGCAATGTGTACTTTGATGCGTTTGGGTTTGCTATTCGGATTCTTTGGATCGACATTCAGGAAGTCGATGCAAAAAGATGTGGTCAGGGCTGTCAGCGCCGAGTCGGCACTTGAATAAGCCGCTGAAACAATTCCGAGTAAAAACAGGATTCCGGTGATCAGACCAAAATGCTGCAAAGCGAGCATCGGGAACAAATCGTCGGATTTGGTTGGAAGCGCAATGCCTTTTTGTTGCGCAAAAATATAAAGCATCACACCCAGGCAAAGGAAAAGCAGGTTGGCAATGATGAAGGCAAAGCTAAACCAATAGATGTTTTTCTGCGCGTCCTTCCGGTTTTTGCAGGTCAAACTTTTCTGCATCATATTCTGATCCAGTCCGTTCATTACGATTACGATTCCCAGTCCGGCAAAAAACTGCTTGAAAAAATTGGTTTTCGAACGCCAGTCCCAATCGAACATGTTGCTATACGGATGCTGCTCAATGGATTTCACCATCTCGCCCATGCTCATATTCAGTTGCGACGAAATTATCACAATCGTCAATCCAACTGAACCCAGTATAAACAATGTTTGCAACGAATCAGTCCACACTACAGTTTTAATTCCGGCGCGAAACGTATAAACCCAGATCATAAAAATTGTGAACATGACCGTTGCCCAAAAAGGGATTCCAACAGCGTCGAAAAAAGCGATTTGCAAGACACCGGCAACCAGATACATGCGAAACGAAGCCCCGATGGTTTGCGAAACCAGGAAAAAGAATGAACCGGTTTTATAGGATCGAACGCCAAAACGCTGATCAAGATAGGTGTAAATGGAAACCAACTGCAATTTGTAATAAAGGGGCACAAGTACCAGTGCAACAATCCAGTAGCCAACAAAATTACCAAGCAAAAACTGAAGATAAGTCCAGCCCGAATTACCCACTTCGCCCGGAACCGAAATAAATGTTACTCCTGAAATGGTCGTCCCGATCATGGCAAAAGCCACCAGATACCAGGGAGAGGTACGGTTTCCGGTAAAAAAAGTCTCGCTTGTGACATTTTTCGAGGTAAAATACGAAACCGCCATCAACATGCCGAAGAAAGTCAGAATGACAAAAAATACAATGGTTATGCTCATCTCAATATTAGTTCAAAGTTTCAGGTTCCAAGTTTCAAGTTTGTATTATCATAAATCTCCATCATCATTTAACCTATATAATTTAGCAAGGAGATTCGTTCAACTGTTTCAATATTTTTTAATCCGATGTTTTTGGCTATAAAATCCGTATAACAAATTCGCTCCCCGTTTTTAAGAATAATTTCTGTGTAGTTGTATAAAAAGGTTGGTAGTGCATAAGTCATATTGTCTTCGTTTTTTTGTCCTTTACTTCTAATGAGTTTGTTGATATCAGAAAATTGAAATTCCTTTTCAATTATTCCTTTCTTTAAAATCTTAATCGTTTTTTTTGAATGATTAACGATTATTGTCTTGTCTCTGTCAATCATTTTGTATTGAATATGTAAGAATATCTGTGGAATTGTTATAATTAGAAATCCGAATCCCAGGTAAAGTCCAAGTAATTCATTTGTAATCAGGTAATATGCAAATCCGAATATTATCCAAAGGTGAAAAAAGAATGTTTTCTTAAGTATCTTGTTCTCATTTTTTCTTTCCAATTGGAATTGTTGAATAAAGTCGTCTCCCATTGTCTTCAATTTATAAACTAGTTTATTCTGTTATGCTTGCTGCCAACTTTTTCTTTTAAAGTTGATAATTGAATGCATCTTGCTCTTTTAACCTAAATCCGTTGGCTAAAGCGGAACTGCCTGTCCCGATCTTATCGGGAGCAAAATCAAAATTTTCATTCCATCTAATATTTTAAATAACCATCAAACGCTCGCAATGGCGCAACCTGAAACTTTGAACTTGAAACCTGAAACTCATTTGTATTCCACTTCCATATGCCAGTTCCACTGGTTAAAATAGAGGTTTCCTCCCTCCCACTCCAGTTCGCCGCGCTGAAAATCGTACGGTTCGCTGCGCGGATATTTTTTATTTGGCGACAGTTCCCGTCCGTAATCGTCGTTCACAATCAGCCGGTACGAATCAATTCCGGAACGGTAAAAATTTCGTACTTTCTCATCCGGACTCTCCTGCAATCCAAACGACTGATCGACCGGAACCCACCCTACTCCTTCGAAATACACTTCGCACCAGTCGTGTAAATTTACTTCGCCCGGATGCAACATCCAACCACTTTGCCATTTTACCGGAATGCCCTGCGAGCGCGCCAAAGTCATAAACAGTAAAGTCTGCATTCCGCAATCGCCGTGACGGGTATCCATCACATAACCGGGAATATCAGGCATAATGCTGTATTCGAGCGCACTGGCCCAGCGAACCGAATCGCTGATCCAGTTGTATATTTTCTGAACTTTTTTCAGTGGATTGGTTTCGTCCGCCAAAATCTGATTGGCTAACTTCTTGATTTTTGGTGTAAAAACAATCTGAGGAGCCCGTTCACTAGTATTTTCTTTGTAAACTGAACTTTCAGAATTGTACGATTTTATTTCATCCGGATTCAGATCAAAATACTGTGCCGATGATTCTACTTCAAATTCAATCCGAAATATGGTTGGCTGATCTTTTTTTGCCCGTTTTTCCAGATATACCGACCTCTGAAGATATTCGTTTCCGCCAATTTTTACTTCTTCCGGATCAGAACTGATCAGTTTCAAATTCTTCTGCCGTGCATTTCCTTCCCTCGGGAACGGCATCCAGCAACGGATCATTTCCCCATCGGGAACTGCATTTATATCCACATCAATCAAATAAGTCAATTTCATTCGCACAGGCATCACTGCTTCTCCTGAAGTTTTCGTTGCTGAAATGATTTTCCGGGTATGTTCCAGCCGAAACAGATCAAGCGAATCGACCTGAAACCCGTCAACTATCTCCTTTTGTTTTCGGGCTTCATCATCAAGCCGGAACAAATTGGCAACCGTGTTTTTGAAATAGCGTTTCTCTCCGTCAATCACGCGCATTTCCAATTTTTGAGTGGTTTCCCATTTATTAAAAAGCGTAGAGTCCAAAACCGTAAAATATTTTGAAAGCTGATCCTTTACTTCTACTTCAGTCCTTACAAAATCAATTCTGATACGATTGCCAATATCAACAATCGAATCGAGTTTGTACAAATTGATCTCGCCCAAAGTCCCTGCTGCCTTAATTGAATCTGCCAGCAATTCCGCCTTTTTCAGTTCGCCGGAAAATACCAGTTTTTCAATTCCTGAAAAATCGAACGGCTTTTCAGGAGGAGTTTTGCAGGCACCTAAAAGCAATAGAAAAACACCTCCAAAAAGCAATAATCGGATCGCTTTTCGAAATTGGTATGACAAAAACTTTTTACCTAGACAGTTCTTTTCAGACATCGTTTCTTTATTAAAATCGTTCGGTTGAATATCCGTTTTTCTTCAGAAAAGAAAGTAGGTCACCCAACCGGTTATAAAACTTATCGGTACGTTCGGGAGCTGTTCCTAAATGAATCAGCATGATGCAACCATTCAGCCCGTTCGGATCTTTCTTCTCAAAATCTTTGATGTCGTTCAGAATGGTTTCCGACGAACGGTAATTTTTCATGTCCGGCGTGGTGTAATCGGCATTCGAGCGGATTCCGGGAGTAAAGTTGATCACTTTCAATCCCAATTGCCGGCTCCAGTCAACACTTTCAGCATTGTACCATTCGTACGGAGGCAGAAATACGGACGCTCTTTCCGGTGCAATGCCAAAATCGGCCATCTTTTCATAGTTGGCTTTCAGATCATCCGCAAATTGTTGTTGGCTAACCAATGTCGAATCGCGTTTGGTCCAATCTGCATACAACAAATGAGCATCTGAATGCGCTCCCAAATAATGCCCACTGGCTATCAAATCCTGAATAAGTGATTTATTTTCAGGATGGTTATAAAAAGTTCCGGTAAAGAAAAACGAAGCTTTTGCCTTGTTCCTTTTCAGCGTTTGAGCAATCACTTTTCCACCTTCGGCATATTCGTGGGCCGAAAAAATCAGGTAAACTTTTTTATCTTCGGGATTCATTCTGACGACTGCGCCCTGATTATCAGGAACAACCTGTTTATCAGCTTCTGCTTCGAGCGACGACAATAAATAACTCAAACTGGCAGTGCCGTCCATCGTTGGTTCATTGGTTGAATAGTCGCCCATGTCGTCGTGATAAACAGCCTTCCCATTCTGAAATGCGGCATATTCATCCGCTTCGTGCAGGGCAATCCCGATTAAACCGTTATAAATGTGCGAATAAACCGGACCATCGACCAGTCCGCCAGTGGTGGTTTCCTTCAGGATGTAGGTGAGCGACGAATGCGGAATGGCAGGATAATCGCCGCCAGCCGGAAGTCCGCAAATCATCGAAGTTCCCCACGGATTGCAGCCCAAAAGCCAGTCGGTTAGCGCCGCTTCCATCTCTTCGTAACTGTTGTCTCCGGTTATTTTGCGGTACAATTTTGCTTGTGTTGCGGCGGCAACTACCAGATTATTAGAGCACCAGATAAACGGAACGCCAATCAGGAAAGGATCATTTCCTGCATATTTCTTCAATTGGTCGAGCCCTTGTTTCATCAATCCGGCAAACTGTTTGGCGATTGCAGGATCGCCCGATTGAGCCAGCAGCGCATGTCCCAGATTCACAAACGGGTAAAACTGATAATGGCGACCACGGTTAAGTTCCATCCAGGGAGTTACAGGTTCCAGTTCGCCCCAATATTTGGCTTCTTTCTGAAATTCAGTCTGTTTATTCAGGGGAATTAGCGTAGCAGCCGCCAGTTCCATATCGTCAACATAGTTATCTTCTTCGTAAAAATAGGGAGAAACCACGCAGGCTGTCTGGAAATTTCCCAAATCTGATTTCGCGAAATCCCATGCTTCGCGCGACTTTTCGAGCATTTGACCGGCAAACTTCGGATCAACATTTTTAAACACGGAGGCGCCCAACGCGAAGGAGGAGGAGAATTTGGCGGCAGTTGAAGAAACACCTGTCGAGCGGTTCTTGTACTTGCCCAAACCCTGCGACTTTCCGGTCACAAAATAAACCGGGCGAAACAGCGGCCCCAATCCGTAACTTACAGTATCCTTGTTTGGCAGGCGAAATCCGCGGTGGTCGCGGTCGTCGGCTATCTGGTTGTACATTTCATTCTCTGCAGGATTCATTTTCATCAGCCATTCCAGTCCCCAGCGGGCTTCATCGAGAATATCGGGAATCCCATTACTTCCGGGCTTTCCGTTGGCCTGAAATTGGTCGCCAAAAGCGGTTGGATTCTGCTGATAAGCAAACAACAACTGGTAAGTTGCATTCGCCGAAGTGGTGGTATATTGCAGATAATCAGAAGCATCGTGCCAGCCACCGGTCACATCAATCTGTTCTCCTGTGCGGGTCGGATGATCGACAATTATTCCATCGTGGAGGTGACAGGAATCGTTCAGGTACGGATTGAAACCGCAACGCTGCTGGCGCATGTAATTCAGGATAAAATCGGCTGTACCTTTATATACATCAGCATCAATCCGAAAAGAAGGTGAAACTGCATTTCCGGCTTTCAGATAATAACCGCCCGACCTGCTAAAGTCGCTAAAATTCAGGCGGAATGATGTTTTTTGTCCCCACATCGCTGCATCGGCGGCTTCCGATTTTCCTTCAAAAACCATTTTTCCTGAAAGTGTTTCAATCAACTGAAAGCTTAAGGCTTCGTCGTTCTGATCAGAAATAAAAACTGCAACCTTTACTGAATTTGGCAAATAGCCGAGTTGATTGATCCGGATAACTCCAGAAGCTGAAATCCCCAAAGAAATCAGACAAATCATACCAATCAGGAAAAGTGTTCTCATTGTATAGGTTTTTCAGGTTTGGATTCAGAAAATCAGAGAATAAAGTTAAGCACGATAAAGTTATAAATCAATTGATCAGAGTCACTTCCGAAACGGAATTATTTACCTTCGACCTTCATTCTAAACACGAACCAAAAATAGTGTATTTAATGAATTTTACAAATATTGGTAATACATGTTATATGATACATTTATTTTAAAATCTAATTCCTTATATTTACACCGTTAAATTAGAAATCAGCCCCCCAATGAAATTAATTGCTGACAGCGGATCGACCAAAACAGCCTGGAAACTGATTGAAGCTCCGGGAAAGACAAAAGTCATCAAAACTCACGGATTAAACCCGTTTTTTCGCACCGAAGAAGAAATATTTCAGGAACTGACAAGCTCGCTTTTACCTGAAACCGGCACAAACATTCAGGAAATTTATTTTTATGGAGCAGGTGTTGTAAATCAGGAAAAAGGAAATATTGTTAGAAATGCCCTGGCACGGATTTACACAAACGCTTCCATCGAAACGCACAGCGATGTTTTGGGTGCAGCCCGTGCATTGTTCGGCAATCAATCAGGAATTGCATGTATTCTGGGAACAGGATCGAATGTTTGCCTGTACGACGGAAAAGAGATCATCGGCGGAGTTTCTCCACTTGGATTCATTTTGGGCGACGAAGGCAGTGGCGCTGTGATGGGGCGAAAATTACTGGGCGATTATTTCAAAGAAGTGATGCCGCCGAATTTGCGTGATGAATTTGCAAAACAATACAATCTGACATGGGAAGAGGCATTAAACCGTGTTTATCGCAGCGAAAAACCCAATCAGTTTCTGGCGCAGTTTACTCCATTTTTATCGAAGCACGAAAATACGGCTTACTGCCAGAAGTTTGTGCAGCGTAATTTCATGGAATTTTTTGAGCGGAACGTCAGCCATATTCCGAATTACACCAACTACCCGATTGGGTTTATTGGTTCTGTGGCCTTTTATTTCAGTAATATTCTGAACAATATGGCCAGCGATTTTGGGTTCAGGGAAACAACTATCATTAAAGATCCGATTGACGGACTGGAAAAATATTATAACAACTAACAGAATGACAACAGAAAGTACCACCGAAGCCGATTCATTGTACAATGATCTGGAAAAAAAATCGGTAAAAGAGCTTTTATTAAGCATTCACGAAGAAGATAAAAAAGTACTTCCGGCAGTACACGAAGCAATCCCCCAGATTGAAAAGCTGGTTGAGCAAATCTACCAGCGCATGAAAAAAGGCGGACGACTGTTTTATATGGGCGCAGGAACCAGCGGACGACTGGGCATATTGGACGCTTCGGAAATTCCGCCAACCTTTGGCGTTGGCCACGATTTGGTGATCGGCCTTATTGCCGGTGGCGACCGTGCTATCCGCAAAGCTGTTGAAATGGCCGAAGACGACGAAGAACAGGGCTGGAAAGATCTCGAAAAATTTCAGGTAAATAAATTGGACACCATTGTTGGAATTGCCGCATCGGGAAGAACGCCTTATGTGATTGGCGCCGTAAAAAAGGCCCGTACCGAAGGCTTGCTGACAGGCTGCATCGTGAACAATCACGGCAGTGTTTTGGCTCAAAGTGTTGACATTGCCATTGAAGCCATCGTTGGTCCTGAATTTCTGACCGGAAGTACGCGCATGAAATCGGGCACGTCGCAAAAGCTGATCCTGAACATGGTTACCACCTCGCTGATGATTAAACTGGGGCGTGTAAAAGGCAACAAGATGGTGAACATGCAGCTGACCAACCAAAAGCTGATTAACCGCGGAACCCGCATGATTATGGCCGAACTGGGCTACGATGAGGTAAAAGCCAAACGTTTGCTGTTGCTTCATGGTTCGGTAAACAATGTTTTGCTGGCCGAAAAAGAAGAAAAATAGCAATCAATCAGTTCATTAAATAAGACAACAAAAGCCGGAAGCAATATTTGCAACCTGCTTTTTAAATAGTATAAGATCCATTATTAAAATAAAAAATCCTTCAGAAAAATTTATTTGTTCTATTTATTTGCTGAAAATTTAAACAAAATATTCCCGGTTAATGTTTCCATACCAAAATAATATCTATGGATACACCAATTCTATTTTGGATACTTTTCAATGCCTTTGTTCTGCTTATGTTAGCACTCGATTTGGGTGTTTTTCACCGGAAAATTCATGAGATTACCGTAAAAGAGGCATTAACCTGGACTTTTGTCTGGATAGCACTTGCCATGGTTTTTAATGTAATAATCTATTACTGGAGAGGCCAGCAACAGGCGCTTGAATTTTTTACCGGATATTTGGTCGAGAAAGCCCTCAGCATCGACAATATCTTTGTATTTATAATGATCTTCAGCTATTTCCAGGTACCGTCAAAATACCAGCACAAAGTTCTTTTCTGGGGAATTATAGGTGCGCTGATTATGCGCGTAATATTCATTTTCGCAGGAGTGGCGCTCATTCAGAAATTTCATATTACCATATACTTTTTTGGTGCGTTGCTGATTTATACGGGTTATAAAATGTTTAACCACAACAATGCAAAGATTGAACCCGATAAAAATCCTGTTATCAGGTTTTTCAAAAGGTTTATTCCGGTTTCTTCTGAAATGCACGAAGATAAGTTTTTCGTAAGAATTGAAGGAAAACGTTTTGCAACGCCACTTTTTCTGGTTTTAATACTGATTGAAACAACCGACCTTATTTTTGCAGTTGACAGTATTCCTGCAATTCTGGCCATTACACAAGACCAGTTTATTGTTTACACTTCGAATGTATTTGCCATACTGGGT
Organism: Prolixibacteraceae bacterium; assembly: GCA_019459485.1. Taxonomy (GTDB): domain Bacteria; phylum Bacteroidota; class Bacteroidia; order Bacteroidales; family Prolixibacteraceae; genus Aquipluma. The sequence continues at coordinate 24,558 of JAIBEZ010000023.1, forward strand.
TTGCGTTCACTCTATTTTGCACTGGCGGGAATTGTGCATCGTTTTTGGTTATTAAGTTACGGATTGGCCGTTGTTTTAATATTTGTAGGATTAAAAATGCTGCTGATCGACATCTATAAAATCCCGATTGAATGGTCGCTTTTGTTTATAGCAACAACAATTACAGCCAGTATTCTGCTTTCTTTTAAAATCCCCAAAACAAAATAACCGAAAGCACATGATTCTTCTGGAAAATCAATTTTTGACATCACTTTTTGATGTTCATCATCTTATCGAGTATGGCGGACTGTTTCTCATTCTGGCCATTATTTACGTTGAAACTGGATTTTTCCTTGGATTTGTTATCCCGGGTGGCGATTATCTGCTATTTGCCGCCGGTATATTTTGCGGTACACATTTTCTGGATATCCCGATTTACTGGTTGGTTCCCCTCATTATTATTGCAGCTTTCTTAGGCGATTTAACCGGATACTTCAAGGGGAAATGGTTGGGCGAAAAACTTTTTACCGACAATAAATCGAGGTTTTTCAAGAAGGAGTATCTTGAACGGGGAAGCAACTTTTACCACCACTACGGTGTCCGGGCGTTCATTATGGGGCGGTTCATGCCGGTTATACGAACATTGGTTCCCATGATTGCCGGCGCATCTGCGTTTTCATTCAAACGATTTTTGCTTTTTAATGCCCTGGGTGCAATTGTTTGGGTTGGAACACTGGTTCCGCTGGGCTATTTTATTGGTAAAGCATACCCCGGTGTGATTAACTATTCAATCTACATTTTGCTTCTTTTTGTAGCCATTGCCTCTTTCCCAATGCTGAAGATTATGCTTTCAAAAAAACACAAATCATGAACCCCATTTTCAAAATAGCACAGACAATAACGAATAGCGGAACATTCAAAGTTTTTATATTTTCGCTTATTGCGTTTTCTGCGATACTTACCGGATTGGAGACCTATCCTGCTATTGCCCTGAAGTATCGTGATCTGATTCTACTTCTCGACAGGTTTATCATCGCCTGCTTTGTAATTGAAATTGGCCTGAAAATAATTTCACTGGAGAAGAAGCCATGGCTTTTTTTCATCGATCCCTGGAATGTGTTTGATTTTATAATTGTGGCAGTTTGCCTTATCCCTTCCGTTGATACCCATTTTTATGCCGTTTTCCGTATTCTTCGGGTTTTAAGGATATTACGAATGATTACATTTTTACCAAAACTCCGGCTTCTGATAGGAGCTTTGTTGAAAAGCATTCCATCAATGGGATACGTTGTTCTGCTAATTGCAATTTTGTTTTACGTATATGCAATTGTCGGCGTTTTTGTTTTTGGGGCCTCCGATCCTTTACATTTTGGCGATTTACACCATACAATGGTCACCCTTTTTAAAGTATTAACGCTTGAAGGCTGGACTGATATTATGAATACCCATATCTACGGTCCCGCTTCTGAAGGTCATCTTCAAATTATTTCATTCTGGCCTTTCCTTTATTTTGCCAGTTTTATCCTGATTGGCGCCATGATAATTATGAATCTGTTCATTGGTGTAATCATGAATAGCATGGAAGAAAGCCAGCAGGAGCTTTCACAGGAGCTTCGGAAGATCAATTATAAAGATGAAAACAATGAAGAGCTCTATAAACATTTAATATCAAAGATAGATGAGTTGCGCGTTGAAATTCAAAGTCTGAAAGAAACCACCGGTAAAAATTACTAATCACAACAAATTCGCCCAATTCAACGAAAGGGAAATGGGTTGGTATTTTTCAGATCAGTCAATTTCTATTATAAATCCCATTTTCTCCGGATGGTCTGATACATACCTATTATTGTTCAAGTTTCGCAGCATAAAAAGTGCGATAATGTCACCACCTGCGGCCAATATGAAAAACATACCAAAACTCAGAATTCCTCCGTGTCCGATTATTAATCCGATGATCGACGGAATAATACCCATTACAATCAACGGCATTGCTCCGCCAAGTTTATAATGCTTCACTTTTAATGGTTCTTTACAATGACAGTAAGGTGTCAGGAATTTCCATTTCACCCCGAATTTTATTGATTTTAGTCCATTCGACGCAAAGATTCCCCAGGTAAGACCATGCAGCAATTCATGTACAATAGCCCCTCCGAGCAAGTATAAAAGAAAATAATCCATAAACAGGTCTTTCCCTGTTTCAAATGTTTCATAATCCCAAATTAGGATGAAAGGAAGAAGAATCGTTACGGCTATTGGGAAAATCATCAGCACAGCAATCAAATTCGCTGCTCCAAATCCCATTGTGTATTCAACTGTTTCCTTCTCCTCAGGTTTTAAATGATCGTCCATCATCATTTTAAATTTAGCATATTATCTTCAAAACTTACGCGCGCTCTGCAACTTCACGAAGAATTGGAGTTACCCGATGAATTTCCTACAAAGAGTTGCATTTTAAAATTTCAGTTTTCTATCAACGAAGCAGTGAAACCCGAATTGCCGGGTAGCTTGCAGTTATGCAACGGCTTTTCATCATTTCCAAATAACTTTTTGTCAAACAATAGAATAGCCTCAATATTTATATTTTGATTTTCAACTGAAATTAGCTTTTTAAGGATTCTTTTATTACATTATCAAGTCTTTCACCGTCTTTTAAAAAGTAAACGTTTCTAAAAAACGATTCATAATATTCAGGATTTTCATCATATAATATTTTTGGAATATTTAATGAAAACGTGTAGGTAAATTCAGTTATGAATGTCTGATAGGAAATAGTCAAAACATCGTATTCTAAATCCAAATCTTTCACTGTGTAATTGAATTTTCGTTTTAAACAAATATTGTTTTTAATGTAAGATTTTTGGCAAGTAAAATTATTGACTTTTGTATTTAATTGCTCTTCAATTGATTTTGTAAATGGATAATCCATTTGTTCTTTATTTTTTTGATAAAAATCCCAGATATCAATTTTTCTGTCTCTTTCATTTTCGTTCAACTGTATTTCAATTACATTAATCGAAAAAGTCAGTGAACTGTCTGGTTGAAATGCTCTAAAAATAGTGTGTTTAGAAACTCCTGCGTCGGTTTTCCAGTCGTCTGGTGCATCAAACGCTACATGATATTTAAAATTTGAATAAATATTGGTCGTTGAATCCAAATATTCATATAAGGATTGAGATTGCTGTTCCTTGAATGATTTCTCAGAATATTTCCGAGTTGTATTGTTTTGTTGTGGAACAGAGTTGTAAAAATCAAATATTCTGTTCTTCATATAAAGGAACGTCATTAAAACAGTCGCAATTGCGATAATTTTAATATAAACTCTGTTTTCCCACTTCCCAGAGAATAGCCTATAAATTAGATATAGAACCGAACCGAATATTAAACTCATGAATAATGTTGACAAAATCCAAAATATCAATCCGTATTTTTCATATCCTTCCATTTCGGGAAGACCAAAAAGGTAATAAGTTAATCCGACAAATAATGCCATTAAAATCCACCATTTATAGAATTCCTTTGAGAAAATTGGGTGTAATTTCATTTTTTCTTTTTTTTATTAATTATAAGTTGATTTAGTAGCACTTAAACTGTTGCACAGAGTTCGGATCTATATGCGTTTTGGATTGCTCTTTTCGCTAGATGCTATCCAAAAGGTTTTATAGTCTATCTCTTTTTTCAATGTCATGGTGATAATTGCGACTCCCACTAATCTTTTCTTCCTCACTTGATTCGCTTATAACTTCAAGTATTTCCATTTGATTGGACAGATATTCCAAAATTTTCCATTCTTCTATTGGTTGCCAATATTCCTTTGCAATCTTTGTATTATGAACAAGTGAGTCTACGATTAAACTATCTGTCAAGCACATTGGCATTGCTACAGGGGAAGGCATTTTTACTCTGTAATATTTGGCTTTTAGTCCTTTGAAGCTTAGATTCATAAAAACAGAACAATTACTAATACAATCAAAAGCAAACAAGGAACTTTTCCTTGCAGGATAACCTATTGGTCTTTGTGAATCAAGAAAATCATCTATCCAATTCTTTCCACTCAAAGTTGAGTTGAGATAAAACTCTGTTTGTTCAAAAGAATCAGAGTTAATAAGTTCTCCTTTTTTATAGTTTTTACAAGATATGTGAAAAAGTTCCATCATTTTATAATTAAGCATAACGTATTAGCGGAAAGTTTATAGTACATAGTTTTTTTTTTAATACTTTAAAAGCGAATCCGGCTTTTCACCTCGATGATGTTCTGCCAACGAAGCACCGAAACCCGTCTTGCGGATATTTGGCTGTTGTGTGTAGTTGCTCTTATGATTTATCATTCCAATGGTGGTAAAACTTTATAGAAAATTAAAAGTAAATCATCATACCCCTCACGCATTCTATGCCATTCCTTGTTTGAAACCAATGCGCAATGAAAACTAATGCTTTCGCAAACATGATGAGGTTCAATCTTAAAGCTTATTTTCTTCACGTTACCAAAATCTGGAAACTTCTTAGTTGATCTCCAAAAAATTGAATACTCAGTATCTTTGAAACTTTCATCGACCACTATCTCAATCGACAAATAATCTCCAGGTCTAAGAACATATCGTTTGTCTTGAGTAAACCCAACCATTGGATGCCCCTCCGTATTTTGGTCAAAAAATTTTTCGTTTCCGAATGAATCTTTGAAATGAATGAATCTCGGTACATTATAACTCATCTGCTGATTATTTTCGTAATAATAATTCTTTATTGAATCGATAATATCATGGGAATAACAAAGTATTTGCTCGACTTGTCTAATTGAAATTGGATTTGCATGAGACAAGTTATTTCTTGGTGGAATTAGGCGACTCATAAAAGTCCTAGCTTCGTAATTTCCTTCTGGGAAAGCAGCCTCAAAGACTTGTCTAAAATGATTTTTATAAAGATTTGGATTACATATAATATCTATAAGAGAATCTAATAAAGAAGCATCAATCATTCTTGTATATCTATTCTCTTCCTTTTTAAAATTCTTCTCAATTTTGTCTTTTATACTTTTATTAATTATTCTATTTCCATTATTATCAGTGAAGTTTAGATATTCTGAACCATATGAATCTGAAAGAATTTTATCTACAACTCGTCTTAACCAATATTCCAATGTTTCGATTGTTTCTCTCGAAGCGTTTCTAAGTTCTGATTCACTATGACTGTTTAATATCATGTACTTTGCTAATTAGAATTGTTTTTTGCAATTACACACAACTAAGTATATAACGGAAAGTTTATAGTACCTACTTTCCCCTAAAATACTTTAAATGCGAATCCGGCGCCTAAAATCAAGCCGCCAGGTTGTAATATATTCAATGCCATGTCAGTGGTGCTTGTGATGGTCGAACCATCGGTTACCCGCCATCTGTTTGATTGCAGCGGAACGGCATATCCAAATTCGAGGTAAAAAATACCCGTTTTCCCAATTCTCCAATTGCGGTCGATTGCCAGGTTAATGGTTCCGGCCGACAGATAATCGACAGTTATTTCCTGTGTTCCGCCTGATTCAAGCTCCATTTCGAGTTCTATGCCTTCCAAACCCGGGCTGTGCGAATACCCCAAACAATACGACCATCTGCCGGTTTCGGTCTGATCGTACTTAATCCCGATGGAACTCTTTAGTCCCCAGCCGCTAACGCCAAAACCGCCTCGTACTGAAAACCTTTCGTACATTTTGAGGGTTCCAGAAACGCCCATGAAACCGGTAAAATTATCGAAACCGGTTCCAACACCCAGGTAAACCTGCGGGTATTCTGCTGTTTTATTTTCGGTAATTTCTTGCGCATCTAACTTTGCGATCAAAAGTAAGCACAGCGAAAACAGGATGATTTTTTTTAAACCGGCTGTATTGTTGAAATGACTGTCTGGTGAGTTTTTGTGGGTTTTCATGTGTCAGATTGTTGGTTTTGGTTTTCCAAATGTATGAAATTCATTATTATATGCAATAGATTGTTGTTTATTTTTTATGATAATTTTTTTGCATTTCTGATTTATTATCGTTTCCTGTGGTTACAACATGAAACTTCCCTTCAGCCAGAGGTTTAAATTATCAGGAGCAAAGCATTTTTTATTTGACACGGCTTCCTCGCACTTTTACACGACTGCATCGGATGCTGACACGGTTTCCTAGCACTTTTACACGGCTGCATCGTGTGCTAACACGGCTACTTTTCACTTTGCACGCTCTGCATCGCATGTTGACACGGCTGCATTTCACAGTGAAAATAATCCGAAGGCCGATCTACACTCCGTTGAGTTATTAAAATGAATATTTTGAGGGAGGAATTAAATATGTGTTAACGCTTTCCCGAAGTTTATTTTAAAACTGAAAAAACGTTGGGAAAGCTCTGATATAAAAAAAGGGAACTACCCTTTCGGACGATTCCCTTTCAGCACACAAAAAAAAATGGACGAAAGAACATTTCCGGATTACGGGTGCTTATATTTTCCCCGGTAATCTCTTTTCATCAGTGCGGATGCTTGCTTATTATCAACGATTTCATTTTTTACTGAATCCCACTTCACCAAAGATCCTGTGTAATGCGAAATCATGGCCAACTGAACAGTGGCTGTTGACTGGAATGCATCCTCAGGAGTACTGCTGATGATGCTTTTATCTTTGGTTCTTACAGCAACAATAAAATTCTCCAAATGATTTTCCTGCATGGAAACAGCCGGAACGGATAATTCCTCAGCTTTTCCATCTTTTCCCCCGGGATAAAGGATTATTTTCGAATCACCAGCGAAAAGAGATGCCTTTTCTCCGTGAAACAATACGCCGTTGTTAAACTCCTTGTTCGGATCGCCTGCACCCCAAAGCCGGTGCTGCCAAACAACAGGCGCTTTCCTGAAGGCCATGTTCGCCGTAAGTGTATCAGGAGTAGTGATTTGGTCATTCAATTCAAAAATACCGCCCCTGGTGTAAAACTCTGTCGGCATCGTTTCGCCCATAATCAGGCGGATACCATCAATGAGGTGAATTCCCCAATCAACAAGGTGACCATTACCGTACTCTTTTTCCAGTCGCCATGCTTTATGAGCAATGCTTGGCCGGTATTCGAGTTTCGGAGCCGGGCCGCACCATTCTTCCCAGTCGAGCGAAGCGGGAGGCGCCTGTATGGTTGTATCCTGAAGTCCGGGAATGTAATTTATCTGTGCTGCTATCTGGTGAACATTTCCAATGGTTCCGTCAGCAATCAGTTCTTTTACCTTTTTGAACGCCCCACTCTGCCTGCGCTGAAAACCAATTTGTACGATATTGCCTGCCTTTTGAGATGCCCTGACCATTGCCAAACCTTCCTGAATATCGTAGGCAAGCGGTTTTTCGCAATAAATATCGAGTCCTTTTTCGCAGGCGGCAATAAACTGAAGTGCATGCCAGTGAGGAGGCGTTCCGATAAACACGGCGTCCAATCCTTTTACATCAAGTAAATCCTGGTAATATTTAAATGTTTGAGGCCTGCTGCCCTGAAGTTGCACCAATTCATCCGCGCTGTTTTTCAAATGATCGGTATCCACATCGCAAACAGCAATTATTTCAACTCCACCAACTTTTAAAGCCGCTTTTGTGATGACCATTCCATACCAACCGGCACCAATCAACCCGATTTTCAACTTCCGGTCGGAGGGAAAAGCCGGAACATAAAAAGTAGAAGCAATCCCGGCTGAAGCAAGTGTGGCTTTTTTAATAAAATTCCTTCGTTCCATAATTTGTTCGTTTTAGTTTAAAAACTTATTGACTGCATAAATCTAATTAAAATGTCAATCTGTTTTGAAATTTAAACAATTTAGGAAACCGGGAAAAGAATAAGATGTATTACTTCGTCAACAAAAAATCTTTAAAATCAGCAAATTCAGTACTGATTTCGATCGAAAGTTTTTCACCTTTCATAAACTCGGCTAATTTTTCAGGAAGTGTAACAGTTCCTTTACCCAAAACACTTTCAACGGTTTCGGTAAACTTGGCAGGGTGCGCCGTTTCAAGAAAAACGCCCACTTCACCAGGTTTTAAATCTTCTTTCAATGCGCGATATCCGATGGCGCCATGCGGATCAAGCATATACTTTTCATCCACAAAAACCTGCTTCATCGTTTCGCGAATTTCCTCATCCGAATACCGGAAGCCAACAATATCGCCTGAAATTGATTTATGTGAATTTCCATATAATTCCAGAATACGGGCAAAGTTGCTCGGATCGCCCACATCCATTGCGTTTGCAATGGTGGCAACCGATGCACGGGGTTGGTACACGCCGGTTTGAAGGTAATTGTAAACAATGTCGTTGTCGTTATTGGCAGCAATAAACCGCTTCACCGGTAGCCCCATGAATTTAGCAAACAATCCTGCTGTGAGGTTTCCAAAATTTCCGCTGGGTACCGAAAAAACCACATCGCCTGTTATTCCAGCCTCCTGCAAACGCGCATAAGCATTGAAATAATAGAAAGCCTGTGGCAGGAACCGCGCCACATTGATAGAATTGGCCGAGGTCAAAACCATGGCTTTGTTCAATTCTTCATCCACAAAAGCTGACTTTACAAGTCGCTGACAATCGTCAAAAGTCCCGTCAACTTCGAGTGCAGTAATATTATTACCAAGTGTGGTAAATTGTTTTTCCTGAATGTCGCTCACCAGTCCTTTAGGGTAAAGCACATAAACTTTTATTCCCGGAACCTGAAAAAATCCGTTGGCAACAGCGCTGCCTGTATCTCCGGAAGTGGCGACCAAAACGTTGACTTCCTTTTCAAATCCACGAAGAAAATACCCCAGCATCCGCGCCATAAACCGACCGCCAACATCTTTAAAAGCCATTGTTGGCCCGTGAAACAGTTCCAGCGAATAGATAGAATCGGTTACCTGAACCAATGGGCAATCAAAATTCAGTGTATCATAAACAATGTCTTTCAAAACTTTCTCCGGAATATCTTCACCGAAGAACTTTTTTGCCACTTCAAAAGATATCTCCTGAAAACTCTTTAAATAAAGTCGCTCAAAAAATTTAGGATCAAACTCTTCAATCTGCATGGGCATAAACAATCCATTATCGGCAGCCAAACCTTTGGTAACGGCTTCCATCAGCGAAACTTCAGGAACAGTGTGATTGGTGCTAAAGTATTTCATTCGAAAATCTAATTGTTTGTTTGCAAAAGTGTTTTCATAAACTGATCGCCTTTCAAAATTCCGTAAGAACCTCTGGCAACCTCAAATTCGTCGTAAAACTGTGCATTATCAGGTGTTTCTCCCGGCCGGTATATAATAAAAGGAACCGCATCTCGGGTGTGAATTTTGGTTGCGCACGGAGTTGGATGATCTGGCAATACTGCAATGGTTACCGGCTCGTCCATCTTTTCGGTTTCTTCCACCAGAAACTTTACAATACGCGAATCAAGGTAACTGATGGTTTTGGTTTTCAGCTCCACATCGCCCTCATGACCGGCTTCGTCGCTTGCTTCCACATGCAGATAAACCAGATCGTGGTCTTTCAGCGCATCAATAGTCGCTCGCGCCTTTCCTTCGTAATTGGTATCGTACAAACCGGTTGCGCCTTCCACTTTAATCACATCCATTCCTGCATAAACACCAATACCCTGAATCAAATCAACGGCTGAAATCACCGCAGATTTTTCAATACTAAACAACTCTTTCAAAGTTGGCATTTGCGGTTTATAACCCGGCGACCAGGGCCAAATACTGTTGGCAACTTCTTTTCCTGCCTCTTTACGTTTCCGGTTGACAGGATGATCGGCCAGCAATGCCTGAGAACGCAATATCAGATAATTCAGCAATTTTGAGGTTGCCGCTGCTTCTTCATTTTCAGGAGAGATCAGACAAGGCCGAAATAGCTTTCCGGGAACATCGTGAGGCGGAGTGCATCCTATATGTTTTATTCCGCCTTTGATTACCAGCAGGTGCCGGTAGGAAACACCCGGATAAAAACGGATCATTTCATTTCCAAGTTTTTTATCCAGGTATTCAATCAGCTCGTAAGCTTCGGTATTTGAGATATGACCAGCTGAGTGATTTTTAATATTTTCATCTTCGATGGTAAGCAGGTTACAACGAAGCGCCATGTCACCTTCTTCGAGTTTTACACCAATACTGGCAGCTTCCAACACTCCCCTGCCCTCAAACACTTTGTGCACATCGTAACCCAAAACCGACATATTGGCGATTTCGCTTCCGGGGTGCATATCTTCCGGAACTGTTATCAACCGGCCTGTCCTGCCTCGTTTTGCCAAACTGTCGATCACCGGTTTTTCGGCCATCTGGAGCGGCGTTTTTCCGCCGTATTCAACCAATGGCTCGTCCGCCATCCCATCACCCAACACTATAATGTACTTCATATTTCTATATATTCGAAACCCTGATAATATCTGCAAATACTCCTGCGGCTGTAACTGCTGCACCTGCTCCGTAACCCTTAATAATCATGGGGAATTCCTGGTATCTTTCGGTGGTAAACATCACCAGATTGTTCGACCCCTGAAGATCGGCAAACGGATGACCTGCCGAAATTTCCTGAAGTCCGCATTCTGCTTTACCGTTTTCAAATTTGGCCACAAACCGCCAGAAACGCCCTTCAACAGCCAGTTTTTTCCTGTTGGTTTCAAACTCAGCATCAATTTCACTTATATTCTTCCAGAAATCATCCACACTTCCTTCGAAATATTTCGCCGGAACAAATGTGTTGATTTTTATGTCTTTCATGTCGAACTGATAACCTGATTCGCGAACCAGGATCAATAGTTTTCGCGCCACATCTACCCCGCTGAGGTCGATACGCGGATCAGGCTCTGCATATCCCTGATCTTTAGCCATCCGAATTGTCTGGCTAAGTGGCACTGTTTCTCCAATGGTGTTGAAAATAAAGTTGAGTGTTCCTGACAAAACCGCCTCAATTTTCAGAATGGTATCGCCCGAATTTACCAGATCGTTTAAGGTGGTAATAATCGGCAAGCCTGCACCAACATTGGTTTCGAATAAAAATTTGACTCCTTTGCGTTTGGCCGTTTTTTTCAGGAGCGAATAGTTTTCGTAGGCTGAAGAGGCTGCAACTTTATTGGCTGTCACAATCGAAACGTTGGCATTCAGCAATTCTGCATACAATCCGGCGGCCTGATCGCTGGCAGTACAATCCACAAATATAGAATTGTACATGTTCAGCGAAATTATTTCATTTTTAAATTGTTCCAGACTCGATTCATGTCCATCGGTCACCATTTTTTCGCGGAAAGTGGTGATGTCCATTCCTTCACGGTCGAACAACATTTTTTTGGAATTCGCGACTCCGGCCAGTTTTATCTTCAGATGTTTCTCTTTCAACAATTTGGGTTGCTGCTGTTTTATTTGATTGAGCAAATTTCCACCCACCAAACCAATGCCCAACAGGAAAACATTTAATTCAACATTTTCGGAAAGGAAAAACGATTCGTGCACCACATTCAGCGTTTTGCGCAAATCAGACACTTTTACAACCCAAGAAATATTCAATTCGGAAGCGCCCTGGGCGATGGCAATAATGTTGATCCCGTTTTTGCCGATGGTATTGAAAAGTTTTCCGGCCACACCGGTAGCATGTTTCATATTCTCGCCCACAATTGCCACAATCGCCAGATTTTCCTCGATGGTAATCTTATTGATCTGATCGAGCTGGATTTCGCGTTCAAACTCCAGCCTGATAGCTGATTCCGCTTTTACTGAACTTGCAGAGTCAATGGCAAAACTGATTGAGTTTTCAGACGAAGCCTGAGAAATGAGGACTACATTGATATTCTGACGAGCCAATGCTCCGAATAGCCGGGCTGAAATACCTGTAACACCAACCATTCCCAAACCCTGAATAGTGATGAGCGTAATATTTGATATGGAAGAAATACCTTTGATAGGCAAATCCTTTCCGTTGAGTTTGCTTTTTGTAATCAATGTTCCTTCGGCTTGCGGATCCATCGTATTTTTAATCCTGACCGGGATGCCTTTCTGATAAACAGGCAAAATGGTAGGAGGATAAATCACTTTTGCACCAAAATGCGAAAGTTCCATCGCTTCAGAATAACTAAGCGTTTTTATTGTGTATGCTTTGCTTATCACACGCGGATCTGCGGTCATGAAACCATTTACATCGGTCCATATTTCAAGTGAAGAAACATCCATTGCCGCAGCCAAAATAGCTCCGGTATAATCGGAACCACCACGACCCAAAGTGGTATATTCGCCTGCTTCGTTACTGGCAATAAAACCGGGAACGATGGCAATTCCTGAAAATGAACTGAAAGCTGTTTGAATCAATTGATTGGTCACTGTAAAATTGACAATCGCTTTCCCAAAATCGCTGTTTGTCTGTATTAGTTTGCAGGCATCGAACCAAGCTGCGGCAGGAATGTATTCTGAAATAATGAGCGAAGACAAACGTTCGCCAAAACCGCCTATTTTATCAAGTGTTTTGGGTGTAAGTTCTCCGATAAGCGAAACGCCTTGAACAATGCGTCCAAATTCATCGAGTAAAACCTGAACTTTTTCTTTTACTTCAATTCGTTTTTCACCATCGAAAAGCTTATCAATGGTTTCGAAGTGGCGCGTGTTGATTTCCGTTAATTCGGCCTGAAAGTAGCCGGTTCCAATCGCAGCCATTTTTGCTGCACTTAAAATCTTGTCGGTAATTCCACCCAATGCCGAGACTACAACGATCACATCATCATCTTGTCCCACCAGGATTTCCTTCACCTTTTGAATATTTTCAGCGCTTCCGACAGAAGTACCTCCAAATTTTAAAACTTTCATAAAACCACTTTTATTAACGGTAGCCTTTAATTTATAAGCAATTTAAGCTGCCAGATTGATATTCATTACAAACAAACCACAATTTTCGGCAATCTGCCAGAATTCGGGGCAAAAGATAACACTAAAAAAAATCCGGATGAAACAGCACAGCTGTCACATCCGGACATTCCTGTATTTTTAATCTTTAATTAATTTACCGTTGATGCTGTGGTAATGGTCTCCAGTATTTTTGCCTCCAGCTCCTGAGCCAGTTCAGTATTGTCGCGAAGAATGTTTTTGACTCCTTCGCGTCCCTGTCCAAGTTTCGTTTCGCCGTAGCTGAACCATGATCCGGCCTTTTTAATGATATTAAGTTCAACTCCCAAATCAACGATTTCGCCGGTTTTTGAAATACCTTCGCCATACATAATGTCGAATTCGGCTTTTTTAAACGGTGGGGCAACTTTGTTTTTCACCACTTTCACACGGGTATGATTTCCCTGAGCTTCTTCGCCATCTTTAATTTGACCAATACGACGGATGTCCAAACGTACCGAAGCATAAAATTTCAGTGCATTTCCACCGGTTGTAGTTTCAGGATTACCGAACATCACACCTATTTTTTCGCGTAGCTGATTAATGAAAATTACACATGTTTTGGTTTTACTGATATTGCCGGTGAGTTTGCGCAATGCCTGCGACATCAAACGTGCATGAAGTCCCATTTTTGAGTCGCCCATTTCGCCTTCAATTTCAGCTTTTGGGGTCAATGCTGCAACAGAGTCGATTACGATGATATCGACGGCACCCGAACGAATCAGGTTGTCAGCTATTTCAAGGGCTTGTTCACCATTATCCGGTTGAGAAATCAACAATTCGTTGATATCAACACCCAGTTTGGTTGCGTAGCCCGGATCGAAAGCATGTTCTGCGTCAATAATGGCTGCAATTCCTCCGGCTTTCTGTGCTTCGGCAATTGCATGTATTGCAAGGGTAGTTTTACCAGATGATTCAGGACCGTAAATTTCTATGATCCTGCCTTTTGGATAACCACCAACGCCCATTGCAATGTCCAAACCAATTGATCCTGATGAAATTGACGGAACATCTTCGATTGCACGGTCACCTAATTTCATAATCGAGCCTTTGCCATAGCTTTTCTCGATTTTATCCATCGTCAGTTGCAGTGCCTTGAGCTTTTCCTTATTCTGGTTGCTTTTTTCTTCGTTTGCCATATTACTTTATTTCTAATACTTTGGTTAATTGATCTGTATGATTCTTTGTATCTACTTTGTCAAAAATTTCCTCAATAATTCCGTCTTCGCTGATCACAAAAGTGGTGCGCACTACGCCCATGTATTTCTTGCCGTACATGCTTTTCTCAGCCCAAACTCCGTAAGCCTGCAAAATTTCTTTTTCCGTATCGGCAATCAAATTAAACCCAAACTGAAATTTATCGGCAAACTTTTTATGCGATGCAACACTATCAGGACTTACTCCTATTACCTCGTAACCTTTTGAAAGCCACATCCCATAATTATCGTTTAGGTTACATGATTCGGCGGTACATCCCGGAGTATTGTCTTTGGGATAAAAATAAAGAATTACTTTTTTTCCCCTGAATGCACCCAAAGAAATCAGTTCTCCTGATTGGTTGAGTCCTGCAAATTCAGGAGCTTTAGCACCTTTAATTAAAGTAGTCATTATTGAATGTTTTTAAGATAGGCAAATATACTTGAAAAATTGATATTAATCAGCCGCGTTAATCCTTTGTTCATAAAATAAACTATCAGTTTAATGCATAGCTCGTGGTACATTTTTTGTAATTTTAGACCCGAACCAATCAGGAACTGAATATGTTAATCTTATTAAAACAAAGCATAAAAACAATCTCTGCTTTACTAATGTTTATGGCTGGCAGCACGATGCTGCAAGCTGAAAATACACTTTCACCTGACAATCGGACAGAACTTGAGAGAAAACATTTAAGCATTAGAGGATTAAACAATTACATACAGTCGAATCTATCTTTCAATACTTTTGAAGATACCGTTACAAATGAAAAAGGCGATACCATCAAAGTGGTTACGTTACAGAAAGAGGAATTCAAAATCCCGGACAGGCTGGCAAAAACACAGATCAATTTCCGGATCAATTCATCGGTCAGCTATCTGAACTTTGATCATTTCACGAATAATGAAGCAAAAAAAATGTTTTATCAGGCCTGGATCAAGGAAAATGAACTCCACAGACTTTCGGTTGAAACCGATAGTTTGCGAAAAGCATACTCGGAGGCAGCTTCATGGCAACGGGAAGAAATTGCAAAACTGATTCTAAGTGCTGAAGAAAAATCGACCAACCTGAGTCAGGATATTCCGGCGCTGTATGAAAAAGCAAGAGAAACAGAAGACCAATACTGGCAATCGGCAACTGCTGTTGAAATGGATGCTTTTCAGGAAAAGATAAGGCTATTTAAAGATAGTATCCTTCAAACTTCAGAAATAAAGAAAGCACAGACCGCTACAGTTTCTGATACCATTGTCTTCTACCAATCAGCTCCGCAAAAAATTGAAGATAAAACTGAAGTAACAGGAGGAATCTTCTATAAAATTCAGATTGGAGCTTATAAAGCCAAGATACCCGATTCTGCAAATAAGCTGATCAAAAAACTATCATTGATCAGAAATGTAGAAAACTATGTTGACGATAATGGTGTTAAAATATTCACCACCGGAAACCTGAGAATCTATAGTGAAGCTGTAACGATGCAAAATCAGGTGAAGCAGGAAGGAATTAAGAATGCAATTATTGTTGCATATCTTGACGGGAAAAGAATAACAGTGACAGAAGCCAGAAAATTAAACAATGAATTATGACAGCAAAAGAACACCCACAGAAAGAGGTTGGCGAAGAAAACAGCCAGCAAAACAGAAAAGACAGGTTTCTTATTTTGCACAATGACGACTATCATACATTCGACTATGTGATTGATGCATTGATCAAAATTTGTGAACACGACGAACAGCAAGCAGAACAATGTACATTACTGATACATTATAAAGGGAAATGTGATGTTAAAAAAGGAAGTTTTTCTTATCTTAGACCATTGAAAAAAGCATTGATTCAAAAAGAGTTAAAAGCAACCATTGATTAACCAAAATTTATGAACATCCTGATCATTCTCTTCTTAATATTTCTGGGTATCGTATTGTTACTGATCGAGTTTACCATACTTCCGGGAATTACAATTGCCGGTGTTGGCGGTTTTTTATTGTTTGCATACAGCATTTATCTGGCCTTCACCAGCTACGGCACACTGGCCGGATTTTTAACCCTCGGGTTTGTAATGATTGTTGCACCAACAATTGTAGTATTCTTTTTCAAAGGAAAAACCGGTAAAAAATTGGTATTGGACACCATTATCACAGGAGTTGCCAATCAGATTGACGATAAAATTAAAGTCGGGGACATTGGTACAACCATTGGCAGACTGGCTCCCATGGGTAAAATAAAAGTAAACAACGAAGTTGTTGAAGTAAAATCGACCGGAAGTTTTATTGATCCCGGAGAAAAAGTAAGAATTATTGAAATTGAAAAATCACTAATCACAGTTGAACCTTTAAATTTATAATGATGGAACAAATTCAAGGCCTTGGAGTTTTTGGTATGATCGCGGGAATATTCGTTCTCCTGATTATTATTTTGTATTATATCCCGGTTGGACTTTGGTTTTCAGCCCTTGTGTCCGATGTGCGTATTTCGCTGCTTCAGTTGTTTCTGATGCGTTTCCGGAAAGTACCGCCTTCGGTAATCGTTCGTGCTTTGATCGAAGGAACCAAAGCTGGTTTGGTTCTCAACCGGAATGACCTTGAAGCGCATTACCTGGCTGGCGGTCATGTTGAAAAAGTTGTTCACGCTTTGGTATCGGCTCAAAAAGCCAATATCGAACTTTCTTTTAAAATGGCTACTGCCATCGACCTTGCCGGACGCGATGTATTTCAGGCAGTGCAGATGTCGGTAAATCCAAAAGTAATCGATACTCCGCCGGTTGCTGCAGTTGCAAAAGACGGTATTCAGCTGATTTGTAAAGCCAGGGTTACAGTTCGTGCCAACATCAAACAATTGGTTGGAGGAGCTGGCGAAGAAACAGTTCTTGCCCGCGTTGGTGAAGGTATTGTATCGTCCATCGGATCGTCGCACACTCACAAAGCTGTGCTCGAAAATCCTGATTCAATATCGAAAGTGGTACTTGGAAAAGGCCTTGATGCAGGTACTGCCTTTGAAATCCTGTCTATTGACATAGCTGACATTGATATCGGTAAAAATATTGGTGCTGGTTTGCAAATGGATCAGGCAGAAGCGGACAAGAATATTGCACAGGCAAAAGCGGAAGAACGCCGCGCAATGGCTGTTGCACTCGAACAGGAAATGAAAGCAAAAGCGCAGGAAGCCCGTGCAAAAGTTATTGATGCTGAAGCTCAAATTCCAATGGCAATTGCAGAAGCTTTCAGAAACGGCAACCTTGGAATCATGGATTACATGAAATACAAGAACATCATGGCCGACACTTCCATGCGCGAATCAATTTCAGCTGAAGAACAAAACAAAAAGAAGAAATAAAATCACCTAAAAATGATTTTTGTAGAGACAGGGCGATGCCCTTTCTCTACGCATAAAAAAACCTTGCCCCGTTAAACGGCAAGGTTTTTTTTTATGTGATTCAGGATGGTCGAGTAGGATTTGAATATATTTGGCCATATCTCCCTGACATGAGATAATTATGTCATAAATATTACATATTTGGAACGATTTGTCATTGTATCTTTTTCAGGGAATAAGAGAACATTGGTTATATTTACAAGATCAGAAGTCGAAGAATCTTAAACACAAACCAGATAAACAAAACCATGAACACAAAATCCAAAGTTTCGGCCACAACAATCTTTTTTTTGAGCTGCTTTTTTATTGCCTGCAATGCTTTTGCACAAAAAGAATCGGTTGTTTATATTGGTACAAACGGAAAGCTGACCAACATTGATCAGGCGATTTTCATGCAAAAAACTTTAAGAAAATCATCAAAAATCACGACTGTACAAACCTATCAGTTAACCGATGCAAAATGGACGAAACTCTATACCGAAAAATATAAAACACTGAATGATTCGACCTACCAGATCAACGGGAACCGCGAAAATTATAAGGGAACCACTTTCCGCACCTTCACAAAGCAGGCTGATGGATCATTTAAATTCAGGGATGTGGCAAAAGACCAGCTTGTTAGGAGTGGTTTTGCGAAATCACTGATACCACTTTTGGTTCATGGACAAGTAACCGAATACTATCCGGGAGGAAATAAAAAGTCGGTTTCAGAATACAATGAAAACGAGCTCGTTTCGAACGAAAACTGGAAAGAAAATGGCGATAAATACATCGGGAATGTTTTTTATTCCGTAGATATAGATCCTAAATTCAACCCTGGAATAAAAGTGATGCACCAGCATATCCTGAAAGGGTTCGAAGATGCAGGCATTGATATCGCCTCTATTTCAGGTTCGCTCATCCTTGGTTTTGTGGTGATGGAAAACGGCACCATCGACGGCATAAAAATCATCAAAGGATTGGGTCCAAATATCAACAGTGTTGCATACGAATCTTTTGCAAGCCTCCAGGGAAGCTGGACTCCCGCTAAACTCAACGACAAAACGGTTCGCTATTTTCAGGTCTTCCCGATCAACTTTATTTATAAGGAGTACCAATTCGAATTTGCCGAAATGCGTGGCGCTACTTTACATTTCGGTGCGTATTAGAGCAATCCGTTAAATCATTATTCCCAGATACCGGTCATAGGCTGCATCCCAATCAAGTTCTGTTGAGGGGATAAATTTTACCAGTCCGAAGGAGTTCGCGATGATCTCCCTGATTTCTTTCACCGAACCAACATAACCGAGTGCTTTGGCCTGAATCAGAATATTCCCGATCGCAGTGGCTTCCGTTGGACCTGCAACAACCAGCAAACCGGTTGCATCAGCAGTCAACTGATTCAGAAAATGATTGTTCGCTCCTCCGCCAATAATATGAATGACCTCAATCGGCTGATCGGAAACTTCACGAATTTGTTCGAGTGTATAACGGTATTTCAAAGCAAGGCTGTCGTAAATACAGCGGATGGTTTCACCATGGTTTTGCGGCGTTCCCTGCGCGGTCTGATAACAAAAATCCCGGACAGCCTGAACCATATTTCTCGGATTCAGAAACATGGAATCATCAGGATTGATCAGGAACTTAAAAGGTTCCGATCCACGCGCCAGCTCAACCATTTCAGGCCATGCATAAACAGTTCCCTCTTCCGACCAGATTCGCTGAACTTCCTGAATCAACCACATTCCCATGATGTTTTTCAGGAAACGGGTGGTTCCGTCAACACCCCCTTCGTTGGTGAAATTCATTTCACGAATCTTATCAGAAATGAGCGGCTGCTGACTTTCAATTCCCATCAGCGACCAGGTTCCGGAGCTGATGTAGGCAAAATTATTCAGGGTACTTGGCACCGAAACAATGGCAGAACCAGTATCGTGACCAGCCACGGCAATCACCGGAACTGATTTGCTTCCGGTTTCATGAGCCACCTCTTCCTTAATTTTTCCGATAATGGTTCCGGGAAGAATAATGTCCTCCAGAATATTGGTCGGAATACCTGCTTTTTTTAGCAAGTCAAAATTCCAGTCGCAGGTTCCGGGTACAATCATCTGGCTGGTACTTGCAATAGAAAATTCGCTCTTTTTCACTCCTGAAAACAGGTAATTGAACGCGTCGGGCATAAAAAGAATTGAATCGGTGATTTCGAGCAGTGAGGATTGGTCTCTCACCATCGAAAACAACTGAAACAAACTATTGAACTGCATAAACTGAATACCGGTTTGTGCATAAACTTCGTCCTTCGGAACAAGCTGAAACAAATCGTCCATCGAGGTATTGGTTCGCGAATCGCGGTACGCAAAAGGAAGCGAAAGGATCAACCCTTCTTTGTTAAGGTGCACAAAATCAACGCCCCAGGTATCAACACCGATTGATTCAGGCTGAATACCATACTCTTTGATACACATTTTCAATCCAGTCTTCAATTCGTTGAACAAACTGAAAATATTCCAGAAATAATGACCGTTGATCAACTGCATTTGATTGGTAAAACGATGAATTTCTGTCAGTTCAAGTTTCCCATCTACCAAAATTCCAAGAATTGCACGTCCGCTTGAAGCGCCAAGATCAAAGGCTAAAAAATATTTTCTGTTCATTATTTCGGGGTTATTTCAATTAAAACAAAGAAAACGAATTTCAGGGAACAGGGTATCCTGTGCAATCCTGAAGAAAGAAGTTCGAAGTGCCTAAAGTTTAAAATCGTTCCATTTCCACATCTTCTCATTTCCCTCCAAAGTGTTTATCCGCAAACTGAATGTACTGCTGCCAGTCATAAAGAGTTAAATCATGTTTTCCGGTACGGATGTGATAGCCGATGTTTCCCATAACTGGTTGATTGACTTCAGGCATTTCTTTCGCCGGAAGTCCTTCCTTTCCGAGCAACTCATAAACTGCCGACGCATATTTTGCCGATAAAAATTCACCTCTCGGATCGGCCCATTTGTCACCCTCGGCACTTGCCACATACAACGGACGGGGAGCAATCAGGGCCAGCAGCATGTGCTGATCAACCGGAAGCAGATTTTCATTATCATTGTATTTCAGAAAATTATCACAAAACCAATGTGGAAAAGAAGTATTGATCATATGGACTGTTTCTCCAATTTTCCGGCGCGAAAGTGCAGCACCGCCACAACCCGATTCGTTGGAAATGACCATTGCAAATCGTGGATCGGTCGCGCCTGCCCACAAAGCAGCTTTGCCCAATCTGGAATGACCCAGCACTGCAACTTTCTTTGAATCAACCATCGGATCCTGTTCCAGATAATCCATTGCTTTGGACAATCCCCATGCCCATGCAGCAACCGATCCCCATTCGTTGTATCTCGGATTGGCTTGATTTTCCTGGTAAAAAAACGGATGAATTCCATCTGAAAAATCGTTTTTATCGGGATCGAAATCGCCATAATAAATGGTAACCAATCCATATCCGGCTTTGATGATCTCCTCCACCGGCCAGCTATCTTCATCGGAAGCCCTCGACTGCTCGGTAACCTGATTGTTAATGATCCCGATCGAAGGATTGTCGTTCACCCACGATTCGGTGAGCCGAATGGCCGGATCATTAATGACAGTATGGTTGCCGGTAAAATTATAGCCTACGAAAACAGATACTTTTGCTGATTTTTTTGGCAGGTACATCAGCACATTCACTTCCAGATGGCGATCATCTTTTGTGAAAAACAATGAAATCTGTTTTCGGTGGGCCAGTCCATTCAATGCTTCGTCAGAACTTTCCCAAACCTTCACTTCCGAAATTCCCATTACACCGGGAATTTTCCCATAAACTTCGTCGGTAAACTGTTTCAGGATATCAGGCCTTTGTTTTTTCAGCCAGACTTTTTCTGATTTAACCTTTCGTCCGTTAAAACGGGTTAAAACATCCGGCAATTTATACACAGGAATTTTTGATTTGTCATAATTAACCTTTTCGCGCTGTGCATTTGCATATCCTGACATCAGGAAAGAAAAAAGTAGAATAAGTGAATATTTCCTCATGGTTTGGTTTTATAATAGTTTAGTGCATAAAGATATAAATCTTCGGGCTCAATGAAGTATTGAAGGAGTACAGATTACCGGCATTCACGATTCTGGTAACTGCGACTGCGACTGAAAACTTAGTTTGGATATTTCAGGGGCTCAATTTCGCCGGTTGCAACACGAAGTGCATTGGCAGCAAGCGCTTCCAGCTCATCTTCGCCCGGATAAACATACACACCGGCAATAAATTCAACCTTCGATGTAATGTATTTTGTGAGGTATTCATTGAAAGCCAATCCTCCGGTCAGCAAAATGGCATCCACATAACCGTTCAGCACCACGGCCATTTCACCAATTGCTTTTGCAACCTGGTATCCAAGTGCATCCTGAACATTGCGGGCAAGTTCATCGCCGTTATCAGCGCGTTCTTCCACTTCACGGGCATCGTTCGTTCCGAGATAGGCCACATAACCACCTTCACCAATTACCATCCGGCGAATTTCATCTTTCTGGTATTTCTTACTGAAACAAAGTTCGATTAGCTGGCCGACCGGCAATGTTCCGCTGCGCTCCGGGCTGAAAGGTCCTTCGCCATCGAGTGCATTGTTTACGTCAATCACTTTTCCTTTTTGGTGTGCCCCAACCGAAATTCCGCCGCCAAGATGAACCACGATCAGGTTCAGTTTTTCGTAACGACGCCCTATTTTATTGGCGTGAATGCGAGCGGTGGCTTTTTGATTCAATGCATGGAAAATCGAGCGTCGTTCAAATTCAGGATGACCTGAAAACCTTGCAATATCTTCCAACTCGTCAACTACAACAGGATCGGCCACATAAGCATGTGCACCGGGAATCTGAAGCGCAATGAAATCGGCAATCAAAGGCCCAAGGTTACTGGCGTGCTGACCGTAAATTCCGGCACGGGCATGTTCCAGCATACGGTTATCGACCAGATAAACGCCTGATTTTAAGGGATAAGTTAATCCACCCCTGCCAATAATGTACTTGATTTTATCAACATCGAAACCTTCTTCAACCAGCGCATCAATGATCAGCCCTTTTCTGAATTCAAACTGGTCAATGATATTATCGTAAAGGGATAAATCTTCGATAGAATGGCGCAAAGTTTTTTTCAGTTTGCATTCGCTACCGAAATAAACTGCAAATTTGGTCGAAGTTGAGCCCGGATTGATCGCCAGAATTCGAATATCGTTCATTGAAGTATTTTATTTACTTAACAACGCTGCAAGCGCTATTGAGTTCAATTTTGTTTGTTTACTATCGCCCCTTGACGATAAAACGACCGGAACATTTGCACCCATCACCACTGCAGCCTGATCGGCGCCACACAATTTAGTATTCGTCTTATAAAATACATTTCCGGCATCGATATTCGGGAAAAGCAAACAATCGGCATCGCCGGCCACTTCCGAAGTAATATTTTTTATTTGTGCCGATTCTATATCGAGTGCAACATCCAAAGCCATTGGACCGAAAACAATTGCCGGCTGAAATTGCCCGTTTTCGGCTGCACTCATAATTTCAACCGCATCGGTGCACGACACCAGCGACGGAAGTATTTGTTCCGTTGGCGCTATAATGGCTATTTTCGGCCTTGAAATTCCCATCGTCACAGCCATTTCCTTTAAATAATGGGTCATGGCGATTTTCTGCGGAATGCTTGGATACGGAATAATGGCCACATCACTAACAATCAGCAATTTGTGATAATTAGGATTGTCGATCACCGAAACATGGCTCAAAACACTGCCGGGAGTCATCAGGCCAACTTCCTTGTTCAGAATGGCACGCATGTATTTGTCAGTGTTTATCAAACCTTTCATTAAAATACTTCCTGAAGTTGATTTGGCCAGCTTTACCGCCAGCGTTGCAGCCTCCTCTTCTGTTTCAGCTTCCACAATCTGGAATAAATATGGATCAATGCTATGAATTTCACACTGTTTCCGAATTTCCTGACTGTTTCCGGTAATAATGGCTGTTACAATTCCCATTCTGACCGCTTCGGCGATGGCCTCAAGACTATGCCCGTCAACGGCATTTACACCAATCAATGTCTTTTTTTTCAAAGACTTAACTACCTCAAAAAGATCAACCAACCTTTTCAACATCATATTCCATATTTTATGTTGGTAAAATTACCATTTCATGTTTTATAAACACTGAATAAATATCAATAACTGAAATGTTTTTAAACCATTGAAAAACAAAACGTCCGATGTTGTTTAACACCGGACGTTTCAATGCATTCACAATAAATGAACTTTACTTATAATTTGTATCCTTCGTTTGAAATTTTGCTTACGATTTTAAACTGCCTTTTACGATCTCTTCCGTATCAAGCGCAATCACCAATTCTTCGTCGGTAGGAATTACCAGGATTTTCACCTTCGAATCGGGAGTACTGATAACCCCCTCTTTACGGAACCCTTTGTTTTTAATGTTATCAAGAGAGATTCCCAAAAAACCGAGCTCGCTGCAAATACCTTCGCGTGTTGTGTCTGCATTTTCGCCAATTCCACCGGTAAAGATAAGTAGGTCGAGACCTCCCATGGCAGCCATGTATGAACCGATGTATTTTTTCACCCGGTAATCGTACATTTCGAGCGCCAATTTTGCCCTTTCGTCACCTTTGTCTTTGGCCATCTCGATTTCGCGCATATCAGATGAAATACCTGATATTCCCAACATTCCGGCATGTTTGTTAAACAAAGTGCTGGCCGACCGAATTCCGATTTCTTCTTTTTCCATGATGTAATGAACTACACCAACATCCAGATCGCCGCAACGGGTTCCCATTATCAAACCTTCAATAGGAGTAAAACCCATGGAAGTATCAAAAGATTTTCCGTTTTTGATTGCAGCCACCGAAGCTCCATTCCCCAAATGGCAGGAAATTATCTTTTGGCTGTTGTAATCAAGGTTCAGTAAATCGCAGGCACGTTTGCTCACAAACCTATGACTGGTTCCGTGAAAACCATACCGGCGAATTCCGTACTTTTTATAAAGTGCATACGGAATTCCGTACATATAAGCCTTCGGTTCCATGGTTTGATGGAAAGCCGTATCAAATACTCCTACCTGCGGAATTCCGGGAATCAATTCTTCCATAGCCCTGATTCCTTTCAGGTTAGGTGGATTGTGAAGAGGCGCAATATCGATACATTTGGTAACTTCATCTATTACTTCATCCGTTATAAGAACACTTGAATTAAAATGTTCGCCTCCATGCACTACCCTGTGCCCAATGGCATCCAGTTCGTTAAGACTTGACAGGCAGCCATGTTTTTCGCTGGTCAATATGCCCAAAATATATTCGATGCCGATTTTGTGGTCCATGATTTCACCTTCAAAAACAACTACTTGGCCATCCTGACGCACATGCTTTAAAAAACTGCCTTTCATTCCCAGTTTTTCAATCCCTCCCTTGGCAATAACCGATTTATCGGTCATTGTGAAAAGTTGATATTTTATTGAACTGCTTCCGCAGTTTAAAACCAGAATCTTCATTTGTCTATTTTATTTATATTTTCAGTCTGATGATAATCAGAATCTTTGATTGGTTAGCGGTGCTATCTTTTTTCCGTTTTCGTCGTATTTATAAAATCCATCGCCTGATTCGATTCCCAGATGTTTGGCACGAACCAACTTCCGTAGGAATGGATTTGGTTTATACCGGATGTCGCCAAATTCATTGTAAATGTTGTCCATCCAACGTAGAATTTTATCAAGTCCCA
The DNA here is from genome assembly GCA_019459485.1 of Prolixibacteraceae bacterium. Classification (GTDB taxonomy): domain Bacteria; phylum Bacteroidota; class Bacteroidia; order Bacteroidales; family Prolixibacteraceae; genus Aquipluma. The sequence goes on from JAIBEZ010000023.1 coordinate 49,746, forward strand.
TTTTATCAGCTAATTCGAATGGACCTAGACGCATTCCGAATCCTATTTTCATGGTCTGATCAATATCCTCAATATTAGATATTCCTTCCATCAATATCTCGCAAGCTTCATTAAGTAATACCACATAAATACGTACACTTACCAAACCTGCCGATTCCTGAACCGGGACAATCTTACGATTGATCAGTGTTACAAATTTGCAAACTTTCTGATACGATTCATCGGTTGTATATAAACCTCTGACCACCTCAACAATTCTGGCTTCCTGCGAATTGATAAAAAAATGCAAACTGACACAACGGTCACGGTATTTTAAGTCAGATGAGAGTTCAGTGATTACGATGGTAGTTGAATGAGTGGCAATGATACAGTCCTTGTCAACAACTTCTTCAATCTTGTGAAAAATATCCCTTCTTTCCTTGATTTTTCCGCCGCGATCGATGGCGCGAATGGCTTCAATTACGAAATCACATCCTTTAAGGTCATTATAATCAAGAGTTCCCTTAATTCGTGACATGATTGCACGCTTTTCACCCTGGGTTAAACCCCAGTGTTCAATTCGCTCATCCAGAACTTTTTCTATATTATGGTAAGCATCACGAATTTTATCCTCGTTAACTTCAATAAAAACAACTTCAATTCCAAAAAAACTTGCAACGCGGGCTATATTTTGGCCTACCAAACCACATCCTACTACTCCAATTTTGGAAAAGAGGGTTTTGCTTGTATCTTTTTTACTTAAACCAAAATTTTCAATTGGTTCGTATATCACTTCACTAGCCATGATTTTATTTTTTGATTAATCGAAAAGAGCAGCAGCCTGATTGGCTGTAATGGCAACCATGTTCACAATATCTATTACAGAACAGCCTCTTGAAAGGTCGTTGATCGGTGCAGCCATTCCCTGAAGTATCGGGCCAACAGCTTCTGCTTTTCCAAGCCGCTGAACTAGTTTATACCCAATATTTGCCGATTCGAGCCCCGGAAAAACAAGAATATTTGCCCGTCCTGCCACTTCGCTGTTTGGTGCTTTTAATCTTCCGACTTCAGGAATCAAAGCGGCGTCGAGCTGCATTTCACCGTCAATTTTCAATTCAGGATCCAATTCGCGGGCAATGCGGGTTGCATTCGACATTTTATCGACCAATGGATGTTGTGCGCTTCCCATGGTTGAGAAACTCAGCATGGCAACACGCGGGTCCATTCCGACAATTGCTTTGGCAGTTTTTGCAGTCGTAACAGCAATTTCGGCCAGCTGGCGTTCATCAGGATCGGGCATTACTGCACAATCGGCGAAAACCAAAATACCTTCATGTCCAAAATGTGGGTTCACAAACATCAGAAATGCTCCCGAAACAACGCTCACACCGGGCACAGTCTTAACATATTGCAGAGCAGGCCGCAACACGTCACCCGTTGCATTGATTGCTCCGGCCAATTCACCATCAGCATCGCCACTTTTGATCATCAATGGCGCAAAATACAAGGGATCGTTCAGTAATTCGAGTGCAGCATCACGAGTTAATCCTTTTGACTTCCGGATTTCAACCATTAAATCGGCGTATGCTTCCCTTCTCTGGTCAGTTTTAGGATTAACGATTGTCGCACCTTCAATGTTAACTCCGATTTCTGTGGCGGCCTGAATGATTTCTTCAGGATTTCCCAAAAGAATGATCTGTGCCAATTTCTGATTCAGAACAATTTCGGTTGCCCGTAAAGTTCTTGGTTCCGCTCCTTCCGGTAAAACTATCCTTTTCTGGTATTTCTGAGCGTTTTGATAGACACGTTTTAAGATTTCCATTGTTGATTTAAAGTTTAAACTTTTAAGTAAAAAATTCGATACAAAAGTACTTAAAATATGAAGAGGAGTAGCTTCAGTTTGCAAATATTATTGGATAAACTGATAAAACACATGTAATAAGTGACACAAAAAATTGCCTTATGAATTATGGAACAATCGATTGTATTCACTCTACAGAATGGTTTATTTGGCTATTTTTGAAGCATGAAACGAACCGATCCGTTTTTTCCACTCAAACAATCACTCGAAGGTGACGTGTTTACCGATCAGGTGCAGAAAGTAATTTATGCTACCGATGCTTCGTCGTACCGCGAAATTCCGCAGGCCGTTACCCGTCCGAAGAACAAGGAAGACATTCGAAAAATCATTGGCTTTGCCCGCCAGATGGGAACTTCGGTGATTCCGCGTGCCGGAGGAACTTCGCTGGCCGGTCAGGTAGTTGGTTCCGGAATTGTGGTTGACATTTCGAAGTACCTGAATAAAATTGGTGTATTGAATGTTGCGGAACGCTGGATTGAAGTGGAGCCGGGTGTTGTTTTGGCCGAACTGAATCAATTTCTTTCGCAGCATGGTTTGCAATTTGCACCTGAAACCTCAACGGCCAACCGCTGCTGCATTGGCGGAATGCTGGGAAATAATTCCTGCGGACTTCATTCGTTGATTTATGGCAGCACCCGCGAACATATTCTGGAAGTGGAAGGCATTCTTTCGGACGGTTCGGAAGTTATTTTCAAAGCGCTCACTACCAAAGAATTCGAAACCAAATGTTCTGGAAACTCTGAACTTCTGGAGACTAAAATCTATCAAAATATACAGGAAACTCTTAGCAGTGAAAGCAATCAGCAGGAAATAAGAAAAGAGTTTCCTGACCCGAAAGTGACACGCAGAAACAACGGATACGCGCTGGATATGCTGCTCGAAACCGATACGTTTACCAGCAACGGCAAACTGTTCAACTTCTGCAAGATACTGGCCGGATCGGAAGGGACACTTTTGTTTACAACCAAAATAAAGCTGAATCTGGTTTCGCTTCCGCCCAATTTTCAGGGATTGGTTTGTGCCCATTTCAGTACACTTGAAGATGCATTCTACGGAAATATAGTGGCACTACGCCACCTTCCCGATGCCATTGAATTGACCGATGACATTATCCTGAATTGCACTCTCGAAAACATCGAGCAACGCAAAAACCGATTTTTTATTGAGGGAAATCCAAAAGCAATTTTAACGATTGAATTTTCATCTGATTCAGAAGAAGAAATTCAGGAAAAAGCAAAAGCGCTGGAAGCAGATCTCCGGAAAGAAGGATATGGTTATCATTTTCCGCTTTTTGCCGACAAGGAAAGCATCCGTAAAATATGGGAATTGCGAAAGGCCGGATTGGGTTTGCTCTCCAACATTCCGGGCGACAAGCGAAATGTAACCGTTATTGAAGACACTGCGATTGCACCCGATGTTTTGCCTGAATACATCCGTGAATTTGATAAAATCATATCACAATACGGATTGACCTGTGTGTATTACGGCCACATTGCCACCGGCGAATTGCACCTTCGTCCTCTCTTGAATTTAAAAGATCCGGATGATGTCAAAATCTATCATTCGCTTGCCCGTGAAGTTGCCCAACTGGTAAAAAAATTTCGTGGTTCGCTGAGTGGTGAACATGGAGATGGCCGGTTGCGCGGCGAATTTATCCCGCTGATGCTCGGGCAGCACAATTATGAACTGATCCGAAAACTGAAATACACATGGGATCCGCAAAACATTCTGAACCCGGGCAAAATTGTTGATACACCGCCCATTACCAAAAATTTGAGAATTTTGATGGGACAGCCGTACTTCAAGGCCGCCACTTTGTTCGATTACGCACCACACGGCGATTTGCTTCGGTCGGTCGAAATGTGCAACGGATCGGGAGACTGCCGCAAAAGCAATATGATCGGTGGTTCAATGTGTCCATCCTACATGGCCACCCGGGACGAAGACAA
>JAIBEZ010000064.1 GCA_019459485.1 Prolixibacteraceae bacterium
ATTCGCATTTATGCCAGCTTTTAAAGCTCATGACCACACTTAATCTTGTTCTTTTCTCTTTCTTCTTTTAGCTGATTTATCAAGAATAAATACCTTTACTGACTAGTTTGTTCAAACTGAACAAACATAGGATGACCACAACAGACTGACGCAAAATGCCAAATAGGTGTGCAAACGGACAATCATATTATTTCTTTTTGCCTTTTCCGCCTTTTTTCTCACCGCTGTGTCCGGAACTTTTCGAAACAATACGGCTCTTATTTTGACTGTTGCGGGATTTGGTATATACTTTTGGTCCGGAGCTTCCTTTCTGAGGCTTTTGTCCGATACTTTTTTGCGCATGACCTTTGTATCCTTTGGCGTATTTCACTTTATGCTCCTTGAAATGTGCGTAAGGAGCATTGCCCCGATAGTCCGTCATTACTACTTTATAACCGTTGTATAAGTCGTAGTTTCTATAACGGCTGGGCAGGTAAGCACGATGTACCCAGGTTCCGCCACTGAAATAAATAAACTGTGAAGATGGAACATCATAATAGGCTTCCACATCGGGCAGGTAGTAATACTGAACATCTGTATATCCGGCAGGTCCCCACATTGGAGGCGCTCCAAGATTAACATTTACTGATATTTGTGCCTGGCCTGAGGTTGCAAAAAACAGCAGGATTCCTATGATAATGAATTTTAAAGCTTTCATTTGTTTCTAATTTATTTCTTAGGAAAATTTCATAATGTAAAGATGAACCCTTTAATTACGTAAAGTATTACACAATTTGGGGAAAGAGTTACAACATTCACACTTTCAGTATTACTGGTATAATAGTTTGTACAATTCGTTCATGTCAGGCGAAAGAATGACTTCAGTTCTGCGGTTGCTTGCGCGTCCTTCAGTTGTTTCATTGGATTGTACCGGGAAAAACTCGCCACGTCCTGATGCGGTTATACGGTTCGGATCAAAGCCATTGTCTTTGGTCAAAATGCGAACAATAGAGATAGCCCTGGCGGTACTTAAGTCCCAGTTGTCTTTAAACTTATTTGTTTTGATTGGAACATTATCGGTATGTCCTTCTATCAGCACAGTGATGTCTTTGGTGCCCGAAAGTACCTGAGCGAGTGTTTTAAGCGCTTCTTTTCCTTTTGGGTCAACAAGGTCTGAACCTGATTTGAACAGCAATTTTTCGGCCAGTGAAACATATACGTTTCCGTCTTTGATGTAAACTGAAAGCTCATCACTTTTATATTTCATCAACGCATCGGCTATCGAATTCTTCAGGTTGTCCATCACATTTTTTTGATTCTGGATCATGGTCTGAAGGTCTTTTAACCGTTTGGCCTGATCGGCAATGGTCATTTTTGATTCTTTCGAAAGTGTCCTCAAATCATTTAATACCGAGGCGTTTTCATCCTGAAGTGATGAAGTTTCGTTTTTAAGGTTTTTTACCTGAGTATTACAGTCAACAAGTTGATTTTGAGTTTTGTCAAGTTGATTTTGTTTTTCAACATTTTCTTTTTGCAGTTTATCTACCCTGGCTTGCGAAAGCACAAGCTTTTTGCTCGGCCCGCAAGAGTTTAACGAAAGGCTAAGAATAAGAGCTATGAATCCAAGGAATTGAATTGATTTTCTCATTGTATTTTTTTTTAGTTAATGATAATGATGCAAAATTGAGCAAGTTTTTGTGCTTGTATGTTACACAACTCTTTTTATAAGTTATATAATTCACACATTCCGATAATTAAAAAATATCTTTAATGAAGTTTGTAAATTGTTGTAAATGAAGTTTATAATAGCAAATCTGGGTGGTTTTATGAAAAATTACAATGTTTAAAATTGCCGGAATTGGCTCATTTTGCTGCAACCCAGGTACTGTTTTTTAAGTAAAAAGGACCGTGGTTTTAGAGTGGAAATAATGAGCCGGTTAAACAAATAGGTTTATTCCTGACTCTGTAAATGAACTGCTACAGGAAAATTGAATTAAAATGAAAACAGAGGCAATATTGAACGTACTTTCGCTGGAAGACTCGAATGAGGATTATGAAATCATTCGAGAACAATTGATTGCAGCCGGTCTAAATATCAATTTGTCGCGCGTTCAAACTGAAAATGCATTTGAATCAGCCATTCGCACGACAAAATATGATTTGATACTGGCCGATTTCAATTTGCCACAGTTCGACACTTTTGGTGCGCTTAGTTTGTGCAAGGAGATTTGCCCGGAAGTACCATTGATTTGTGTTTCAGGAATTATAGGGGAAGAAACAGCTATTGAACTGATTAAATTTGGGGCAGTTGATTATGTGCTGAAAGATAGACCACAAAGGCTTCCGTTTGCAATAAAGCGGGCGCTGGCGGAATCTAAAGAAAAGCAAATACGACAACTTGCCGAAACTAGATTACGGGAAAGTGAACAAAATTACCGAACACTTGCCAATTCAGGGCAGGCATTGATCTGGACCTCAGGAACCGACATGCTTTGCAATTATTTCAACCGGGTTTGGCTCGATTTCACAGGGCGGTCACTTGAACAAGAGTTGGGCAATGGCTGAACCGAGGGAGTACATCCGGGTGACCTGCAACAATGTATCGGTGTTTATACCAATTCATTTAAAAAGCGTGAAAAGTTTAGCATGGAATATCGTGTCAAACGATACGATGGGGAATACTGATGGCTGATTGATGATGGATGTCCGCGTTTCGACAGCGATGGAGAATTCATCGGATACATCGGTCATTGCCTGGACATCACCGAACGTAAACTTGCCGAACTGGAATTGATCAGGGCGAAAGAAAAAGCGGAAGAAAATGACCACTTAAAAACTGCCTTTCTGCACAACATTTCCCACGAAATCAGGTTATCAGGGTAGTGAACAGCGTTGAAGCGGTTGAGATCTGCCGTTTATCGCGTAGTGTTGATTTGGTTCTGATGGATATAAAAATACCTGTAATGAATGGATTTGAAGCTACCCGATTAATAAGGGAATTTAAATCCGATATTCCAATCATCGCCCAAACCGCTTATTCATCCAATCATGATATGCAAAAGGCTCTTGCCTGCGGTTGCAACGATTTTATCAGCAAACCCTTTATACCAGCAGCCATTGTTTCGAAGAGTATGGAACATTTGGGTTGAAAAAATACGCCCAGGCCGAACCTATTTCCTTTAATACTTTTATTTTATATTATCCTGAACTATTTTAGTTACTGTACTTTTTCAAAATACAGCTGCTGATTTGCTGCGAAATAATGTAACAGTTTAAAGAAATTATATAACATCTGCGGCAGTGAAATACTTCAACTTTGTATCGTAGCAATTCAGCTGCAATTAAATTTATTTAATTATGGATACAAATAAAAAAGACAATTTCATTGTACAAAACGTAGTATTGTCAAAAGGAAAAACCAGTTTGGAAAGTTCTAAGAGAGCGAAAATTAAAAAAGCACTCTTTGCAATTGCAGTAGTGGCAATCACAACAGGTGCTTACGCTCAGACCAATGAGCAGAACAGTACAAAAAGCCAGGACATTAAAAACAAAAACACCCTGGACAAAAACATCAATCAAAATTCTGACGGTTACAACCATCCCGATGGTTACATGATGCAAAATGGAAAAATTGTGATGATTAAAAACGGGAAAATAACCCCGGTAGATAAAGATGTCACTCTTTCAAATGGCACCATGATTATGAAAAATGGAAGCTACATAAAAAAAGGTGGTTCAGAAATCAAATTTAAAGAAGGCGAACACATGGACATGACAGGGAATATGATCCCCATGGATAAATTTAAAGACTTCAAGAAAAGTGAACCAGGAAAATCGTTAAAAAAAGATACGATGTATTTGATTAATGACAGCACCAAAAATAAAACGCGTAAAAAATAAATCAGGCAACATTTTATCGACAATTAAATTTACATAAGATGGAAAATACAACTAAGGACAACAGAATGTTAACAGGAATGTTTGAGGATCGTGAAAGTACCGAAAATGCATACAACAGCTTGCATGAAAGAGGTTATACTGACGACGAGATTAATTTAATCATGTCTGACGAAACCCGTAATAAACATTTCTCTGGCGATGTGAAGGAAACCGAAATTGGAACGAAAGCTGCTGAAGGTGCAGGAAAAGGTTCGGCTATTGGAGGAACTGTTGGTGCAATTGCAGGAGTCGTTGCCGCTATCGGTACAAGTTTAGTAATTCCGGGACTCGGCCTTGTGATAGCCGGACCAATTGTCGCTGGAATTGCTGGTGCCGGCGCCGGAGGCATTACAGGAGGCATTGTAGGTGCATTGATAGGTTCCGGTATTCCTGAGGAGCGGGCAAGACTCTATGAATCAGGAATAAAAAAAGGTAATATTGTACTGGGTGTGAAACCCAGAACCGATGATGATGCCAAATATTTTGAAGATAATTGGCGGAACAATAAAGCCGAAGGGATTTACCGGTAATTTTGGAAAAAATGCAACTCATTAACTATTAAAATTGAAAGAATGGAAGTGGAAAAAACAATAGATGTGCTAAACACACTTGTTGAAATAAACAATGACAGGATTGAAGGTTATGTTACCGCTTCAAAAGAGACTGAGGAGCACGATTTGAAGAGTCTGTTTGCAGAATTAGCCCTTACCAGTAAATATAATAAACAGGAATTGGCCAACGAAATTGTAATGCTTGGAGGCCAACCAACCGAAGATACAAAAGTTACCGGGAAATTTTTTAGGGTTTGGATGGATGTGAAAGCTGCCATCACCGGGAAAGACCGCAAAGCTATACTCAGTTCATGTGAATTTGGTGAAGACCATGCACTAGATACTTATGAAAAAGTTTTAAAAGATGATGTGGAGTATCTAAGCCTGGGGCAACTCAGTTTAATACAAGCACAGCATACTTTATTGAAAACTGACCATAATAGGGTGAAGTTTCTGCATGAAGCTCTTGTATAATGAGTGCCTGCCCTATTATAGAGCTCCTGATTCGTATTTTTATGAATCAGGACTCTCTTTTTTTTAAGAAATTATTGTGAATTCCCACTGAATGGAGAGCATGGTACATAGAAATTTTTAAATGAATCTTACAACCGGTTATCCGTATTGGCTTATTAATAGTGGATTGGTGGCTACCTATCCAAAGCTGGAAAAATCAGTTAAAACCGATATTGTTATTATCGGCGGTGGAATTTCCGGCGCTCTGGCAGCCTATTATCTTGTTGATGCAGGTTATAGATGTATCGTTGTCGATGCCCGAACCATTGGCTTAGGCAGCACTTGCGCGAGTACTTCGCTTTTACAGTATGAACTCGACAAGCCGTTGTCAGTTCTGTCAGAACAAATTGGTTTCCAGTCTGCTTCACGTGCCTATCGTATGTGTAGTGAAGCTATAGACAAGATAGAAAGCATTTCAGAAAAGATTAATTTCAATTTGTTTGAAAGACAAAACAGCGTTTATTTTGCTGCTTTTAAAAAAGACAATGAATTACTTAAGTCGGAATTTGAATATCGTAAGAAAGCAGGATTTCAGGTACAGTTGTTAGATGAAAGTGAAATAAAGTACCGTTTTGGTTTCACTGCGCCATCTGCCATTTTATCTGCTCAGGGAGCTTCAACCGATGCTTACCTGTTTACCCATGCTTTACTTCAGTATAGTTTAAAAAAGGGTCTTGAAGTATTTGACAGAACTGAAGTAACACAAATCGAATACAAAAAAAATGGCGCAGTTATCAAACTCGGGAATGGGTTTACTATTGATACAAACAAAATTGTGAATGCTTCCGGTTATGAGATTTCTGAATTTATTGACAAAAAGATTGTAAAACTTACTTCAACCTATGCAATCGCCTCAGAAAGCATACAATCACATGTTCCGGTTTGGAAAGACAGTGCATTGTTATGGAACACAGCAGACCCTTATTTGTACTTGCGTTTAACAACCGACAACCGGGTGATTGTTGGTGGCAGGGATGAAGAATTCAGTGGTACTGTCAGACGTGACAGGCTTATAAAAAAGAAATCTGCGATGTTGAAAAATGATTTTTCAAAATTGTTTCCTGAAATTGAACTCATTCCCGAATTTAGCTGGACCGGTACATTTGGAAGCACCAAAGATGCGCTACCATATATTGGCACCTACAGCAAGACTCCGCATACCTTTTATGCATTAGGCTTTGGAGGAAATGGGATAACCTTTAGTTTAACAGCTGCTGAAATTATATGCGACATGATTTCGGGTAAGGCAAACAAGGATGTTTTGCTCTACTCTTTTAGCAGATAGCACGAATCTTTAACTTTATACTTTAAAAGTAATGTCGGATTTTAATTGGAAAGAGTTTTTGTTAGGTTCTGAAAACTGGAATTTTCTGCCTGAAGTTATTCTGCGTACATTGATCATGTTTATCATCGTTTTGGTTGGCCTCCGATTATTGGGCAAGCGAGGGGTAAAACAACTATCTATATTTGAGCTTGTAGTAATTGTCAGCCTGGGCACGGCAGCCGGGGATCCTATGTTATATAAGGACGTCGGTATTCTACCGGCTTTAATTGTTTTTATTGTAATCGTTGCGCTTTATAGCCTTATTACCTACATCATTGGGAAGAATAAACGTTTCGAAAATCTAATGGAAGGAAAACCGGTCCGACTGATTAAAAACGGAGCTTTTTCAATTGAAGATTTTTCAAAGGAAGCAATTGGAGAAGATGAGTTTTTTGCTGAACTGCGTATGCAGGGTGTTTCACAATTGGGTCAAATTGAAGAAGCAATTGTGGAAAGTTCGGGTAATATTAGTATTTTCTATTACCCTGAAGAGGATGTAAAATATGGTTTGCCGATTATGCCTGATTCTTTGAATTCGTGGCAGCAAAAAATTAAAGAGGATGGATTTTATGCGTGTATATTTTGCGGCAACACTGAGAAATTAAAACCTGCTACAAAATATACCTGCCCCAAGTGCCAAAAGGGTAGATGGGTAAAGGCCAGTAACAAAAAGCGTATCAGATAGCTGTTAGAAATTAATTTGCAATTTAAAATACTCATAATCAACCCGAAAGCCGCCTTTTGGTGCGAGGGGTTGAGTTTTTCTTAACATTAAAATAAGAATTGAATATTTTTAAACAAGCTAAAAAAAATGGTTTTGCATCTTCGGAAGTTTGGAACGCTGCTAAAGTAGTGAGAATCCCATCTTGGGAAGTTAGGAACGCTGCTAAAGTATTGAGAAGCCCATCTTGGGAAATGAGGAACGCCGCTAAAGAAGTCAGAAGCCCATCTTCGGAAATGAGGAAGAAAAATTGAAAATTTATGCCCGTTACAATTTATCGTTCCGGTTCTTCTTCTTCTTCTTCTTGATCATGCATAATTTTAATAGTTAAATGACTTGTAATCAACTATTTTTCCTCATTTTACTGATAAGAAAAACAATAAATATGACTACTATTATTGAAACAATGACACCTATTCCCATCCCGGTTTTAAAAATCCCACCTATAATTTCACAACCGGATAGGATTAAAAGGAATGTAAAAAGTATTGCTGATAAAAATGGATTTCTTTTCATAATAGGACTTTTAAAGTATAAATGAAAGTGTACCTTATTATTAATAACAATGTTTAACAATGGAATAAAATTAAAGTGGGCAATATCTTTTTGATCAATCGCCCACCCTAATTGTTATGCACATGAAGCAACAGCCCATTTTAAAAATAGAACTCGCCTGGATTTTTCTTCTCATCGTTTCTATAATCGTCCCTGCGTTGATCCCGTGAATCTCGAAATCCCGAAAGATCGTCGCCGTAGACCTGTGCGTTGATTCTTTCATCTTCTTCTTCCAGATCATCTTCTTCCAGATCATCTTCCTCCAGATCGTCCTCTTCCAGATCATCCTCTTCCAAATCATCCTCTTCATCCAAATCTTTTTCTTTGTCAAGTTCTTCGTTCATTGAAGAGAAATCATCGTTTTTTGGAATCGCATGAAGCCTGCTTAAATCATATTCTTCATGATTCATTTGCTCTCTTTCTGAATTTCCCCCAACGATAACCCCGGTATCATCCTCTTCTGGAGTAGGGTTATTGTTGTCTGCGTCATCATGAATTCTATCTGATCGTGTTTGTGCCTGAGATAGGGTATCTTCCCTGTTTTGGCGATCTTCTTCCTCTTGACCTTTGTCTGAATTCTCAAACTGCCGGTCATTTTTATTTTCGTACATATTCTATTTTTTAATGTGTATAATAACTTCTGATTAGCCTATGCCTTTTTCGGGTTATCAGATGATTTACCACTGCCTTTCTCGGTGGACGATTTTTTTCCACTTGTTGAATTACCCCTTTTTTCAGATTGGCCAGTTTTGTTTGATTTACTTTCCTGGTCATTTTTTTTACTGTTTTCCATTTGTTTTGTTTTTAAATGTGAATAAATAAAAGTTACGCTTTTTTCGGGTTATCAGTTGATTTACCACTGCCTCTCTCGGTGGACGATTTTTTTCCACCAGTTGAATTACCCCTTTTCTCCGATTGTCCAGTTTTGTTTGATTTACTTTCCTGGTCATTTTTTTTACTTTTTTCCATTTTGTTTTGTTTTTAAATGTGAATAATTGTTTGAATGCGCTTACTCTGCGGCTTCAACATTGATTGATTCCGCTACGGCAGATAAGGCTGCATCGGCTTCTTTTTCTTCATCCAGGGTTACGTTCAACAGATCTGCAGCTTCCTGCTCGCCAAGTGTATTAGCGAATGCACGGAGTGTGCCGTAAGTTGCGATTTCATAATGCTCTACTTTCTGGGCGGCCGAAATGATACCAGCATCGCGGACAACACCCTTTTCTGTTGACTTCATCAATTCATCGGCTTCTTTGATCAAGCCATCCATCGCTTCGCATTTTTTTGCCTCAGGCTTAAGCCCAAGCGATTTGAAAACTTCTTCCAACCTTGTTACCTGCATTTCAGTAACATCAAGATGTTCTGAGAGTGCATCAACTAATTCGGGGGTTGTTGCGTTGGCGATCATTTTAGGAATTGCTTTTGTTAGTGCATTTTCAGCCCAATAAAGATCTTTTAGCTGGTCTTCGAGTAACTCTCTTAGTCCTTCTGCAGCATCAGTTTTTGTTTTTACGGCTTTTGAGGCGGCGGCGGTGCCGCGTTCTTCACTTTTCGAATTTGTTTTCATCTTCTGTCTTTTAAATGTTTAAATTATAACTATGCATTAATTTGTTGAAGCAAAGTTGGGCATAGTGTCAGGCGAACTTATTATACAATTTTGAAAATATTTTACATGATTTCACTTTTGCAGGGTGTGGTTTTTTTGCGTCATTAACTTTGCAGAAAGGTACGATACACAACAAATAATTGAACACAAACTGATTTTGAACGCAAGCAGAAAAAAAAATGTTGTAACTTAGTTTTTTATCGAATAAGAAATTGAACAATTTATTTTTATGGCGGTTTATTGATCTAAATCGAAACATATGAAATTACATTTTAAGTATGATATAAACCATGCCTGCAAGGTAATTGTACAGGAGAGCCTTAATAAGTTAGGCGTTCCGCATCAGGTAACGGGCTTGGGCGAAATCAGTGTTACCGGTACTTTAAGCCCCGAGATACACAATGAATTGAAATTATCAATTCGCAAATATGGGATTGAATTTATTGACGACCCCAAAAAAGTAATTGCCCAGCAAATTAAAGACTTGATTTGTAATATGGTATTTAAAGATGATGAACTTCCTGATTTAAAAATATCTGCCTACCTGTCTGATAAATTAAATCTTAACTATGGGTATTTGTCAAAGCTGTTTTCGGAAGTTACTTATTCAACAATCGAAAATTTTATAATCCTTCAAAGAATTGAACGGGCAAAACAGTTAATTATTGATGAAAACCTGACGCTTAACGAAGTTGCCTGGAAGTTGAATTATAGCAGCTCTGCACATTTGTCGAACCAGTTTAAAAGAACAACAGGCTTAACACCCACCCAATTTCAGAGAATTATTCATAAAAGGAAAAGTATAGTTAATACCTTAAACAACATTTAAAAATATTTGACATGGAAGATGATGTATTACACATACTATTGACCGATGATGATGCTGATGACCGCCTTTTTTTTAAAGAGGCAATGGAAGAAATTAAAATCAAGACCGTCGTATCTTTCCTGAATGACGGCGTTCAATTGATGGACTACCTTAATCAGCCCGGTGTTCGGCTGCCAAATGTGGTTTTCCTTGACCTGAATATGCCACTGAAAAACGGGATGGAATGTTTAAAAGAAATCAGGATGAACAGCCGCCTAAGCGATCTTGTAGTAGCTATTTATTCTACTTCGGGCTCGGAAAAAGACATTGAAGATGCTTTTGTACATGGAGCCAATATTTACATCAAAAAACCAAATGATTTTTCGAAACTTAAATCGACTTTGGCCCAGGTTGTTACCCGTAACTGGCATTACCACACTTTAGGCTTAAAAAAAGAAAATTTTCTGTTTAGTTTTAATGAGCTTAATGTATGAAGATTGCTAATTATAAACTGAGTTCCCTGTTGTTGAAAGGCGCTTTGCTTGTTGCGATAGTCGCTCTTTTTTTTGTTGCAGCCATTTCGTACAAACAAATTCAATCGCTGAACGAATCCGGAAAATCAGTTTTTCATTCATACGAAGTTAATATTGAATTAGAAAGATTAAATTCATACGCAAAAGACGCAGAATCTGGCCAGCGGGGGTTTATATTAACGAAAGATTCAAGTTTCCTGAAATCATATTACAGTGCGCTTTATAAAGCACATGAATCAATCAATAAACTAAAGAAATTAACTTCCGGTAATTTCCAGCAAAGCAAAGAATTAGATAATATAGTGAATTTACTCGACCTGCGGTTTAATTTTTTGGAAAATGTTTTAACCTCGAATGACTATAAAATAACTGCTACAGATACACTTAAAGGCCTGATTATAAAAGGAAGGGAGCTGATGACTCATGTTCACAATCATGTAGACAAGGTTGTTTCCAATGAAATGGAGTTTCTAAGTTTGCATGAAATTGAACACGAAAAAGATATCATCTTATCTCCATTTTCAATATTATTTATTGTCATATTGTCAATGGTCGTATTTATTTTGGCCTACTATAAGATAAAAGCTGACTTGAAGCGACTCACAAAAGCGAATAACAAATTATTAATTAATAAAGAAATATTTGAACAGTCGGAACAATTGGCAGATATGGGCAATTGGTGCTGGGAAACTGAGACGAATGATATTAGCTATTCAAAAAACCTGTATCATTTATTGGGTTGTGAACCAGATGAATTTACACCTACGGTTGAAAAATATTTAACATTTGTACATCCGGACGATCGCGAGAATGTTATCAATTGGTGCAACGATATTTCAAAAGGAATCCTGGTGACTTCTATTACGAGCCGTATCATTCGAAAAGACGGAGTGCTGAGATATTTTAAGTCAAACGGGCGAATTATAAACGATATCTTCGGAAAAACATTTGCTATTGGCGTTACTGCTGACATTACCGAGCAACAAGATACAAATAGGATAATTGAGGATAAAGTTGCCCAACTGGAAAAGTCGAACAAGGAATTATTAGCCTTTAACCATATTGCGAGCCACGATTTACAGGAACCTTTGCGTAAAGTTCAAACCTTTATTTCCAGAATCAGGGAAAATGATTTTGAAACATTGCCTGAAAAGTTGAAGGATTATATTCTGGGTATTGAAAGGGCTTCTGTGCGAATGGGAATGTTTATAGAAGATTTATTGATGTATTCGCGGTCAAATAATGTGGATAAAGTATTTGAACTGACTGATTTAAATGTCTTGCTGGAAAACTCTATACAGCAGTTTTCGCAACAAATAGAAGAAAAAAAAGCGGTTGTAAAATTATTGACCAAACTGCCAACACTTTATGTTATCTCGTTTCAAATACAGCAGCTTTTCAACAACCTTCTTTCTAATTCGCTCAAGTACAGTAAACCAGATACCGCACCCGTCATAGTGTTTAACACCAAAATATTGCAGTCAACGGATTTGCCCGGTTTACCTACAGGCCCATACAGTAAATATTATATAATCTCAATTTCGGATAATGGGATTGGTTTTGAACAAAAATATGCCGGGCAAATTTTTACACTTTTCTATCGCTTGCACAATAAATCAGAATATTCAGGCACAGGTGTCGGACTTGCAATTTGTAAACTGATTGTTGAAAATCACAAAGGATTTATTATGGCAGAGGGAATTCCCAATAAGGGTACTACAATCGTTTTCTATCTCCCGGCATAAAAGCGAGTTTCTAACAGCAGCGCTCTGTACCTAAAGAGGCGTGCTTTATTTTACCCATACAAAACGTTACAGAACCAAAATTGGACTCCGCCAATTTTGGTTTTATAAGTATCCGGCTATGCAGGCAACGGGTTGAATTGAGCATTATTTATGGGCTTTAGCCCAAATTGCTGTGGCTAAAGCCATTGGCTGCGATCATCAATTTATCCGTTAGAGTTCGCGTGAGCTCAGTCGAACGCTGAATCGGGATGGCAAATGATAACCTGGGGTACACAACCGGATACTCATTTTAGTTTTCCTGCCAAAAGTTCTCACCACCGATATGCTGTAATAATGTAAAGTTTTCGTGAAATTGTATAATAAAAGTTGTACCACGTGAATCTAAATTTGCCATGACGAAAAGATTATTCACAGCTAAAAATTTGAAACATGAATACAATTGAATCAAAAGGAAATTGGCATGAGATGAAAGGAAAGCTCAAAAAGAAATTCGCCGTTTTGACCGACAATGATCAACTTTATATAGAAGGTCGTGAAGAAGAGCTATACGGAAGTCTTCATAAGAAGATTGAAAAAACAGAAGTTGACTTAAGGAAACTTATGAAAGAAATCTGATCAGCTTTCTGTAAAATGGCCGTTTATCAGTGATTCTGTAAAATCGCCATTTAAATCAACTATCAATTCATAACAATTCATAACAATTAATTCAAAAAAGATGAAAAAGACAATTTATCACCTCGCGGTTTCTATAGTAGTAACCGCAGGATTGGTCGTTACCAGTTGTAATTCGCCTGCGAAAAAAGCCGAAAAGGCTAAAGAAAATGTTGAGGAAACACAACAGGAATTAAGGGAAGCTAATGCAGATGCAGAATTGCAACAGCAAAAAGCTGCAACTGCCGAAGAGTGGAACGAATTCAAAAGCGATTCGGAAGTGAAAATTAAGAAGAACGAAACCCGCATTGCAGAAATTAAAGCAAAAATGATGAAGCCGGGACAAGCACTTGATTCTGTTTATCAAAGGAGGATTAACGCATTGGAAGAGAAAAACAACAAATTAAGAACAAAGGTCAATGATTATGAGAGAAATCAAAGCGATTGGGAGTCTTTCAAACGCGAATTCAACCATGATATGGATGAAATTGGAAAAGGCTTTGAGGACTTAACAATTGATAATAAAAAATAGTAGGTCCGTTATTTTGTTGCAAAAGACAGGCATTCATTTCATTGAATTGCTTGTCTTTTTTATCACTTCCTAAGGCATAGTCGAATTATTAATTTAAATGATCTGATATGAAGAGTGAAAATATTATCCCCCGTATTAATGAACCGTTTAAGCACGATTCAGAATTGGCCTTGCCTTATAATCATCAGTATAAACAAAAAAAAGAGTGGCACAAAGCCGTTCCCGGGAAGGCCGAAATTTTAGTTATTACTTCCTATCCTCCCAGGGAATGTGGCATAGCGACCTATTCGCAGGATTTAATAACTGTGCTTAATCATCAGTTTAGTAACTCATTCTCGATAAAAGTTTGTGCACTTGATTTGGGATATGGCGGCTTTAGTTATCCCGGTGAAGTAAAACATGTACTTAACACCTCTTTTTCAATCGAATATCAGAGAATGGTTCATTTAATTAATGACGACCCCCTTATTCAGATTGTTCTGATTCAACATGAGTTCGGTCTGTTTAAAGAACAAGAACAATCATTTATGGAGTTCTTATCCAAACTTACAAAACCGGTTGTCATGGTTTTTCATTCTGTTCTGCCTCATCCGGACGAACAATTAAAAATGAATGTACAATTGATGACGAAAAGTTGCAGTTCAATTATTGTAATGACCTATAATTCAGCTGAAATTTTAACCAACGAATACCAAGTTCCACAGGAAAAGATTGAAGTCATTGCACATGGTACCCATTTGGTTCGTCATTTGGATGAAAAAACATTGAAGTCGAAATACCGGCTAAACGATCGGAAAGTCCTCACTACATTTGGCCTTTTAAGCTCCGGAAAGGGAATTGAGACAACTTTGGAAGCCCTCCCGGCTATTATTGAGCAATGCCCGGAAGTTATTTTCCTTGTGATCGGCAAGACTCATCCGGGAGTTGTGAAATCTGAGGGTGAAAGATACCGCGAAATGCTTGAAAAGAAAATTCAGCAGCTGCAACTTCAGGAACACGTGCGATTCGTTAACAAATACCTGGATCTCCCTGAGTTGCTGGAATATTTACAACTTACCGACATTTATCTTTTTACTTCTACCGATCCCAACCAGGCGGTAAGCGGTACTTTTTCGTATGCAATGAGTTGTTCGTGCCCCATTATTTCGACTCCCATTCCACATGCCCGGGAAATCTTAACTGAGGATACCGGAATTATTATTGATTTTCGAAATTCCCGGCAATTGGCCGATGCAGTCATCAGGTTAACCAAAGATGATCATTTAAGAGGAAGGATGAGTTTTAACACATTGCAAAAAATCGTTTCCACGGCCTGGGAAAATTCGGCTGTTGCCCATGCCCGTGTTTTCGAAAAGATGGCTCCCAAAACTATCTCGATACACTACAACCTTCCGGAGATAAAACTGAATCATTTAAAACAAATGACAACCGATATTGGCCTTGTTCAGTTTTCGAGAATCAATCAACCTGATGTCAATTCGGGTTACACGCTGGATGACAATGCACGGGGTCTGATAAGTATGTGCATGTATTACAAAGCTACAGGCGACAGGGAAAGCATCACCTTTATAGAACAATATCTCGGTTTTATATATCATTGCCAACAGCCCGGTGGAAATTTTCTTAATTATTTTGATGACGAATTTCAATTTACTGATCAAAATAAAATTGTCAATTTAGATGATGCCCAGGGAAGAGCTATTTGGGCTTTGGGATATTTAATCTCCATAAATAACCTGTTGCCGGCAAAATTCACCATGATGGCTCAGCGAATCATTAAAAAATCGCTGCCTGTATTGTCAGGAATTTATTCAACACGGTCAATGGCATTCGCAATGAAAGGTCTGTATTACTATCACCTCGCAATGGAGTCTCCCGAAAATATTGCTTTATTCAAAACATTTGCCAATCGTTTGGTCCTGATGTATAAACACGAATCAACTAAAAATTGGGAATGGTTCGAAAGTTACCTCACTTATGCCAATAGTATTTTACCCGAAGCTATGTGTTATGCGTGGTTGGTTACGGATGATTCCAGCTTTAAGGAGATTGCCATTTCTTCAATGAATTTTCTGTTGTCGCAAACTTTTAACGAGAACGGGATTGAAGTGATCTCCAGTAAAAAATGGGTGTTTGAAGGAGAGTCGAAAGATCGTTTTGGCGAACTTCCATTAGATGTTGCGGATACCATCATGACGCTGAGTCTGTTTTATGATGTGTTTGAAGATCAGGAGTATTTCCGGAAAATGGAGACTGCATTCGCATGGTTCCTGGGGAATAACCGACTGAATCAAACAGTTTACAACCCTTGTACCGGTGGTTGTTACGACGGGCTGGAAAAATTCTATATCAACCTCAACCAGGGTGCTGAGGCAGCAGTAAGTTACCTTATGGCACGGCTAACGATGGAAAAGTACAGACATCAGGATAGTATTTCAATGGAAGTGATTCCCATTTCCAAAACAATAAATGCACGCCATAAACGGACAATAGGTAGTTTAACCGGCGGGCAGGATTTGTTGCCCCCGATAGCTTAAAACAGATTTGAATCAGGAACTAAAATATTCACAACAAATTAAAAATCAAACATATGAAAACATCAAAGACACAAGTGCCGGACAATGACAAATTAAATGATCTTGCAAAAAACACGGTGGATGCTGAAAGCGAATTTTTAACAACCAATCAGGGATTGCGCATCAACGACGATGTAAACTCACTAAAGGCGGGTGAACGCGGTGCAACTTTGCTCGAAGATTTCCAGCTTCGCGAAAAAATTACCCACTTCGATCATGAAAGGATTCCGGAGCGGATAGTTCATGCACGGGGAAGCGCCGCGCATGGATATTTTGAATTATCTGAATCCATGTCAAAATATACCAAAGCTAAATTTTTGCAAACTCCCGGCACGCGTACACCGGTGTTTACAAGGTTCAGCACGGTGGCAGGTTCACGTGGATCGACAGACTTGGCGCGCGATGTGAGAGGATTTGCAGTAAAGTTTTATACCGAAGAAGGTAACTTCGACCTGGTTGGAAACAATATGCCTGTGTTCTTTATTCAGGACGCCATTAAATTTCCCGATCTGATTCATGCTGTAAAACCTGAGCCAAATAACGAGATTCCGCAAGCGGCTTCGGCCCATGACACGTTTTGGGATTTTGTTTCGCTCACACCCGAGAGTATGCACATGATTATGTGGGCAATGAGCGACCGTGCTATTCCGCGCAGTTTGCGTATGATGGAAGGTTTTGGGGTGCACACGTTCCGTTTCGTCAATGAAAATAACAAATCGGTATTTGTAAAATTCCACTGGAAACCTGTACTGGGAATCCATTCGGTTGCGTGGGATGAAGCACAGAAAATATCGGGTAAGGATGCTGATTTTCACCGCAGGGATTTATGGGAAGCGATTGAAAGTGGCAACTTTCCTGAATGGAATTTTGGAGTTCAGATTGTGGAGGAGCAGGACGAATTCAAATTTGATTTCGATATACTTGATCCTACTAAGCTCATTCCTGAAGAAATAGTTCCGGTACAAATTATAGGAAAGATGGTTTTGAACCGGAATCCTGAAAACTTCTTTGCCGAAACAGAACAGGTCGCGTTCCATCCGGGTCATGTTGTTTCAGGAATCGACTTCAGCAACGACCCGCTTTTGCAGGGGCGATTGTTTTCATATACCGACACACAGTTGAGCCGGTTGGGTGGGCCAAATTTCCACGAAATACCAATCAACCGGCCTACAGCGCCTGTACACAACAATCAGCGCGACGGGCACATGCGGCAAACCATAAATTCGGGTCAATCGAGCTATCACCCTAATACAACCGGTGGCGGTTGCCCATTTCAGGCCAAAGCATCGGAAGGCGGGTTTGTATCTTACAACGAACGGATTGATGCGCGAAAAGTGCGTGCAAGGAGTCAAAGTTTTTTCGATCATTTCAGTCAGGCAACCTTATTCTTTAACAGCCAGAGTGAAGCCGAGAAAAACCACATTGTTGATGCATTCAGGTTTGAGTTAGGCAAGCTAAAAGTAGCTGCCATACGCGAAAGGGTAGTGGGTATGCTCACCAAAGTGGATAAAAACCTTGCCGCAAAAGTTGCTATGGGGTTAGGCATCGGTGTTCCGGAACCTGAAAAATTCCTGAACCAGAATTTCCCGGCAGATGGCAACCCTATAGACTTCCAATCTATTGATGCGAAACCTGAATTGAAGATTTCGAAAGCTTTGAGCATGGCAGGCACGGTTAAGGATACCATTAAGACAAGGCAAATTGCCATACTTGCTGCAAGTGGCGTTGACGGGGATTCACTTGGAGCAATGAAAAAGGCACTTGAAGATGCAGGCGCCCAAACGAAAGTTATTGCGTCGCATCTCGGATTTATTGTTTCTGAAAATGGCAAGCAAATTAAAGTCGACCAAAGCTTTTTAACCGCGGCTTCAGTAGTGTTTGATGCTGTTTATGTACCCGACGGGGCAAAAAGTGCTGCCGCATTAAAGGACGAGGCGGATGCAATTCATTTTATCAACGAAGCGTATAAACATTGTAAAGCCATTGCTGCCAGCGGTGCAGGCGTAGAGTTTATAGATGCTACTGATGTCCGTTATAAACCTTCCGGCGAAAATAAAGCAGATAAAAATCCGGACACAAACGGCGTATTGATAAACCGGGACGTCAAAGAATTTATAAATGCTATTGCGCAGCACCGTTTCTGGGAACGTGAAAAAACAGGAAAGGTTCCTGCTTAAGATTGCAGGTTGACAATTAATAGATTTCGACTAATTAAGTTCGAAAAAGTAATCACTTAACATTAAAATTAAAGAAAATGGACACAGAAAAAACAGTTGACGTACTCAACAGACTTGTTGAAATCAACAATGACAGAATCGAAGGATACGAAACCGCCTCTAAGGAAATTGAGGAACAAGATTTTAAAAGCTTATTTTCTCAGTTTGCTCAAACCAGTTATAGTTGCAAACAGGAACTGACGGGTGAAATTTATAAGTTGGGCGGCGAACCTACCGAAGGGACAAAAATCACCGGCAAATTTTTCCGTGTGTGGATGGACGTAAAAGCGGCGCTTACAGGTAAAGACATTAAGGCAGTTCTGGTCTCCTGCGAGTATGGTGAAGACCATGCTATTAAAACTTATGAAAATGTTTTGGAAGAAGAACTGGAGCATTTAAGCCTCGCACAACAAAGTTTGATTAGAAACCAATACACTCTAATCAAATCAGACCACTATAGGATAAAATCTATGCGTGATGCTATGGTGGTATAGATTGTAAAATTAAAACAGGTTCTTATTCACTCCCATGGATCAAGAACCTGTTTTTTTGCATCCTTGAGTTTACTCCGAAAAGTACCTTTTTACCACAAAGGCTCTAAGCAATACTAAATTTAAAATATTGAATTATAAGATTTTGTGAATCTTTTTATATTAACCTCAGTAGAACACGATAATCCCCCATGCTTTTAACCTTATTTATTCATCTGTAAATCAATGAGGTAATAAGGTAAAATTCACATTCACAAACAATACTACTAAGGTTACTTTAACAAATAAGGTTTAAAAGAAGGAGAATTTCTGATTCAAAAACAAAAAAGACCAATTGGATGAAAATAGATGATGACTTTGTTTTTCCATTGTATGCGAAGATATCGCTGGTATTGATAGGTATATATGTATTTGTATCAATGTTATACATAACGAAAAGTATTCTTGTACCTTTTGTTTTTGCTCTTTTGATTGCAATATTGCTTTACCCGGTTGTTCAGTATTTGATGCGTTTCAGGCTAAACAGGATAATAAGTATTTTAGTTGCAATGTTTGTCGGCTTTCTGATTATTGCGTCGGTTTCATTCCTTTTAATATCACAGGTAAGTCGCTTTAGCGAATCGTGGCCTGAACTGAGCGAAAAATTGTCTGATACTATCAGTCAAGCCGTTACTTCGATCGCTGGTGTCTTTGATGTCAAACCCCAAAGTGTACAGGAATGGCTTACAGAGACCAAAACCGAATTCACAGAAAAACTTACCTCAATAATTGGAAAATCCCTTGTTTTTGTGGGTAGTGGGCTAGTGGTTATACTGTTGCTTCCCGTTTATGTCTTCCTGATTTTATATTACCAGCCTCTATTGGTAGCATTTATTCTAAGGTTATTTACGATAGACAAATATGATCAGGTAAAAAATGTGATTTCCAAGATCAAATCAGTTATACAAAATTATTTATTTGGACTTATTATCGAAACAGGTATTGTCGCAACACTTCAAATAGCTGCACTTTTGTTCCTTGGCATCGACTATGCCATATTGCTTGGTGTACTGGGTGCACTTCTCAATCTCATTCCCTATATTGGTGGCATTGTAGGAGTTGCATTGCCAATGATGGTTGCTGTTGTATCTAAATCGAATCCATCATATGCGTTATACGTATTAATTATCTATTATGTCATTCAGCTAATCGATAACAACTACATTGTTCCCGTAATAGTAGCTTCAAAAGTAAAAATCAATGCGCTGATTTCCATTGTAGCTGTACTTGCAGGAAATGCTTTGTGGGGCATACCTGGTATGTTTCTTTCGCTGCCAATCATCGCAATTATGAAACTTATTTTCGATCATGTAGAATCATTGAATCCATGGGGATTTTTGTTGGGGGATACCAAGCCGGATGAGATAAAACTGAAACCAAAAACGGCAGATTCCGGAGAAACAAACAGTTAGGTACAAAAATGCAAAGGGAAGTTAAGTCGCTGAACTGAATGCTTGTTAATTTCCTATCCGTTCACAATTTCGCCACCGTTTACATGAATAATCTGGCCGGAAATAAAACTTGAATCCTGGCTGGCCAGAAAAACATAGGCAGGAGCAAGCTCTTTGGGTTGTGCCGGACGTTTCATAGGTGAATCTGTTCCAAACTTTGCAACTTCGTCAGGAGGAAAACTGGCCGCAATAAGGGGAGTCCACACAGGTCCGGGTGCGACTCCATTTACACGAATACCCCTATCAATCAGGTTTGAGGCCAAACTTCTTGTAAATGAAACAATTGCCCCTTTGCTCGAGCTGTAATCAATCAGTCGGGGGCTTCCGCGGTAAGCAGTTACCGATGTGGTATTGATAATACATCCTCCATTTTCCATGTGAGGTAATACCGCGCTGGTAATCCAAAACATTGAAAAAATATTGACAGAAAAAGTATTGATCAGGTTTTCTGTACTTATCTCAGTAATATCACCTGCAATATGCTGCACAGCCGCATTGTTTATCAAGATGTCGATTTTTTTAAATGACTTTAAAACCTTTTGCACGGCTGTTTTACAATTCTTCTCTTTGCTGATGTCGGTAGCGACCAGCAAGCAATCTCGCCCGAAGTTTTTCCGTACATAACCGGCAGTGAATTCTGCATCTTCTTTTTCGTCGGGAAGATGTATAATTGCTACATCAGCGCCTTGTTTCGCAAATGCAATGGTTACGGCACGTCCAATTCCACTGTCACCTCCGGTAATAATGCATTTCTTATTATGAAGTTTGTTACTACCCACCGAATCGTCATCAAATTCGGGTTGCGGGTCCATTTTTTTGTCTAGACCTGGCACGGGTTGCGCTTGTTCTTTAAATATTGGTTTCTTCGGATTTGATTTTTGCATGATTTGATTTTTTTTTATTTTTCTGTTTTCTTTTCTGTTTTCTTCTCAGGCACTTTTGCTCCGGCCTCACGAGCTTCGCTTAGCCCGATGGCGATGGCCTGTTTCCGGCTTTTAACTTTTCCGCCTTTACCTCCTGGCCCCGATTTTAGTTTTCCCTCCTTAAATTCGTGCATCACTTCACCGATCTTTTCTTGTGCTTTTTTCGAATATTTTGCCATAACAATTGGTTTTAAATTAAAATTGAAAGGTGTTTGTCCACCATAGAGAACGAAGGTAATTACAGGAGATAGAAACCATATTGCAAAATTTATTCAAAATGTTACATCTTTCCGTTCAAAATTATTTAACATATCTATGTTTGGTTGCGACAACAGGATTCGACTGTGGAAAATTCTTTTGGCCGCAGAAATATAGTCGTTTGAGAATTTAGCTAAACTTGCTGCAAAATCCGCAGGGAACAGTTCTGCGTTTATAATCGCTTGTGTGATTATTTGTTGTCTGGTCAATTTCCAAACTGGTAAATAAAAAAAAGAGGCCCAAAATGAGCCTCTTTTTATGATGTGTAAAGTGAATTTTTATATCAAAACTTATTTCGCCGGGATGATGTCGATGATAACCGAACGGTTATAAAAACGTTCCTCAGGAAGTTTGTTGTCAAACGGAGCCAAGCTTTCGTCTTCACCAAAACCGCGAACATCAAATGTAACATCGGTTCTGTTTGATTTGGCCAAAGCTTTTTCCATGATGCCTTTTACGTCATTCGCACGAGCCAACGACAGTTTCAGATTAACGTCTTCACCTCCGATAATATCGGTATGGCCGTGTATAATAACAGTTCCGTTTTTAGGAACCTTTGGTGTAACCACTTCAGTAAGGTACTTGTCATACATCGCAATTGCATCAGAGTTGTTGAATTCATAAATAATGCTGAATCTCATCATTTCTTCTGCAACCGGCGGTGTCCAAAGCACAAGATGTGCGGTAGTTTCTTTCCTGATCACTTTACCGGTCTTTGTCTGACCGATCATCGAGACTTTGTAGTCGCCTTCGGGACTTGAACCAAGAATAGTTTTGCCGGGAATACTTACCGATTCGTTTGTATATGGTCCAAATTTCTGAACCTTTCCCTGTTTGTCAGCCAATTCCAAATTCCATGAAGTGAATGCCGTATCGGCACCTTCAACATTGAAAGTAGCATAGCTGTCAAGTGGAGCTTCCTGAACAACGTTGATCACAACTGGTTTCAGCGGTGAGTCAGGACCACTCTGAAATTCCATCAGCAATTCAGGAGAACCGCTTGTGATAGAAACCCTGCGGTCGCCTTCACGAAGGAGGTCCAATTCGAGTTTGCCACCTGGTTGTTCCGATGGGATGGCTGGTTTAACAGTACCAACAGTTGTTATTCTTGCAGGAGCGATTCCAAATACATCAACCAAATATGTTTTGGTCGATTCTGCCATTGCTTTTCCATCAGCTGCACCTTCCATTGACGAACCTGTCATGGTGATAGTTGAAGCTGGATTTTTCACCATGCGGTCGCCCAGGATATTCAATACATTGTGATAGACAGTCATCTGGCGTTTTGAACGACCTGACAATTCTTTAGGAGTGAATACTTCCAATTGGTCTTCCCTGAAATCTTTTACCTCATCTTTGCGAAGTAAAACATAACGGCTTGGAATTTCAGTAGATCCTTCATTGAAGAATACATAGTTACGAAGCGGGAATGTTTCTCTCACCCTGCGTTCAACCGGAACGTTTTTAGGTGCGGTAACTGCAAATGTAACATCAGGTTCGGCAACGATAGCCACCGGTACGAAAACATCTTCAGGAGCTTCTACTTTTTTTCCGCGGCCAAATTTAAGCGCGATACCTGCTCTTACTGTCGTCAGATTCCATGATTCGATTGAACGTGGATCCTGTCCGAAATAAGGATGAAAAGCGATAAAAGGAGATAGAACAGCTTGATTCTGTTTGTTATCTGCAGAAAGCGAGATGTCGTATCCGGCACCGATTTGCATCGAAATAACCGATTTGTTCATGTTATCCATTTCGCCGCTCACATCTGGTCTGGCAGGAACGTTTGGGTAATCGGGACTAATGCCTTGTTCGTATAAGAACCGTTTGTCAACATTGAACGCCAAACGCGGTCCGCCATAAATGTAGAAATTTGATTTAAACGGCGCGATGCGAATGCTTGGTTCCACGGTTATGTAGGCAAGGTGATCAGTTTCCAGATCTGCAGGACAGTTACAGGGTGTATTTACCTGTTCCCATGCAGCCCTGCGGCTTTCGTAACCAGCCTGAAGCATGAATCCCAGCATTGTTCCCGGACGATGAAATTCCATAATTGGGTAGGCAAAAAGCCCGATTCCCTGGCCATCGTGAAAAGCTGTTGGAACCATAAATTCGTTGGTCAATTGCTGTGTGGTCCCCTGATAAAAATTAAAGTTGGCACCACCGGCAGCTCCAAACCACCATGAAGGTTTCGTAAACTTAGCCTCCTGTGTTTCCTGTGCAAGAAGTGGCGATTGAATCGCAGTCAGCATCAAAGTACCGACAACAAAACTCTTTGCAATCAGGCTTAAAGGGAACCGCGCAATGCGCGATCCCGTTTTAAAATTTGTTTTTGATATAATATTTTCCATGTTTTTATTTTATAAAATATATTTTGTGCTTTGGAAAATCCCCCGAAGGGGATAAACTCAAAATTGTTACGGTTTAACAACTGTACTTGCATTCAGTGTAACAGCAGTCTGAGCCAGTAACCTGCCAGTAACCTTTGCTCCTGTATTGAGTGAAATAAGTGTTTTGCTCATGATCGTTCCATATAATTCGGTTTGTGTACCAAGAACTGCCTGACCAGCCACTACCCAGGTAATATTTTTAGCCTGAGCGCCACCGATCAAATTAACTTTTGCACCTGTCAATAAGGTAAGATCCTGTGCAATTTGGAATACCCATGTATCATTTGCTCCACCAGATAAAGTAACACTGGAATTTGAGTTAATTAATACTCCGGTACTCCATTTATACAAACCGGGAGCCAATGTAAGACCACTAAGATTTCCGGCTCCCTTCTCCAAAACAGGTGCAGGAGTTACCAAATTATTGGCGGTGGTATAAGCAGTTTCCATATCTAAAATAGCTACCGTCAGTTTACTTGGTGTTGGTGGCGCATAATCAGCAGCGTACACTTTTCCGGTTACATGAGTTGCAATCGTGGTGTGCGATGACTGGCCGTCGGTATTCATGATTAAGCCAAATCCGGTGATTGAAGCAGCAGCAGCAGGACTCACGCCAATATCACCTTGAACTGAAGTAATTCCGGTGGATGAAATTCCTGATTTTGATAAGATTGAAAAATCACCTGCCGTATTCAGATCTACTACCGGTCCAACTGGAATTATCACGTCTTCAATAAAGTTCGCGGTGATATTTTTATTTGCATTCATGGTAACCTGCAAAGGATTTAATGTGCCATTTGCATCGCCACTCCAGCCTGTAAATTTAAATCCTGAATTTGCAGTTGCAGAAAGTTCAACAATGGCTCCACTGTTGTAAGCTGTCAAATTCGGATTTTTAATCACTGTTCCATTTACAGCGATTACATTTAAGGTGTAAGTATTTGGCAGGATTGCAGTAAAGTTCGCGGTTACATTTTTATTAGCGTTCATGGTAACCGAAACTGGATTTATTGAACCCGTTGCGTCACCAGTCCATCCGGTAAATGTATAACCTATAGCAGGT
>JAIBEZ010000015.1 GCA_019459485.1 Prolixibacteraceae bacterium
AAATGAATGACGTAATTGCAAACCAAACACAGATATTGGATCTAATTATCGCGCCACGAACTTTGTTTCGAAATTTTGAGATCGCGCAACATTGCTGAACTGGCCGACAAACTAAAACTGTAACTTTTCCGGTCGCCAAAGGGCACAAAATTGAAAGACATACTCCAACAGTGCAATGTTCGGGTAATATTAACCGTAGTAAAAGAGAATTTCATAGCCTGAATATCAAAATTGGTATTCATATCCATTTGCCAGTTTTCGGTTAAACTCAGCCGTCCACCAAAATTTAAACTCTGATTAATGGTTCCTTTCATTTTGCCATTACTGTCGGGCTTGTAAGGATTATTATAATAAAACGAATAATCAAACCTGAAACTCCAGGGAATATTAAAATCCATATATTGTATTTCGTCATCCCGTTCAGATTCATCATTATTCTGCGATTCCTGTCCTTTTTTTTCTTCCTCTTTTTTATCCTTCTTCGATTCAAAATTCATCCCAAACGACATATTGGCATTCGTTAACCTTCCTAATTTTTTGAATCCCTTCAAATGATTCCAAACATATTCATCGTAAACCTGACCCTTATTATCAACCATGTATGGGTTCATATTTGCACCAAAATTAACACTAACGCCCTTGATCGTGGTACGAGCGTTTAACGAAATGGGCGTAAGTTTCATGGAATCGGCAATCATATTGTAAGAAGCACTCATCCCTAAATTATCTATGATTTTGACTTTTTTATATTTTGGTTTTTCGTCTTTCGAGGCCACACTATCGTTTACCTCTAAAACTTTGGCTTCCAAATTATTACTCAAACTAAAAGAGATTGCTCCACTTTCGCCTCTTCCGGTATAACCAAATACACCCCTTTCAAAATGCGAATAAAATTGCTCTTTACCTGTACCATCAAAGTACGAATCCCAGAATTTAAATTTCTTCTGTCCAAAGTCAGGAGTATAACTAAAACTTACCGAAGGTGTAATTTTATGTCGTATTTGTTTAATCCTTGAATTTGGATTACGCATGATGTAATTTCCATAAATATTCGTTGAAGAACTTAAACTGTAAGAGTATTCGTAGTTTCTCCGAAATGAATATATCGTATCAACCACCACATGGTCTTCTTCTCCCGATTTGGGATTAAGGTAATCCGGATCGTACCGTTTGTTGATGTAATTCGTGTACCAGCGTTCAGAATAGTTGAAACTCGGGCTCATATTTATGAATTTGAGAAGATTGAATGACGGAAGCGAGATCGGGATAGAATGCCTCCATCCATTTTGCCAGTCTTTAATTATCGATTGATTTAGTATCTCCTTTTCCTTAACATTCGAAATCGAGTTTTTTATATTACCCGAATAACTAAAACTAATTTTTTCGTACCATTTCACCGCTCCCACCCTGTTTTTAACTTTAAACGGATTAACTTTTGACATGTTTACAGTTAATTCGGGCATGCTAAGCGAAATTGTGGTATCGCGCGAGTTTTGCGAATGGCGCATATTCAAGGACATATTGAAAGGTGTGTTCTCGAATTTTTGAGAATACGAAATACTCGAAGATTTTTGCGTCTGGAGATAATTTCCTATCGACTGACTACTGTTCAGATACGAGTTTTCTTTATCAAAAGAGCTGGTTGATAAATTAACATTGGCTGAAAATGTCCGGTTGGGGTTTGCCTTTGAATCTTGCGAGTGCGACCAGGTTAAACTAAATCCTCTGCTTGTTGAAGCATCAGGGAGTGGCTCTTCCGACGTTTTATTCAGGTTATAGCTAAAATCGAAACTACCGCTATATCGATATCTGACCTTATAATTGGTATGTACCTTGGTTGCCCATGACCCTTTTGAATAAATGTCACCTCTGACAGCCAAATCAAAATGATCATTTGCAGCCCAATAATAACCACCTTCCCGAAGAAAAAATCCGCGGCTCTGCTCTTCTCCGTATGTTGGAACCAATATTCCTGAAGTATAAGTTGTTGACGTTGGAAAGTATCCAAAGGGAATCCTTGGAAAATTAATTGGAAAATCTTCCAAAACCATATAGGCTGGCCCTGTAATGATTTTCTTATTCGATATGACTTTAGCCTTGGTTAAGTATAAATAAAAGTGGGGATGCTCTGCATCGCAGGTGGTGTATTTCCCATCTTTCAAAACAAAAGCATCTTTACTAATTTTTTTGGTAATCTGACTATGTACAAAACCATCACCCTGGGCAGTTTTTACATCAGCAATTATCCCTTTTTGAGTTTCGAAATTGTACCGCAGCGTTTTCGATTCAAATTCTTCATCCCCATCCTTAAAAATCGGATTGCCAACTAATGTTCCGGTCGAATCGGGCAGCCCTTCAGCATAAACTTCCTTGTTAGCAAAGTCGAGCATGATATAATCGGCCTTAAGTTCAATGGATTGATAATTTACAACACCATTTTTATACATGTAAACCTTCTGATTCTCAAAATCGGCTATCGTTGAATCCTTCGCGGTATAAGTAATAACGGCCTCGAGCACCGGTTTGGAAACCGAATCTTGCTTAGCCTGAATTTGAGGTACAGCAAGGCTGTCGCCCTGAACTGGCATATTTGTTGTTGAAATCGTATCCGGTTTCAGGTTTAGCTGACCATAGGAAGACAAGGCAACTAAAAATAATATATTTGCAAGAAGATTTTTTATCAAAACCACAGTTTATAAGATATCCTAAAGTATCTGTTTGGTCTGCAAAAATATAAATAAGGCCTATACCTAAACGTCAAGAAATGTAAAATAATTTTAATATTTCTATTTTTGTGACGAAATACAAGCTTATTATGATGAAGTACTGCAATATCAAGTATTTTTTGCTCTTTAGTTTTTGCTTATTTCTTTCCGGAAATTCTTTTTCAGCGGATTTGGCCGATAAAAGCAAAAAACCAATGGTTGTAATCATTGATCCGGGTCATGGAGGAAAAGATCCGGGGGCAATAGGTTACGGGATTCGCGAAAAAGACGTTGTTCTCGGAATTGGGCTCAAATTAGGTCGATTAATGAACGAAAACTATCCAGAAGTTCATGTGGTGTTTACGCGTAGTACGGATGTTTTTGTGCCATTGATTGACAGATCCAAAATTGCCAATAAAAATAAAGCCGATTTATTTATATCCATTCATGCCAATTCGGGTGGCACACCGGCAACTACCGGAACAGAAACCTTTGTTCTGGGGCTCCACCGGTCGAAAGAAAACCTGGAAGTAGCAAAAAAAGAGAACTCGGTAATTTTATTGGAAGAAGATTACTCAAAAACGTACGAAGGGTTCGATCCCAATTCCTCAGAATCTTATATCATGTTTGAGTTGGTTCAGGATATTTATATGGACCAAAGTTTATCTTTTGCCGACGCCATTCAACATCAGTTTAAATCACGGCTTTCAACATCAAACCGGGGTGTAAAACAAGCCGGACTTCTTGTTTTGCGGCAATCATCGATGCCAAGTGTTTTGGTTGAAGCCGGTTTTTTAAGCAACCATGGTGAAGCAAATTACTTAAGCACTGAAGAAGGTCAGCGCACAATTGCCCTGTCAATATTTGAGGCTTTCAAGAAATTTAAGGCTAAAAACGAAGGGAATCCTACAGCAATTGCCGATAAAAATCAACGTTCAGCCAATAATTCGCGAAACACAGAGCCTGAGCGTGTACAACAACCCAGAGATACTGTAAAACCCGAAAAGGCAGAAACAACAGAGCAGAAATCTGTTGAGCCAGATAAAACAGAACCACTACAGGAAACACCTCAAACAACAAAACCGGAGACTACAGATACTGAAGTTCAAGGTACTACATATTACAGTGTGCAGATTGGAGCCAACACAACCCCAATTGAACCTGTACCCGGAAATTTTAAGGGACTTAAAAATGTAAGAAGAGAAAAAACAGATAAATATTACCGCTACTATATTGGAAAAGAAACCTCGGTAGAAGAAATAAAAGAAACCTGGAAGCAAATAAAACTAAAATTTCCACAATCTTTTATCGTTTCTTTTGTTGATGGTAAACGAATTATACTGGATAGTTCGAAATAAATAGCAGACCAACTCCGGTTGAAAATAAAAATCAATTTGGTTTACTGCCCAATGCTGTATAGCTTTGTATAGTAAAAACAGAAACATACCGAAACATGATTAAGATATCAAAATATACCAAACTTGGCTTTTTAGTTATTGCCTGCCTGACCATTCTGATATGGGGCATAAATTACCTGAAAGGCATCGATCTGCTTAAGAAAAGCTCTAGCTACTATGTAATTTATGAGAAGATTGATGGTTTGCTCGAATCGAGTACGGTAACGATTAACGGGTTTCAGGTCGGACAGGTTTCAGAAATCGGGTTTCTTGGCGACTATTCGGGCCGGCTTCTGGTAACCTTGTCGTTGGAAGGCGACTATAAAATTGCAAAAGGTTCTACCGCAAAAATTGTTTCCAGTGATATTATGGGAACCAAATCGATAAAACTGGAGATTGTTCATTCCGGAGAATATTATCAGCCGGAAGATACGATACCCGGCGCCACCGAAAGTGATTTGAAAGAGCAAGTCAGCATGCAGGTTCTGCCATTAAAAAAGAAAGCCGAGGAACTTATTGCTTCATTAGATTCAGCCCTTACCGTAGTTACCTACGTTTTCAATGAGCGAACTCGTGATAACCTGAGCCAAAGTTTTGAAAACATCAACCGGACAGTGGCCAATATAGAATCAGCATCGGCCGAATTGAAAAAAATTATGGGTGAAGGTAAAATCAATTCCATAATCACAAATATTGACAGCATAAGTACAACGATAGAACAAAACTCTGGGCAAATAACAAATATCATCAAAAACCTGTCGTCGCTGTCCGACTCGCTTTCAAAATTGAATATTAGTCCGGTATTTGCAGAAATAAGTTCGTCTATTGCCGGACTAAATACCATTATCCAGAAATTGAATACAACAGAAAGTTCTGCCGGGCTATTAATTAACGACCCTGTTTTGTACCATAACCTGAACAACCTGGCCGGGAGCCTTGATTTACTACTGAAAGATGTAAGAAACAATCCGAAGCGTTACGTGCATTTCTCTGCCTTCAACATAGGGAAAGACGTATATATAACTTCAAAACCTGGCGCGCAGGAAGGAAAAGATCAGGTAATTTATAAGGTACACCTCATTTCAAGTCCGGCAAAATTATCTACGGAATCGGTATTTTTTAAAGGGTTAGGACCCATTGAGGAAATGAAGGTGAGTGAAACGTTTAATTATATGGCCGGAAAAACATCCGAATTTGAGGCGATTTCCAAGCTTCTCGATACTGCACGGATCAGTTTTCCGGACGCAAGTATTGTTGCGTTTAGGAACGGGAAAAAGATAAAACTGGAGAAAGCGATCAAAAAACTAACAAATTAGTTTATGAACAATAATATATATTATTAAAACATACTCTATATCCCTTTATTGACAGGGATTTAATCCAAAGAAAGACACAAAACACTGACAATCAGCAACTTAACTTTATTAAAAAAAGATTAAACTTTTTTTATTTTTTAAATGCCTGAGCCTTAAAGGCCTACTCTTTTTTTGTAAAAGTCAAGCGAAAATCAATTTTTTTGTTACATTTTTTTTCACAAAATTTGTTTCAAAGGAAAATATATCAGGAATACCGTTTGTCAAATTTTTTAAATATCCTGCTCCAAAATGATTAATGATTATCGTTTGGTTTGGGATCGTTGTCTGTCAATAATTCGGGACAACGTTCCAAGCATTAGTTTTAAAACATGGTTTGAGCCAATCGTTCCGGTAAATTTGGATGATGAAGTTCTAACAATTCAGGTTCCGAGTCCGTTTTTTTACGAATACCTCGAAGAACAGTACATTGATCTACTCCGAAAAACATTAAGGAAAGAACTTGGGCAGGGTGCAAAGCTGGAGTACGTAGTGGTTATGGGTAATAACCAAAGCAACTCACAACCTTATACGGTCAAATATCCTACTAATAATAATAGTAAGATTCAGAATAAACCGATGAGCATTCCTTTAAAAACAGAAGGGAAACCATCGATTAAAAATCCATTTATTATTCCGGGGATCCAGAAAATCCAGATTGATCCTCAATTAAGACTCGATAATACCTTCGAAAACTTTGTTGAAGGCGAATGTAACCGTTTGGCCCGAAGCGCCGGATATGCAGTTGCCCAGAATCCTGGCGGCACGGCTTTTAATCCGCTCATGATTTATGGAAATTCAGGTTTAGGTAAAACACATCTGGCTCATGCTATTGGTATTGAGGTAAAAGAACGCCATCCTGACAAAGTGGTTTTATACGTGAACGCCAATAAATTCCAGACCCAGTTTACCGAAGCAACAAGAAATAATAACCGTAACGACTTTTTGAATTTCTACCAAATGGTCGATGTGCTGATACTGGACGATGTTCAGGAATTTGCCGGAAAAGAAAAAACACAGGAAACATTCTTCCATATTTTTAATCATTTACATCAAAGCGGAAAGCAACTGATCCTGACGTCAGACAAACCACCGATTGAGTTAAAAGGATTGGAACAACGTTTGCTTTCCAGATTTAAATGGGGATTAACTGCTGATTTACAACAACCAAGCTTCGAAACCCGGATGGATATCCTGAGACGAAAAATCTATAAAGATGGAATCGATATCTCGGAAGAAGTACTTGAATACATTGCATCGCACATTACCAACAACATCAGGGAACTCGAAGGAGCTTTGGTTTCGCTGCTGGCACAGTCAACCTTAAACCGAAAAGAAATTACCATTGAATTGGCCAGCGAAATGATTAACAAGCTGGTGAAGAATTCGAAACGCGAATTATCTATCGACTATATAGCCAAAGTAGTTTGCGATTATTTTAACATGCCGGTTGATTCGCTTCAGGCAAAAACGAGAAAACGAGAAGTTGTTCAGGCCAGGCAATTGGCGATGTTTTTTTCGAAAAACATGACCAAATCATCACTCGCATCCATCGGATCGCAAATCGGGAACAAAGACCACGCGACGGTGCTTCATGCCTGTAAAACGGTGAACAACCTGAAGGAAACTGACAAAACATTTAAGATTTGTGTTGACGAGATTGAAAAGAAATTAAAATTGTAACATATAAAAGCAGGTCAGTTCGATCTGCTTTTTTTATGCCGGAAAAGTCTGATCCAATGATTTATCTTTTATTGAGCATTCTCTCATCATCAGTAATTTATATCACTTTCAAAATTACAGAACGGTTCAAAACCAATCTGGTCAAACTAATCACCGTAAATTACCTGGTTGCCACCATCCTTGGGTTCAGTTTCAACCGCTACCCTATTTCCGTTTCTGGCATCATTACCGCCAACTGGTTACATTATGCCTTATTGGTCGGGCTTTCATTCATCCTGATGTTTTTCATGATTGGCTATTCCGTTCGTATTTCCGGAGTTGCGGTAACCACCATTGCCGGAAAAATGTCGATGGTAATCCCTGTTTTATTCTCCATTCTCTATTTTTCTGAAAAAACGCCACCGATAAAAATCGCCGGACTTATTTTAGCCACAGTTTCTGTTTTCCTTACCGTTTATCGCCCCATCTATAAAAAGAAAAACCTTTGGCCTGTGCTTTTACCGCTTACCATATTTTTGGGTTCTGGGGTAACCGATTCTATCGTGAAATATGCCCAAACATATTTTGTTCCGAATAACATGAGTTTGCTTTTCTCGGCGATGGTTTTTCTTACCGCATTAGCTATCGGATTGATTTACATTCTCCTAAAACGGAAAACCATCACGCAAAGCATTACTATTGCCGAACTTACCGGAGGAACCGTTCTCGGAATTGCCAATTTCGGATCGCTTTATTACTTTATTATGGCATTAAACAACAGTAAATTAGACAGTTCTGTACTGTTTGGACTAAACAATATTTGCATTGTATTATTTTCGATACTGGTTGGCTCTTTTGTTTTCAAAGAAAAGCTTTCAAAGCTTAATTTTGCCGGGGTGATTATGGCTGTAACAGCCATCCTTATTTTAATGAATTACTGATGGAAGATACTTACAAAACCATATCGAAAACTTCAGAAGGGCTTTTTAAAGATAAAGGCAGCAAATTCATTTCGTATGCTTTTCCGGTGGAGTCGGAAGACGAAATCAGAAACATTGTACTGACAATTAAAAAAGAGCACCACTCGGCCCGGCATCATTGTTATGCGTGGCGGCTGGGGCATGAAAAATTAGTATTCAGGGCCAACGACGACGGAGAACCTTCGTCAACCGCCGGAAAACCAATTTTAGGGCAAATACAGAGCTACGACCTGACCAATATCCTGATTGTTGTTGTCCGCTATTTTGGCGGTACTTTGCTTGGCGTAAGTGGTTTGATTAACGCCTACCGAAATGCCGCACAGGATGCCATTCTTCAGGCCGAAATCATTGAGAAACTGGTAGAAAAGCAACTCCTGATTGAATTTGATTATGGGGTGATGAATGAAGTAATGAAAATATTCAAAGACGAAAAATTACCACAAAACGAGCCAAAATTCGATTTACGATGCCAGATCAAAACACAAATCAGGCTGAGTGAACTAAACCGGATTGAAGATGGGTTAAAAAAGATTGAAGGACTTAAAATTTCGTATTTATAAGGTAATCATTCGCTTACCGGCAAAAAGCGCTGTTAATAACGTATTCATAACTAATAAACGGTATTCTAGTATAGCTCATAAAAACACGTTAATTTTGGATTTTGATGACACACCTGATCAAACGATATTCCTGCATTTTAAGTGAAATCATTCACACAGAACTATTTTTTCTGAATTCTACGTTTAGTTTTCCTTATTTAAGCCATCTGACTCAACAGTATTTTTACCCGGTATTTCCGGTTCATTATAAAAACCAACAGGATAAAAGTTTCTGTTGGTTTTTTTTTGCCTCAAAACACATTAAAACACACATAAAATGAAGAAGAGAGATTTAATTTCGATTACTGATTATTCAAAAGAAGATTACTTGCGAATACTTGAACTCGCGGCTGATTTTGAGAAAAATCCGAACCAGAGGCTACTTGAAGGGAAAGTAGTTGCTTCTTTGTTTTTTGAACCATCAACCCGTACCCGATTGAGTTTCGAAACAGCCATTAACCGGTTGGGCGGCCGGATTATTGGTTTCTCTGACGCCGGTTCATCCAGCGTTTCGAAAGGTGAAACGTTGCACGATACCACCAAGATGGTAAGCAATTATGTCGATTTAATCGTTATGCGCCACCCGTTGGAAGGTAGTGCCCGTTATGCCGCCGAAGTGGCCGATGTTCCGGTAATTAACGCCGGCGACGGAGCTAACCAGCACCCGACTCAAACCTTGCTCGACATGTATTCGATACTGAAAACGCAGGGAACTTTGGACAACATCAATATTTTCATGATTGGCGATTTGAAATATGGCCGCACGGTTCATTCCTTACTGATGGCCATGAGCGAATTTGAAAACCCGATTTTTAACTTTATTGCACCCGAAGAACTGGCCATGCCCGAAGAATACAAACTATTCCTGAAAGAAAAGGGAATCCGCTATTTTGAACACTCCGAGATTAACGAAAACATTAATCACGCAGATATTATTTACATGACCCGCGTTCAGAAGGAACGTTTTATGGATCCGATTGAATACGAGAAAGTAAAGAACGTGTATATACTTCGTAACAGTATGCTGAAAAATACCAAACCCAACATGCGTATTCTGCATCCGCTACCCAGGGTCAACGAAATTCACCCGGATGTTGATGACAACGAAAAAGCCTATTATTTTGAACAGGCCCGGAATGGGGTTTACGCCCGTCAGGCAATTATTTCACATATCCTCAAACTTAAATAACAACTGTCATGAGCGATCAATTAAAAAAGAAACTAAAACTGAAAGTCAGTGCAATCAACAATGGCACAGTAATCGATCATATTCCTTCTGAAAATTTGTTTAAGGTTATTTCCATTTTGGGGCTTCAAAAAGTGAAAACGCAAATTACCTTTGGGGCAAATTTCGAAAGCGAAAAATTGGGAAGTAAGGCTATCATCAAACTTTCTGATGTATTTTTTGAAGACGATGAAATCAATAAAATCTCATTGATTGCCCGAAACGCCAAATTGAATATTATTCGTGATTACGAAGTGGTTGAAAAACGGGTGGTTGAAGTCCCGGATAAAGTTATCGGGATCGTTAAATGCTTCAATCCGAAGTGCATCACCAACAATGAAGAGATTACAACGTATTTCACCGTTATCTCGAAGAATCCGCTCGACCTGAAATGTAAATACTGCGAAAAAATTACGCACGAGCATCAAATGGTTATAAAATAACACTATAAAAAGCATCAAATGACACGACCAGATTTTTCGGCAACCTATCAGAAAATATCGGATTTGGTTGCTCTCAATCCGGATGATTTACTATTCCGGATTTGTGAACTACTGAAACAGGAAGTTTACCACTACGACTGGGTTGGGTTTTATATCCTTGATACGGAAAAGAACGAATTGGTATTGGGGCCGTATGTCGGGAAGCCCACCCAGCATACTCATATTGCTGTAGGAAAAGGCATTTGCGGACAAGTAGCTGAAAGCGGCCAGACCATGGTCGTTCAGGATGTCACCCAGGTTGACAACTATATTTCGTGTGGTCTCGATGTACAATCGGAGATCGTTGTTCCGGTAATGAAAAATGGAAAGTTTGTAGCCGAACTGGATATCGACAGCCACTCGCCTGCCCCATTCGCAGCAGCCGACAGCGAATTTTTAAGCAAAATTTGTAATTTGTTGGTCGATCGTTTTTAGCATGATCTGTTTGATTCTAAAAATGATATAAAAAATGGAAAGGGCTCCGAATATTATTTTTCTGAAATAAATACACCTTTACCCAATATTTTACAGGTTTTGGTTGTTTTGATAGTTTAATTTGCAGTAAATTGTATTACTGCCGATTAAACTATTTGTTTTTAAACGATTGTTTATATCAGAGACCATGATGAACGAAATATTCGAAATACTCTTTCATACCAACGAGGCCATTTTCGCCATCGTTTCCGAAAATGTTTGGGAAGCTTACCTCGTTCTTTTTTTAATCATTTTTTTGGAAACCGGACTGATCGTATTCCCCTTTTTACCAGGCGATGGATTACTTTTTTCGGCCGGTGTAATTGCCGCTTCTTCCGAAATGAGTATTTTTTTGTTGGTTCCTATATTAATTCTGGCCGCAATTTTTGGCAACCATTTTAACTACAGGATTGGAAAACAAATTGGCGATAAGATTGAAAAGAGCCAGAATAAACTGGTGCAGAAATACCTGGTGAAATCTATTATCCAGACCCGGAAATTCTACGAAAAACATGGCAAAAAATCGATCATTATTGGCCGGTTTTTCCCTGTAATCCGTACTTATATTCCATTTTTTGCCGGAACAGTAAAGTTTGATTTTCAAATGTTTAAATCTTATACAATTATCGGATCTGTAATCTGGGTCCCATTTTTTACATTAAGTGGCTATTTCCTTGGAGAACTACCTTGGATTAAGAATAATTTTGAAATCATCTTTCTCGGATTGATCATTGTGACACTGATCCCGTTTTTTTATGCTGCAATTAAAACGTTTCTGTTTCAGAAAAAAGCATAAATCTGCCATAATACATTCGTAAGCCTTAATTATTCGACAAAAAAGCTATTTTTGGTACTTCAAAATTAGCCTTATGTCAAAATTGTTTGAGATCAAACCATTGTCTGTCCTGCTCTCCGAATCCAAATCAGATCAGGGATTACGAAAATCACTCAATGCACTGAATTTAACCACATTGGGAGTTGGAGCCGTAATTGGCGCAGGTATATTCGTGCTCACCGGTCAGGCTGCAGCCCAGTATGCCGGTCCTGCCATCGTAATATCGTTCCTGATATCCGGACTTGCCTGTTTGTTTGCAGGCTTGTGTTATGCCGAATTTGCATCGATGATACCCATTTCGGGAAGCGCCTACACCTACGCATATGCAACCATGGGCGAATTTGTTGCCTGGATTATTGGTTGGGACCTGATTTTGGAATACCTGTTTGCCGCATCAACCGTTTCGGTTGGCTGGTCGGGCTATGTGGTTAGTTTCCTGAAGGATTTTGGATTAATTATTCCGGCCCAATTCACCGCCGCGTTGGGAACTGTTCTGGTTGATATACCGCAGGTTGGCTGGAAAATGGTTACCCCCGAACTGACTAAAAATTTAGCTGAGACCGGAATTGCTATCGATAGTCTCCCACACCTGACTGCAATTTTAAACTTACCGGCCATGTTTATTGTGGCCTTTATAACCATTTTATTGCTGGTCGGAATCCGCGAATCCGCACGATTCAACAACGTCATGGTCATTATTAAGGTATTTGTAATTATACTCTTCATTGGTATTGGATTTATGTTTGTGAATAAAGCCAACTGGGTGCCGTTTATTCCTGAAAATACAGGAGAATGGGGCCATTTTGGATGGAGTGGGATATTCCGCGGGGCTGCAGTCATCTTTTTTGCCTACATCGGATTCGACGCCGTTTCGACTGCCGCACAGGAAGCTAAAAATCCTCAAAAAGATATGCCTATCGGAATTTTAGGATCATTGGGAATTTCAACTCTTTTATACATTTTGGTAGCTATTGTGCTCACCGGAATTGTAAGTTACACATTCCTGAATGTAGCCGACCCTATTGCAGTTGGTGTTGACGCGATGGGGCCAGGACTTTTCTGGTTGAGGCCAATTATCAAAATTGCAGCAATTGCCGGATTAAGTTCTGTGATTCTGGTCTTGTTAATGGGTCAACCCCGCATTTTTTATTCCATGTCGAAAGACGGATTGCTTCCTCCGGTCTTTTCAAAAATACACCCCCGCTTTAAAACGCCCTATGCAAGCACCATTATTACAGGTTCTGTTGCGTTAATTCTGGCTGGAGTACTTCCTATCAGTATTCTTGGTGAACTGGTTTCAATTGGCACTTTGCTGGCTTTTGCCATTGTTTGTGTGGGTATAATTGTTTTAAGGATAAAACGCCCCGATATTCCACGATCGTTCAAAACACCATTCGTTCCGCTTATTCCGATTCTTGGCGCCGGAATTTGTATCCTGCAGATGGCATCACTACCCTGGAAAACCTGGGAGCGTTTAATTATATGGATGGCTTTGGGTTTTGTGATCTATTTTACCTACGGGATCAGGAAAAGTAAATTGCGGAATCCTTAATCTGCACGCTGCCATTTCAGGAATATTACCTGATCGTTTCTTAAGCTGGTTTTAAATTCGTCAACAAATCAACGCATTCCGCTGTTTGAAAGTAAAATGTGTTTGACCACGAATCCGGATTTAAAATCTTCGACCATGAAATTAATTCGCTACATTTTGGGCGTATTCGTCGCAATATGCACGTTTGACGAAGCACAATCACAAAATACCAATCAACTTATTCCGTTTGCCAGCGGATTAACCAGCACTGTGTGTATTACCCATTCCGGAGACGACCGGCTTTTTGTTGCCAATCAGCGGGGAATCATAAATACAATCAGTTCTACCGGCGTAGTAAATACCGTGCCCTTTCTCGACATCCGCGACCGGGTGGTTTATGGTGGTGAGCGCGGTTTGCTGGGGATCGCTTTTCATCCTCAATACCGAACAAACGGGTATTTCTATGTCAATTATATTGGCGCGGGCGACAGCACCCGTATTTCAAGGTTCAGTGTTAACCCGGGAAACCCAGAAATAGCCAATCCTGGTAGTGAATATAGACTGATGACGATCTTTCAGCCCTACGCTAACCATAACGGTGGCGACTTGAAATTTGGTCCTGACGGATATTTATACATTGGTTTAGGCGATGGCGGTTCGGGTGGCGATCCAGGAAATCGGGCTCAAAATCATAAAGAGCTCTTAGGTAAAATACTACGGATTGATATTGATCATGGAAACCCGTATGCCATACCGACAACAAATCCTTTCTATAACAGTACCACAACCAAAGGCGAAATATGGGCAATCGGGCTGCGTAATCCCTGGCGATTTAGTTTTGACCGCATCACCAACGACATGTGGATAGCCGATGTTGGACAAAATTCATTTGAAGAAATCAACTTTCAGCCTGCTGCCAGCAAAGGAGGTGAAAACTACGGATGGCGCTGCTACGAAGGCAACCAGGCCTACAGTTCAAACGGATGCGCACCATTCTCTACCTTCACGTTTCCGGTTTACACCTATCCTTTGGGAGACGAATGCTCGGTAACCGGCGGGTACATTTACAGAGGTTCCGTTGCATCGCCGTTTTATGGTCGTTACTTTTTTGCTGATTATTGTTCCGACCGGATTTGGACCTTACAAAACGTATCAGGAAATTGGGTAAAAGCAGATTTTGGACAGTTCTCCGGAAATAATTTCAGCACATTTGGCGAAGATGTAAATGGCCAGCTTTATGTAGCCGGAATTTCTTCAGGAAAGATTTTCCGTATTGCGGATCAGGTAACCCAAGCCAACAGCCCTTTAAATACGCTGAATTTTAAGCTCATTCAGCATCCATCAACAAAAATATTCAGCATTGAAACCGATAAAATGGGGAATCAAATTCAAGTATCTGTTTACGATATTATGGGCAAGAAACAGTATCAAACGATTAAAAATGAGACCAATGCTGAAATAGATCTTACGTTCCTGAAATCAGGTATGTATTTCTTAAAAGTGACTATTGATGATAAAAGTGAAGTAAAAAAAATAATGTTTTGACAAATTCCCGTGGTTCTGAATGATTTATTTCAAAAACAGAATAGAAAGCATAATTTTAGCAAATAATTTTGTTCAGGTATCACCGAATTTTATAAGCGTTACAATCAATCATGTCACATCAAAACTCGTCAGTAAAATCAATCTTATTTGCCTTAGTTGCAAACCTCGGAATTGCCATTACTAAAACCGTAGCAGCAGTCATTACTGGTTCAGGAGCCATGCTTGCCGAATCAATCCACTCGTATGCCGACTGTGGTAACCAGGGACTTCTGTTTCTGGGATTAAAAGCCTCGAAAAAAGGTCCGGACCAAAATCATCCTTTGGGATACGGAAAAGCCATCTTCTTCTGGTCGTTTATTGTTGCCCTGATTTTATTCAGCATGGGTGGTTTATTTTCAATTTACGAAGGGATTCATAAGCTAAGTTCGCACGAAGGATTAACCAGTCCGTATATTGCTATTGTGGTACTTTCAGTTAGCATTCTGCTCGAAGCGGCGTCGTTGTGGGGATGCCTTACGCAAATCAATAAAGTACGCCACGACGAAAGTTT
This sequence comes from Prolixibacteraceae bacterium, assembly GCA_019459485.1. Lineage (GTDB taxonomy): Bacteria > Bacteroidota > Bacteroidia > Bacteroidales > Prolixibacteraceae > Aquipluma. The sequence continues at coordinate 15,338 of JAIBEZ010000015.1, forward strand.
ATGGAAATGGTTTTTAAACAGCCGCCAAAGTGAACTGGTGGTTGTGCTGGGTGAAGACATTGCCGCATTACTTGGGCTCGTATTTGCCCTGATTTCGGTAATTCTTTCGATGGTAACCGGCAACCCGTTGTTCGACGCTATCGGAAGTATTGGAATTGGCGTGTTGCTAATCGTTATCTCCTTGTTTCTGGGTATAAAAATTAAAGGATTGCTTATCGGACAAAGTGTCGATCCTGAAGTCAGTCAGGAGATAACAACCTTTCTGGAAGGCCAGCCCGAAATAAATAAAGTTCTGAATTTAATCACCCTGCAATTAGGCGCCCAGGTAATGGTTGCAGTAAAAGTAAAGATGGCTAAAGTTGAAACAGTTGATCAACTGATTGGAAACATTAACAGTTGCGAAGCTGCGCTGAAAAAACAAAATCCGGCCATTCAATGGGTTTTCTTTGAACCGGATGTGGAATAAAATTTTCTACCTGCTCAGCCGTTCTATATTTTCACCAATAATTACCAATGCCGGCATCGCAGGTTTTTCCGTTTCGAGTATTTGTGCGATTGTTCCGAGCGTACCTTCCAATGCACTTGAATCGGGCTGCGAAACTTTGCTAAGTATCTGAACTTTAATTTCCGGAGAAACTTCGAGATCGATTAACCGTTGTGCCAGCTTAACTAATTTATTGAGGCCCATAAAGAAAATAATGGGGGAACCCGATTTCAATACAGAAACAAAAGTCTGTAAATCACAAAAATCACCTTCGCAATAATGGCCCGTACCAAATAACACCATGCTGTTTTTTCCGCGTTCCGTAAGTGGAATACCGTACAAAGAAGCAGCGCCAAGCGCAGAAGTTACTCCGGGAATGGCTTCGTAATGGAGCCCGTTTTCGATACAAAAGCGGATTTCCTCGGCACCGCGTCCAAAAATCATCGGATCACCTGATTTCAACCGCACTACTTTTTGTCCCTTTGCGGCAAGTTCAATAATCAACTGGTTAATCCAATCCTGACGATCGGTTTGGTCCTGTCCATCCTGATAGATTTTCCCAACATAAATGCGTTGAGCTTCGGGCTTAGCCAGGTTCAGGATTTCTTCGCTCACCAGCGCATCATGCAGAATGCAATCGGCCTCCTGAATACGTTTTAGCGCCTTGATGGTCAGCAATTCCGGATCGCCCGGACCAGCGCCTACTATAGAAATGAGTGAATTCATAGCTAATAACTGAAGGATTGAACCTCTGAATGAAGAGTTAAAAAATAAAGTATTCGCTGATTTTTGCACGTTTACTTATTCACCTGCTCCAGACTTTCCAGGTAATTTATCGGGCTTTGGTATTTAAACCGATAATTTAGTAAACGTATTAATTTGCTGCTATCGACTATTTTGTAGGCCTCCGGTTTCTCCGAAATAAGAGGTTCCGGCAAACCAGAAATTTGCGCTGCCCGGCTATAAAAATCCTTCTTCAAAGGGTGCTCCGGACTACTGGCATTTAAAGTCTCTCCCCAAAGATCCTGTTCTATAATTGCCGAAATAATTCCTATGCAATCGTCCTGATGAATTAAGTTCACGGGCGAATTGGGGACCGGAACTGTGGATTTCTGAAGGAACCTGGCCGGATTTCTGTCAGCCCCGATTAATCCTCCAAAACGAAGGATGGTTGTTTGAAAATCAGTCAGATTATTCAACAAATTTTCAGCCAGCAACAAGGCCCTTCCACTTTCTTTATCCGGAACCAACGTATCTTCTTCCTTTGCCAGTTGATTTTTATCCGGATAAACCGATGTTGACGATATAAAAAGTACTTTTGATAAACCACTTTCTAAAATAAAGGGTATTAGTTGAGTAATTTTCGCCGGGAATATTCTTTCAATATGACTGGTTCTGCGAGGCGGAATAGAAATAATCAGCACATCGCAATCAAAGAATGTTTGATCAACCACTATGGCAACAGTTTCGTTTAGAACAATACGGTAAGGTGATATTCCTGCATCGCTAAGAATTTCAAACTTATTGGTATCAGTCACCGAACCTTTTACCGAAAATCCTTTACTAATCAAGAATTTACCGAGCGGCAGACCTAACCAACCGCAACCTAATATCGAAATTGTTCCCTTATTCATCAAATCGTTTACTTTTCATTCTCTTCCATCCACCTGGAAATAGAATATTGAACAAACAATAATTCTTCAGGTTCAGGAGATAGGCAGACTTTATTTGTAAAAACCCTCCACGCAGCCCGTGCAGTTGAGTTTTCGTTGGCCAGAATTAATGAGTCCGGATGAGGAAAATTTCCTGAAGCCTTAAAGCTGTCGATCCCTGCTGAGCTAAAAAACAGGTACGCATCAAAAATACCGTTAACTATTTTTTCAACCGGAGTATTCTTGTACGCTTCAAATGCCAAAAAAGGTATGTTTGAACCTAAAAATATGGAATTAATTTCAGAATGAAGTTGATCGCCATGTAAAAACAAAATGGTTTCACCCCGGTTTTGAGCCATTACCATGCCAGCAATTTCCTGGTGGTTTCCAAATGACGAAACAACGATAGGCAAATCAATGTTCCGTAAAATCGCTGCTTGTTTTTCCGACCAGCAAAATACCGTATCGGAGCCTGATAATCCCAATTGAGAATGAAAACGAACCAGCCAATGGGCTGCATATGAACTCGTAATTACCCATTGTTTGCTTTTATGAGCCACTGCTTTGAAGAGTTTTAAATCTGGTTTTTTATAGTCAATTTTAAAAAATGGCTCTTCAATGTATTGTATATGTTGCTTTTTCAGCCATTGCCTTGTTTTTCCCGACAATTCTTCACCGATAAAAAATACTGGAGTTTTCATGATATTAGTGTTTAAAATCGCTTCCTTTTAATGTTGCTTTAACGTATTGCTTCCGAATAACAAAATCTCCAAATTTTTCACCATCCGTGCGGTTTTGCGCGTAATCGGCAATGATGGGTTTTAATTCTGCGAGAATTTCATCTTCGGTAAGCGTTTCTTTATAGAGTGTATTCAGGCGGGTTCCGTTAAAGTTTCCGCCCAGGTAGAGATTATAATGACCTTCCGATTTACCAACAAAACCGATCTCGGCCAGGTAAGGCCTTCCGCAGCCATTGGGGCAGCCGGTCATGCGGATAACAATTTCTTCTTTAAAAAGGCCATGCTGATCCAATATCGATTCGATTTTGGTTATCATCGAAGGCAGGTATCTTTCTGCTTCGGCAAAAGCCAAACCACAGGTATTCAGCGCTACACAAGCAATAGAATTCTGGCGAAGTCCTGAAATTTCGCCTGGCAACACACTGAATTTCTTCAAAATATCGCTTACTTTCATCTTATCTGATTCTGAAACATTGGCAACTATCAGGTTCTGATTTCCGGTGAGGATAAACTGACCATCAATATGTTGTGCAATTTCACGAAGTGCTGACTTTAGTTTAAAATCGCCCCGGTTGGCGACGCGGCCACCTTCAACAAATAAGGTCAGGCTCCACTTCGAATCTGTGCCTTTTTTCCAACCCAGCCGATCTCCATTCCGGGTGAACGAATACGGTTTGGGTTCCTGAAGGCTATATCCAAGGTATTTTTCCACCTCATTCTTAAACCAGTCGAGGCCACGATGATCGATGGTATATTTTAATCGAGAAAGTTTCCGGTTCTTACGGTTGCCATTGTCACGCTGAACCAAAACTACCTTTTCTGCCACATCAACCACCTGTTCCGGGTTACAATAGCCAATCATTTCGGCCAACCGTGGATACGTTTCAGGCATTCCGAAAGTGGTACCCATCCCCCCACCTACAACTATGTTATATCCTACAATTTGGTTGTTTTCGACAATAGCAATAAAACCTAAATCCTGAGAAAAAATATCCGAATCGTTATAAGGAGGAATTGCTACCGAAATTTTGAACTTACGAGGCAGATAACGGTCGCCATAAATGGGTTCAACATCGGTTTTGCTATCGGCAACCAGTTTCTCGTCGAGCCAGATTTCATGATAGGCTCGTGTTGAGGGCAACAAATGCTCGCTAATCCGGCGTGCGGTATCATAAACTTCGGCATGCAATTCCGACTCTGCCGGATTTGGATGGCACATCACATTGCGGTTTACATCCCCGCAGGCGGCAATGGTATCCATCAGGGCAGCGTTCATTCCCTGAATGGTTTTCTTCAGATTCGTTTTGATAACACCGTGCAGCTGGAAAGCTTGCCGGGTCGTCAATTTCAACGTATGATTGGCATATTGCTCCGATAAATCGTCCATCTGTAGCCATTGTTTTGGAGTAACTACCCCACCCGGGATTCGCACCCGGATAAGAAAGGAATACGCCGGTTCGAGCTTTTGCCGTTTGCGTTCCTTTTCCAAATCGCGGTCGAACTGTTGGTACATCCCATGAAATTTGGATATTTGCGTATCGCCGGGCGCAATTGATCCCGTTATGGGATTGGCCAGGCTTTCCACCAGTGTTCCACGCAGGTAATTGCTATCGTATTTTAGCTTTTCTACTTCCGAGAGTTCGTTCCAGTTTATTGTATCGCTCATTTTTTTGTTTTTTAGTAAGCGAACTAGTAAGTATTTATACTACCAAGATACGTTTAAATACTTACTATGTTCACGGAAATTCTATTTTATTGATTCAGTTTTAAATTTCTTAACATTTCCTCTTCTCTAATACACATCTGTTTGAAACCGTTTTTCTTTTTTCAGTGTTTTCAGGTATTCCAGAGCTTTTTCTTCACTCATGCCACCTTCAGTTTCAAAAATCCGGAGCAATGTTTTTTGCACATCGCGGGCCATTTGTTTCATATCGCCGCAAAGGTAAATAGCAGCACCTTCGTTCAGCCAGTCAAATATTTCTTTCTGATGTTCAATCAGGCGATGTTGCACATATACTTTTTCTTCCTGATCGCGTGAGAAAGCCACATCAATCTTTTCCAGGTAACCATCTTTCAGCAACTTCTGCCATTCAACCTGGTATAAAAAGTCGGAATGGAAGCGGCGTTCACCAAAGAACAACCAGGTTTTACCTTTCTGGTTATTGGCTTCGCGATGCTGTAAAAATGCACGATAAGGAGCAACACCTGTTCCCGCCCCTACCAATATCACCGGGGTTTGCTCATTTTCAGGAAGTTTAAATGCCGGGTTCTTTTCAATAAATACAGAAACCTGAGAGTCGATGTCAATCCTGTCAGCCAGGTAAGTAGAACAAGCGCCGGCACGTTGGCGTCCATTGTATGAATAACGAACAGTGGCAACGGTTACATGTACTTCATCGCTAACAGCCGCCTGGCTCGACGAAATAGAGTACAGCCGGGGCGGGAAACTTCGCAGTATATCAGCAAATTCCTGCACTGAGAATTTGAACGGGAAATCTTCCAGCAAGTCGAGCACATCGTGTCCATACAAATATAGGTCAAGCAAAACTTCATTTTCCAAAATTTCCTGAAGTTTTGTATTTCCGGTTCTTTCCTGATATTTCTGAATCACTTCACGATTTAATACCGTGATTTCCAGTCGGTTGACCAAGGCCTCCTGAAGTGAAAATTCGCCTTCCTTCACAGTTACCAACTCGGTTCCGTTGAACCCAGTTTGTTTGAGAATATTTTCGACCAAAGCGGGTGGATTGTTAGCCAGAATTCCTACAGAATCGCCAGGCTCATAAGTAATTCCGGAACCTTCAAGCGAAAGTTCAACATGGTAAACCTCTTTATCCGAATCGCGTCCGGTAATCTTTACTTTATCAATTACGGTAGCGTGGAATGGATTTTTGCGGGTATAATCAACACTTTTCAGCGAATTATCTACCGTAGTATTTCCCTGAGACAAATTTGCAGGAATTTCAGCAAAAACATCAGTAAACTGATTGATCCATCGATCAACTTCATCCTCAAAATCAACATCAAGCGTAAGTATAGGAAGAATGGATTTAGCGCCGGCTTTGACTAATGCCTGATCGATGTCGATTCCGGTTTTACAGAAGAGTTTGTAACTTTTATCGCCTAAAGCCACCACCGAATAATTAAGATTTGGCAATTGAGGTGAGCGTTTCCCGGTTATAAAACCATGAAAATCTTCGGCCATCGCAGGTGGTTCGCCCTCTCCATGCGTGCTGACAATAAAAACCAGGTTGGTTTCCGATGTTAATTGTCTGATTTTGTACTCATCCAGCGCAACCGACTGCACTTCAACTCCCCTTCCTGCAAGCTTTTCAGCTAATTTACCGGCAATAGTCTTACTCCGCCCGGTGTGCGTACCATACAGAATTTTCAGTTGCTTGCTACTTTTCGCCTGAATGGGTGTGTTTGTTGTTGTTGAGTTTCCGGAAGATACCAGTAAACCCTGAAAATAGCCGTTAATCCAAAGCAGTTGCTCCCGGCTTAATCCAGCAGAAAGACCTGATAAAGCGCTTAGCTGCTGCTCGTTTAAAGGATTGAATTGAATACTCATATTTGTGTGTTTTTAAGATTTTCTAAATAGTCCTGAATCAGGTTGCGAATGCGGATCGATTCATAAACATTCTCGGCATTTGAACTTACCGCCACAGAAATATTACCATCCTGATAAATGGCCGGCGAAACAAACTGGCAAAGTGCCGGATGGTCATGAATATTAACCAAAACACCAGTTTCCCTCCCGTCCTGCAAAATCTGTCGATCAAGGTCTTCATTATTGGTACACGAATAAAGCATCAGGTAACCTTTCAGATCGCTTTTTTCATATTTTTTCTGAAAACAAACTACTCCGGAAGCATAAACTTCGTCTGTAATATTTTCGGCTAACACTTCAATGTTGGCCCCGAACCGCTGTAAAATCCTGATTTTCTTGAAGGCGCTTTGTCCACCACCAATCACCAGTATTTTCCGGTCCGAAATATCGATGGATATGGGCAAAAATTTACGGGTCATGTTGTTCTGTTTTTAAATCTGATAATCAGAATCTATACTTTTTAACCGTCCGAAATTGATTTTGTTCCAGGTACGTTCGTGAAAATAATAAAGAATCATTTTGGTAAACACTTCTACTCCTCCAATTGATATGGCCATTTCTGGTTTTCCGGTAATGATCAGGGAAATTATAATGGTATCAAGTGTTCCGATTGTTCGCCACGATATAGATTTCACCACGCTTCGGTACGATTTTTCACTCATGTTGTAATTGTTAACGTTAATAATAAAAAAAGCCCCTCTGGGTTCCAGAAGGGCTTAAATATATTTTGGCAAATGACTTACCTATATCCTGTTAACCTTCTGAAATGACAAATGAGAACACATACACATATACATGTTGGCGCACATGGCAGAATCCGAATTCATCAATACTATTTCAGAAGAAAATTGGCTCATCAATAAAAAGATTTAATGATCTGTAATTATTCAATACTGCAAAAGTAAATTCTAATTCCACATTTCAAAGCAAAAACCTGTTTATTTTTCGTTAATTCAGCAAAATGATAAAAAACGGGTTCTATATTTGCCAACTGACTGCAACAATACCCTATGGCCAAAGCGAATGTTTTCTATTTTAATCCAACCTGCGAGCTGGCTGTTGCCAATGGGTCTTTCAGCTACATGCCACCGCTTTTGCTTCAGGAAATGGAGCGTGATTTAGCTACGCTTCCTTTTGTTTTTGCCACTAAAACTGATTTTGTCCTTACGGATAACGCTCCATCAGAAGAATTTAAACAACAATTAATTAAAGCAGGATTTGAACTTCCGGCTTTTTGCAGCCTTGCAGAGCTGGAATCACTCCCACCAGATTCTTTTAATGCTATTCATCCATGGGGATGGAGCCCTGCTGCTCATTTTAAACTGAGAAACCTGAAAGAAAAGTGCGGCGAGGAATTTAAAGCCAGTCCCGCTTTTAATTGGACAAACAGGCATAAAACGCTTTTTGAACGTTCCACTTCACTTGATTTTTTAATGGATCTACTCGATAAATACCCTCACGACGGATTTATTGATCGGTCAATGATCGGGGTTCGGGTTTCCGATACGGAAGAAATAGAGTCGCTATTGCTGAAAAATCGGGCATTGGTATTAAAAGCCCCGCTAAGTTCGTCGGGAAGAGGTATTCAGATCATCCGTAAAGAAGTGCTGAACAACTCGAACAAACAATGGATTTCAGGTGTACTGAAACAACAAAACTATTTGATTGCAGAACCTTTTCTGGATAAACTCATTGATTTTTCGTTTCAGTTCAATTTTAAAAAATCGGGTATCGACTATTTGGGTACTTCTTTTTTTGAAACGAACACGAACGGTCAATATCAAGCCACATTAATTCGTCCTGATTTAAAGCAGATGTTGGCTGGAATTGAATTACAAAAACTGGAAACAAGGATTAACGCCATTGGTACAAGTATTCTGGAAGCTTTGCGTGATTCGGCATACGCCAAACTGCACCGGGGTTATTTAGGCGTTGATGCCATGATTTTTAATCATCAGAACCAGATAAGGATACAGCCATGTATTGAAATTAATTGCCGTATGAATATGGGTATCCTCAGTATGGTGGCAGCAACAAACATCCATGCAGGAAGTACAGGCTATTTCAGACTTTTTTATGGGCAGCAAGGGAAGTATGAACGCTTTGCAACGGATCAGAATCAACTAAATCCATGGAAAGTTTACGACGGCAAGCCATATTCCGGATTTTTACCACTAGTGGAACCAAGCCCTCAAAAAAAGTTCGGAGCTTACATCTCTTTAGCTACAGCAAGATAGCGGTTAATGGTATCAAGCAAATACTTCAACCGAATAGGCTTGGTAATAAACTCATCACAGCCTGCATCCATGCATAATCTTTCTTCACCCGAAAGAACAAATGCAGTTTGAACTACAATAATGGTTTCAGGACGAAGCTTTTTAATGATCCGGGTTGCTTCAATGCCATCCATCTTAGGCATATTAATATCCATCAGGATCAAATCAATCTTTTCGGATTGTTTGACAATATCAACGGCATCCATCCCGTTTTTTGCCCAAATCAGGCTGGCCTTGGTTTTTCTTAGCGCAGCCTCGAAATAAATATTACTTGTTTCATTATCTTCTACGATTAAAACCGATTTCCCTTCCCAGGAATAAGTAGCATCAGTGAAGTCCATTTTGTATGTATTAGTTATATATTTTTACGTTCAAGTTGTTTGTGTAACCGGTTCAACACCCGAATTAATTCGTCTGCAATAAAGGGTTTACTCAAATAATCGTCCATTCCTGAAGTGATAAATAATTCTTTATCACTCTTTAAGGTATTCGCAGTCATGGCAACAATTGGAATGCGAACTTGCACATTATTTTTCAATTCCCATTCTCTTATTTTTGCTGTGGCCTCTACCCCATCCATATCGGGCATCTGAATGTCCATAAAAATCAAATCAGGTTGTTCGCTGATATATTTTTCTACTGCCAGAATACCATTTTCAACCAGAATAACCGTATGCCCGAGTTTTTCGAGATTTAATTTAGCAACTTTTTGGTTAATGACATTATCCTCAGCCAGTAAAATTCGTAATTTTTTATCAATCTTAACAGATTCTTCCAATTTGTTTATGTCATCGACTGAAAGTTCCTGCGATGAAACACCAAATTCGCAGCTAAAGTGAAAAATTGAACCTTTCCCTTCTTCGCTGATGATACCAATAGTACCATTCATTAACTGAACCAGATTTTTTGAAATAGCAAGTCCGAGCCCGGTTCCCCCAAATTTACGGGTGGTTGAGGCATCCGCTTGCGAAAAGGACTTGAACAATTTCGTCTGATTTTCAGCCGAAATGCCGATTCCAGTATCCTGTATTTCAAAACTGAGGCGTACTGTGGCATCTACAATATCAATCAACTTAATCCGGACATGAACATATCCTTCATTCGTAAATTTAATAGCATTGTTGCACAAATTGATCAGAACCTGTTTCAGCCTCAACGGATCGCCAACGACCAATTCAGGTACTTCCGGATCAAATTTAAACGAAAAATCAAGCTGCTTTTGTGCGGCTTTGTAGCCCAAAATCTTGACAACTTCACCGACCTCATCAGCTAAATTAAACCGAATATGTTCGAAAGTAATCTGTCCAGCCTCTATTTTTGAAAAATCGAGCACATCATTAATAATCATCAAGAGGTTTTCGCCTGATATGTCAATAATATCAAGATATTCCAACTGTTCTTCGGTTAATGGAGTCTTTTTCAAAATATCGATCATCCCAATTATGCCATTCATGGGAGTCCTGATTTCATGAGATATATTGGCTAAAAAAATAGCTTTGGCCTTGGCTGCAGCTTCTGCCATTTCCTTGGAATAAATAAGCTCGTCCTGGGTTTTCCTCAGTGTAAGATGTAAATTAACCCTTGCCAGCAACTCCTCTTTACTGAAGGGTTTAGAGATATAATCTACAGCGCCTAGCTGAAAACCTTTAACAATACTGTCTTTTTCCCTTTGTGCAGTCAGAAATATAATTGGGATATCCTGAGTTAACAGATTTGATTTCAGATGTGTACACACTTCAAAACCGTCGATATCAGGCAAAATGACATCCAAAAGAATTAAATCGAATTTATGAGCTTTGGCCTTAGCAATAGCAGATTTACCATTAACGGCTGTTGCAATCTGGTAGTTATGATCTGATAAGATATCCTTCATCAAATCAAGATTTAATTGTACATCGTCAACAATTAGTATTTTGGAAGTAGAGATAGCTGTAGCCATTTTTTAGTGAAACGTTGTATTTAACCAATTAATCAGTTCATCCGGATTTCCAATCATTTTTGCGGCATTGAGTTTAATCGCTTCTCTAGGCATGCCAAAAATTACAGCCGACTTTTCGTCCTGGGCAAATGTCATTGCCCCATTCTCCGAAAGCTCAAGCATACCACGCGCTCCATCAGCTCCCATTCCGGTAAGGAGGATGGCTGTTATATTGTTTCCATTAAATTTAGTTGCCGAATGAAACAGCACATCAATTGAAGGTCGATGGCGGTTAACCAACGGCCCCGACTCTAGCTTACACTTAAATTGACCATTTTCTTTGATTAATTGTAAATGATTGAATCCGTTGGCAATATAAACAAAACCTTGTTGAATCACATCACCGTCCTCTGCTTCTTTCACATTTAACCGGCATTCGGTGTTCAGCCTGTTAGCAAAGGCTCCGGTAAACTCACCGGGCATGTGTTGTACAATTAAAATTCCGGGTAAATCATTCCGGAGATTTTTCAAAACCCTGGAAATAACTTCTGTACCTCCGGTTGAAGCCCCAATCAGAATTATTTTTTCGGAATATAGATGACCAAACGGAGATGGAACAGAGACTTTTTCAGTCAGATTCATTTCATCATTTTCATCAGCTTTTGCTGGTTTTAACCGGATTTTTTCGGTTAACGCAGCAGCTTTTATCGCATCGGTAATCCTGATGCTGTATTCATCGAGTTGTTCCTGGCTAGCTAATTTGGGTTTGGTAATGATTTCACTGGCCCCAAGTTTCAGCGCTCTGATTCCTTTATAGGAACCCTCCGCCGCAACCGAAGAAATTACAACAACCGGGATTGGATGCTGCCTCATCAGCTTACTTAAAAATGTAAGCCCATCCATCCGGGGCATTTCAATATCCAGGGTTATTACATCCGGTAAATTCTCAGCAATTTTCGCAACTGCTTCGTAAGGATCATGGGCGACTCCAATAACTTCTATATCGGTGTCGTTACCCAATATTTGGGTAAGGATATTTAACACCGAAGCCGAATCATCAACGACAAGCACTTTAATTTTTTTGCTCATTTTTATTCGTTTTGAGTTATACTCGTCAGGTATTTTTGAAATACCTCGCCAGTTCCCGTATGGTAATGAATCTTCCGGCCTTGTTTTCCTCCTGTACTTGAACCGATTATGGCTATATTCATTTCGTTTACCATCTTAAACGCTAATTCAACATTCCGTTGCCCTACGTGAAATACGGAAGTCTGTTCGCCAAGTACCTGGGCTCCTCCAAATATTTTACATACCAGATCTTCCTTCATGGCACCCGACTCAAGCATCTTCTGAAACAATTGTTTGATAGCAATGTTCCCATATTTAATTGTTTCCAGCCCATCACCATTCCAATACGGAAGCATATAATGGTTGATCCCTCCAATTTTTCTTTTCCGATCATAAAAGCACACAGCAACACAGGAGCCCAAAACAGTGGTAATCCATTGTGAATCGTTGCAAACATACATGGTTGACGGATGCAAAAAATGATGAACCGGGCCAAATCTATTCATTAAAACCGTTCTTTATTATCAAGTAAAAAATCCTCCAGATCATCCCAATCTTCAGCATTCACACTTTCGGGTATCGCAACCATTATCCGTACACCACCCGGAGAATTCTCGGTCAGATTTATTTTCCCACCTAACAATTCGGTGTAAGCCTGAACGATAGATAAACCTAAACCGTGTCCGGTGTTTATGGAATTAATTTTCTCATCGAGTTGTTTAAAACGGTCAAAAATTATTTCCCGGTTATCAGCCTGAATTCCTTTTCCCTGATCGGTAACCTCAATGAATAGTTTTCCATTTTCAAAAATAAATTCCAAATGAATTTCAGAATCATTCGGGCTGTATTTTATCGAGTTGCTAACCAAGTTCTTAACTATCATTTCCAGTTTCTCACGATCTGAAAGGAATACGATATTTGTTTCAGGAACAACCTGATTGCTATAAGTTACAGCCAGTTTAATTTTCCTTTTCTCTAACTGAGAGCTGAAATAATTCAGCATATAATTACCCAGTAAATTAACACGCACTTCACCTATTTTGGGCACTTCGGTTCCTGCTTCAATAAGGGCCGCCGCAAAAATATTTTTTAACTGAAAATCAAGATGAAAAGCTTCTTCATAAATCAGTTCAGCCATCCGGTGAGCTTTTCCCATCTCATCCGTCTTTAACTGTTTTATATTCTCGGCCAAAGCGAGCACGCTGGCAAATGGATTTACAATCTCGTTGGTTATATTACTAATAAAATGACCTTTAAGCGTTTCCGAATCATGGAGTTTCTCGTTAACCTTATATAGATTCCGGGCCAAATCTTCATTTTCACTATTTAACTCCGCTATTTGTTTCCGGAGTAATTCAATTTCATTATCAGGCTGATTTTTATAATAATCCATAACCTTAAGTATTAATTTTCACATATACACTCGGCGCAATTGATCTGATAGGTAAATTCATATTAATCAACGACTCGGAATGACCAATAAACAAATAACCACCAATCTTTAATTTATCCAGAATTTTCGTCAGCACTTGCTGCTGAATCTGATGTTCAAAATAAATGAGCGTATTCCGAAGAAAAATCAAATCAAATTGGGTATCCAATACATACACATTGTCCATAAGATTCAGATAGGCAGGCTTAACTCTGTCTCTCAAATTTTTAACAATTCTCACCTTTTTATCTATCAAACTTTTACTTTTCAGAAAGTACCGCTTTTTGATCTCAAGCGGAATTTCCTCAACCTGCGACATCGGATATACCGCTTGTCGGGCTGTTTTAAGCATTCTGCCTGAAATATCTGTTGCAACAATGGAATAATCGAAGCGAAAATTTCGTGATTGCATAAATTCCTCTAAAGTTATTGCCATAGAATACGCTTCCTGTCCACTGGAACAACCAGCACTCCATAATTTCAACTGAAAAAAAGAGTTCGTTTGCTTTTCGCAGAATATTTCCGGAAGTACGTGATCGGTAATAAACTGAAAATGCTCCTTCTCCCGAAAAAAATCAGTTTTATTCGTTGAAATGTAATCAGCCAGAATCGATATTTCCACAGAATCATGCTCGGTGGTAAACAATCGCCTGGCATACTCGTCAAACGATTTGATATCCAACTCCCGCAATCGCCGCTGAAGCCGCGCCTGAAACATGATTTTCTTTTCGGCAGACATTTTTATGCCATACTTTTCGGTAATCATTCTGCCCAGCTTCAGGAAAAGTTCGTCAGATATTTGTATAAGTTCCGATTTCAAGAAAAATAAATTTTAAGCATATTAAAACCGTTCAAAATCATCGTCTGAACTATCCGGAATATCCAAATCGATCACAACTCCACTTTTAGTTTCCTGTTGAGTCAGCTCAACAGGAGGTTCGGGATTTGTGTATTGACTTTCTACAGAACCAATACCTGCTGCATTTTTATCCGTTTTAAAAAACGCGATAATGCCCTGCAACTTTTTGGCATGTGTCGATAATTCAGAGGCATTGGTCGATAACTCTTCAGCCGTAGCGGCATTTTGCTGAGTAACCATATTCAATTGCTGAATAGCTTGATTAATTTGGTCGGCTCCGGCGCTTTGCTCGTAGTTTGCCGAAGATATCTCCTGAATCAAATGCGATGTTTTCTGAATGTCAGGCACAATTTCCTTCATAAGTTTTCCGGCCTCTTCTGCATTAAAGACACTCGATTTGGTCAACTGATCGATTTCTGATGCTGCCAGTTTGCTTCGGTCTGCCAGTTTTCCAACTTCGGCGGCAACCACACCAAAACCCCGCCCGTGTTCTCCTGCCCTTGCCGCTTCAACCGCGGCATTTAGTGCCAGGATGTTGGTTTGAAAAGCGATGTCGCCAATGATCGAAATCTTGTTCGCAATTTCGCGCATGGCATCCACTGTCTGAATAACTTTATCGCTTCCCTGACAAATATCGTTTTCTGCCTTTACTGCAATTTTTTCGGTTTGCTTCGCATTTTCATTGTTCTGCTGAATATTTGCAGCCATTTCTTCAATAGCAGCCGAAACTTCTTCGGCAGATGCAGCCTGTGTTGACGCTCCATGAGATACCAACTGCGATGAAGAACTCAGCTCAAGGCTTGCTACAGCCAAATTTTCTGCTGTTTCTGAAATGTATGCAATAATCTCCCGAATACGATTATTCATAAGCTGAAGATTATGAGCCAAGATTCCGATTTCGTCCTTTTGTACAATATCCAACTCGGCAGTTAAATCACCCTTCGCCAGTTTTTGGGCAAATTCGATACCTTTCATCATTGGGTCTGTAATTTTTCTCGACATATAAACGGCAGTCCAGGTAGCTACAACCAATGAAATCAACACCAATAAAATCTTAATGAAAATGGAAGCCATAATTGACTGGTCAAATCCGCGGGCAATCTCAGAAGTATAGTTTATCGACGAATTTCTCAAATTGGTGAAATTCTGCACCAGTTTCTCAGAAATGGCTGTATCGGTTTGTTTATACTCCTGAAGTTTCCCCAACTTGTCAGAGAGTTCGATTAAAGCAGCTTTGTAATCGAGTGAAGCTTTTTCGATCTGGTTGATTAAGTCGATATCGGCTTTCATCCTTAGTGTTGATTTCAGGAAAGCAATATGCTCATTAATTACATCAAAACCTTTAATGGATTTGTTTAGCGCTGTATTTTCGCGGGTGGATAAGGCCTGAAATGCTACATTTTGAACAGCATGTGCCGTATCGATTATGGTTGTTATGCTGCCGATTTTTCGGAGGCGCAAATCAGCAGCCAGTCCATAGGAAATTTCGCGTCGCAACGATTGGCTTTGAGTTCGTTGAAGTGTCCGGCAGCTATTGGCAAAAATAGCCGAATTTTGAGTAATCCGGTCTTTCAACACATTAACGTCCTGAATCGTCTTAAACGCCAGCATGATCATTTGTTCATACTGCGGAATCTGAATCCGTGCTTCACTCAGATTCTGCTCCAGCTCAGTCAGGTTGGGTGACCGTTCAAGCAAAAGTTCGCCATCGGTTAATGCCTGCTTAAGCGAATCAAGTTCAATTCGGGCCGATTTATAATAGTTCGATTTTCCGGTTAAATAATAACCTTCCGTGTAAAATGCGACCTCATGAGTACGGAGACTTAATTTAGACGCAAGCTCCAGTTGCGGAAGAAATTCTTTGGAAAACGATTTCATATCCCTTTTAAACAAAAGCAGGGTAACAATAGTGCTGGCAGCCAGAATAAAACCTAACACTATTAAAATACCAAAGGCCCCAAGTAGTTTTGTCCGTATTTTTAAATCAGCAAATCTCATAGTCAGAATTTTATTCGTTTAATCTACGGTGTTTATAATACTTATTTCTTCTTCAGAGAAAATCTTTTCCAGATTTAAAATGATCAGAAACTCATCATTCACATTCGAAATCCCATAAATAAATTCATTGTTAAAACCCTTGCCAACTGAAGGCGGGGATTTTATTTGATCCCGGTCAAGAACAACAACTTTCTCAACCGAATCGACAATAATACCTGAGCTTAACACCTGTCCGTCCAATTCAAAAACAAGTATCAGGATACAAGTATTCCGGGTATTTTCCACTTCCTGAAACCCAAATTTTAAACGGCCGTCGAAAACCGGCAATACTTCTCCAAAATGGTTAATAATACCTTTAAAATACCGAGGAGAATTGGGTACCCTGGTTACACTAACTAAACCCAGTATTTTAGTAACATGGCCTATATTTACCCCGAAATACTCCGAGCCCAGCCTGAAGGTAAGATACGAATCCAGTCCATGAATGATTTCAGCAGCCATTTTATTACGAGTATTTTTTTATGATTTTATTTGTGTCAACAACCAATGCCAATTGTCCTGTTCCCAAAATACTGGCCCCCGAAAATATATCGTGGCCTTTCAGTAATTTTCCCAAGGGTTTAATAACCGCCTGGTATTCCCGGATTACTTCATCAACAACTAATCCAAAAAGCTGATTATCAAATCCTACCACAACTACATACTGTTCTTCGGGTAAGCTGTTCTGGCCAAAAAATTCTTCGTGCATATTCAAATAAGGAAACTGTATTCCCTCAATTTCAACGACTTGCCTGAAATCATTTTTCAACGAACTACGGCTGATTGTATAAATCTTTTTTATAACTGCCGAAGCTATAACAAAAGAACTATCCATAACCGACACCAGTAACCCATCGATAATGGATAAAGATAAGGGCAATTGTATCGAAAATCGGGTGTAACGATCTTTTTCAGTATAAATTTCAATTGAACCACGCATTTCCTGAATTCTCTTCCGCGCCACATCCATACCAATTCCTCTGCCCGACACATCAGTAACCACTTCGGATGTTGAAAAGCCCGGCTCCAGAATTAACAAGGCAGTTTCTTCGCTGGTCAATCGGGCTTGCCCGGTAATGATTCCTTTTTCTATCGCTTTTTGTCTAATTTTTTCAATATCAAGGCCTGCTCCGTCATCTTCAATATCAATACGAACAGAACTACCAACGGTATAAGCTTTTATCGATATTGTACCAACAAGCTCCTTCTTTTTTTCTTGTCGTATTTTACTGCTTTCAATACCATGATCGAGCGAATTTCGAATAATATGCAGCATCGGCTCAGTTAGTTTCTCGATGATGTTTTTATCCAGTTCCGTTTCCATCCCTTCGGTTACCAAAACAACCTCCTTGCCTAATGATTTCGATAAATCGTGTACCAATCGCTTAAAACGTGTACCAATACTTTGTAATGGTATCAAACTCATATCAAAAGCATTGTCGCGAAGCTGGCGGCCTAATTTCCCGAATGTTTCTGAAATAGCATCCAGTTCGGGTACTTTGAGCGTAGAAGAAATTTGTTCCAAACGCGACTGGGCGGTTATCAACTCACTGACCAAATTCATATATTGGTCAATCTTAACCGAATCAACCCGAATTGAATCGACAGTTGCAGGAGCAAAAACAGCGTTTTTCGCTATCTCCCCCGCCGACTTTGTTGAAATGTTATCCTCTTCAGACACCTCCGGAAGAGATGCCCCCGGCTCGGTTAATGCTTTAAAAATTTCGAGTTCAGCCGGTTCCCATTTTTCCTGATTTTGCTGAGCATTGAGAAAATCGGCCAAAACACGCTCGTTACGAACGGAGTTACCTGAAGAAACTTTGACGATCTCAATTTGCGCCTGATCGGCTACAAAAATAAAAACGTCCTGAAGGGTTTCCATTTGCTCCGATGTAGCGATAAACAGGTTCCAGGAAACATAGCAAAGAGAAGGATTTATCTCGCCCAGCTTTGGCAAACGATCCAGCAAAACCTGTACGTTGCATTCTCCCAGGGCATTCAGCTCATCAATCAGGTAAAGCGGGTTTGTTCCGTTATTAAATATTTTTTCGTCAGGAATAAACGAAATATACCAGGTTGTCTGGGCGGTTGCAGGTACTGGCGATGGCGATGAAGTTGTTGGTCGGTCTTCGGTTTCTGTGCTTATTTCTGATGCGGTGAACCTGGCAATCTGAAGCAACGTATCCGCCTTCATTTTTTTTGCCTGCAAAAGATGTTCTTTCTTTGGTTTTTGTATCATCAGGTTAAGCAAACCATCAAGAGAATTTAAGGTAAAGCTGATGACCTCAGAATCAATCTTATGCCTTTTCGATTTAAAAATCTCGAATAATGATTCCAAATCGTGGGTAACATCGCTTAAAAGATCGAATCCGAACATGCCACCGCTCCCTTTCATGGTATGCATGATACGAAATATTTCTCCAATTACCTGTTCATTTTCAGGATCTTGTTCCAGAAGAAGTAATCCGGATTCTAACCGTTCGCAGTACTCACGGACTTCACCTTTAAATTTCCCGACAAATGAATTCATCAGCGAATTACTTTGTGTAATGTTTGTAAAAGTTTTTGTGTATTGAATGGTTTCATAAGCCAGCCTGTTGCACCTGACTCCCGAGCCTCTTTAACCATATCTATTTGATTTTCAGTAGTTAAAACTAAAATAGGAATAAATTTATAACTATCCATACTTCTTACCTTTAAAATCAGTTCCAAGCCATTTAAATTGGGCATATGGTAATCTGTAAGCAATAAATCAATAGTCCTTCCGTCAAAATATTGCAATGCATCCATCCCATCCTGGGCCACAAGAACCTCATAGCCTTCATTCCTCAGACTAAAAGCCAATACTTCACGTATGCTTTCAGAATCGTCAACAACTAAAATTTGTTTCGACATATCAATTGTTCAATTCTATTTCGTTACCCAATCCTACATTTTCCAACAGTGTTTTTTGATCGTCATTCAAATTCCAGAAAACCTGGTAATGCACCTTTAGTTCATCCATTCGCTGGATAAAAGCCACGAATAATTGAATAAAAGTAAGATCAAAATCAACCACATTTTCAATTGTAATTGTTACTGATTTCCCTAATCGTTCCGCCACCCCAACAAACTCTTTATGAATATATTGCGAATTATCAATAATTAGTTTACCACTGATCGACAAACCAACAGCAAGACGATTTTCATCAGCTTTTACCTGAAACTTTATACCATCCATTTTTGCTTTTTGAAAAAATTAAAGATAATCGAATTTCTGATACCAATTCGCAAATAATAAAAATGAAAAGCTTGAATATTCTGATTTTTTATCATGTTTTAAGAATTTTTAAAACTCCATTTCCGACAATCGTAATTATTTTTGAGCAAATCTTAAATTCTACAGCTATGAAACAACATTCAATACTTATTACACTGTTAATGTGCATTATAGCTACAACTCATGCACAGCAGACCGATCGAAAATCCAAAACCCCAAAAGAAGACATTAAGGTTAACCGCGAGTATGACGAAAATGGCAATCTGATCCGATTTGATTCGCTTTACACCTATAGCTGGTCAGGTGATACAACATTACTGAAATCATTTTCCCCAGCCGATTTTCCAGATCCGTTTAGTTTCTTTTCCGACAGCACTTTTCGGGGTAATTCCTTTTTCGATGGATTCGACCAATTGTTCTCAACTCCGTTCAGTACCAAAAGAGATTCCCTTTTGCTCCAAAAATTTGGCATGCTCCAACCCTTTAACAACTTCGGATTAAATAACGATTCCGTGATTTCGAACAGGAATAATTTTGAACTGTTCTTCGATGAACTTCAATCCGAAAAGAAAGATAGCATTTCATCTAAAACGCCTGGTAACAACCCAAATTCCAAACAACCCAAATCGGTTGACGATATGATAAAAATGCTTCAGCAACACATGCAGGAAATGGAAGAACAACAGCGAAAATTCTTTAAAGAGCAACCCAAATGGGAGGAATTCTAGCTGCCAATTTTGTTAATATTTCTAAATCAAATCGTTGAATAGATTCGACCAATAAAAATTACCATACCTTTAGAAAACATTTTTTCAATTATTTGCGTTTAAATAACTGAATGAAAAAACTGTTTTCCATATCATTGGCGTTTCTCATGCTGCTTTCGGGCATGCAACTCACCATTTCCAGGCATTACTGCGGTGGCGAATTGGCTGATTCCCAAGTTTCAGTTTGGGGGCACGTTGCTTCGTGTGAAATGGAAACTGAAACTGATAATTGTACTCCTGCCAATACTATCGAAGAATCAGATTGCTGTAAAAACAAGGTCTCCATTTATGCGATAGATCACAACTATTCGCCTTCTTTTACCGAATTCAAAGCATTCTCGCAAACAGTTTTGCAGGTGTTTGCAATTCCTGAAAACATTACACTTCATTCATCAACTCCTGCAAGCCAGCTTTATACAGATATTTATCCGCCGGGATTCTTGCCAACCAGCACTGTAAGCTTGCCCAAAATCTGCGTTTTCCGTATTTGATTTTTTGTATTGAAATTCAGGTAGAAAACATTTCACCTGACAATCTTTTATCGTGTCTTGATACTTGTATCCTGATACTATTATTAAATACATTAACATCAAATACCTAATAGCATGAAAACTGTAAAAATTAGTATAGTAGCCTTGCTGACAATTGTTTTGGGCGCAAACTCTTATGCCCAAACGCACAATCATTCCCAAACAACTTCTACAAAAACTGAAACATTGAAAGTTTCAGGAAACTGCGACATGTGCAAAACGCGCATCGAAAAGGCCGCAAAGCTTGATGGAATAAACAAAGCCGAATGGAGTACCAAAACAAAAACACTTTCGGTAACCTACGATCCGGCCAAAACAAACATGGAACAAGTTGGTAAAAAAGTAGCCGCCGCAGGCCACGACAACGAAAAGGCAAAAGCAACCGACATAGTTTACGACAAACTGCCAGGCTGCTGCCAATACCGGTAATTCAATTCAACAATTATTCGATTCGACAATTTGATAATGGAAGAATCAAAACTTCTGTTTTTTTTCATTGTCGAATCATCGAATTCTCACATTTTCAAATTACTCAACATGTTTAACAGGCTTGTCAAATATTTTCTCGAAAACCGGCTGGTTACGTTCTTATTCCTGATTGTTTTTGTCGTCTATGGGGCTGTAACCATGCCTTTCAATTGGCAAACAGGCGTTTTGCCACGCGATCCGGTTCCTGTCGATGCCATTCCGGATATCGGCGACAACCAGCAAATTGTAGCTACCGAATGGATGGGCCGTTCGCCGAAAGACATTCAGGATCAGGTAACTTATCCGCTTACCACAGCACTGCTCGGTATTCCGGGCGTTCAGACCATTCGCAGCACATCCATGTTCGGGATGTCGTTTATTTACATCATTTTCAAGGATGATGTTGAATTCTATTGGAGTCGTTCGCGTATCCTCGAAAAACTCAGTTCTTTGCCCTCCGGAACTTTACCTCAAGGCGCACAGCCAACGCTGGGGCCTGATGCAACGGCGCTCGGACAAATCTATTGGTACACACTTGAAGGCCGGAATCCGGAAACAGGTGAACCCAATGGAGGCTGGGATCCGCAGGAGTTACGCACCATTCAGGATTTCTATGTCAAATACGGACTTTCAACCGCCGAAGGGGTTTCTGAAGTAGCATCTGTTGGCGGTTTCATCAAGGAATACCAGGTCGATCTTAATCCTGAAGCACTTAAAGCATATGGTGTTACTGTGATGGACGTGATGAATACTGTACGCAAAAGCAACCTCGATATTGGCGCCGAAACCGTCGAACTGAACAATGTGGAATACATCATCCGTGGTTTAGGGTATATCAAGAACCTTGACGACCTTGACGCTTCAGTGGTGGCGGTTCGCAACAATGTTCCGGTGCGTATAAAGGATGTGGCCCACACTTCTTTTGGCCCGGCTACCAGGCGCGGCGGTCTCGACAAAGCTGGAGCTGAAGCTGTTGGTGCGGTAGTTGTTGCCCGTTATGGCTCCAATCCAATGGAGGTGATCAACAATGTTAAAGAAAAGATCAGGGAAATTGAAGCTGGATTACCGCAAAAAACGTTGCCTGACGGAACAGTTTCAAAGGTGACGATCGTACCATTTTACGATCGTACAGGTCTGATAAAAGAAACAATCGGCACACTCGAATCAGCGCTTTCGCACGAAATTCTGATCAGTATCATTGTAATAATCGTACTTGTACTGAACCTGAGGGCTTCGATAATTGTGGCTGGCTTGCTGCCCATCGGAGTATTGATGACCTTCATTTTAATGCGCTTTTTCGGTGTCGATGCCAACGTGGTAGCCTTGTCGGGTATTGCCATTGCCATCGGCGTGATGGTCGATATTGGGATTGTGGATGTGGAAAACATTCTCAGGCATCTGGAAATGCCTGAAAACAAAGGCATTCGAGGCAAAAAACTGATGACGGTCATCTACAATGCAACAACCGAAGT
This sequence comes from Prolixibacteraceae bacterium, assembly GCA_019459485.1. GTDB lineage: Bacteria > Bacteroidota > Bacteroidia > Bacteroidales > Prolixibacteraceae > Aquipluma. The sequence goes on from JAIBEZ010000015.1 coordinate 37,910, forward strand.
TCGTGATGCGGTTGTCACTTCTATTGCCACTACCATCGTTAGTTTTCTCCCAGTATTTGCAATGGAAGCCGCTGAAGGAAAGCTTTTTCATCCACTAGCCCTGACCAAAACATTTGCTCTTTTATCGGCATTTATCCTTGGCATTGTGGTATTGCCAACACTGGTGCATATATTCTTCCATGTGCGTTTCGATACAAAAAAGATCCGGAAGGTTTGGAATGCTTGCCTTATTGTAGCTGGTGTTTTGATTGTTGTTTTCTGGCAAATCTGGCCTGCACTGGCATTAATTGCCATTGGTTTGAATAATCTGTCAGACCATCGCTGGCCCGAAAATCGCAGGGAATTTCCCAACTACATCAACATTGCCATTACGGTGCTGGTAGCCGTATTTTTCCTGTCGGAAGAATGGCTGCCACTGGGTGCGCACAATAGCCTGATTGTAAACTTCTTATTTGTTGCAGGTATCATTACAGTTATTCTTGCTCTTTTAATGTCGATGGTTCATTTTTACGAACCCATATTGAGGTGGGGTTTACGAAACAAATGGAAATTTTTGATGCTTCCGGCATTTACTTTGCTTTTCGGAATGCTGGCCTGGCTGGGAGCCGAAGGTATTTTTGGGTTTGCTGCCAACGGTTTCGAAAAATTGGGTTGGAGCAGTTTCAGGCAAACTTCAGTATGGCAGGGAGCTTCAAAATCCTTTCCGGGAACCGGCAAAGAATTTATGCCTTCGCTCAACGAGGGTTCCTTCCTGCTGATGCCGACCAGCATGCCACATTCGAGCATCGAAAAAAACCTTCAGTATGTCGAAACACTCGATAAACGGCTTTCGGCCATTCCTGAAGTTGAGATTGCCGTTGGTAAATGGGGACGTGTCAATTCGGCGCTCGACCCGGCACCGGTGCAGATGTTCGAGAATGTGATCAATTATCGTTCGGAGTATATTCTGGATGAAAATGGACATCGGATGCGTTTTAAAGTAGATCGTGATGACAACTATATTTTTAGGAGTGGCAATAAGTATCATCCTGAAAAAGAGACATTCAGGGTAATTTCTGCCGATAGCCTGATACCCGATTCAAATGGCGAATATTTTCGTCAATGGCGGCCTCAGATTAAAAATCCGAATGACATCTGGAACGAAATCGTGAAAGTGACCAATATCCCAGGATTGACTTCCGCACCTAAGTTACAGCCTATCGAAGCCCGCCTGGTGATGCTTTCCACAGGAATGCGGGCACCAATGGGATTGAAAGTGTATGGCCCCGATTTGGCAAGCATTGAAGAAGCCGGTTTGCAATTTGAACAGGCTTTAAAGGAAGTTCCGTCGGTAAAAGCTACCTCGGTTTTCTATGATCGTGCTGTGGGCGCACCTTACATTGAGATTAAACTTAAACGCGAAGAAATGGCCCGTTATGGAATGAGCGTCAGCGATGTGCAGGAAATTCTGGCAGTAGCTGTAGGCGGCATGTCGCTGAGCAATTCGGTGGAAGGACGCGAACGTTTCCCGATACGTGCGCGTTACGCCCGAGAACTGCGTGACAACCCTGAAGATTTGAAACGCATCCTTATTCCGGCAATGAACGGCGTTCAAATTCCATTGGGCGAAATTGCCGATCTTGATTATACGCGTGGCGCACAAATGATCCGTAGTGAAAATACATTTCTGGTTGGCTATGTCATTTTCGACAAGCTGGAAGGCAAAGCCGAGGTAGATGTGGTAGAAGAAGCCTCCAAAATTTTACAGCAAAAAACAGCTTCCGGAGAGTTAAAATTAAAGGCGGGTGTATCTTACAAATTCGCTGGGAATTACGAACAGCAAATGCGCGCCACGAAGCGGCTGTCCATTGTAATTCCGATCAGCCTGCTCCTCATATTGCTTTTGTTGTATTTCCAGTTTAAAACGGTAACAGCCTCATTTATTCATTTTTCAGGTGTTTTTGTAGCCTTTGCCGGTGGATTTATCATGCTGTGGCTATACGGTCAGGGTTGGTTCATGAACTTCGATATTGCCGGAATTAACCTCCGCGACATGTTCCAGATGCACACCATTAATCTGAGTGTTGCGGTGTGGGTCGGTTTCATTGCCTTGTTTGGGATCGCCACCAACGATGGGGTAATTATGGGGACATATATTCATCAGGTTTTTGAACAGCGGCATCCATCAACTGTACACCAAGTCCGTGAAGCAGTGGTCGCCGCCGGGCTGAAACGGGTACGCCCAGCCATGATGACTACCGCAGTTGCAGTTATTGCGCTTTTGCCTGTGCTTACTTCAACCGGAAAAGGAGCCGACATCATGATTCCGATGGCCATTCCAACTTTCGGCGGAATGATTATCCAGGTGATGACCGTTTTTGTAGTTCCCCTGTTTCAATCGATGTGGCGCGAGAATGCAGTGAAAAAAGGAAATACCTACTTAGACACAAAAAATAACCACATAGGCACATAGAACACATAGTTTTTATTTTTCAATGTGTCTATGTGGTTTTAAAATATAACAGATGAATAAACTAATAATATTTACCGGCATACTTTTACTCAGCTTATCTTCATATTCTCAGGATTCGCTGATGGTTTATCTGGAGATTGCGGCCAAAAACAACCCGTCCGTCCAGCAAAAATTTACAGAATATCAGGCCGCACTTCAAAAAGTGCCACAGGTAGGCAGTTTACCCGATCCTGAATTAAGCCTGGGCATATTTCTTAGTCCGATGGAATTGGTTGGTGGCAACCAGGTGGCCGATATCCGCCTGATGCAAATGCTTCCATGGTTTGGTGTACTGAAAAATGCCAAAGATGAGATGGGACTAATGGCAAAAGCCAAATTCGAATCGTTCCGTGACACTAAATTGCAGGTATTCTTCGATTTGCAGCAAACCTGGTACGAACTGTATAAAACACAGCAAGCCATTCAGATTTCAGAAAAGAATCTCAAGCTTCTGCGCACATTGGAGAGACTTTCTCTGGTTAAATTTAAAGTTGCTTCATCCGGCAGAAACAGTGCTTCGTCTTCAGGTGGAGCAATGCCATCAGAAACTGCGACTTCGGGCGCTTCTGGAATGCAAGCGATGGGTGGAGCTTCTGGAGGTAATTCAGGAAATGCCTCAGTTAGCACCTCGCCATCCATGCCAAGCAGTCCGATGGCAACCTCAGGAAGTTCGGGTTTGGCTGATTTATATCGCATTCAGATGGAAATTGGTGAACTTGAAAACAACATTACTTTGCTGAAAGACCAACAGAACACGATTGTCGCAAGATTCAATGGTTACTTGAACAGACCGATGCAATCAGCAGTTTCATTGCCTGATACGCTAAAACAGGATACATTGAATATCCCACTATTGGCCGTTTCCGACAGTATGCTCGTCAACCATCCGATGTTGGGAATGCTGAAATTCGAAGGGCAATCGTTCGAGGCACGCAAACAAATGGTCTCACGAATGAGTTACCCGATGGTTGGTCTGGGTTTGAATTATTCGCTAATCAACAAAAATCCGATGTCAACTTCAGAAATGAATGGTGGCGACATGGTTATGCCGATGGTGACAGTTACTTTGCCCATTTACCGGAAGAAGTACAAAGCCATGCAGGACGAAGCCGACCTGATGAAAACTGCGACTAAACAAGGATTTCAGGCAACGGCTAATTCGTTGCAAACCGAATATTACGAAGCCATACAAAATTATCAGGATGCGGATCGCAGAATCTCACTTTATTCAAGGCAAAATCAATTGGCCAATCAGTCATTGAACATCCTGATGAAAAGCTTTTCTGCTTCCGGGGCAGGATTGACCGATCTTCTTCGTATCCGTCAGCAAACGCTCGACTACGAGCTGAAACAGGTGGAAGCAGTGGCTGACTTTAACACAGCAACAGCCAAACTAAAACGTTTAATGGCTTATTAAAAACTACAGTAAATTAAGTAATTATGAAAAATATATTTTCAAACCAATTTACCCGATACGGGTTATTCGCTGTTATTGGATTGTTTATCGGATGGGCGGTTTTTCATTCGCCTGAAAAAGCTGAGGAAAAGCACAATCATTCCGAAGAGGAAGCAAAATCCGAAATATGGACCTGTTCCATGCACCCGCAAATACGGATGGATAAACCCGGAAAATGCCCGATTTGCGCGATGGATCTGATTACAGTCAATCAGAGTGGAGATGTGTCAGTTGATCCTTCGGCCATACACTTTACCAAAGAAGCCGCACAGCTCGCCAATGTGCTTACTTCGGTAGTTTCGAGCCAAAAGCCGGTAAAAGAAGTGCGGCTGTACGGAAAAGTGCAAGCCGACGAACGTTTGCTGCAAAGCCAGGTTGCCTATATTTCCGGACGCATCGAAAAATTGCTGGTCAACTTTACCGGAGAGACAGTTCGGAAAGGCCAGACACTGGCGGTTATCTATTCGCCTGAACTGGTTACCGCCCAGCAGGAATTACTGGAAGCGGCAAAAACCAAACAGCAAGAACCCGAAATTTACGAAGCGTCCAAAGAAAAACTACGTCAATGGAAACTAACAGATAAGCAAATCTCGGAAATCGAAAATTCGGGTAAAGTGCAGGCCAACATGGAAGTGGAATCTACTGCCAGCGGCATTGTTACAGCCAGGCGCGTAAACAACGGCGACTATGTCAGTCAGGGTTCTGTGCTGTACGAAGTCTCCGACCTCTCGCGCGTTTGGGTGCTATTCGACGCGTACGAAAGCGATCTTCCATTCCTGAAAAAGGGCGACAAGGTGGAATTCACGATCCAGGCATTGCCGGGCTCCAGCTACTCCGGAAATATAATTTTTATCGACCCCATGATTGATCCGGTGAACCGCGTGGCCAAAGTTCGTGTTGAAATCAGCAATTCGGGCGGCAAGCTAAAGCCTGAAATGTTTGCAACCGGCTCGGTAAAATCGAACCTCGATGAATACAATGACATGCTGGTTATTCCGCGCTCGGCTGTATTGTGGACTGGCAAACGCTCCATCGTGTATGTGAAGCAGCCCGGCAACGACCCGATTTTCAAAATGAGGGAAATAGGAATAGGCCCCATGCTGGGGAACAGTTATGTGGTAACAGATGGATTATCTGAAGGCGAGGAAATTGTTACTGAAGGAACATTCAGCGTTGATGCTGCTGCTCAATTGGAAGGCAAACCCAGCATGATGAACTCTATATCAGATACTCAGGGGCTGACTTCAAGTCAAACACTGAGCAAAACAACTCAAAGTGAAAACCTCACTAAACTACAGGTGAAGGTTTCGGGCAATTGCGACATGTGCAAAAACCGGATTGAAACTGCCGCGAAATCGGTTTCCGGAGTAGTTTCTGCCGAATGGAATCCCGCAGATAAGCTGCTACGTTTACAGATTGATGCCACCAAAACCAATTCGGACACGGTACAGAAAACAATAGCAAAAGCTGGTCACGACACCGAAAAACACAAAGCTCCGGACAATATTTATAAGGAACTTCCGGAGTGTTGCCTATACCGGAAATAGCAATAAACGTTCTTATTCAAGGTCATACACCAAACAGGCTGTATTCTAAAATGTGAGATTCATGTAATTTATTCACGAAATTGTGTAAAGCTTTTAGTTTTCATGGTGGTCATATTTGTATGCTGATAAATTGAATGTTTAATCTTAAAACAGAAATCATGAAACCAATTGATTTTTTATTCAATGGACTTGGAAACAATGTAGTAAGCGATCAAATGGATTCTCACCATAGCGTGAGCAAAGGCAAGCATCCTGAAGCTAGCTTACAACAGGCGAACTACAATGTAATTAATCTCTAATGCTTTATAATTAAAGAGCAACGAACGTCATTCACAAAGTGTATTTGACGAATTATCGGGATCGAAAGGTCCAATTAAATTATCACATTGTAAAAATGAATAAAATGAAAACTAGAATTTTAAGTATTGTTACCCTGTTTATGTTTGGAGTAATGGCAGTTTCTGCCTCAAATAAAACAGAAAATTTCAAAGTTTATGGAAACTGCGAAATGTGTAAAGCGCGAATCGAAAAAGCGGCTAAGTCGGTTGATGGCGTATCAGTTGCTGACTGGAATGCAGAAACCAAAATGATTGCACTGACTTTTGATGATTCAAAAACAGACGTGAATAAAGTTCAGCAAGCCATTGCAAAAGTTGGTCACGATACCGACATGCACAAAGCTACTGATGAAGCTTACAACAAAATAGCAGATTGTTGCAAGTACGAAAGAGTAAAAACTGAAACTAAAAAAGTTGAAAAACTGAAAGTGGAACCCCTGAAATAAGGAAAATCAGGTTGAGAATAATTTTTATTCTACAGATCCGGTGATTTGAAATCATCGGATCTGTTTGTTTTAGCCCAAGACATAAACTGGAAAGATTCGAAGCTCCTGACAATGTTTACAGCAGACTTCAGGGATGTTTTGTTTATACCAAAATAAAGCCTCATAAAATTCTGCGGGCTGATGAACAAATCTATCGGGCCTGTTTGTTTAAATGCCGGAACTTACTCCGAAAACTTTAAAGCTCCTGATGATGTTTATAGTGAGCTTCGGGAATAATGGTCGTAACGTAAATAATATATTCCTGAAACATAAACTTTCTTCGTTTAAATCGTAAAAGAGAATTCACCATTTAAAACTCATAAAAAAATGAAGTACTACATCAGTAAAAAAATAGACGCCACCTTCGAGCAGGCTATTGATCGGGTCAAAGAATCGTTGATGAACGAAGGCTTTGGCGTATTGTCCGAAATTAACATACACGATAAACTGAAAGAAAAACTGGATGTTAATTTTAGAAGATATACCATTCTTGGCGCATGTAATCCGGCGTACGCCTACAAAGCGCTTCAAAATGAAGACAAGGTTGGCACCATGCTCCCTTGTAATGTAATCGTACAGGAACTGAAGAAAAATGAAATTGAAGTAGCTGCCATTGATCCGGTTGCATCGATGATGGCTGTTGACAACCCCAAACTGGCCAAACTTGCCGGTGAAATCAAAGTAAAACTCGAACGGGTTATCGAAACCTTGCATACCGGAGTTGAATCGTTCGGATTGGTTTAATTTCAGCAATGGAATGAGACTTTAACAAAAAAAAGCAATGGAATTTTCGGAAGAAAAACTTTATAAAAAGGCCTATCTACTCAGCTTGTTTACCATTTTTTACAACCTTGTAGAAGGCCTTGTCTCTATGTTTTTGGGTTACGAAGACGAAACTTTAGCTTTGTTCGGATTTGGGGTCGATAGTTTTATCGAAGTCATGTCGGGCATTGGTATTGCCATCATGATCCGGCGAATCCGGCAAAATCCGGCAAGTTCAAAAAGTGAGTTCGAAATTAAGGCTTTAAAAATAACAGGCACTGCGTTTTACATCCTTTCTGTCGGTTTATTGGTGGGCATTGTTTTATCACTCGTTAGCAATCACAAGCCCGAAACCACGCTTTGGGGCGTAATTATTTCGTTAATATCCATTGCCGTAATGGTTTGGCTGATGAATGCCAAAAAGGCCACCGGGAAAAAACTTCATTCCGACCCCATTATTTCTGATGCCAATTGCACCAGGGTTTGCGTGTATATGTCGGTTGTATTGCTGGTTTCAAGCCTGATCTATGAATTCACCGGTTTTGCCTATGCCGATGTTATTGGAGCAGCCGGATTGATTTACTTCTCGGTTTCGGAAGGGAAAGAGGCCTTTGAAAAAGCAAAGGGGAAAAGCTGTTGCTGTAGTTGTGAGCACGATTAATATTCAATAGTATGCGTTATTTTATCAGGAATATGGTTTGTAACCGCTGTATCATGGCTGTGCAACAGGTTTTCGAAAGTTTGAACAACCCGCCAGTCCGGATTTCGCTGGGCGAAGTGGAGACCGCCCACCCCATTCAGGAAAATGAACTGGAGAGACTCCGCAAAGCGCTTGTAAGTTATGGTTTTGAACTAATCGACGATATGAAAAGTCAGTTGATCGAAAAAATCAAAAATACCATTGTTCAATCCATTCACCATAGCAACGAAGATCTGAAAATAAACTATTCTGAATACATCGAATCGCATCTAAACCGGGATTACGCTTATTTAAGCAGTCTTTTTTCAGAAGTTGAGGGAACTACCATCGAAAAATACATCATCCTTCAGAAAATAGAGCGGGTTAAAGAATTGCTGGTGTACGACGAACTCACCCTGAGTGAAATTGCCTACCAAATGGGATACAGCAACGTGGCTTATTTATCGAACCAGTTTAAAAAGGTGACCGGATTGACGCCTAGTCATTTCAAACAGGTAAAAGAAAATAAGCGAAAACCTCTGGATAAAATATAACCTGAAAATCTTATAAACAGTTACGGGAATATCGTAACAAGCACCCGGTTTCCGGAGTTTATCTTTGATGAAAAAAATAAAGACATGGAAACTTCAGTAAAAAAGAACTTCCCGGTTACCGGATTAAGCTGCGCATCATGCGCCATCAGTGTCGAGAGCATGCTTAAAGCTCAAAAAGGGGTGCTCGATGCATCCGTTAACTATGCAAACTCTTCAGCATGGGTCGAATACACGCCTGAAACAGCCTCAGTCAGCGACTTCAAATCAGCCATTCAGTCGATTGGTTACGACTTATTGATTGAAGAAGAAGGCCATGACCATCAGGAGGAAATGCAGCACATCCATTACAAAAAGCTAAAAACCAATACGCTTTGGGCATCGATACTGTCATTTCCGGTGGTAGTAATTGCCATGTTCATGATGAATATCCCCTATGCCAACTGGATCATGTTGGTTCTGGCAACGCCTGTAATTGGTTGGTTTGGCCGGAGTTTTTTCATCAATGCCTTTAATCAGGGCAAATACGGCAAGGCAAACATGGATACGCTGGTTTCTTTAAGTACCGGAATCGCCTGGTTATTCAGCACCTTCAGCACCATTTTTCCTGAATTCTGGCACGATCGCGGCCAACATGCCCACGTTTATTTTGAGGCTTCTGCCGTGATAATCGCATTCATTCTGCTGGGCAAAGTGCTGGAAGAACGGGCAAAATCGAATACTTCATCTGCTATTAAAAAGCTGATTGGATTACAGCCGAATACCGTTAATCTGATTCAGGAAAATGGTGAGGAAATGAAAATAGCCATCTCGCAGGTCGTTATTGGTGATAAAATTCGGGTTAAGCCCGGCGACAAAATCCCCGTGGACGGCGAAATTATTTCAGGGTCATCCTTTATCGACGAAAGTACAATTACCGGAGAATCACTTCCGGTTGAAAAGGAAAAGGGCGGAAAAGTCTTTGCCGGAACCATCAACCAGAAGGGAAGTTTTGTTTTTGTAGCTCAAAAAGTGGGTGGCGAAACCATTTTGGCTCAGATCATTAAAATGGTTCAGCAGGCGCAGGGAAGTAAACCTCCCGTTCAAAAGCTGGTCGATAAAATCGCCGGAATATTTGTTCCGGTGGTGCTGGTGATTTCCGCAGTAACCTTTGCAGTCTGGATGATTTTAGGCGGTGAAGATGCCATCACGCAAGCATTATTGGCGATGGTTTCGGTGTTGGTAATTGCTTGTCCGTGTGCGCTGGGACTTGCAACACCTACAGCCATCATGGTTGGCATGGGCAAAGGCGCCGAAAACGGAATCCTGATTAAAGATGCCGAAAGCCTTGAATTGGCGCACAAAGTCAATGCGATTGTTCTCGATAAAACCGGTACCATTACCGAAGGTAAACCTGCCGTAACCGACATCGTTTGGAATCTTCCTGAAGCAGATCAGGCAGAACTGGAACAAATCCTTTTTGCCATCGAATCGCAATCGGAACATCCATTGGCAGAGGCCGTAACTGCTACTTTGAAAAGCAATTCAGGCAAACAAATTGCCCTCGACAAATTTGAGAGTATTACAGGCAAAGGAGTTGTAGCCAATTTCGGTGAGCATGTTTTTCTGGTGGGCAATCAAAAGCTGTTGGATGATCATAAGGTAAATCTTCCGGAAGAAAGTTCAGCCAAAATCAAAACCTGGCAGAATGAAGCAAAAACAGTGGTGTGTTTTTCACGCGATACTGAACTTCTGGCAATCATTGCGATTGCCGATAAAATTAAAGATACATCGGCAAAAGCCATTGCTGACCTTCAAAATCAAGGCATTGAGGTTTATATGCTTACCGGAGATAATATACAAACCGCAAAAGCGGTGGCACAAAAAGTCGGCTTGAAGAACTTCAAAGCCGAAGTGATGCCCTCCGACAAAGCTGATTTTATCAAAGAATTGCAAAATCAGGGGAAAGTGGTGGCGATGGTTGGCGACGGCATCAACGATTCTCACGCGCTGGCGCAGGCTGATGTGAGCATCGCTATGGGCAAAGGCTCCGACATTGCGATGGATGTAGCCAAAATGACGATCATTTCCTCCGATCTTCAGCTTATTTCAAAAGCCATCCGGCTATCAAAACTGACGGTGAATACCATTCATCAGAATTTGTTCTGGGCTTTCATTTACAACCTGATCGGCATTCCCGTTGCTGCCGGAATTTTATTCCCTATTTGGGGTTTCATGCTCAACCCGATGATTGCCGGAGCTGCGATGGCGCTGAGTTCGGTGTCGGTGGTAAGCAACAGCTTACGGTTAAAATTAAGGAAGCTGGATAAAATATAGTTGTCATGGTTGTCATTGTTATCATGGTTTTCGACGTGTTGGTGTTTTCAAAACATAGGTACTTTGGAGCTCAGGCGCATTAAAAATAATCTCAAAAACTCAAAAAAATGGAAACTTTAAAATTCAAAACCAATGTAAATTGTGGCGGATGTATTGCCACTGTAACTCCTCACCTGAATCAGGTAAAAGGTATTGTGAAATGGAGTGTCGATACTTCAAATCCAATGAAAATACTGACTGTTGAAACTTCTGAACTTGATCCTGACGTGATTGTTGAAACGCTGAAAAGCGCAGGTTATAAAGCGGATCTGATGGCTTCGGAATAGATTCGGCTATATGATGTCCGTTTGTATACCTATTTGGCATTTTGCGTCAGTCATTTGTTGTCATTCGGTTGTCGTTTCTTGGCAACTTATTGACTACCAAATGACAATTGAATGACTTTTATGACATTGGGTAACATCACGGACATTCGTTTTAGGCAACCAACAAAACGGCCCAAAGCTTGTTTAACTGAAAAACAAACGATTTAAACATGTTGCGCGATATCCGTACCAATTATCAGAAATTTGAACTGACAGAACAAACGGTTGATAAAGATCCGATCCGGCAATTAAATTTATGGCTGCAAGATGCCATTGCCGGCCAGAAACCTGATCCAACTGCGATGGTTGTATCTACCTTGGATCAGGAAGGAAATCCTGATTCGAGAGTGGTGCTTTTAAAAGAACTGACTCCTGAAGGGTTAGTTTTTTTTACGAATTACAACAGCAAAAAGGGACAGCAAATAACAGCCAATCAACACGTTTCAGTTGTATTCTTTTGGGCTGAGCTGGAAAGGCAGGTTCGGATGAAGGGCAAAGCCGAAAAGATCAGCGAAGAGGATTCTGAATTGTATTTTCATTCAAGGCCATTGGAGAGTCAGTTGGGTGCCTGGGCCTCTCCGCAAAGCGAAATCATTGAAAGCCGCAACGTTCTCGATGAAAACTACAACCATTTCAGGCAATATTTTGAAACCAATGAAATAAAAAAACCACCTCATTGGGGTGGTTTCCTTATTCGTCCTGAATATTTTGAATTCTGGCAAGGGCGATCGAACCGGCTGCACGACCGAATTGAATTCTGCAAAGAGGATCAATCATGGACGATCCACCGTCTTGCTCCCTGACAATTGTTGCTTAGCCAATCTGAACTTCAGAGGTTGAATGTCTGAACCGGGACAGAAATAAATCCAAAGTCCACAATGCCAGAGATGCCGTTAGAATCAGGTAAGCCATTGCGGGAATGGAGGCAAACAAACCAGTAACTGATTGCCACATACCTGAAGCTCCGCTTGTATTAATTTTTTGCAATGATCCGGAGATGGCTGACCAAATCCCCGGCTCCTTTATCTCAGTTGTTTCAGGGCTCGAAACTGTAATATACACCATCAGGAAAATAAAGACAGCAAACAGGATGATCCAGGTTCGTTTGCTGATAACCGGCTGGTAATCTTCCACCAAAGAGTGTTTCCGAACAACGACTTCGGCCTGAATCCGTTCCATTACTTTAAGCGAGAAACCTTGTGACGGGGAATCAATATTGATTCCTTTCATCATCTGTTCGAATTGTTTATCAAGCTTGTTCATATCTTTAAAGTTTAAAATTCCAAATTCCAAATTCCAAGTCTTTTACTCCACGCCCCATGCTCCATGCCCCATGCTATAAAAGCGAATATACTTCTTCTTTCAGCATCTCGTGCAAAAGCGAATACATTCGTTTTCGCGCCCGGTGAATTTTTACTTTTATATTACTGACAGTAAGTCCGGTAATTACACTTATCTCATCCATCGATTGACTTTCGTAATAATAAAGTGTAACCAAAACCTGATCGTCTTCGGGCAATTTCGACAGTGCAAGGTTAAGGTATTTTTCCTGATCTTCCTTCTTTGTTTCCCTGTAATAATCATGCATTTTCTGTTCATCCTGATCAGATATCTGCCGATCGTCGAGCGATTTAAATTCAATCCGGCGCTTCCGTAATTCAGAAATACACGCATTGTAAGTTATACTGTACAGCCAGGTCGAAAACTTCGATTTACCTTCGTAAGTATTCAGCTTTTGATAGGCTTTTACGAAAGTGTCCTGAGCCATTTCTTCAGCTTCTTCGGGCTTTTTCAGTAATTTCAATGCCAATGAATACACCATGTTTTGGTATCGTTCAACCAGAACAGAAAACGCAGCAACATTTCCCTTTCTAACTGCCTCAATATAAAATATGTCATCGGTTTTATCCATCTGTTTACAATAGACGAACATTTTACAATCCGGTTACAAATCCGAAAATAAAATTACAAAAAAGTTTTTCAATTTTATTTGTAACCGCGAAGAAACACTTGCGTCATAGCAGCAGAAACAAAAACAATTAAACACTTAAAATTTAATATCATGCAAGTAGAAATTTTAATCCCCTTAGGTTTTTTCGCAGTGGTTTTCGCATCACTGTATGTTTTTCTAACGACACGAAATAAAGAACGTTTGGCTTTAATTGAAAAAGGAGCCAGTCCCGAACTGTTCAAAACAAAATCAAATAATGGCAATGGTTTTGGCAACTTTAAACTTGGATTGTTCTTTATCGGTGTTGCACTTGGCATTGTTACCGGGTATTTCCTTGACGAAGCCGGGATGGATGGTACGGCTGCGTATTTTTCAATGATCTTTCTCTTCGGTGGAATCGGATTGGTAGTTTCATATCTGCTTCAGAAAAAATTAGAGAAAAATTAATTTCTTAGCCATTTTCCTGATAAACTGTCTTTCAGACTAAACCCTTATTCAGAGGTCATATCAGTTTGAAAGACAGTTTTTTATTTTCCGGCAAATTCAGTTTCTTTTTGCAGCAGACTGGAAAAATACCTTTGGTTCTCTACTTTTTCCTATTTTAGTGCAAATTTTAATCAAAATGGCCAACGAAAATATCCTGAAGAGAATTACTGAATTGCGATCAGTTCTCGAAGATCACAACCATCGTTACTACGTTTTATCACAACCTGCTATCAGCGATCAGGAATTTGATATGCTCCTGAAGGAACTTGAAAAGCTGGAAGCTGAAAATCCTGAATTCTTCGATTCCAACTCTCCCACTCAGCGTGTTGGCAGCGATTTGAACAAGGAATTTGAACAGGTCAGGCATCAATATGCGATGCTTTCGTTGTCCAATTCCTATTCAGAAGAAGAACTGCGCGACTTCGACCAGAAAATAAGAAAACAGACCGACCAGGCGTTTGAATACGTTTGCGAACTGAAATTCGACGGCACTTCCATCAGTTTGCGCTATAAAAACGGGATGCTCGACAAAGCGATCACCAGGGGCGACGGCACTTTTGGCGATGATGTGACTGCCAATGTGCGCACGATCAGGACCATTCCGCTAAAACTAAAAGGAACCGGTTATCCTCCTGAATTTGAAATCCGTGGCGAAATTCTGCTGCCTTTTACGGAGTTCGGACGAATTAACGAAGAGCGGGCGGAAGAAGGAGAACAAGCGTTTGCCAATGTCAGGAATGCCGCTTCAGGAACCTTGAAATCCCAAAAATCGTCGGTGGTTGCCGAACGCAAACTCGACGCCTACTTTTACTATTTACTCGGCGAAAATCTGCCTTCCGATGGCCATTTCGAAAATATGCTGGCTGCCAAAGAATGGGGCTTTATAATTTCTCCGGATACCGAAAAATGTGCAAACATTGACGAAGTAATCATTTTTATCAGGAAATGGAACCAGAAACGGTTTGAACTACCGGTTGCAACCGACGGGATTGTGATCAAAGTAAATTCGCTGAGTTTGCAACAATACCTCGGCACAACCGCCAAATCGCCCCGCTGGGCAATTGCATATAAATACAAGGCTGAACAGGCCAGCACCGTTCTGCGATCTGTTTCCTATCAGGTCGGACGAACCGGGGCTGTTACTCCGGTTGCCAATCTTGATCCGGTTCAACTGGCCGGCACGACCGTTAAACGTGCGACTTTGCACAATGCTGATATCATCAAAAACCTGGATTTACACATGGGCGACACTGTTTTTGTTGAAAAAGGCGGCGAAATAATCCCGAAAATAATTGGTGTCGATCAGTCTCTGAGACACCCGATGTTCCCCAAAGTTGATTTTATAAGAATTTGTCCTGAATGTAAAACAGATTTGATCCGAAAGGAAGGAGAAGCTGCCTTTTATTGCCCCAATGAGGATGGTTGTCCGCCACAAATCAAAGGAAAAATAGAGCATTTCATCAGCCGTAAAGCAATGAATATTGACGGACTTGGGGCTGAAACAATTGATTTACTGTACAATGAAGGATTGATCAGGAATATTGCAGACCTATACGATTTACAAAAAGAACAAATCAGCAAACTGGAACGGCTGGGAGATAAATCTGCTGAAAGAATCATGAAAAGCCTGAGCGAATCGCGCAGTGTTCCGTTCGAGAAAGTACTATTCGCGCTCGGAATTCGTTTTGTTGGAGAAACAGTCGCTAAAATACTTGCCCATCGGTTGATTACAATTGAAAGACTGGAAAATGCAAGTCAGGAAGAATTAACGGCCATTGACGAAATTGGTGGCCGGATTGCTGAAAGTGTGCGCCTGTACTTTTCAAATCCGCAACACATCCAATTACTGGAGCGGTTAAAAGAAAAGGGACTTCAAATGCAGCTGGACGAAGCAGCGATTGCCAATCGTTCGGAAAAGTTGAGCGGATTATCAATCATTATTTCCGGAACATTTGAAAAGAACTCACGCGATGACCTAAAGAAAATGATTGAGCAGAACGGCGGTAAAAATGTAAGTTCTATCTCAAAGAATACCAATTATTTACTGGCCGGAAACAACATCGGACCCAGCAAACTTGAAAATGCGAAGAAACTGAATATTCCGATTATCTCCGAAGATGATTTTCTGAAGATGATCGACTAAAAGTAACAGATTATTAATTTATCGTGCATATTAGTATCAATCTAAAACTTTTAGCAATTTCAAACAGCGTAAAACAAACGAATTGTTATTTTTGCAGAATATTATGGGTTTAAAATTAAAAATTGCCAACAAATTATTGAGTTCCCAGCTAGCCTCAATTTCCAGAGAGAAAAAGGTTTTCAATATAGATACGGCCAAAACAGCCGGAATACTTTGGGAATTTGATCAGAAAGAATCATTCGACCTGATTAAAAAAGAACTCACAACTGCAGGCATAAAAACGGTCGGATTGTGCTATTTTCCCCGTAGAAATGCAGTTATTCCTGACGGAATCAATGGTTTTACGAAAAAACAAACCACCTGGAGCGAAATTCCGAAAACAGATTTGGCCGAGGAATTTATAGAACAGAAATTTGACATTTTGATTGATTTAACGGGGCAAAGGAACTTGCCAATCTTATATTTGACAGCGCTGTCGGCAGCTTCTTTTAAAATTGGATATGCAGGCAGTTCACAGAATAATTTCGATTTTAATATTGAATTTCAGCAAAAGCCCGAAACAAGCCAGTTGACCGAACAAATTTTGTATTATTTAAAAAGAATTAACAAAACGACTTTAGAATGACACATGCATTTACAGGAGCCGGAGTTGCATTGATCACTCCTTTCAATGAAGATAAAAGCATTGATTACAGCGCATTGGAAAGATTAATTGAAAGTCAGATTTCAGGAGGAATTAATTATTTGGTGGTGCTTGGAACAACTGGCGAAACCCCCACCCTTTCAGAAATTGAAAAGAAAGAAATTGTACGTTTTGTGATCGAAAAGAATGCCGGACGTCTGAAAATTGTCGTTGGTATGGGCAGCAACAATACCCTTAGTTTGGTTGAGACCATAAAAAATGCCGATTTTAATGGTATTGACGCCATTCTTTCGGTAACTCCGTATTACAACAAACCAACACAAGAAGGCCTTTTTCAGCATTTTAAAATGGTGGTTGAAGCTAGTCCTGTCCCTGTAATACTTTACAATGTTCCCGGTCGTACCGGCGTAAATATGGATGCTGACACTACCCTTCGCATTGCACGTCTTTCGGAGAAAGTGGTTGCCATCAAAGAAGCTTCGGGTGATCTGGGCCAGTTCGCAAAAATAATAGCCAACGCACCCGGCTATTTTAAAGTAATTTCTGGTGACGATAGTTTGACCTTGCCTTCAGTAACAATGGGTTCCATTGGAGTTATTTCTGTTATTGCCAATGCTTTGCCTGAAAAATTAAGCCAACTTACATACGCCTCACTTAACGGAAACATTGCACTTGCAAGCCAGCTTCATTTGCAGATGGCCGAAATGCTGAAACTGATTTTCAGGGAAGGAAATCCGGGAGGTGTAAAAGCCTTGATGGAAATGTTGGGAACGGTTAAAAATCAACTTCGGTTGCCATTGGTTCCGGTTTCATCAGCAACTTACACACTGATAGAAAATGAGTTAAACAAAATCAGCTAATATTGGATTATTTCTGATTGACTATATTTTTCACATTTGCCCCATGTACTACATTTTAGGAATTATCATTATAGCAGTTGTCGCTCTGGTAGTTATCAGGTTCAGAAAAAGAGAACAGACAAATAGTACCGGGGTTGAGGCCATGAAAGAACCGGAAACTGAACCAAGGCAGATAGCTTCTGATTGCTGCGGGGCGCATGAAATTTGCGAATTCGACGAGTCGGAGTTTAATGAGGAAATAATTACCTATTTCGATGATGAAGAACTGGACGAATTGAGAAACGTACGCGAAAGCGACCTGACCACTGAAAACATTGACGATTTGCGCGAAGTTCTGTACACCCTCCGAACCGAAGAAATCGGCAAATGGCTGATCAGCATTGGCCGCCGGCACATTCACTTACCGGCAATTTTACAGCAGGAAGCAAGACAATTGATGACGGAGAGATAGTTGTAAGCTATACTCAGCAGGTGACTTGAAGTCACCTGCTGAGTATCTCAATTTACAGTAATAATTCTTGTTCTGGTCGCCACCAAATCATTGTTTTCAAAATAGCTTATACGGATTTTGACACCATTGCCAACCATAAATACCATCCTTAAATTGCAGGCTTTACCACTTTCAACCACCTCAAAAGTTTGAGAATTGTTGACAAAATTATAATCACTAACTTTCCAGTTTATATTACTACTGGGATTATAGCCCCAATAACCGGAAATTGAATCACCTCCCTCAACATACTCCAGTTTTATCTTTAGGCTTAGACCTTTGATTGTAGTTACTGAAAGATATGAATATGGTGTAACACTGGGCGGAGGTCCACCAAGTCCTGAAGGAAAAACTAAATTTTCATCATTTAGTATATTTAAACCATCATCCACAGTTTTCGGATAGGAAAATAAACTGACTGCATTAAATGTTGAATTATTCACAAACGAAATAATGTATTTTTCAAATTCAGGAACCTGAGCGGTTGTTCCGATTTCCTGATACCTTTTTTCAAGGTTTTCCCTTATTTTCAACGGGTTCAGTATTTTTGCGTGACTGATCAATGAAGTTCCCAGCACTGTATTATCCAATCTTCCATCTGTACTGATATCTGCACTCAGGTTTGCCAAAAGTTCGGACAATTCGGCTTCTGTGCGAAAACCTTGCAAAATGGAGGAAATGGCCAGCAAAATGGCATTGTCGTCTCCACTTTTGTTAATATCCAACAATTCAGAACTTTGGATATCACTTTTGCTCAAACTAAAAATGGCCAGAATTTCATTAAGCGCTTTTTTCTTGGCATCCGCAAATGAAAGTCCACCGGCAACAAGATTCTCCACCCTTGCTTTTTCCAAAGTTGACAATACATTCACATTTAACGTATTGATACTGGTAACATCTGCCAAAGCAAGCAATGTGATTTGTGATTTTGAGGTTTCGCCGGTTACTTCATTGAAGTAAAATCCGTCGGCTTTTAACTCCACAAAAGGTGACGATAATTGAACATTGGCGAGCTCAAAAGTTCCCTGATTGTCTTTTATCTGAGAATTAAAAGATTTTCCCGTTTGCGACAAATCAGTTTTTAGTTCTGAAATTGAAATAGACGTGCCATTAAGGAATGGACCTTTTTGAATAAAGCCTGTTATTTTTTCTTTGGTAAGAACTTCCGGACTATCATCATCGTTACAGGAAGACAATAACAATAAACAAATAACAGAAATACAGACAATTAGATAGGTGTTTTTCATAGCTGATTGATTTTTTATGGTAAAACAAAACTACTAAATTTGAAACGATGTTTAATATAAAAAGCATAAGAATTTCCTGAATCACCCAAAAATAAATGGCTCAAGGATGAATTCAAATCCTTGAGCCATTTACAATATCTTTGATAATGAGGTTTTAGTTTGCTCAGCGGATGACTCAAGTCACCTGTTGAGTAAACTTCGAGATAAATTATTTCACCTCAATTATTTCAATCACTGCGCTTGTAAGTTCGTTGTTGTTTGGCAGCAACAAACCAACTTTCATCAGGTAATCGCCTGAAAAGGTTTTACCATCCGAAGAAAATGAACTCCAAACGCCTTTCATCTTGTTAATTTCCTGCACTTTGTATGTTTTAGCCGCATCCAAACCATTTAAACGAACCGGACTAAACTGGCCAAATGCACGTGGGTGCAATGCATAAGAGAAAAGTAACGACTTTGATTTATCCTGACTGGCAAACATTAAAACAGCCCTTTCTTCCTCGTAAGGCGAAATTAGCCGGTACATATCCCCGCTCCAGATTAACTCCTTCAGCCGATTATAATTTTGTACAGCCATTTTACTGAATTCCAATTCCTCGGCTGTCATTTCGTTTACACGGATATCGTATCCCATTTTTCCCATCATGGCCACATCTGTCCTGTATTTTAGCGATTGTTTGCCCATGGTGGTAATGTGGTTGCACGAGGTAATGCTCGGAAAAAAATAAGAATATCCCCATTGTATAAATACCCGCTCAACCGCATCAGTATTGTCGCTTGGCCAGAATTCGGTAAAGTATTTCAGAGCGCCATAATCGGTGCGTCCACCGCCACCCGAGCAAAGCATGATGGGCAAATCTGGATATTTCTTGCGTAAACGCTCCATTACATTGTAAAAACTGCGCACATATTCAATCTGAACGTGCGACTGCTTGTCTTTCAGATATGGCGAGTAAGTATTGGTCATTATACGATTACAATCCCATTTAATGAACGCAATGTTTGGATTTTTGGTCATTATTTCATCCACCACATTGTAAACAAAATCCTGCACTTCGGGATTTGTCAAATCCAAAACCAACTGGTTGCGGTAATAATTCTCCGCGCGATTCGGCAATTTCAGAATCCAATCAGGATGTTTTTCATACAATTCACTTTTCGGGTTCACCATTTCCGGCTCAATCCAGATACCGAATTTTACACCTTTTGCCTCGGCCTGTTCAACCAGATATCCCAGTCCATGAGGTAATTTGGTTTTAGTTTCCTGCCAGTCGCCCAAACCGGCGCCATCATTTGCCCTGGGGTATTTATTTCCAAACCAGCCATCGTCCAGCAGAAAAACATCAACGCCCAGTTCTTTGGCGCCACCGAACAAATCAGTCAGTATTTTTTCATCAAAATCGAAATAAGTTGCTTCCCAGTTGTTCAGCAAGGTCAGGCGGCTTCCGTTTCCGTCCATCACACCGTAATTGCGTGCCCACTGGTGAAAGTTGCGACTGGCCAGTCCTTTTCCCTGTGCGCTGAAAGTGAAAATAAATTCAGGAGTTACAAAATTCTCATTGGGTTTCAGGTGATATTCCGAAGCAAACGGGTTCATTCCCGAAATCATCCTTAGAGAATTGTAATTGTCGATTTCGAACAACATTTGAAAACTGCCTGTCCAGCCCAATGTTCCGGCAATCACTTCTCCTGAATTTTCACTGGCAGGCTTGTCTTTTGCCAGAAAAAATACCGGCGTCTGGAAAATGTTCGCCCGGGTGCCCAGTTTGCTGTCGATTGTTTTTATTCCACTTGTCAACTGGCTTTCTTCCATACGCATTTCCTCAGCCCAATCTCCATGAAACTGAGTCAACCAATAACGGTCGGCATTCAGATGGATCATCGAAGAAGCGAAATTGCTCATAACCACCGGATTCTTTTCCTGATGGCTGATTTCCGTCCATGTTTTTACGATGTCCTCTTCAAAGTAGGCAACGAAAATCAGCTTCACAGTTACCGGATATACCGGGTCTTTCAGAATGATTGTCGTGGTGGTAACATTGCCTTCGAACAACATTTTATCTTCAGAAAAAAGCAATTCCAGCGAAGGATTTCCATCGTTGTGAAGCATTTTAATGGCCGGTTCAAACAGATTGTCTGTTCCTGAAGGAATATAAGCTTCGTGCGTATTTCGCTGTAGTAAATAGTCAGAAGTATTGTTCAGCTTTTCGCCCAGATAAGCCTGATAAAGTTTTTTATTTTTCCCAACTGAATAAACCACTGCCGCATGTTTGGTTTCGATAACAATTTGCTTTTCGGTTTCAACAGGTGGCACAGACTGTGCAAATACCTGAATGATAATAAATAACGATAAAATTAAGAGTAGATTTTTTTTCATAGTAATACACTGTTAATGATGAATAAATTGGCAAGGCGAAAGGTATGATTTACAAAACTACCGACCAAATTAAAGTAAACTATCATTCGTTAAGTATTAATAAATTTCTTCCTGAAAAAGCGATAAGTTTAAAACAATCGTCTAAATTCGTTCAGCAAAAAATAAAGTAAAATTTAAGAATCATGAAGCTAAAAGCATTTCATAAATTAAGCTACGGATTGTATCTGGTAGCTTCCGAATATCAGGGCAAAAAGGCCGGATACATTGCAAATACTACTTTTCAGGTGACTTCGCAACCCGAGCAACTTGCAATTTCGTGCCACAAGAAAAACCAGACAACACAGGTAATTCTCGATTCCGGCATATTTTCAGTTTCAGTATTGAAAAAAGACGTGAATATGAAAATCATCGGCGATTTTGGTTTTATGTCGTCATCCGATCTGGACAAATTCAGCAGTGTAAAAACCATCACCGCCATCACCGGCGCACCCATTGTACTCGACAGCGCAGTGGCCTGGTTCGATTGTAAAGTCACCAATTCCATCGACCTCGGATCGCACTACCTGATTGTTGGTGAAGTACTTGATGCCGATGAAATTTCGGATGAAGAACCGTTGACTTACAAGTATTACCGCGAAAAGTACAAAATGCTTTCGCCAAAGAATTCACCAACCTACATCGAAAAATCGGTGCTTGATGCAGAAACAGACGCGACTGTCGTAGAAGAAAAAGAGCCGGAACACGATCATGAACATGAATACATATTCGACGGTCAGAGCTGGGTTTGTGTGATCTGCGGGTTTACCTATAATCCTGAAGAAGGCGACCCGTCGATGGGAATTCCACCAGGAACACCTTTCGAAGACCTGCCTGAAGATTACAAATGCCCGATCTGCAACGCCAGCAAGGAATATTTTAAGAAGGTGTAGAGACAAGGCACGCCTTGTCTCTTTTCTATTCAATTACAGAGACAGGGCATGCCCTGTCTTTACGCTGTCCATATTTTCATTATTTTTGCTGTTTAAACTATAAAAGCACCATGAAGAACAAGAACTACAATATTGCGTTGACCCAGATTTCACTGGATGCAACTCCGGAAGTTAACCTGAAGAAGTGTCTGGAATGGATCAGAAAAGCCGCCAAACAGGGAGCCGATGTGGTTTGTCTGCCTGAATTATACAGTTCGTTCTATTTTTGCCAGAGCGAAAATCATGATTATTTTGATCTGGCCGAACCCCTGCACAACGATTCATACAAAGCTTTCAGTGCTTTGGCTGCTGAGTTGGGAGTTGTGCTGATCGTTCCATTTTTCGAAAGACGCGCTTCAGGATTGTATCACAATTCGGCTTACATCATCGACACCGATGGTTCGCAGGCCGGTTTGTACCGCAAAATGCACATTCCAGATGATCCGAGCTACTACGAAAAATTTTATTTCACTCCGGGCGACATCGGCTTCAAAGCATTTGATACCAAAGTTGGAAAAATCGGAACGTTGATTTGCTGGGATCAGTGGTATCCTGAAGGAGCAAGAATTACTGCTCTGCAAGGCGCGGAAGTACTCTTTTACCCGACTGCCATTGGATGGCATCCGGCAGAAAAAGCGCAATACGGCGAAAAGCAACACGACGCCTGGCGCACCGTTCAGCGTGGACACGCCGTGGCCAACGGTATTTTTGTAGCTGCTTGTAACCGGGTAGGTTTGGAAAAACCTGTTGAAACAACGGCCGGAATCGAATTCTGGGGAGCCTCGTTTATTGCCGGCCCACAAGGGGAAATACTGGCCGAAGCCTCGCACGACAAGGAAGAAATCATCATGGCTGAAGTTGACCTCACTCTGATGGAAGATGTCCGCCGCAACTGGCCTTTCCTCCGCGACCGACGAATTGACGCATATGGAGATATTACGAAACGGTTTATTGATTAAAGCTGAGTTACCTTCTTGCTAAATTAGATATCGGTATTATTACCTATTTTTGATTTATGGAAAATGGAAAGATTGATATAGAAAAAATTTTTAATCATTGGATTACAACGTCTGATAAGGATTATACGACCATGATTCATCTTTATGAAGTGAAAGATTACCATTGGTCTTTATTTATTGGACATATCGTAATTGAAAGATTATTGAAAGCCAAAATAGTAAAAACGACGGGAGATCACGCTCCCTTTACACACGATTTAAGACGACTTGCAAAGCTTTCAAAAATAGATTTTCAAAGTATTCAATTTGGTTGGCTTGATACAATAACAACTTTTAATCTGAATGCCCGATACGACAGCTACAAACAGGCTTTTTATGAAAAATGCACATCCGAATTTACATCTGAATGGATTTCAAATATTAAAGAACTAAGATCATGGATAAAGCAGGCGCTATAAAAATTGCTGAACGATACATCTCTCTAGTTAGCAAGAAGTATAAAATTGAAAATGCCATATTATTTGGCTCGTTTGCTAAAGGGACAAATCATATTGACAGCGATATTGATCTGGCAATTATTTTTAAATCAATCGATGATATCATAGATCTACAAATAGAACTCATGAAAATGAGAACTGACGATGACCTTTTAATTGAACCGCATCCATTCAGAGTGATTGATTTTCAAATATCCAATCCTGTTGTATCTGAAATATTAAAAACCGGAATTGAAATTGTTGATTATGCAGCCTGACAACTCAGGAACAAAATCAAAAACATTATGAAAATATCCGATCTGTTTTTCTTCTGATTGCTGTCAAATTTCAGGAAAAATATTTTATCGACACTTTTGCTGGTAAATAATCGAGCATTTAAAACGATCATTAATAAAGCTATAAATTGGAAAACTATTTCGACAAACAATTTGAGTTAAGATACTTCGAAATGAATAAGTTCGGAGAAGCTTCATCGTCTTCTATTTTAACTTTATTGGAAGAAACTGCTGCAGATCATTGCTATTCAATCAATCACAGTTTGTATGTTCTTGAAAAACAAAATATTGGATGGGTATTACTTTCCGGAGTAATGGAAATGTTTCAATATCCAAAATACAAGGAAAAGATCACTATCAGGACCTGGCTATCAAGCTATTCAACGGTTAAAGGGATCAGAGAAAATATTATTTATAATGAACTGGGGAAAATAATTGGAAAAGCAAAAGGTCTATGGGTTTTCTTTGATATTCAAAGAAGAAGGCCTATTCAGATTTTTGATGCCATAAAAGAGAAATGGTCCTTTTATAAGGAAGAATGCATGAATCACGATATTACTAAAAAAATTGAACCGGTTGATTCAATAAATCACATTAAGGAATTTAATATCAACCGGTTTGATGTAGATACCAATCAGCACGTCAACAATATCAGGTATTTGCAATGGCTAATGGAGTCAGTTTCAGAAGACATTATTGATAATTTCTATTTGCACTCTATTGATGGTCGTTTTATTGCAGAAGCTCAATTGGGTGATACAATCATGTCGTTCACTGAGCGGGATATTCATGACAATTCGTATATCCACATGATTAAAACCAAGAGTAATAATAAAGTTTGTGCCATAGCAAAAACGCTTTGGAAGAAAAGAATAAAGTAATACAAATACAGAAATACCATGAACATTTTATATCGAAGTTTTTCCGGTGAATGTGAATTATCATTTCAGGCGAAAGCAAGCCGATGTTTCATTCTGATCAGTTTATTCAGTCTTTTTTTACCGTTGATTTCACAATCGCAGATAAAAGAAATGGATCTGAATCTGGAAAATTATGAATATCCCTTTCCTGTGAAAATCATTTCGCTCTCCATTCAAAAACATCAATATGAAATGGCCTATATGGATGTTTTGCCAGATAAACCAAATGGCAAAACAGTTCTGCTGTTTCATGGGAAAAATTTTAACGGAGCCTACTGGAAGCAAACAGCGGATGTATTGCTGAAGAATGGGTACAGGGTTGTTATTCCCGATCAGATTGGATTTGGGAAGTCGTCTAAACCTGAAAATTTTCAGTATTCATTTCAGCAACTGGCAACCAATACCAAAACCCTTCTTGATACCCTGGATATAAAAAAGATAGCAGTACTCGGCCATTCAATGGGTGGAATGCTGGCAATCAGATTCACATTGATGTATCCTGAAACTACCACAAAACTTATTCTGGAAAATCCAATCGGATTAGAGGATTACAAGCTAAAAGTTCCGTATCAGCCAGTCGATGTTTTATTTCAGAAAGAACTAAAACAGAATTATGAAGCCATGAAAAAATACCAGCTCGTGTTTTATTACGACAACAAATGGAAACCAGAATACGACGAATGGCTGAATATCATTGCCGGGTTGACCTTAAATAAAAATTATCCGTTAATTGCATGGAATCAGGCACTAACAACGGATATGATCATGACTCAACCGATAGTTTACGAGTTGGAGAACATCAAGGCCCCCACTTTGCTAATCATCGGACAACGTGACAGAACCGCATTGGGTAAAGATCTGGCAGCGCCGGAAATGAGGAAAACCATGGGCAATTATCCCGAACTCGGAATACTGACACAAGGAAAAATTGCGAATAGTAAACTTGTAAAACTTGATGGAATAGGACATCTTCCGCACATCGAGGCATTTGAACAATTTATAGCACCTGTATTGCAGTTTCTGGAGAAATAAAAAACTTACCGCTGCCTGCGGACAAGGAAAATAGCGAAAATTCAATAACAGGACTTCAAATAACACGATATTCAGATTAAGAAAATGAGAAAAGCATTCGGCATTTTGCTGCTGTTAACACAATTTTCGTGCAGCGTCCCCAAACCCGAAGGATTAATCCTGAAAGTGCAGTTCCAGCCAGAAAAGACTTACAGCATATCTACCATAAGAGGAACTGAAACGGTGATTACTTACTCGGGACAGGAGATTGCAATGCGAAAGTTGAAAAGCATGAACGTTAAAAATCCAATGATTTCGAAGGTAAGAACCAAAAATGATACGGAATTAGTAACAGGTAAAAGTTCAGCAGACTCAAGTTTTCAAGTCAGCCTGACCTATAAAAAAACGATGAGCCTTGACGGGAAAAATGAAATTCCGGAAGGAACCGTAATGCATGGCAAAATCAAAGGCAAAGAACTGCCAACTTTTAGTAAGGTTGTCTCCGGTATGCTCGACTTTGATCAGAAAGTCCAGCTTCTGCAAGCGGTCAGGAATAATTTCGAGCAATTCGACTTTCCGGAGAAGCGGCTCAAAATCGGTGATCAGTTCTCCATAGATCGTCCGATGACAATGCCAATGGAAGGTTCGACCATCGAAATAATAGTTACCACAACTTATAAACTGCTCAGCATCAATAATAATCTGGCGCAATTTGAACTTAGCCAAAGTTACCTAATGACCCCGAAAACGATGGACAATTCGTTTACAGGCACTGGCAGTGGGAAAGGTCAGTTAAGCTACGACATCGAAAGTTGTCTGATTACCGACTATTCCATCAAAACAGACCTGAAAATGAATAAAAAACTCGATTATTACGAGTTCGACTTGAAAACCATCAATGAATTCAGCCAACAGACAAAACTGGTAAATAATTAGTTCTATTTTTGAATTGAACGACTTAAAGAAAAATATTGAAAACAGAAAAGAAAATATGCCTGGCTTCTAAAGATGATTTGGTTGATCTAACTAGATTGTTGAATGAATTATTTACTCAGGATATTGAATTTGAACCTGATTTTGAAAAACAGGAAATCGGATTAGTTAAAATATTGAGCAACCCTGAAATTGGAGAAATCCTTGTTTTCAAAATAGACAACAAAATAGTTGGAATGGTCAGCTTATTATATAGCATCAGTACTGCTTTAGGAGGAAAAGTGGCGATATTGGAAGATATGATCATTGATAAAGGATACAGAAATGAAGGCTTCGGCAAGGAACTATTAAATGAAGCTATAAATTTCGCAAAAGGCAGGAACTGTTTGAGATTGACTTTATTGACAGATTTCAATAATGACACCGCAATAAATTTCTACCAAAGAGCTGGATTTAAAAAGTCAGAAATGATACCCATGAGACTTGTATTTCAATAAAAAAATCAAACAGACACCATATCCGGAAGACTCCATTATGAAGGAAACAAGAGTATGCAATTCTAAAAATTCTATATGAAAAAGGTTCTGCCAATTATTACAACTTTTTGCCTTCTGGTAACTATGGGATTTTCACAACCACAACAATCAAAAGAGAATATGAAAACAGCTTTGATAATTATTGACATTCAGAATGATTATTTCGACAAAGGAACAATGACACTTGTCGGATCTGAAAAAGCAAGTGAAAATGCACGGTTGGTTCTTGATAGATTTCGGGCAGACAAATTGCCGATAATACATATACAACATATTGCCACAAGCTCTGGCGCAACATTTTTTTTGCCAAATACAGTTGGTGCAGAAATTCATGAAAATGTAAAACCGTTGGAACATGAAAAAGTAATTGTAAAACATTATCCAAATAGTTTTAGAGAAACTGAATTGTTAGACTATCTGAAAACCAATAATATAACAGATTTAGTAATCTGCGGCATGATGACTCACATGTGTATTGATGCAACAACGCGTGCTGCAAAAGATTTCGGGTTTAATTGTATATTGCTCGAAGACGCTTGTGCAACAAAAGACCTTAAAATACTCGAACAAGAAGTCAAAGCCGAAGAGGTCCATAAAAGCTTTACAGCGGCATTGAACGGCTTTTACTCAACAGTTAAAACGACAAAACAATATTTAGGTGGAAGTTAGTACTACCTACTCAATAAATCCCTATAAATCAAAAACTCAATGAATATACTATCCCGAAGATTCCCCGCTGAGTGGGAAAAACATCAGGCCACCCTATTATCATTTCCTTCGGAAGGCCGCGACTGGCCCGGAAAGTACCACGCCATTAAATGGGCATTTGTAGAAATGATCAAAAAAGTGACCACCTACGAACCGGTGATTTTGGTTGTAAAGTCAGACGAACTACGCGAAAAAGTAGCGATAATGCTCGAACAGGCACATGTCGATCCTGCTCAGGTAAGTTACATCATCAAAGACACCAACCGCAACTGGATGCGCGATTCGGGACCGGCTATTGTGAAAGCTGCCAGTGGAGGCCGCGAAGCCATTCAGTTTGGCTTTACCGGTTGGGCCAAATACAAAAACCACAAGAAAGATCAGGGAATTCCGGCAGCAGTAGCCCAACATTTGGGATTGCCGCTTGTTCAGGCCATGTACAACAACAAATTGGTGGTGCTCGAAGGTGGTTCAATTGATGTAAACGGATGCGGAACGCTTATTACTACCGAAGAATGTTTGATGGATCCGGTTCAACAGATTCGAAATAGAGGTTTCAGAAAGGAAGACTATGAAAATGTTTTCCGCGAATATTTGGGTGTAACCAACACCATCTGGCTGGGCGAAGGCATTGAGGGCGACGATACCCACGGACATGTGGACGATATTTGCCGTTTTATAAACCGCAACACAGTGGTGGCCGTTCAGGAGAAAAACACCAGCGATCCCAATCATCACAAGCTGGAAGCCAATCTGGAAATACTCCGGAATGCCAAGTTAGAAAACGGCGAAAAACTAAATGTGGTGACCATGCCAATGCCCGGTCGACTCGACTTTGAAGACCTGCGACTTCCGGCCAGTTACGTAAATTTTCTGGTTACCAACGGTTGCGTACTGATGCCTACTTTCAACGACAAAAACGACTACAAAGCACTCGGAATTCTCACTGATTTGTTTCCTGATCGGGATGTAATCGGTATAAATGCGGTGGATTTGGTTTGGGGATTGGGAACTTTGCACTGTTTGAGCCACGAAATTGCGGAGTAAAATGTTGTCATTAATGGTAATTCGGTTGTGATTTAAGACAACTTAATGACCATTAATGACTTTATAAAAGCTTTCGGACATCCTTATGATTTATCTGATCCGGTCGATTGAACGTATCAGCGCTTCGTCTTTTCCGATCGCACGAATGGCCAGATAGTCGAGAACAATGGCGACCAAAGGGAAAACCATGCTGATTTTATAGCTAATTTGTGCTTCGCTGAAAGTGTACCAGGTAAAAAAGAAAAACATTCCGAATAAACCCAGCATCAGCAAAATAGAAAACACAATGAGCCGGATTTGTCTGATCCGGTTCTTGAAACTCTGAATTGCCACACCATGCAAAGTCAGTATAATTCCAATTAATATTGAAATGGCCATGCCATTTTCCTTCAATGTACCATCAAGCACAATCCCTTTGTAATTAAAAAGATAGATAGAACCATTTAAAGCTATTTCAGCAAATGGCAATAAAAATAAAAAGCCGATTAACAAGGCGGAAAGAAACAGGTAAACAGTTTGAATTCGTTGTATCATGATAAATGTATTTTTTGCAAAAATAGTCTTTTTAGAAGGTTTTCAGCAGAAAAAATTACTTCAACACTGATATTTTGTAACTCGTTCATAACGAATAAAAACACCCAACAATTCAATATTATCAACCTATTCATTGGTATTATTTTTACATTTGAAGGAATTTATTTGCGACCAGACAACCAATATGCTTTACCAACCTGAGCACTTGCCTAAAAAATCGATCATCGTCTTTTTCCTCCTCATTGGGTGGATTGGCAATTTAGGGGCCCAGGATCCTTATTTTTCGCAGTTTTTCATGAACCCGGTTTACATGAACCCTGCCTATGCGGGAACCATGAAAGTACCGCGCGCCGGTGTACAGTACCGCAACCAGTGGCCAGCCATGAGCAATGCATACACCACCTACTTTGCATCTTTCGACACTTATCTTCCGAAGATAAAAAGCGGAATCGGTTGGCTGATGTACCAGGATGTTCAGGGTGACGGAATCTTTACCCAAAGTAGTTTTAAAGCCATTTATTCAAAGGAAATACAAATCAACAAGGATTGGACAATTTACGGAAGCCTTACTGCCGGGGCTCAAATGAATGCACTTAATTTTAACCGTCTAATTTTTGCTGACGGGCTGGATGCCGTTTACGGACAGAATCTGCCAACAAATGAAACCCTTCCTGAAAACAACAACCGTATCTTTCCTGATTTTGGCACCGGAATTTTGGTATTCAACGGCAAATATTTTTTCGGTTTGGCAGCCGACCATTTGAGTGAACCCAACCAGTCGATGTATTCAGCCTATCCAATTCCTTTGTCAGGAAAGCTGACGGCACATTTTGAAGTGAACCTTCCATGGCATATTCCAGGTCATTGGCGGAAATACTTCGCGTTCAATCCCAATATCATTGTTCAGGCTCAGGGGGAAGAACAGAATATCACGTTCGGAGTTTACGCCAACCGCAAAGGTTTTTCGCTTGGAATCTGGAACAGGCAAACCACCCGAAAAAGTACCGATGTAATTGTGATGGCCGGATTTATGGGAAAACAAATGAAAACAGCGATTACCTACGACACCAACATTCGCGGAGTTGGACTTAGATCGCATGGTTCGGTTGAAATATCGATTTCCTTCCTTTTGAAAGATCCCGGCCCAAAGAGCCTTTTCCCGTTTTACGAAATTCCGGGGGAATGGGAGGTAAGGTGAAAAAGTCGGAAGTCCGAAGAAAAAAAAAGTTGTTGGGTTGTCGGGTTGTCAAAAAGTTGTCAGTTGACCGAATATCAGTATAAGTTAAAACATCATATTGCAATTGAATTTTGCGACTGCGACTGATCACTTTTCCCCTCTCCTATCTCCGTTCTTCGGTCTCCTGACTTCGGTCTCCCGTCTTTCTCCTCACCTTACCAACATCACTGTTCCTTTTTGCTGATGCGGATAACCTTGCACATCTGAATATTGGACGATCCACACAAATATGCCGGGTTCTGCCAGATTTCCATTTCGAATTTTTCCGTCCCAACCATTTTCCGGATTTGTAGTTTCAAAAACAGTTGAACCTACCCTGTTAAATATCCGTAACTGGTATTTCTCCGGATTTATTCCCAACGTAATTGGCAGGAAAACCTTGTTTTCAGGAATGTCGCTATCGGGTCTAAAAGCATTTGGAGTTGATAGTGTGAAGGGAATAATTTTGACAACTGAACTGGCAGTATCGACACAGCCAAACTTTGATGTTGCCTGCAAAACCACGTTGTATTCGCCGATCGCCTTGTAATGATGCACCGGATTTTCATCTGTGCTGGTTTCCCCATCGCCAAAATCCCACAAATAACTCACTGCAAGTTCCGTTTCGTTGAAGAATGAAATTTCAGGATGCACTTCTGAGGCCACGTCATAATTCTGACTGAAAGCAGGATCAAAAACTGTAACGTATATGTTGTCAATAGCCTTGCATCCCCGTGAATTTTTTGCGGTTACACTGTAATTACCGGTTTCCATAACAGTAAATGTACGATTGGTCGTTCCATCCTGCCATAAATACGATTCAAACCCGGACCCGCCATCCAGAACGATTTCTCCCGGATAACATGAACCGGTATCTTCTCCCAAATCTATCTGAGGATCATTGACTTTCACATAGACCTTGTCAGACTTTTTGCATCCCAGTATTGTACTGGCAGTTACTTCGTACCAGCCTTCTTCTGAAACCTTTATTGTGGTGGTAGTTTCCCCCGTATTCCATTCATAACTGTTAAAGTAGTTTCCTGCATCAAGCTCATAACTTTCTCCTTTACAAATTACGAGCGTGTCATCTTTTATATCGCCTTCAATATCAAGCTGAATATCGAGATTGTAACCAACACCATAGCCATACGATTCAGTATCACCAAAATCGCCAAAGCCATACATATAGGCCAGAAATCCACCATCTTCATTTGGGTTATAAAGCCTGTGAGGTCCGGCGCTCGTTGCTACCTGGGCGTAAGAGTATTTGCTGTTCGGAAATGCAATGAAATTGGAACTGATTACTGAACCATCCAGCAGGATATTGCCGACTTCAGAAGTGAGGGTAATAATGTTGATATAAAAGATGTTTTCAACTTTGGGCGACATGTATGCCACGAAGGTAACGTCACTAACTTTCTGAACCACAGGACTTAAAATTATCATAAAGGGATCGCCGACCCCGGAATTTCCATCAGCCCTTTGAGATCTGCAATACTGAGCCAGCATTACTCTTTTACTTGAAATTATCCGGCATGACTGGGTACTGGTGAGTTCAAACTCAAAGAATTTACCCTTGTCTATTGTGATGGTTCGGTTGAGTCCTTCAATTGTAACATTAGTACCATCTTCTGCCGCCAAAACCCTGTAAGTGTCTTTAACCTTTTGCTTCAGTGGAACAACATAAAACTCTTTTCCCCAGGTACTTGTCGGAGGCATCTGTTCAAATAAATGATCGTATGAAAAATTGGTATAGCCTGAATTTGGAATTGTAGTTGCCTTCGAACCTGAAAAAAAAGCGATCGGTTTATTTGCTGAAACAAAACTTCCGGTAAGGTCTCCCTGTCCGGCAACGATGTTATTCATTGATTGCACCTGATAGGATTGGCCTTTATTCAGCTGTACAATAAATGGCACATTGGCAGATTTTCCCTGATCAGTATTTACTGAAGGAGTTACGTTAACAGTGGTGTTATCCTCGCTTGCAACAATTAAAAATTCGCTGTTTGACTCGTTAGTGCTTGTTCTACGCGGTGTATAGCACATTGCAAAATATTCTTTGCCCAACGATTCAGTCGGATAAATTACTGCAACGTCCGACGATTGAGTCCGGTAATTCAAGGCATAAACATTTACCGGATTTGTTTTTGAAACAAGGTGTATTCCTTTGTTTTCAGGAGTTTCAGACCCCATTGATTCCAATAAATTAAAATCAATCGGAACTATAATTGACTTATTGGCTTCCACTGAATAGTTGCCGCCAATTGGGATCTCATTCGGGCCATAGGTGAGTGTAAAGTCAGAACCAAACCTTGAAGTAACAGTAATTTCAAGGTAATGATTCGGATGGTTGCTCCGGTTCTGCATAAAACCAATCCAAAAATCAGTTCCTTCAGTTGAATAATGGCACGGATCCAGCGATTCATCAGCCATCAAAAATGAGGGCCACAAAAAGGAAATAAACAGTATCGTTGAAAAAATTACGCCTTTCATTTTGTATTTCGAAATTGATATTCAATGTTTTAAAGACAGGGCATGCCCTGTCTCTACCCCTAAATCGCCACCCTTTTATTATGCCGTGTGTACCAAATAAATCCCGATACATTTTCGTAGCCGCAATTTTTCAATTCACGAATGTACGAACGCAATTGGGATTTGTATTTATCCGACTCCATTTCTCCTGATTTATAATCAACCACCACTACCCCATCCACACCAATCATGATTCGGTCGGGCCGTTTGAGGCCATTTGCACCAGTCAGAATATTTCGTTCGTTTACAACGCGGTAGGTTCCATCGAACCAGGACTTTACTTCCTGATCGTTCAGCATTTCCAGCAATTCAGCTTTCATAGCTTCGGTTTTATCGGCGCCAATTTTGCCTTCCGTCTCAATCCGTTTTACCGCTTTGTCCAAATCGCCGGTAGTTTCAATCAATGAAAGAATTTCATGAATCAGCTTTCCTTTGTTAATACCGCTTTGTATTTTACCATCCCTGGTAAAAAAATCTTCGCCCCGTTTTTTAATGTTCAGGAATTTTCGGAAATCGGCAAATTCAAATTCCGAAAGCCGCACATCCTTCACCGTTTTTCCGGTCTTCTTTTTCTCTTCTGAAAAGGCTATTTCGCCAATTTCAAACAATTGTTTTTCAGGATCGTAACTTTCAGTGAACTGAACGGATTCCTCATTTGTGAGAGCACACGAACCCATCGCGGCTTGTTTGTCAACTGCCTGTTTCAGCAAATCGCCCACCGAAGTAAGTTTGCTGGCAGAGAAACTTGCCCACACCCACAAAGCCGCTTTTGCACGGGTGAAAACCACGTACATCAGGTTCAGATTATCGATGTAAGTATTGAATTTCTCCGTGAAAAATTCGCGGTAAAAGATGGAATTTCCGACATCCGATTTGTACCGCACCGGCACCAGTTCCATATCGCTGAAAGGCTCTACTTCCGGTTTGCACCAAAGCAAAGGCGCACGGTCGGGAGTTGCAGGCGGATGAATGGACCAGTTGAAAAAGGGCACAAACACATGCGAAAATTCCAGTCCTTTCGATTTGTGGATGGTCAGCACAGTGATGGCGTCAATACTGTCGGAAACAGGGATGGTGAACCGTTCGCCGTTTTGCTTCCACCAATTCAGAAAACTGGTTAATTCGGAAGCCTGCGTTCGCTCGAATACCGAAATTTGATCGACAAACGCCTGCAAATACGCCAGTTCGTCGGTCAGGCTGAAAAGATTAAACTTCTCACAAATGCTGTAAATAATCTCCGGAATCGGTTTTCCGGCAATCAGTTCCTGAAATGCTTTTCCGGCAATAAACTGCAACAATTCATTCTCCGGATCATCCATTTCTTCAAACTGCTGATAAATTTTAGGTTCGTAGGGAATCTCCCGTCTCCCG
Organism: Prolixibacteraceae bacterium; assembly: GCA_019459485.1. Classification (GTDB taxonomy): domain Bacteria; phylum Bacteroidota; class Bacteroidia; order Bacteroidales; family Prolixibacteraceae; genus Aquipluma. The sequence goes on from JAIBEZ010000015.1 coordinate 72,601, forward strand.
TCTCCCACCTCCGGAAATAAATCCAAAGTAAGATTCTGTTGTGCAACGCCTTTTTGACTTGAAACTTGAAACTTGAAACTTGGAACTTCCTCGCGCAGCTCCGGCACCTTCCCTATCTCCTGCAACTGCGGAAATATCTTCCGGTAGTACAAATAATTGACTTCAGCTTTTACCACCTGATCGTCAGGGTTCAGAAAGCTGGTCAGGGCGGAAATGATGAAACCAATTACTTCTGAATTAATAATATAGAGCGATTCGCTTGAAAGAATATCAAAATTATAGGCAGCATTTTCGGGCAGGCCTTTTTGTTCCAGAAACAGGTCGGCAATCAGGCGGGCTTCACTTTTTGCGCGAACCAGAATAGCTATTTCACGGGCTTTCACACCTTTATCCTGAAGCAATTTTACCGAATCAACCAGCTCCGAAAGTATCAATTCTTCATTCTCAGCTTTCTGGTCGGTTTTGCTTTCCAGAAACTTTACGCGAACGTAACCCAACTCAGCCACGTCTTTGTTCGAAATCTCCTGAACACTGTCGGCATACACTTCCGGAATGGTAATTTCTACCGGATTTTCGACAATGTTGGCAGCCGAAAGTTCTGATTCAATGTGACTTTGCAGCAACTCCGGAATCAACCGAAACAGTGTATTGTTGAAGCGAATGACTTTTCCATGACTGCGCCAGTTGCTGTTCAGAACCTCGTTTTGAAGACCGAATGCGGGGAAATTTTCGCCCAGTTTGCCAGCCAGTAACCGCCAGTCGCCGCTCCGCCAGCGGTAAATGGCCTGCTTCACATCGCCCACCACCATTCCGAGATTGTTCTCCGAAAGCGAGTTTCCGATTAATGGCCTGAAATTATTCCATTGCAAACCGGAAGTATCCTGAAACTCATCGATCATAAAATGAGAATACACCGAACCTGTTTTTTCATAGACGAAAGGCGTTTCAGAATCGGCAATCACTGTTTTTAGCAAATGACCCGAATCAGAAATCAGAATTACCCCTTTTTCGCGGCAAATTTCCTTGACCGACTTTCGCAAATCGACCAGAATTCCAAGTGTATAAAGCTGACTGTTAATTAACTGTGCAGTAATGTAATTGCGCGACTGCGATTCTTTGAGTTGCAAGGCACCCTGCAATTTCGGCATCAGTTTGCTTTCGGCAATGGCTGTCAGGTGCGATTTCTGCGGTTCTTTCACCGAAGCGGTGACCCAGGCTGAAGATTCGGTTGCCGCTGCCAGAACCGTATTCGAAGGCTCAAAATTCAAATCTTTCATTTTCTGGAAAATAGCGGCCGGACCTCTGCCCTTCCCCTTAAAATCATCCACCGAAAGGTTTTCCATCGCCATAATATTCAAGGCTTCCTGCCCCAGCGATTTCAGCTTGTTTTCGTATTGAGCGATGATTTTATTTAGCTTGCTACGGTAATCTTTCAGAAAAGTGCGGTCGTTGAGTTTCGCGTACAACTCTTCGTTGAGCGACTTAAACGTTTCGTTGTAAATCTCGTTTCCCAGCCTGATCATGTCTTTTTTTAGGTTCCAGCCCTTGCCGTCCCTGATTTTTTCTGAAGCAAAAGCATCGAGCCATTCAAGTAACTTCGGATCGTCTTCCACAGACTGAATCAGCCGGTCAACTGCCTCTTCGAGAATGCTGTTCTCGTCCAATTCCACATTGTAGGCCGCGTTGATGCCCAGTTCGCGGTTGAAAGCTTTGATCACCCGTTGAAAAAAGCTGTCGATGGTACTGATTGAAAAGCGCGAATAATCGTGCAAAATGCGTTTCAAAACCAGTTGTGCCTGCCGCTGCACCATCATCGGTTGCCAGCCCAATTCTTTGGTCAAAACGTCCATGTAAACCGATTCGTTTCCCTTCGCCAACTTGAAAAGTTCGCCGATGATGCGCGATTTCATTTCGGCAGTGGCTTTGTTGGTGAAGGTTACCGCCAGAATGTGACGGTAGTTGGTATCGTTGGTGAGAGCCAGTTTCATGTATTCGATGGCCAGCCGAAACGTTTTCCCTGAGCCTGCAGATGCTTTATATACTTTGAGTTGCGACATAGAATGCAAATTTATCACAGATTACACTGACAAACACAGATTAAAAACCGGATTTCGAAAATTTGTTGCTTACGTGCCTTGGTGGCTATTTTATTTTGAAAAACTAAAAGTAAGCATATCTGCGATATGGCAAGCATGATTGGGATTGGATATTTAATACCGATTGGAGAAATGTAATAGTCCAATTATCGCTCACTCAATTGGCCTAACATTTCTATCCATCGGCATTCTACCGCAATAACTTTGGATTAATCTATAAATCACTTTGGTATAACAAGTTGTTGATAAGTATTGTAAAAGAAGAGGTTTTTTTTTGTTTTACATATATGGATTATCCATACTTTTATAGAATCTTATTGTATGAGCGAAATATGATTAAATAATTACATCTTACTAGTCATGAAAAAATATATGTAATATTCATTCTTTTAGCGATCTTCTATTTTGTATTTGGATATATTGGAGTTTTGCTTAAATTCTTTAATATATCTATGTATCAGAACTTCTCTGCAATTATTGGCGGATTAGCATCTGTATTTAGCTTATTTACCTTTGTCAAGTCAGGATTAATGAAAAGAGATTTAGAATTAGCTGGTATTGAATATCTAAAAGAAATAATTCAAAAATCAGAAGAGCTAAAACAAAAAGAAAAGGAAATTCTTGAGAAAAAAGATTATTTAACTAAAAAAGAAAAGGAAATAAGAGAATTAGAAATAAAAAAAACCGAGTTTGAATTTTTGATTCAAAAATCAAGCATGGTACTATTCCTCAAAGATCAACACAATAGGATTCAGGAGCAAATTGATAAAATTATTAATGATAAAGAATTGATCAAACTTTGTAATCAGCTTGATAAATTAGAATTAAAGATTAATGCTTTAAATGCAGAAATAAACTTAAACCCAAATATTGATTTATTAAAAACTGTTATGAAAAGGATCAAGCAGCTAGATAATTCTGTTTTGAAAGTTAGAGTTGCAAACTCTATCTCGCAAGGTGTCATTTCGTTTTTTGAAGATGAAAATTACAAATAGCATTTGTTTTGAATAGTATATTAAAATTCAAAATAATGAAAAATTTCAACTATTATACTCCTTATGTTTGTATTCCTCTTTCCATCCTTTATAAATTGTAGAATTGAGGATTTATGGAGTGCAACTCACTAATATACAACTCATAGCATCTTTTAATTTAAAGACTATTCACCTTAATAAAACCAACATCATGAGCCCATCGCAATCTTTCCGTTTTTAATTATCATCATCTCTTGGGCGATTACATTTGCCATACTTTATTTGATCTATACATGGGTTAATAAATTTATCTCATTAAGCCAAGAAAAAAACGACCTGTTGCGCGAAATTATTAAAAAGATGGACAATAAGTAATGTATATAACGTTATCAATATCTTCAAAATGCCAACTGTATGAAAAAAATTATTCTCTATTCGCTCTTATTCCTCACATTTACAAGCTGTTCACATCGGATTATCAGAACTGGATATCAGGTTAATAAATCGGATTACAGCGATTGTGATATTGTGATAAAAAAACAAATGCTTGTTTCAGATTCAGTGCAAAAAGTGGGTGAAATTAAACTTGGAGAATCCGGGTTTTCGGTTGCCTGCAGCGAAGCAGATGCGATAGAAATACTTAAAAGAGAAGGATGTGCGCTGAAAGCAGATATTATCAACATTACCGAAGAAACCAGGTCTGATTTATGGAGTAGTTGTTATCGCTGTAAAGCTGATTTTTACAGTTATTTAAATCCGGAATTCAAGGCTCAAAGTGATGAGATTTATAATTCGGAAGATGTTAAAAATCGCGTTTCAAAAGACAGAGGTAATAATACTCTTATCCTTGTTGGATCAGTTGTGGCAGGATTTTTATTCGGCTTTTTTGTTCTTTAGCGCAGTCAGGACGTGGCCTAACCATCGTTTGAAATCAAAGCCATTTCAACTTTTCAGCATTGAACTTTGGGCAAGAGTAGTTTGTTGGTAATTGGTTATTCAAAAAAACAGCAAATACCCATTCATTTAAAACCAAACATTACAGAAATATGAAAGATTTTACACTGAAAACAAAAGCTATTTTACTGGCCATTACAATGTTGCTTATCGGAACGAATAGTTACAGCCAAAAATCACGGGAGGAAATTCCTGCAAATTACAAATGGGATTTAACCGACCTTTTCGCATCTGACGAAGCCTGGCGTACTGCCTTGAATGCTTTAATCCCAAAACTGGATGAAGTTGAAACATTTAAGGGAACCTTGACACAGTCTGGTGCAAATCTTTTGAAAGCACTTCAATACAATACAGCATTGTCAAAAGAAGTTACGAAACTGTTCATTTATGCTTCAATGAATTCGGATCTCGACACCCGAAACATGAAATACACCGGGATGAAACAGGAGCTTCAGCAATTGTTTACAAAATTTGGCGCCAGAGCTGCATTTATTGAGCCTGAAATTTTGACTGCCGATTGGGAAACGATTGACGGGTTTATTAAAAATGAACCAAAACTTCAGGATTACCGAATGGGTTTGGAAAATATGTTCCGCACAAAAAAACATACTCTGAGCGAAGAGGAAGAGCGGATTATGGCTCTTTCGCGCATGGTTTCAGGAGTTCCGTCATCGGTTTTCAATACGTTCTCGAATGCCGAAATGCCCAAGCCGGAGGTAACTTTGTCTAATGGCGAAAAAATTACCATTGGCAGCTCCGAATACAGCAAGTACCGGGCATCGGCCAACCGCAACGACCGCGAAATCGTGTTCAGGGCATACTGGGAAAATCAGGCGAAATTCAAGGCAAGTTATGGCGAAATGCTTTATGGAAACGTTAAAGCCAATATGTTCCGCTCCAGGGCCCGCCATTACGATTCATCTCTGGAAGCCACACTTTATCCAAACAATATTCCGGTTGAAATTTATCATTCGCTGGTTAAAAATGTAAACGAAAGCCTGCCCGCTTTTCACCGCTACCTGAAAATTAAAAAACGCATGATGGAAGTGGATACCCTGAAATACCTCGATTTGTATGCACCTGTTGTAAAAGATGTTGACCTGAAATACAGTTACGAGGATGCTTCGAAAATTATTCTCGAATCGCTGAAACCAATGGGAACCGAATATGTATCGACGGTGAAAAAAGCCATCGACGAACGCTGGATTGATGTTTATCCAACTCCCGGAAAACAGTCGGGCGCATACTCGAACGGAGCCGATTACGACGGGCACCCCTATATTTTGCTCAACTACAACGACCTTTACAACGATGTCAGTACCCTGACACACGAACTCGGTCATACCATGCACAGCTATTTCTCAAACAAAACACAGCCGCTTCCAAAGGCCCGGTATGTAACTTTTGTTGCTGAAGTGGCCTCAACTTTTAATGAAGTATTGCTTTTCAACTACATCATTGGCACTGAAAAAGACGACGATGTGAAACTTTCGCTCCTGATGAACTGGCTCGACGGCTTTAAAGGAACCCTTTTCCGCCAGACCCAGTTTGCAGAGTTTGAACTGAAAATACACGAAGAAGCAGAAAAGGGAAAACCACTGACTGGTGACACGTTCTCGAAAATTTACAAGGAAATTGTAAATAAATATTACGGACACGATCAGGGAATTTGTTTTGTTGACGATTACATCAGCATGGAATGGGCGTACATTCCTCATTTCTACCGTAGTTTCTATGTATTTCAATACAGCACCTCTTTCACTGCATCTATTTCGCTGGCCGAAAAAGTAATGACAGGAGACAAACAAGCCTTAAAAAATTACATGGAATTTTTGTCAGCGGGAGGTTCTGATTATCCAGTTGAACTCCTGAAAAAGGCAGGTGTTGACATGAATTCATCCGATCCGTTTGAAAAAACAACCGCTTCGATGAACAAAGTAATGGACGAAATTGAAAAAATTCTGGATAAAAGGAAGAAATAGATATTTGGTCACCCTGTCCCGATGAAAATCAGCGATTTATTAAAAGGTTTTATTTTAGTTCATACTTTGTAATTTGCACATTTAGAATTAGTTAATCGGGATTTTAATGAATTTAAATATGTCGGCATTTTCTTCACTATTAAATAAGGTAATAAGGTTGGTTTTCTCCTATTACCCTTTCTACTAAGGTTTTATGAAAAAAATAAGGTTTATTAAAAACAGAAAAACCTTATTTTCAATATTTTAACCTTAGTAGAAAATTAATGTATGTGATTTTTAACCTTATTACCTTATTTGTCATCAATATACAACCTAATAAAAAATTCACTTGACTCCGCCGTTTTATAAATGAGTAAAAATATCTGTATATCATTCATATACAAACATATAAATCTCAATTTTATAAAACACCAATACTCTTAAAATCGCTGATGAAAATCGGGATCAGGGTATGACAAACAATGCATTGGCACAGAGAACCTCCAAAAGGAAAGCAGGTTGTTCTCTGTGCTTTTTTGGGTTCTTAAGTGAGGGTTTCACTTGAAGTGAAGCCCTCACTACCTTCTATCAAAGCAAAGCCGTAACGATATTTTTCATTACTTGAAGTGAAGCCCTCACTCCCTTCCATCAAAGCAAAGCCCTAACATCGGGAATTTTTCGAACAAAATCTGGCACTTAAAAACCTTCGTACAAACGATGCCACCCCGTGCATCAGACCTTATTAATCTCATCCAAATCAATAAGGTAATAAGGTTGGATTACAGAGGCTACTAAGGTTTCCTTGAAAAATAAGGTTTTAGAAATTCATTCCGGAGTACACAAAATAGCAGTGGTCAATACTGCCAATATATACGTGGTTTTCCAGCAATTAAAAATCGCAGCACCCATGTACGACAACGATAAAAGCCGTTAACTTTGTAACGTCTAATAAAATCGCAAAAAAAAGAGTTTCAATAAACATGGAAACAGGAATAAAACATATTTCAAAAACAACACTAATCATACTATTTTTATTTACCGTACTTATTAATGTTGCTGCCGCACAGTCAGTATTTGTTGGGAAAGCGGGAGCCGAAGGTAAAGTGTTAAGAACGTATATTGAACCTTCAGAATTGAAAAAAATCGTTGACAACCCGGTCGATTCAATCTGGATAATTGATGTGCGATCGGAAAAAGCTTTTAAAAATGGTCATATTCCCACAGCCAAATCATTTTCTTCAGGAACAATAATGAACCGGCTAAATGAAATTCCGAAAGACAAATACTTGATTATATACTGCACTGTGGGTGGCACGGTGAAGATGGTTTCAAAAAAACTGCGTAAAGCAGGATATAAAAGGTACATTAACTGGGGTGGACTTTCAAGATGGGAATGGGAAAGAGCAACTGATTAAACATTCAGTATTTCAGCATATTTAGCTTTATTTGCGCAATTAAAACAAACACATCGTCAAACAACAATAATTGGTAAAAAAATGAGAATTGAATACGACATAAAACTGGGTTTTAAGGATGTAATGTTTCGGCCAAAGCGCTCAACCCTGAAAAGCCGCTCACAGGTGAGCCTGGATCGTACCTTTAAAATGAAGCACACCAATACCGAATGGACCGGAATTCCGATCATGGCCGCAAACATGGATACAGTGGGCACTTTCGAAATGGCGATAACACTTGCTGAGAAAAAACTGTTTACAGCCATCCACAAACATTACAGCATTGAGGAATGGAACCGGTTTATGGCAGTGGCTCCGCAGGGAATAGAGAATTACATTGCCATTAGCACCGGAACCGGATCACGTGATTTTGAGAAGATTGACCAACTTTTAAATGCCAACCCTCAGTTGAAATTTATTTGCATTGATGTGGCAAATGGCTATTCGGAACATTTTGTAGCGTTTGTAAAACAAGCCCGTAAAAAATACAGCGATAAAATTATCATTGCAGGAAATGTGGTGACCGGCGAAATGGTTGAAGAATTGTTGCTTGCCGGCGCCGACATTATTAAAGTTGGAATTGGTCCGGGATCGGTTTGTACCACGCGTGTAAAAACCGGGGTTGGATATCCCCAACTGTCGGCCATTATTGAATGTGCCGATGCTGCTCACGGCCTTGGCGGACAAATCATCAGCGATGGTGGCTGTTCAACTCCGGGCGACGTAGCCAAAGCTTTTGGTGCCGGCGCCGATTTTGTGATGCTCGGCGGAATGCTTGCCGGACATGACGAAAGTGGTGGGGCAACCATCGAGAAAGACGGTAAAACTTACAAACAGTTTTATGGCATGAGTTCGGCAACTGCAATGGACAAACATGCCGGAGGTGTAGCCGATTACCGCGCCAGCGAAGGTAAAACGGTTCAAGTTCCTTACCGCGGAAAGGTTGAAAATACCATTCAGGATATTTTGGGAGGCATCCGCAGTACCTGTACTTATGTTGGCGCGTCGCAGTTAAAGGAATTGAGCAAACGAACCACATTTATTCGCGTAGCTGAACAGGAAAACAGGATTTATACCCGATAACCGATGATCCTCAAAATACTTTTCGTGATTGCCATTGTACTGCAATTTTTTGCGGTGGGTGTTGCGCTAAAACTTACCAGGGTTACGAAATTCAATTTTTCGTGGATGTTGCTCACGATTGGTTTTATCATGATGGCTGTTATGCGTTTGGTGGAGTTTCTGCCTTATGTGAGCAATATTAAACCGCAGGATTACCGCGAAATATTTGTCTGGATGGGCGTATTTACTTCACTGGCCTTTGCAATCGGCGTTTTCATGATCCAAAAGATTTTCAAGTACATGAAACGGGTGGAAGATTCGCGCCGCCAAACCGAAAAAATGTTCCTGAATACCATTATTCAAACCGAAGAAAAAGAACGCAAAAGATTTGCAAAAGATTTGCACGACGGACTTGGGCCATTGCTTTCGACTGTAAAAATGTCGGTTTCGTCGCTGGCCCAAATGAAACACAATGAGGCGTCGCGCGAAATTGTTGAAAACACTGAACTGGTGATCAACGAAGCGATCAAGAGCCTGAAAGAGATTTCAGACAATCTGAGTCCGCATGTTTTAAATAATTTTGGACTGGTTCGGGCACTGAGCAATTTCTCGAATAAAATCAACATTACCAAAACCATCCGGATTAACCTTGTTTCGAACCTGAAAGACGAACGTTTTGACAACAATGTGGAAGTTGTTTTGTATCGGGTTGTTTGCGAGTTGATAAATAATACCATCAAACATGCAAAGGCTAAAAAGATCGACCTATCTTTGACCAAAGACGGTGATTACCTGACCATTATTTATCAGGACGACGGCAAAGGTTTTGATGTTGCCAAAGTAATTGAACAGCCTGCTACCAGCGGAATGGGCTTTTCCAACATTTATTCGCGCATCAATTCGCTGAAGGGCGAAATAAACATTGAAAGTGAGCACAAAAAAGGAACATGGGTAACCATAAAAGTTAAGATGCATGACGAGTAATCAATTGAAACGGAAAATAATCATCGTTGACGATCACACCCTTTTCAGGAATGGACTGCGCATTCTTTTGAACAATCTGGAAAATTACCATGTAATAGCCGAAGCCGCCAACGGCAAACAATTTCTGGATCTGCTTGAAAAAGAAGTACCTGACATTGTATTGATGGATATTAACATGCCGGTGATGGATGGAATTGAGGCTTCTTCAATTGCCCACGAGAAATATCCCGGTCTGAAAATCATCACCTTGTCGATGTATGGCGAAGAAGATTATTACTATAAAATGGTGAACGCCGGGGTTAAAGGCTTTGTGCTGAAAAACTCAGATATCAAAGAAGTTAAAACAGCCCTGGATGTGGTTTACGACGGTGGTTCGTTCTTTTCTTCCGAGTTACTTCAAACGCTTGTAAACAGCTTGAAATATTCGCCAAAGAGCAATGAATTTCATGCAGAACTTTCGGAACGAGAAATGGAAATCCTGATTCTGATCTGTCAGGGAATGTCGAACCAGGAAATCGCTGATAAACTTTTCATCAGTAAACGAACGGTTGATAAGCACCGCGCCAACATCCTCGAAAAAAGCGAAAGCAAAAATACCGCACAATTGGTGGTTTATGCTATAAAAAACCGGTTGGTGGAATTGTAGATACAGGGGATTGACCGTTTGGTTAACGGCCACAACATGAAACAAACGACTTAGCAAAAA
>JAIBEZ010000028.1 GCA_019459485.1 Prolixibacteraceae bacterium
GCCCAACGCCCAGCATCAGCCACAGCGTGTTGCCCACCAGTTCTGGAAGAACGAATTCGGTCAGGTTTCGACCAATTACCCGAAAGAGTGGCATTGTTGTATTCACCGTAATACAAATTCAGAATGCTGCCTGCAAAATCGGCATCTTCCTTTTTCATGTCGGGCGGAATCGTTGAATGTGTCACCCAGCTTTTCCGTTCGTCATTCGGAACCGGAAATATTTTCAGGAAATCACCTCTGAATATCTGATAACAAATGTTTACACGTTCATCGACATTGATGATTTCCTTGTCGAATTTGTTCCTTGTGGTTTGGCTTTTATTGTACGATTGCTGAACCAGATCGTTGAGCCGATAGTTTCCGGCCTGATCGAACATTTGGTTGAATGATATAAAATCTCCCGAAATTCCAAGTACTTTCCTTAACTCCGGATTGCCCACTTTCACTGTCGGAACGTTTTTCCATTTGTCAGGATTGGCGCTCATTTCCACAAAAAATTCAACCGGCGAAAGTCCTTCCCAATTGTCTTTTTTTGTGATTTTGCGCAACAGATCTGAAGCCAGCGTATTAACCGGCTCAATCCTTCCCTGATTGTCGAGTACCAGTAATTTTCCGAAAGCAGAAATGTGTTGTTTTTTCGTAACATTCGCGCCAAAAGCATCATTTGCCGTCCAGCTCAAACCCAATATAGCTACAAGCAATAACAATGTTTTTCCGGTCTTGCGCATATTCTGAAGTTTCGAACTGAGGCGAATAAGTGTCTGAAAGCGGCTGGCTGGGCTGAAAAGGGTGAAAACCATTCCAAGCGTCATCAGGAAATAGCCAAGGTACGAAAGCATTGTACCCCAATAATCCTGATTAACCGAAAGTATAGTGCCTTTTTCGTCCTGATCAAAGGACGATTGAAAGAAGCGGTATCCGTTGTATTTAAGGATGTTGTTCATGTATATACGAAACGGACGTTCGACTGAAGACGCAGGATCCTTCAAAGTTATTTCGCTCGCGTACGACGATGGGCTGTTTGAACCTGGATACCTTTCGAGCTGAAATTCGCGGAGATAAATGCTGAATGGCAGTTCGCGGATGATCGATCCGTAGGAAATGCTGATGTCAATGCCATTGATAGTGCCGGTTGCCGGTTCGTATATGTTTCCGTCGCGGCCAAAAACATTTAGTCGCGTAGTTTCGTTTCCTGAAGTGATTTTTGCAGTAAAAGCATCTATTCCGCCCTGACCGGTTTTGTCAGGAATCTGAACCAGCGAACGAAATCCATTTGCATCCACCATGCGTGTTTCAGCGGCATTCGGAACAAATAATTCATTTTCAACAGTCAGCGTTTTTCCGGCGATTTCTATTGTTTCCTTGTACCTGTTATTTGTATTTGGTGTGAATTTTACTCTTGTGCGGGCTGTTTCTTCCTGTCCGTTTACGCTTGCTTTCAGGGTAATATAGGATTCAGTTGATACAATCTGATTGTTTGATTCTCCTTCGCGAATGTGCATACTTCCTTCGAAACCCACATAGCGGGTGACTCCGGCTCCGATTATTATCGCAATAAAAGCGAGGTGGAACAACAGAATTGCCCATTTCTTCCGGTTGACCAGTTTGTACTTGAATACACTTCCGGCCAGATTAACTGCGCCCAGTACAAGTAGCAGTTCGAACCACCACGATTGATATATAAGCGCCTGTGCAGTAGCTGTTCCGTAATCGTTCTCGATAAAAGTTGCATACGCAATAGCGATTGCAAATATCATCAGCAATAAAACTGAGGTTAGCATCGAGAAAAGCACTTCTTTCAAAATTTTCATATCTTATTCTTTCAAATTTCTGAATAAATTAAAAGGCTGTCGGTGAGAACAGCCTTTTTTTGAGCGATTAAAAATAGCAATAATAATTAGTTAAGCTCTTGTGATGAAGGGCAATTGGTAATAAGAATTGCAAAATATTGTTAATGGTTTTTTTTAATACAATTTATAATGACAATCGGCACACAGTTTCGTTCTCCATTCTTCATTTATCTCTATCGGATGCTTGAATTCCAGCGGATTGAAAGAATTTGAAATCTGCATTTCATCATTGGTTCCCTGTGCAACAATACTGTGGCACAAATCACAATCGCGCGAAATTACCTTGCCGCTTTCCGAGGTGTGACGGTCGTTGTGGCAACGGAAGCAGCCATTTGTTTCCATGTGGCCGATGTGATTCGGGTAGGCTGTCCATTTAACTTTCATCTCAGGGAAGAAATTCTGACTGTAGCCTTCCTGCATTCCTGCAATCGCTTTTTCAATCTCTTTTTTACTGGTTTCAAGTAATTCAGGATACATCGCCGAATAATATTCATCAACTTGTGTTTTTATTGCCATCAGGGCGCTGTCGGAAGTTGAATAATCCTGGCTCAGTACATCCATGGCCACTATTTTCACATCAGGCAATTCATGAGGTATTTTCCCGGCAGTAATCAATTCATCAATAAAATTTTGCGGTGCCTGATAATTGTGCGAAGGCCGGTTGTGACAGTCGATACAATCCATTGTCCGGATTGCCAGTGTATCGTGTTGAGTTGCTGTGAGTTTTTCGTCGTTGTCTTCAAATATGGTTACTTCGCCGGTTTTTAGGTTGGTGTATTTCACCCATGGAATTTTTTCGCGGTTGCGAACCGATGAAATGTATTCGATTTTCACATCCTTGTTGATGTGCCAGTGAATTCCCTGCGCATTTCCCTGCGCGCTGTTACTGGCGCTTGTTTTCATTTGAAGGTGAACATTCCATGCAGTGGTGGCTTCATCTGCCAGATAGGAAATGATATTTCTTTGTTTGCGGTCGTAAAACTTTTCAGGCCAGTGACAATGTTCACAGGTTTCCATGGCCGGGCGTAAACTTTCGATTGGAGTGAGAATCGGACGCGGAACCTGACCTGTAATGACAGCATAAACCTGGTACAAGCCTGTAATTTTGCTTCGTACATACCAGCCAGCTCCCGATCCCACGTGGCACTCCACACAATTTACCCTTGAGTGGGGAGAATTTTGGTAGGCGGTATATTCAGGTTTCATCACTTTGTGGCAAAGCTTTCCGCAAAATTCGTTCGATTCGGTAATGTGAAATGCCTGAAAACTTCCGATGGACGAAAGGATTACCAAAAAGACTGTTCCAACCAGAAAAATGATCGCGGCATTTCGTGTCGATGGTTTGTTAAAATCGAAAAGCGGGTATTGGGGAGCACCTTCAACTTTTCGTTTTTCCTGTCTTTTTGCCCTGATCATTCCGATTGGAATTAAAAGCAAGCCAAAAACCATTAATGCCGGAAGCACCATGTAAATAAAAATTCCGAGAAACGAATTGTTTGATTCAAATAAGGTTGAAATAAAGAACAGTAGCAGGATAATCAGGAAACTTATAATGGCGATGGTTGTTCCGGCAATGGTCAGCAGGTTTTTTGTAGATTTTGGCAAGTTCATAGTTTTCGGATTAGAAAGTTAAGCGGTTGGCAGAAATAAAAAAAAAAAACAAGAACTGAAACTATTTTCAGTTTCAGTTCTTGTCAAACAAAGAATTATTTGAGGGTGCGAATGTAATTTACAATCGCCCAACGGTCTTCTTCTTCAAGGATTTTTTTATCAAAGGCCGGCATTTCATCACGTCCGATAATTGCCTGATAATAAATTTCGCCATCGGATTGTGCCTGAAATTTTACATTCTTTAATGATCCGATTTTGGTTTTCATGCTCGATGCTTTTGGTCCGTCGCCTTCACCTACATTGCCATGGCATGATTTGCAATGTTTTGCATACAGAAGTTTTCCCAGCTTTTCAGAGGCAGCGTCACCCTTGAAGGTATTTTTCATTGCTTTGTATTTTGCCGGAATCTCCCAGGCTGCGGCAGTTTTTTGATCCTGCGGAACTACAAAAGCAGAAAGTGCAACGAAACAAAAAATAATAGCTACACTCCAAAATAGTTTACTTAATTGCTTTTTCATGATTAGTTTATTTATGATTAAATTTCACTTTCGCACTAACTTTATATTTGATAGCAAGGAATGTATAAAAGTAAAAAGTTTATCAGACTATATGAGTTCGAGGCTATTGATATAAGTGAACTCATTAATTGATATTAAATAAATCATAAATAGGGGGGAGAATGAAAAAAAATACGAAGAAATATCCTGATTAAGAAGGTTTCAATCAGGATATTTCTTCGTATGGTATTATTGAATACGGTTAATGACCGCTAATATCGTGATAACCGTTGACAATGCTTTTAAAGTTGTCGGCCGGATTTTTTCCGATGGACGCAACATACAAATGCACAATAAGAAAAATTGAAACCAGAAACCCCAGACTGGAATGTAAAACCGCAGTCAGAAAAATTCCACTAAATGAATATACTTCTTCGATGATGGTTTCAGGAAAAAGCAGAGCCAGACCGGTGAAAATTAAACCGGGAACGAACAAATACATCACCGATAGATAGGCCACTTTCTGCATTGGATTAAATTTACGTTTTTCCGACAATGGGAACGGAGCCTGCTGATGTTTGAACATACCAGAAGTATAATATATGACTTGTAATTTTAATCTTTTAGTCAAACCTTTTAGTTTCAGGCGGTAATATTTTTTGTTTGTGGTTAATATATTCCCGATGAAAAACAGCAAATAGTTTACCGAAACCAGAATTCCAAATATGTTGTGAAGATTGACGGCCAATTCAAAATCCATCAGTTTAAAGTTAGGATTTGAATATTGCATGTTTATACCGGTAAAGATTAAAATCAAAATGCCCAACGCATTGATTCCGTGCCAGATTCTTAGCCAAATAGGATAAAAATAGATTTTGCTTTCTGAACTCATGAATTTACTTTTTTATGATTCTAAAAATCAAATGAATACCAATTCCGGCCAGAGCCATCAGAAATATAAGAATGCTGATGTTGTTTAACAAGGGATTCTGGTATGCTCCGATCACATACGACTTGTTGGCAATAATGGTATTTAATTTGCCTTCTGATGTGCGGTTCTGCAGGTTTTCGTATTTATACAGCGACGCAATCAGCATCGAATTTTTCGAATGGCATTCCACACAATTCCTTAAAGCTTGTTCTTTTGGAAGAATGTTGTGTGAAACCGACAATGAATCTACAACTTCGGTATGACATTCAATGCATCTTATGTTTCTGAAATGAAGTTCCTGATTGGGTAGCCAGTCATGAATTTTATTGAGTTCCGGTTTAATTTCATCCGAAATCAAATGAAATTTATTATTGTTGCTGTGGCACGACATGCACATTTCGTTGCTGAAACCCACGATTTCGCTTACTTCGGAACTTGTTCTCGATTTTGCCTGATAATAGTGCTGATCGTGGCATTTTGAACAGGTGAAACTTTCTCCGCTTTTCTGAAAATGAACACTTTTCTGGAATTCTTCGTCAATTTTTTCAAATTGGTAGGCTGCATATTGTTCGTCGCCTCCGTGGCAGTCCAGACAAGTGCTCAAAGGTTCCAGTTTTAGTTCTGCATTGTGAGGATAAGTTTCGTAGTCAGAGGAGTGGCAATCGGTACATTTAAATTTTCCGTGTACTCCCGACGCAAAATGATCTTTGTTCATGATATAAAGCGGATTCATCATCCGTTTATCTTCAGCATCAGTCAAAGTATTTTGAAAGGTAAAGGTTTGATTGGTGTGGCATTTCAGGCACAATTCATTTTCAGGTGTCATTGGCTTTTCCTGTGCCTTGATTCCGGAAATAGAACAAATAGAAATAATGAATACAAATAATTGAAAATAGCTTCGCATAGCCCGGCTGTTAAATAAAAATGCCGGAGTTCGGATTTCGGACTCCAGCATTTTTATAAATGATTGTTTATTTTAATGTCCGCATGTAATGTACGATCGCCCAACGATCTTCTTCATCAAGAATTTTTTTCTCGAAATTTGGCATTTCATCACGGCCAACAAACGACTGGTAATAAATTACGCCATCACTTTGAGCCTGAAATTTAGCACCTTTAAATGATTGCATTTTAGTTTTCATGCTGGCTGCTTTTGGTCCGTCACCTTCGCCAACACCACCATGGCACGATTTGCAATGTTTTGCATAAAGTAATTTGCCAACCTTTTCTGTTTCAGGGGTAGCTTTTATACTTTTCATGCTTTTGTAATTTGCAGGTACGTTCCATGCAGCGCCAACTTTCTGATCCTGTGGCACAACAAAGGCAAAAAGTGCGATTGTCATCGCGAACATTCCCAATACACTGAATAAATTTGATAATCCTTTTTTCATGATTCAATTTTTTAAAATTAATACTTGGCTAAAGCTAGCAATTATCTGGCCAAATTTGCAATACCCTGTTATGCTAAAATCCCCACAAGCGTGTGATGGTAAATCCTATTGCAAAATTATCCTTGCTGATGCTTTTTTGGTTCCACATCATGTTCTCCTGAGGCAGAAAACTGCCTGCATTTCCTGCATAAATCTGAAATGCATGTGTGCTGGTCGAAATTTCGTATCCGAATGATAAACTTGGTTCCGGATGGTTAGTCCATTCGAGTTGCTCCGAAATGTCCTTTATTTTTAGTGGGGCATCGTAGGTGAAAATAATCGAGCCCTGAGGCGACACTTTTATCCTGCCGTTACCATGAACGCCAACTTTATCATGGTCGTACAGAACACCAACGGCATTGTAATGGGTAAAACTTACCCCTGCCTGAAGTGAGAACCAGTCGGTAAATTTCCGGCCAACGATTAATTGAGAGAAATAGCTCAAACGGTCGGGAAACTTGAAGCTGCCAACCGGACCTGAATAAGCTTCCCTAATTTGTCCTGTTTCAAAAGCGCTGATATTTCTGCCGTCGATGGCCATAACACCATACAAAGCAACAGCAACAGGAATGGTGTTTTCACGGGTTTGTTCCAGAATAGTCCATTTGGCATTCACGTCGGTAGCCATTTTCGTTTTTGTGATACCTGCGCCAATCTGAAAGTTTTTCACTGGCACATAGTTCAATCCTATTCGTATGTTTGCCGGTGCATAAATACCCCACAAATCGGAATGTCCGTTTTCGATGGTGCCGAATTTATGCTGAATGACCATTTCAAGCGTATTTGGATTCGGGATAACTGTTGTTTGTGCGTCAATCAGGTATCCGCTTTCAAAAGGAGATCTTACTGGTTTATCTTTTGTCTCTGCGACTGCCGTCGTATCTTCCTGCGCGAATGTGACAAGGGAAATTAGTGACAGAAGAATTATGAATAGCATTTTATTTTTCATTTCTGCGAGTATTAATTTGTTTGCACTAATTATCTTTAGCTCCTTCGGTAATCCATAAAAGAATAATTGCAGCTTGTGATGCAGATATCGAAGCATAATGAGTGCCTGATTTTGCTACAGTATAAATTTTACTGCTTTCAGGACTTGCAGTATTGACATGATTTGGGACAAGTTGTGCAAAAGCATTGGCTGCAGTCAAATCAGGGGATTTATCTCCAGGCTTATGGCATGCAGTGCATTTGTTGCCAGTTGAAAAAATTGGAGCTACTTGGGTTGAAAAGCTGATAGGTTCGCCACCATTATCAATAGGAGGAACGACTTCCGGTAAAATAAAGTCGTATTTGCAGCTATTCAGGAACAGTGAAAACAAAATCAGAATAAGGAATATTGTACGTTTTTTCATGGTGCTCAATTTTTAAATATTTTATAAAAAAAGGCTTCAATTTTTAAAAAGAGAAGCCTTTTTTATATCTTTTCACGTTATACCTTATTTATTAAGCGCTTCAAGGGTATTCACCAATAAAGCTTTTACATATTTTGGATTGTGTACACCCAAACTACGATCTTCTTCAATACCGAAATAGTTGAAAACTGCTTGTGCCTGAACCATCGGAACTGATTTCTTATCAGCTGGAGTGTATGTATCTACACCTTCAGCTGTTGTTTTCTTCATCGCTCCTAATTCCACAAGTTTGTCGCGAAGTTGAACGAGTTTGTCATGAGTATCTGATTGGATGCCGCCATAATTGTAATTGGTAATGTCGGTTCCTTCATGGCAGGAATTACATTTAGCTACACTGGGGATGTATGAGTGTCCACCTTGTTTGGCTGCGAATGTTGCCATGTGACAACCAACGCATGATCCGCCGGTCATGGTAAGGTGAGCGGAAGTTCCTTTGGTTGGATAGGCAACTGAACCTGGAATTTCAGCAAAACCATTTCCATAAACTAAATTTCCTTGTGGTCCGTGGTGTGGTCCGGTACGTACAGACAATGTGTAATTTTCTCCCGGTTTTTCTGTACCTGGTTCTGCAGTTCTTGATTGGTGGCAGGTTCCGCATAAATTACTTCCGCCTTTTAAATCCATTGTTCCATTGGCAGCAGCTGCAGGAACAACCGGAGCATTTATTCTAAGAGCATAATCAACGCCTTCAAAAGTTTTGTGAATTCCGTGACAGGTTGAACATTCCCATGCACTTGGATTGGTTATGGCCAAATCGTTAATGCCTAACTCCACATAACCTACAAATCCTTCATGTGAATGACATCTGGCGCATCCGGCGCGGCCTCCGGCATATTCAACTGCAATTGCTCCCGAACTGTGTGCCGACATTGCAAACTCAGCTGCTTTTTGAGCCATATTTGTACCTGAGTGGCAAGCCAAACAAGTTACACTGCCCGTAGCTCCATCAGTTCCATTGGTTCCGTCGGTTCCATTATCACCGGCAGGCCCCATTGGACCTTCTTTAACACATGAGGGAGCTGTAAACATGATTACAGATGCAAGAAGCGCAAGCTGGATAAAGTTTTTAAGTTTCATAAAATAAGTATGTTAAGGTTACTATTGTTGATAACTCTCTGTGAAGCTCCTTTGGTGGTTTTTCACGTTGCTAAAATAGAAACCTTACTTCATTATTTTAAGTTTGAGTCATTGATGTTTACAAGGAAAAGTGATGATTAATGACAGTGCATGAATTGATATATATCAATAATGGAATTTTGAAATAAATCAGCCCTTTCTACTTATCAGGTTAAGAGCCTCTTCATCTAAAATGTGGATAGTAGTGCCTTCAACAGAAATAATTCCGGCCAGTTTGAATTCTTTCAGAATGCGGATAAAACTTTCCATGGTCATGCTGGTCATGTCAGCCAGTTCCTGCCGCGAAAGCCGGGTGTCGAAAGGATTTGTCTGGAAGATTTTATTTTTTAAATAAAGTAATAAATCGGATACCCTTCCGGGCATATACTTTTGGGTAATTCCTACCAGATTGTTCAACATCTCCATGTTTTGCCGGTTGTTCAGCTTTAAAAGTTCAAAAGCAAATTGGCTGTTTCTTGAAACCAGTTCGTATATTTTGTCCGAATCAATAAAACAACAATCAACAGCAGTTACCGCCTGAATAGTGAAATGCCTGATTTCGTCAATAAAAAGTCCTCCACCGGTTAGTATGGAATGGCTTGCGACCAGTCGTAGTATCAATTTTTTGTCTCCGTTGCCTTCGGCTAAAATTTTTGCCAATCCGCGTTTTACACATACCACATGGCTTGCCGATGTGTTTTGCTTTAATATGGTTTCTCCGGCCTTAAAGTGAATATGTCTTTTCTCTTTAACCAATAGTTCCAATTCGTCGGTTGTCAGGCAGTTGAAAATGCTGTCTTCTCCATCGTCAAAACAACGGGAACAACAATTTTCTTTACATTTATCGCAAACTTCCTCTAATTTTCTTGATTCCATAATTCTGATATAATCGATACTCAGACTAATTTATGCTGTGTCTTCATTCCTGAAAAAGCAAAAAACAATGTTTTTTTAAGGCGCCTCAAGATACTTAATCTATTTATAAATACAAATGAATATATAGATATGAAGACTATTTTGTTGGGAGCATAAAATTAGAAAAGATTTAGAAAATAAAATACCTCAAGCTCCTTTTATTTTATTACCTGAATAGTTATTCTGAAATTTTAAATAAATTCAGCTTACAGGACAGCAAAGGATACAAAACATGTCAACAATGGTTTATTTTGTATTACTATTCAGGAACTTCAAAAAAGCTATATACAATGAACAAACGATCCATTTTTGCAGCCTTTCCGGAAATGCCGGTTTTATTGGCTGAAGCTAAAGGCAAATCAACAAATACGCTGCTGGTAAACGGGCATTTTCATACCCCGTTTTCATTCAGTGCATTTACCGAAATCGAGCAGGTATTCAAAATGGCCGAAGCCGAAGGCGTTCAGGTACTTGGAATTAACGATTTTTACACCACCGATGGTTATTCCGAGTTTGCTGACCTTGCCGCGAAGTATAAAATATTTCCGCTGTTCAACATCGAGTTTATGTCGTTGCAGAAAGATCTTCAGGAAGCCAATGTGCGTGTGAATGATCCGGCCAACCCTGGACGTACTTATATGAGTGGAAAGGGTTTGAGTTTTCCTTTTAAAATCGGAAAACCGGAAAAGGCATTGCTTGAACAGGTTCAGCATGAAAGCAATGTTCAGACTGCCGAAATGGTTGAAAAACTCAATGCATTTCTTGCTGAAATCAATGTTGGATTCAGCTTTACTTTTGACGAACTGAAAACCAGGTATGCCAAAAATATGTTGCGGGAACGCCACATTGCAAAGGCTTTGCGCATTGCCATTGATGAAAAAATCAGCACTCCGGAAGAAAAGAAAGCATTTTATACGCTGGTTTTCTCCGGAAAGGAACTCAAATCGAAATTAACAGACTTCACCGGAATCGAGAATGAAATTCGTGCCAACCTGTTGAAAACCGGAGGTCGGGCTTTTGTTCCTGAAGATCCGAAAGCGTTTCTAAGTCTGGATCAGGTTATTCAGGTCATTATCAGCGCTGGGGGAATTCCTTGCTATCCGGTATTGCTCGATGATGCAAAAGGGTTTTTTACCGATTACGAAGGTAATTTCGTTAAGCTATACGAAACGCTTATCAGTAAAGGGATCTATAGCATCGAACTTATTCCGGGACGAAACACTTTTGCGGTTCTGAAAGACTTTGTGACTTTTTTCCGCTCAAAAAATTTCCTGATCACCTTCGGAACCGAGCACAACACTCCGCAACTCGATCCTGTAAAAGTTACATGCAGTGGCGGAGTTGAGCTGGACGAAGAACTGGAACGGATTGGATACGAAGGAGCCTGTATCATTGCAGCGCATCAATACCTGATTGCCAAAGGCGAAGAGGGTTTTCTGGATGCCGCTGGCATAGCCAAAACAAAAAAATACGCTGCATTTGTTGAATTGGGACAGGCGGTAATTAATCATTTTATAAAATAGGATGGTAGAGACGCACGATCATGCGTCTCTACGAAAAATAAAATATCATGAAACGAGAAATTCAGGAATTAATCGAAGTGTCGCGATTTTACGGCAGCAAAAAAGATTTTGTAATTGCCGGCGGTGGAAACACTTCGTATAAAGATGACGAACGAATATATGTAAAAGCCAGCGGCGTGAGCCTGGCGACCATCGACGAAAACGGTTTTGCCGTGCTCGACCGTAAATTAATGAAAACCATTTCAGAAAAAACATATTCGGACGACGTGATGGAGCGCGAAAACCAGATCAAACACGATTTGCTGAATGCACGTTTTAATCCTGAAAAGGGATTGCGTCCGTCGGTGGAAGCTTCGCTGCATGATTTGATAGCATTCCGTTTTGTGGTTCACACCCACAGCACCAAAGTTAACGGACTGATGTGTGGAAAAGACGCTGAAAAACTGACCGCTGAATTATTTGGCGACGAAGTGGTTTACGTTCCGTACGTCGATCCGGGATATATTCTTTTTAAGGAAGTGGAAACCCGCATCACAGCCTACAAAACAAAAACCCGAAAAGAACCGCAAATCATTCTGCTTCAAAACCACGGAATCTTCGTTGCTGCCGATTCGGTAGCCGAAATTCATTCCATATACAATAAGGTAATAGCCAAACTTGATGCTTTTATTGGTGAACTTGCTGAAGTGGAAGCCCTTCCAATTGACCCGGCGATTGTGAAAATAGTACCTGCCGTGCGGATGATGCTTTCAGGAAATGGCCTGAAAACGGTTAAAGTGATCAATAATTCGCTGATCAGCCGTTTCATTTCTTCGGAAAATGAATATCAAAAAATAGCATTGCCGTTTATTCCTGATGGAATTGTGTATTGCAATTCGTCGTTCATTTATGCCGAATTTACGGGCGATACAGAAGCTTTGCTGAATGATCTTTCCCGCAAAATTCAGGATTACAACCAAACACAATCCAAAGCTCCGAAAATCATTTTCATCAAGGGAATTGGTTGTTTGCTGGCAAGTGATCATGCTCAGGGTGTTGCAACGCTCGAAGAGGTGATCATGGATACCTGCATGGTGAGCATGTATTCCGAAAAATTTGGCGGCCAAAGTCCGATGACCGCCGAACAGGTTCGGTTTATCGATACCTGGGAAGTGGAACAATACCGCAGTGCGGTGGCAATGGGCGCAACAGGCGGTCGTGCCGACAAACGCATTGCGATTGTTACCGGCGGAGCCCAGGGATTTGGCGCCGGAATCGTTGAAAACCTGATGGAAAACGGTGCCAATGTGGTGATTGCCGATCTCAACGAAGAAAAAGGACTTGAATTTGCGGCTTCGCTGAACAGCGGCAAAGGGAAAAACAAAGCTTATTTTGTGAAAGCTGATGTGTCGAATGCTGTCTCGGTTGAAAGTCTTGTATTTCAAACGGTTTGCGAATTTGGCGGGCTGGATGTATTCATCAGCAATGCAGGTATTTTACGCGCCGGCGGACTGGACGAAATGACTCCTGAAACTTTCGAACTGATGACCAAAGTGAACTATTCAGCCTATTTCATTTGTGCCAAATATGCATCGGCAGTATTGAAACTTCAGAATAAATATAAACCCGACCATTTTACGGATATTATCCAGATCAATTCAAAATCGGGATTGAAAGGCAG
Source organism: Prolixibacteraceae bacterium (assembly GCA_019459485.1). Lineage (GTDB taxonomy): Bacteria > Bacteroidota > Bacteroidia > Bacteroidales > Prolixibacteraceae > Aquipluma. Next base: position 12,946 of record JAIBEZ010000028.1, read on the forward strand.
TAATCGCAACTTTGCATATGCCGGTGGTAAGTTTGGCGGGATTGGCCTCACCCAGTCGTTCGCGCTGGAACTGATGCCATCTAAAATAAAAGTGAATTCGGTATGTCCGGGGAATTTCTTCGACGGGCCGCTTTGGGCCGATCCTGAAAACGGTTTGTTTGTGCAGTATTTGCGTGCCGGAAAAGTTCCCGGAGCCAAAACTCTTGACGATGTGAAACGTTTTTATGAAGCACAGGTTCCGGCAGGGCGTGGCTGTACTCCGTTGGATGTGATGCGTGCGGTGTATTACATCATCGAACAGGAATACGAAACCGGACAGGCAGTGCCGGTCACCGGCGGGCAAAATATGTTGAACTAGAGAAGCCCGAGCCTCCCCCGATCCCTCCGAAGGAGGGGAGAACGGAAAGATCACTTGTATATTTTCATTTAGTGTTAACTTAATGATCTTTTTACGCAGCGTCATGCCGAACTTGTTTCGGCATCCCTTATATGTGGGACCCCGAAATAAATTCGGGGTGACTGGGATCCGACAAAATCGAGTTAACACAATAGTAGTTTTTGATATGGAATTTTATAAATATAAAAGTTATGAGCAATAATATTATTAATATCGGTTCCCAGAACCCTCCCCTTCGGGGAGGGCAGGGAGGGGCTATCACCCGCGCAGTTCGGTTTTACGGAAAAGAAGATTTGAGACTCGAAGAGTTTGAACTTCCGGCAATAAAAAGTGACGAGATTCTGGCCAAAGTGGTTTCAGACAGTATTTGCATGTCGAGTTACAAAGCAGCCAAGCAGGCTACCGACCACAAGCGCATTCCGCAGGATGTGGCCGAAAACCCGATCATCATCGGTCATGAGTTTAGTGGAGAACTGGTTGAAATTGGAGCCGACTGGCAGCACAAATTCAAGGCCGGACAGAAATTCTCCATTCAGCCAGCCATTTATTACAACGACGGACCTGTTGGCGTGTTGAGCGCTCCGGGTTATTCATACCAGTACATTGGTGGCGATGCGACTTATGTGATTATTCCAAAAGATGTATTGGTTCAGGATTGTTTGCTGGCCTACGATGGACCGGGCTATTATCCTGCATCGCTGGCAGAGCCGCTTTCGTGCGTGATTGGCGCCATGCACGCCAACTATCACACCACTCCGGGTTCATACATTCACAACATGGAAATTGTGGCCGATGGCAAAATGGCAATCCTTGCAGGCGTTGGCCCGATGGGACTGGCAGCCATCAACTATGTGATTCGCCGTGCCGACCGCAAACCAAAACTTTGTGTGGTCACCGATATCGATCAGACCCGCCTCGACCGCGCCGCTTCGATTTACACAGTTGCCGAGGCTGCGAAACGTGGCATCGAACTGATTTACCTGAATACAAAAATTGAAGATCCGGTTGCTGAATTGAAACGACTTTCAGGAGATACCGGATACGACGATGTATTCGTATTTGCACCTGTTGCGCCGGTTATCGAGCAGGGTGATGCAATCCTGGCTTTCGATGGCTGCCTGAACTTTTTTGCGGGCCCGTCTGATCCAAATTTGAGCGCCAAAATGAATTTCTACAATGTTCATTATGCCTACACGCACATTGTCGGCACTTCAGGCGGAAATACCGATGACATGAAGGAAGCCTTGGACGTGATGACTGCCGGTCTCGATCCTGCCGGACTGGTTACACACATTGGCGGACTGAATGCAGTGATTGAAACAACATTGCACCTTCCTGAAATTCCCGGAGGAAAGAAACTGATTTATACGCACCTCGAAATGCCATTGACAGCCATTTCTGATTTTCAGGAAAAAGGAAAAACCGATCCATTGTTTGCGAAACTGGCCGAAATATGCGACCGCCATCAGGGATTGTGGTCGGTGGAAGCAGAAGAATATTTGCTTGCGAATTAATATTGTGTTAATGATCTTATGACGCAGCGTCATGCCGTTCCGAGACCTCGGGATCGGCATCCCTTCGATGATGGGATCCCGAAACAAGTTCGGGATGAATGGGACTCGACAAAATCGAGTTAACAAAACAGGTAAGAAATAAGGAATACCAAAGTTTTCGTTCCTTATTTCTTATTTCTGGTTTCTTATTCGTTATTTTTACCTTTTTTTAATATTTAGATTATGATATACATGGCAGACACAGCCGACCTGGACGAACTCAGGGCGCTGTACTCATTTTTCCCTTTGGAGGGAGTAACAACCAATCCAACAATTCTGAGTCATGCCGGTAACCGTCTTTCTGTTGCCATCGAAGGTATTCAGGAATTGGTTGGCACTGGAATGGTTCACGTACAAATGATTTCGGCTGAATCGGACGACATGGTTCGTGAGGCTAAAAAGTACCGAAGCTATTTCGATTTCGGTGATAATTTTTATGCCAAAATACCGGTTACCGCCAATGGTTACAGGGCAATGCGCATACTGAAAGATGCCGGGATAAATGTTACGGCTACCGCAATTTTTACCCAGCAGCAGGCTTTGGTGGCCATGAAAGCAGGCGCCGATTTCGTTGCTCCGTATGTCAGCCGCCTCGATAATATTTCATCCCACGGAATTGAAGTGGTGGAAAACATCGTCCAGAATATTTTTGAATACGGACTGCATGGCAAAGTGCTTGCTGCAAGTTTTAAAACAGTTGACCAGATTTACCGAACCAGTATGGCGGGAGCACATTCTGCAACTATTAGTCCCGAATTGCTTTACCAGCTCATCAAACATCCGATGACCGATATCGGGGTGAAACAATTCGAAATTGACGCCGAAGGTTTGTACGACATTGAGTTTTAAAGGTGAAAGTCATCGGATCAATTTTTCGAATTGAAACTATTCTGTTCAGAAGATGAAGAGCTTTTTTCAGAAGCCTGATCCGATGACGGAAAAGTTGAGTTCAGTAAATTATCCGATGAAGGTAATGACAAAGCCGTGGGCATGTATAAGGTAGATAAGGTTGTGATCTGGGGGCTATTACCAAGTTACTAAGGTGAAAATAAAAAAGTAAGGTTCTAAAAAATTATTGTTGACTTGCTTTGCATTGTCCACAAGAATGTCAGTTGATTCAAAGCCGTTTTGCAGTATCCATATCACTGCAAAACGGCTTTTTTCAGGAAATAAAATAATATGAATATCCGTAATATTACCCAATGTCATAAAAGTAGTTCCCTGAGCCTGCCGAAGGGCATTCAATTGTCATTTGGTAGTCATTTAGTTGTCTGGAAATTACAACTTAATGACAATAAATGACCACAAATGACTGACGAAAAATGTCAAATGGGAAAGTAATCGATCAATCATATAAAAAAAATCTTCGGATGCATTGAACTTTTTCTACCTTCGTGCGCTTTACATGAACGTATATAGAATATTAGATATGAAACGAATCTTTTTGACATTGCTGATTTTAGTTGCGCTTATGATTGACTTGAGCGCGCAGGTTGCACAAAATGTAAATGCCGTCAAATTCAAAGAGTTGATAGCCGCTGGAGATGCAATTGTTCTGGATGTACGCACACCGGGCGAATACAGCCGGGGAAATATTTCGGGGTCAACCCTGATTAATATAGCCGATCAGAATTTTGCATCGAAAATAAGTATGCTGCAAAAAGACAAAACCATTTTGGTTTATTGCCTCACCGGAAGCCGCAGCGCTGTTGCAGCCAATTACATGACCCGAATGGGTTTTAAGAAAATCGTTAACCTTCAGCAGGGCATTATGGACTGGAACCGGCAGGGATTTCCCGTCGTACAGAGCAATCAGGCTGTTGCCAGTGCCAGCACTTCTTATACCGAACAGACCTTTTCGAAATTATTACAGGCCAATAAACTGGTGCTGGTTGATTTTCATGCAGTATGGTGTGCGCCCTGCAAAGCCATGAATCCGGTTATCGACAAGGTTTCCGCCGATTTCAAAGGAAAAGCCAAAGTAGAGAAAGTGGATGTTGAAAACAATAAATTGATCACCACAGCCTATCAGGTGCAGACAGTGCCGGGTTTTGTACTCTTTAAAGAGGGCAAAAAGGTTTGGAGCCACACAGGCATCATCAGCTACAATGATTTAGCGGTGGTGATCAGGAAATATCTATAATTCTGTTATTGTTTTTCGAACAGATAAGTTTCGGTTACATCGCCAAATGATGACGAGACTTTTACGACTACCTTCAGGTTATTTTCCTCAGTTTGGTAGGTTTCGTTAATGGTCATCTCCCCACCGTCCTGCATCGGAATTTTGGAAGTGATGATCAGTGATTTTTCGTCAGCCGACCAAACCGCAGTCGATTTCTTTTCTGTATCCATCCATCCTGCATTGATACACTCTTTTCCATCGAGCGTAAATTTGTCGGTCATGGTATAATCCTGATCCTGAAAACTGCCGTGTTTTTCAACAGCAAGACCATCATTGTTCTGGATCAGAATGATCTGGTTTGGAGCCATGCTAAACTGTTCGTTGAGGGTACTTTTTGATTTGTTCAGGTTCCATGTTCCTGAAAAATCTACAACTTCTCCCATTGAAGAAACTGAGATCAGCGAAAAAACGAGCACATAAAGAATTTGTTTCATTGCGATAAGTTTTATGATTGTGAATTATGAAACGAATATCGTAAAAATAAATGAAACATTGTTCATAATTTTCAGCAGTGAAATATATTTTTAAATGTGTGAATTATGTAAATTTTTGCCAAAAATGTATAACTTTTTATAGGAGGTTCATCCTATTTTTGTGCCGCTACCAGCATTGACCCGCGGAAATATAAATCTTGTTGTTTATTAACAACAATAGGCAGATTGTTCATAAATTATCGGTTTTAAAATATTCTGTAAAATTAAATACTTACCTTTGAGCGTTCGTACTTCTTTATTAAGAGTAGCTTAAGCTGTTTAGATTCATTTAGAGATAGAATAAATTTGAAGGATAGGGATTAAAGCTTCGGTAAAAAATTGGCAGTTTTAATTTCTATGATATGAAAAATTATTTTGTTTTACTGATTTTCCTTTCTTTTTTCTCCTTTACCACCATTACCGAAAAGGTTGAAAACAATGCCCGTCCCGGATTTTACATTTCGGTGGAAGATTTTACCGACCGTTCGAACCACGAATTCATTGTGGAGTCGAAAGATTCAGTTAATATTATTTTCGAGCAGTTTTTCAGTTCCGAACTTGAGCTGGGTAATGTTGACCGCCCGATTACTATTTTCAACGGGAAGCGTAATTTTTACATTGCAAGGGTTACTGTTTCTGAAAAACCAAATGGTGAATTAAGTTTCAGGCACCTGAAATACCCGAATGTGTATGTTAAACGATCGAAATTGACGCCTGCCGTTTTTTAGTCAATTCGTAAACGCGATTGTACCAACGTTGGTTTGCGGCTTTTGCGGCTAATCAGGTAAACACCTGCCAGAACAATTGCCATACAAAGAAGGTGGAGAAGTGTCACTTTTTCGCCATCGAATACTCCCCACATAATGGCAAAAACCGGGATGATGTAGGTGACCGACGAGGCTGCAACCGCCGATGAGTAGCGGATCAGGCTGTTCATCAGCATCATGGCCAAAGCGGTTCCAACGATTCCAAGGGCAGCCAGGGCGAGCAAATGGACCGGCCACGACGGGTTGGCCAAAACCGGTGCAAAATCGGTGGTGAGCAGATAAGCCAATGCCACCGGACCAATAAACAGAAACGACAGTGAAGTAACCTGAATACCTGTGAGATGCGTCAGTTTCGATTTGATCTGGTTGATGCTGATGGCATAAAAACAGGTGGCCAGCACAATGTAAAACGCATAACTGTTCACAGTTCCAAGGCTGAAACCGTCTCCGGCAAGGATCAATCCTGAAGCGCCTGCCAGTCCGAGCGACAAACCCACCACCTGCATCCAGCGGAAAGCCGTTTTGTGAAAGAGTAACCCAACAATCAGCGTAAAAACCGGTGTGAGTGAATTGAGCATTCCGGCCAGCGAGCTGTTGATTTGCGTTTCGGCTTTCATAAACAGGAATGCAGGGAAAAAGCTGCCGATAAAACCGGCAATCAGCAGGCTTTTCAAATCTTTCTTCTGAAGGTTTTTCAGTTGTGCGATCGAAATGGGAAGCAGCACCAGCGAGGCCAGAATAATACGCAAAGCGCCCGCCTGTTCGGGGCTGAAACTCTTCAATCCGATTTTCATCAGAATAAACGAACTGCCCCACACAAAGGCAAGCACCATCAGAATGGCAAACTGAAACCAGCGTTTTTCCCAGATCATTGAATGTGGATTTTTGAGGGCGGAAAGATAATGGAAAAGTTTAGGAGGAGAAAAAAGGCTAATTTTTTAATTGTGATGAACGCTGGCAAAGTTGAATGAATGCTAATATTCAACCTTATTTCACTGAACCACAAAGCTAGACTGCTCAAATATTAAAAACCTTATTTTCAATTTTTCACCTTAGTAGCTGGAATGAATCATAGACACACCACCTTATTTACCTTATTTAATTCATTGAACCACAAAGCTAGACTGCTCAAATATTAAAAACCTTATTTTCAATTTTTCACCTTAGTAGCTGGGATGAATCATAGACACACAACCTTATTTATTCAGGGTATCCTGATAATGTTTCAGAAATTTTTCATATTCCTCAGCAAAGCTAACTTTCCGGTGATGTTCCGGTTGATTCAAAATGTATTTACAAATCCGGTCAATATCCGATTTTGAAACCGAAAATGCAGAAGCTGATTGTTGCCATTTGAATGGTGCCAGGGTAAGCTTGTTTTCATTGATAAAATTTTCTGAACTGGCTGCAATAATCGAGGCGAGTTCTTCCTCCGATAATTCCGGTGATTTTGATATTAAAAAATGTACATGTTCGGGATTGGCATAAATGGCATAGAGTTTTGACGAGTTTCTATTTACAATTCCTGTGATGTATTTTTCAATTCTAATTCTGCTTTTCTCCGGAATTACTGGTTGTCGTCCAAGTGTAGTGAAAACGAAATGGGTGTAAAGATTATTGAATTCAATTTTCATATTAATAAGGTAAATAAGGTGGGTTAATGTGTTGATGTTTAATTTGCTACTAAGGTTTAAAAAATAAAAATAAGGTTTATTAAAACCAAAAACAACAATGGCTAAATTTTTAATTGTGATGAAAGCTGGCAAAGTTGAATGAATGCTAATATTCAACCTTATTTCACTGAACCACAGAGCAAGTTCGCTCAAATTTAAAAACCTTATTTTCAAATTTTCACCTTAGTAGCAGAGACAAATGTATTTACAAATCCGGTCAATATCCGATTTTGAAATCGAAAACGCAGACGATTATTGAATTCAATTTTCATATTAATAAGGTAAATAAGGTGGGTTAATGTGTTGATGTTTTTTCTACTAAAGTTTAAGAAAAATAAAAATAAGGTTTATTAAAACCAAAAATGAATGATTTCAAAACTAAAATTCTTACCCGAAAATATATTGTATTTGGTTGAGGTTTTTTTTAACCTTATTAACCTTATTCATTTCACTGAACCACAGAGCAAGATTGCCAAAATATTAAAAACCTTATTTTCAAATTTTCACCTTAGTAGCGCAGGAACAAATCATCGGAACACAACCTTATTTACCTTATTTTTTTCATCAAACTGCCCCAAACCCCCGCAATAAATCAACCTCCCTATCATTCCTGAATCCGAAACTCCATCCCCAAACAAAAAAAAACCGACGCCACAGAGTTTTATCCGGGAGGTCGGTTTTGTTGATGTGGGTTTATATTATTGTCAGTCGGGTAGGGGCTCATCATCTGATTTTGGCGCTTCGTCGTCGGTGAGCAGGAATAAGTTGTACCGGGCGGCATCGTTCTGAAACACCAGCTTGGCGCACTGACACACGGTAGCCATTTTTTCCCATACAGCGTTCATCATTTCAATACGAATAATTGCAGCCTGCGAACGTGCTTTTTTTGCATTCTGCTGTACGTTATCCTGTTCAACGATATCTCCGGCCAGATTATCCAGCATCTCTATTTCTTCTTCAGTCAGTCCTTTGGCCAGCAATGCCGGTTTGTGGGCTTCCTTCGAAGCCTGGTTGTACATCGAGCGAAGTACCATCGGCAATTTCAGCTGACTGTTGCGGGCCTCATGATAGTCCTGTTGCCCAAACAGATTCTGAGCCTTCGCGTTGTCGGGGAAAGCAAGTTTTACATACAGCATTACGCTCTGGAAGAGGTTTCGGCCCTCATCCATCAGGTTTTCCAAAATTTGGGTCTCGTTGGCTTGTTCGTTTATTGCTTCGAAGTCGGGAATAAATCTCCGGGCTACGCTGGTCGCTTCGGTCCATCCGTCGGCAAACGGATCGGCCAGGTCTGGAAAACGGACAACAAACGGTTCTTTGTTTTCCTGAAACGAATCGATTAATACGTCTGATTGTTGCAACATCTCTTCATCCGGTTTTGTGAAGAGTCGCTTCACTTCCTCTGGTTTTTTCATCTTTTTAAGTGAGTTTAAATGTTAATAAATAGGATAACTATATCCTGCCAGATCTTTGGTGACTAAATTTACTGAATAAAAAGTTAATTACAATCAGCCAGATGTAAAAATTTTTGAAAAAAATTTAAGTTAACTGCGTATCTTCTTTCCTGAAGAAAGGTTAAAGCGTTTTCACCGGAGAGCAGAACCCATCGATTTGCGGAAAGAGCCGCTGTCGCGGCACACAGAAGCAGTTCTGCACCACACAGAAGCAATTTTCCACCACTTAGAAGCAGTTTTCCACGCGGGAAAACTGCTTCTAAGTGGTGCAGCGAGTCAACTAAGTGGTGAGCTTAATCAGCTATGCGATGCAAAATTTCTGCTGACAGGCGATCAACGTCAGCGGAGGGGTGGAGGAAAGGAGCGGAGTGGTGGAAGCTTGCATCTACTGTATTTGCGGAGCCTTCACTTGTGTTTGAGTTGGCTGACAGGCGGATAAGGAATCGGTTAAGGGACAGGATCTTGGCCTGAATTTATGAATACTACCCTTTAAACATTCAAACTTTTCATTGTTTGTAGTTTTACAAAAAAGCCACTGATTGATTTCAATTCCTTCTTTTGAAGGTTGGTGTTTTCAAGTATTTCAACAGATTCAAATTCATACCACGAACAATCATCTTTGTACCGATGAAACTTGAATTTTTTGATTTCTACCTGATCCGGATAAAAATATTCATGATCGATCAGATTTTCACGAATCTTTTGAGCGATTTCTTCAATGGTTAACTGTTCGGGATTTGAAAATAGTTTGCTTCCAAACTTTTTCCAATTGCCGGAATCGCGGTGCAGATAATTAAAACGAATTACTTCACTCATGGCTTTTTAACCAAAGGAAGTAAGTTTGAGGATGCTGGTCAACGGACTATGAGTCACGTTTTAGATTTTTTATCCTTTAAACACCGTATCCATATGAAATTGTAAAAACTCTTTTTTGGGGAAATATTTTTGAGGAAGTTGAAGAGTAAAACTGCTCAAACCACCAAAGGTCTGCGGAAAGTATTCTTTATTTACCTTGGTTTTAAGTTCCGTAGAAAGTATAATTTGAAACTTTTCAGTAATTCCAATCAAACCTTTGTCGTATGCCCGATCATACAATGCCGAAAGACAAATTCCATTTTCAGGATTGAGCCGTTCTTCTTCATTTTGAGACCAAGGGATAATATGGCTTGCGACCAATAGATCAGGTATGTCGATTCCGGTAATTGCACATTTTCTACTGTAATTTGCTAGAACTATCTGTCGGAATAGGTTTTGATTCACCCTTGTTTTAACTTCTCTGATTTTCGTTTCACCTTTTAGGTTTTCAGTTCCAGATAAAATCTCTGCAAACTTTGTTTCAATGGTTTGTTTTTCAAGATCGGCTAAAATCTTCTCACTTTCAAAAAGGAGGTCTTCTTTGTTGTTGATGAACTCATTCCAAATTGGCTCTACTTGTTTGATCCCACCTTTCAAACCTTTGATTCCTCTTCCCTGATGATAGGGGTCAACGCTTGCGAAATTGCTTAACCGCATTGATACGGCATTTGGCACCCGTTTAATAATCTCAGCTAAATAAATAATCTCGGGATTGCTATGATGAATTTTCCCGAAAGGTATTCTCAAGTAAAGATTTAAAGCAAGAATTAGTTCTTCTCGTGTCCAAAGTCGTCGTTCCATAAATGATCATTTAATTGACCATAAATATGAGGAATTTAATTGAGAAATATCCTTTTTATCCGGCTCATGTTGTAACTGCGTATTTCGGTAGGGTGCACGTCGGTCATGAGCGTAAAGTTAGCGGTTTTCAACGAATCCGGAGGATTCAATGTTAGTCACCCCCAATAAAATTGGGGGATAATATTCGGGCACCCGTCCCCAACCCCGAAAGGGGTTGAACGGAAATTAAACCTCCCTGGAAGATTCAACCCACTCGGGGTTGGCTTTTGCCTGCATTTCCTTTTCCTCCGGCCTTGCCGAAGGTCATCAATAGTAAACTCCTTCGGAGTTTTAAGCAAACATTTCAGGTTGGGCGATGCCCTCACCAACCATGGTTCGACAGGCTCACCAGCCATGGTTCGACCGACTCACTAAGCTAATGGGCAGGGGATCGATCATAGCAGTTCAGAAAGTTTGATCCTTACAGAAAATACTTTAAATATCGGTTGTCATCTTGTCAACTATTATATAACTTCGCATCGGAAAGGATTTTACAAGTTAGAAAAAAAGCTTTGACTTTATTTAAACCAATTAATTGGCTATGAGGATTATCTCATCAAAAGTATTCAGGGAATTTGCAATGAAGCATCCTGATTGCGGCAAACAGTTAAATTTGTTAAAGAAAGATCTGGAAAAAAAGTCTTTTGAAAACTCAAATCAGGTTAAAGATTATTTTCCATATATAAGTATTTTGAAGGATAATCGCGTCGTATTTAATATTCATGGAAACGAATACCGGCTCGTAATAAAATTCAACTTTAACTCTAAAATAGCTTTTGTCCGATTTTTGGGAACACATACTGACTATGATAAAATTGATGCCAATAGCATCTGATTCTGACGCATTTGAGTTAGATCATAAATTTTAAAAATTGAACAATGATTAAAAGTCTTATAAAAACAGATGCTGAATACGAAAGTATTTTAGCGAGGATTGAGATGATTATGGACGCTCTGCCAAATACTCCTGAAGGTGATGAATTGCAGTTATTGTCGGTTCTGGTTGAGAAATACGAAAATGAAAACTACCCGCTACCCGATGCTGATCCGATAGATGTAATTCAGTATTTCATTGAGCAAAGAGGATTGAAAGCAAAAGATCTGGTAGGTATTATCGGCGATAAGGCAATTGTGTCAAAAGTGATGAGCCGGGAACGAAAATTAAACTTGCGGATGGTTCGAAATCTCCATCAAAAGGCAAAAATACCTTATAGTCTGTTGATCAAGGAATATTAAAATCCCTTCCACTCCCTTCTGATATTTAAGCAGATGCCCTCACGCCCCGACTGAGCGGGTGACTGTTTTTAATTCAATGATTTAAAGATTGAGCCCACTCCGATAACTATTTTTCTGCCACCAAAACACAGCCTGCCCCGAAAACCTCGGGGGAAACACTAAATTTCACCAAAATGAATCCATTTAATTTTGGTTTTTTGTGCAATTTGGTGTCTTGGAGATTTGGTTGCATCTTATTTTTTTTGACTTTTCAGAGTGGACTCAAGATTCCGGTTTCTGAAAGTTTTGTTCCAAAAAAGCGTATCAAAAGTTGTCCTGCAGGATTCAAAGTCCTCCTTTGTGTTGCCTGACCCTGTCGAAGGAGGGATTTAGGGGGCTTTTATTTGGCTGGTTGATTAACTTTGCGCCCATACAGAAAACAGTTTGCAATGGATGACTATCAGCGGCAGGTACAATTGGAATTAACGGTTTGGCAAAAGCAAATGCTTCAGCGGCCCTCGCTTATTAGCAAGCTTTCAAAATCGCTGCAGACAAAAATCAATACGTGGATTCCTGAAAAAATCCATCGGGTCATCACGGCAACCATCAAGCAAATGATACGCGGGGTTTTGTTCGGCGCCAATTATATTACCGCCAAACCGTTGACTGACCTGTCATTGCAATCGCGTGAAGCCCTTGTTCAGCAAAGAATAGAAACATACAAAACCACCGCTGCTTTCGAAGGGGGAATAACCGGGGCAGGCGGCATATTACTGGGATTTGCTGACTTTCCGATTTTAATTGGCCTGAAACTGAAATTGCTGTTTGACATTGCTTCGATGTATGGCTTTAACGCAGCCGATTATAAAGAACGGGTTTACCTGCTGCATATTTTTGAACTCGCATTTTCCAGTGATGAACACAGGCGCAAAATTTATCTGGAAATGGTTGACTGGGATCAGAAGAGCAAAGATCTTCCGGACGATATCCATCAGTTTGACTGGCGAAATTTCCAGCAGGAATACCGCGACTACATCGACCTAGCAAAAATGGCCCAACTGATACCCATCATCGGTGCGCCTGTCGGGTTCGTGGTCAACTCCCGCCTGATTAAAAAATTGGGAAAAACTGCGATGAATGCTTACCGAATGAGGCTATTATTCACAACTCACCCCGAAGTCCGCAGGCGGCCTTCCCCCCTCTCTTTTTGAAAGAGAGGGGGAGAGCATCGCAGATGCGACGGGGTGAGTAAACAATTTCAATATATTTAAACTCCCTTTTTTCTATTGCGGGCCCTGATAAATATTTTCAAAATCTCGTTGAAGAATAGCGGAACCAAACCCAGTAAAATGGCCATTATCCAACCCTGAAGGTCGAGCATCTGCAAATGAAAAGCGCGTTGCATAAAAGGAATCTCTATGACGAATAATTGAAGAAATATACCGAGCAAAATAGCGCCTACCAGGTATTTATTTGTGAAAATGCCTACCTGGAATATTGATTTTGAACTGTGTCGCATCGCCAGCGAATAAAACAACTGGCACATTACCAGAACCATAAAGGCCATGGTACGTGCATATTCCACTATTTCTGCCGGAACGGAATGATCAAACGGGCTGTATCCGTGTTCGTAATATCCGAACCAAAAAGCCAGAATGGTCAATGCTCCGATTAAGAACCCCCCAAGGATCAGATGAAATGCTGCTCCGCCTGCAAAGAAACTCTCTTTCGAATTGCGCGGTTTTTCTTTCATCACATCCGGACTTCCGGGATCCATGCCCAGTGCAACTGCCGGAAACGAATCGGTGATAAGGTTGATCCAAAGAAGCTGAGTAGCAATCAGCGGCGCTTCCCAGCCAATCAGAATTGCTGCGAACATGGTAACTACTTCGCCAAGGTTACAGGTAAGCAAAAAGATGACCGACTTCTTAATGTTGTTGTAAATATTCCGGCCATGCTCGATGGCCGACACAATGGTGGCAAAGTTATCATCGGTCAGAATCATATCCGACGCACCTTTGGCAACATCGGTGCCTGTAATTCCCATGGCGACACCAATATCGGCGGCATTCAGCGAAGGCGCATCGTTCACCCCGTCGCCCGTCATGGAGACAATGTTTCCGTGAGATTTCAGGGCATGCACAATGCGTACCTTGTGCTCGGGCGATACACGTGCAAATACACGAAACCCGACCGCTTTTTCAGTAAATTCAGCTTCCGGAAAATCTTCAATATCCTGACCGGTAATTGCCTGATCGATGTTTTCTGCAATCCCCAATTCTTTTGCAATGGCGAATGCGGTGTTTTTGTGATCGCCGGTAATCATGATGGTGGTGATTCCGGCTTGCTTTGCTTTCAGAATCGATTCCTTCACTTCCGATCGGGGAGGGTCGATCATTCCGACAACCCCGATAAGTACCAGATCTTTCTCCATTTCAGTAGCAGGAATGGCAGAACTTACCTCTTTAAAAGCCACGCCCAGCGTACGAAGCGCATTGTTCGACATGGCATCGGTAGCGTCGTTGTATTTTGATTTGTGCTCATCGGTAATGGGAACAATTTCCCCATTCAGCAAAACATGTGTCGAAATTTTTAACAGGTTGCCGATGGCGCCTTTTGTGTAAACAGTAAACTTTCCATTGTTTTCGTTGAGGGTTGACATCAACTTGCGGTCGGAATCGAAGGAATATTCGTCCACCCGTTTGTTTTCGGCATTCACTGTTTTCCGGTCGATTCCCAGATCGTCGCCCAAAAGCAGCAGGGCAATTTCTGTTGGGTCGCCGGTTCCGTTGCCGTTCTCATAAGTTGCATCGGAGCTAAGCACCATCGCTTTTGCAAGCAGTTTAGCATCTTCGGTGGCAGCATTTTCTTTGTCCCGTTCAACTGCTATTTCTCCATCGAGGTTGAAATACCTTTGAACAGTCATTTTGTTCTGCGTTAAGGTTCCGGTTTTGTCGGAACAAATAATGTTGACAGATCCGAGTGTTTCAACAGCAGGTAATTTTTTGATGATCGCGTTTTTCTTCGACATGCTGGTTACGCCGATTGAAAGAACTACTGCCACGATGGCTGCAAGTCCTTCAGGAATAGCAGCTACCGCCAGCGAAACCGACATCAGGAACATTTCTACCAACTCGCGGCCCTGAATTAAAGCAATCAGGAAAATGAAAACACAGATTCCGATGGCAACTTTGCCAAGTGTTTTACCAAGGTCGTCGAGCCGGAGTTCCAGCGGTGTTTTGGTCTTTTATTAGCTGTTGATGATGTGCGCGATTTTGCCAACTTCGGTATTCATACCGGTTTCAACCACCACGCCAATGCCTCGTCCGTTTGTAACGAGGGTTGACATAAACGCAATGTTATCGCGGTCGCCCAGCGGTGTTTTGGGGTCGGTATAGGCAAGCGCTGCATTTTTTTCAGAAGGAACAGATTCTCCGGTCAATGCCGATTCTTCAATTTGCAAATTGGCCGACTCTATTAAACGCATGTCGGCGGCAATGAACCGCCCGGCATCGAGAATAAGAATGTCGCCGGGAACAATATTTTCAGAATCAACTTCTTTTACCTCACCGTTTCTGCGGACAAGCGCCTTTGGAAACGACATTTTCTGAAGCGCTTCAATCGCCTTTCCGGCTTTCACTTCCTGAACAACGCCCAGCACGGCATTTACAATAATTACCAGCAAAATGATGACGGAATCGATGTACTCGCCCATAAACAGGGTAATTACCACCGCCGCAAACAGGATGTAGATGAGCCATTCCTGAAGCTGGGCAACAAACAGTTGGAGGATGGTTTTCTTTTTTTTGGCAATTAATTTATTCGGGCCGTATTTTTCGAGCCTGATTTTTGCTTCTTCTTCAGAAAGTCCCTTTAATAAATCGACACCAAGTTCTTTGAGAACCTCTTCATTTGATTTGATAAACCACATATTTTAATTTGATTATCGCACCTGGCAGGCCGGGTATGCATGATTATTTGCAAAATTATAAAGATATGAGTCAGCAACCTCTAAATCTTACACAACTCTTGAAAAGAGTTACATCATTCACAGATTTCCTGGTAATATATCCTTTACAATACAATTGAATGGCGCAAAAAACCTCCAAGGTTTCGAAAATCTTGGAGGTTTAATCAATGAATTATTTTAGTCTAACAAATTAAGGTAGATCTTTCAAATCTTGCATTCCAACAATTGCCATTATCTCAACCATATTATCATTAATTCTATAATATATAGTGTCAGAACCACAAGGACATTTTCTATAGCCTTCTTTTATGTAATCCACTGATTCAAAAGAAAATGGTCTTTGAGCAACAATTTCAAAATAATCAAAAAATGTATTAAAGTATTTGTCTGCTTGAATAATTCCAAACTTTTCGACACCAAAATGATGAATACGAATCAAGTCCTCCTTGGCTGTATTACTTAGTCTATATTCAGCCATTGAGTAAAGACTTTGACTGTTCTAAAATTTGTTCTTTGTTGTCACTAGTAAATCCACTACTTTCGGATTTTTCAAGTTTCGCTCTAATCCAGTCAATGTGAGCATACTGTTTTCGAGCCTGTCTAATTAAGTCGTTGACAACTTCACTTTTACTGGAATACTCCTCGTTGTTTATTTGAGCTTTTAACCATTCATCATTTAGTTTCGAGAGAGATATACTTTGTCTTGGCATAGTTTTTTTATTTTTGATGTAAATTTACACCAAATTGTATCATTTGCAACTATATAATTGTATTATATATTTTCTTTTGCTTCAAAAACTAGTCGTTTAAAAAGGATATCCAATTGCCACATTCAGAACCAAATTGTCGTTTCTCCAGGTAGAACTTCCGAAGTTGATATCGTTGGTTACCCACCTGAAATTATCTTCAGCCTCGGGCAATTTTCTTAATGGCATGGCCAGATCGAAACGTAAAATGAAAAAGGAAACATCAATTCTGACACCGACCCCTGCCCCAACAGCCAACTCGTTCATGAATCCGGAGAACTTGAATGGAGTCCCCAGATTTGAAGGATTTGATTTTTGCAGCCATACATTTCCGGCATCAACAAACAAGGCACCTTTAAAGAAGCGATAAATGCCAAAGCGATATTCAGCATTCATTTCCAGTTTTATATCGCCTCCCAATTGCAGTAAACCCAAAGTGTCGGGATTTTGAAAGTAAGTTCCCGGCCCCACCGAATTAATTTGAAATGCACGAATACTGTTTGGTCCTCCGCTAAAAAACTGTTTGGTATAAGGCATTATAGAAGAATTCCCGAACGGTTTGGCTACTCCGGCAAAAAGCCGCATGGCCAGTTTGTTTTTATCCTTAAAATTTAAATAGGTTCGACCATCCAAACTTAGTTTTCCGTATTGCGAATAAACAGAACCAACAACCTTTGACGGGTTGGTTGAAGATGGTTTTTCACCACCGATACGTTTTGCCAGTGAAAAAACATTTCCGGCAAGCTCCGATTCCAAACGAAAATAGGTTTGCAGTTTTTTCCCGGTTAGCATTTGCTCGTTATAGGTAAACGAGTAGCTTCCGCCAGCAATAAATTGTTCTTCGTAACTTTTTTTCAGAAACGGGATGGAATCCAACAAATCGGAAAATGTAGCCGATTGGTTCCCAACTTTTGTAAAACTGATGTCAATTGGATTCAATTCATGTTCTTTCCTGATATTTTCTTTCCATTTAAAACCATAAACGAACTGGAACGTGCGCATGTCGAAATAGTTGACACGTTTCATATAGTTGTATGAAAGCAATAATCGTGTTTTTGGAACATAGAGACTGTTTGAACCTTTAATATTAAACGGAAGATAAAAGCGTGGAAAAGTGAGCTCAACTTGTGGATTGTAGGAATAGGAATACAAATTTTCATTTTTGTTGCCTATTTGTGCCTCAAATGAACCGGCCAGATTAATATTGAGCAATTCTGCTCCGCCAAAGGTATTTCGGTTCAGAATGCTTAAATTCATTCGTGGTCCGGCGTAATTGTTTGATTTGGAAACGAGATCCAGTTCAGCCCTGAATGTTCGTTTTGGCATTGGCGTCATCAGGATATTTACATCCAGCAATCCCGGACCGGAATCATTGTTTTCGGCAAAGTTCACCTGTACCAGTTTAAAATTTCCCATCGACATCAAACGGTTTAGGGTAATGATGTGGCTCTGTCGTGAAAAGACATCGTGTTTTCGCAGGTAAATTGATTTCACCAGTACTTTTGGCCTGATCGCCATTCGCTCTTCCTTCCCGAAAAACACAATATTGTCATACATTATAGTGTCTTTGAAACTGCGTTCACGCCTCGCGTTCAGCGAATAGTTCTGGTTGATGTTCACATTGTTGATGTGATAAACAGTCAAAGCATCTGCCGGAATGCTGTCTTTTAAGGTCAATGTGAATGAAACATCCTGATTGATATTTGAAGTGTCGGCTTTAAAAATTAAATGATCGGGATTGAAGTAGAAGTAACCTCTGTTTTTCAGAAAAGCATCGATCCGCATCCGTTCGGTTTTTAAAGCGTCGAGATTGTAATCGTCGCCGGGCTTGATCAAAGTTTTGTCTTTTTCCAGCAGTATCAAACGACTTATGCTGTCATCTGAAATATCGTAAAGCAGCTCTTTAACCACGTATGGTTTGTGAAGGTGACTGGTATAAACTACTTTGGCGCTGTTCTTTTTTTCTTCGGTTTTGTATTCCGTAAAGCTCCTGAATATCCCCATGTTAAACAGTCTGGCGTCAATTATTTCGGCGGTAACGCTGGGTTTTACACTGCTCATCAGTACAGGAGGTTCGCCTGTTTTCTTCAGCCACTTTTCCAATTTGGTTTTGGGCTCCGGCCCGGCCATATTGTTCAGCCACAATTTAGGGCGAATGCCAAAAAAACCTTTGTTTGGTGACGGGCGCACAGCGCTACCTGCCGCAGCTTTTATCAGTTTTTTATTTACGTGTTCTGCCGATTCCAGTTCAATTTCCGCACCGGTATAAAGCTTTTCACCGTTGGGCAAATGCCTTGTACCGCTGCATGATGCCATGAGCAGGGAAATTAAAATCAGAAGAAATATGTTATTTAAGTGTTTCATAATTAAGAAACTATATTGAGTCAAATCAGATTATATATTTTAAAATTCTATATTCGTTCATGCTGAAATTCACAACTTGTAGGCCCATTATCCTTTGCCGTTCGCCTTTAGGCAACGGCGTGAAAGCGATGGGATCATCCGGGCTTTAGCCCAAATTTCTGTGGCTAAAGCCGTGATATGTTCTCGCCAATCTGTCCGTCAGCTAAAGCAGACGGCAAAGGATAAGCCTGCCTCTTATTTTCCCTCTTCAGGTTCAACAACCGGCTCTACTTTTCTTCTATACGGCTTGAAAAATCTCTTCCAGCCATTGAAATCACGCACATATACCAACCCGACTCCGGTTTCGACCAACTGACCTTCAATGGCCCCTTCGTACTGATTGTGCCTGAATCCCTTCATCCTGAAGGTGCCGTCCTTGTTCAGTTTATATTCTATTGTTACATCACTTGTAATTTCACTTGCCGTATTTTGTTTGGCCTGATCTCCTTCAACATCCACTGAACCACCCAATTCTACTGACAATCGTTCATTAAAAAGTTGCTTTTTGACACCAATCTCGACTTCCGTTCTTCCTTTTGCCGACCCGGTCTGATAATCGTCGTAGGATTGTATGTCAAAATTCAATTCCACTCCGGGAATCATCTTTGAGCTCAGCTGATTCAATTGCGCCGATAAAAATTTGCTGACAGTTGACCGGATGATTGTGGAAGTTCCTCCTGCCGATTCGGTTTGAAAAGGATTTTCCTGGGTAAACCGGCCCAGCACCAGCAATGCAAAAACCTGCTTGTTCAATGCCGATTCATCTTCATTTAGCATGTTTAGTTTCTGATTCACCGCTCCGCCCAGAATCCCTTTGTCTTCGGGCGATAATTGTATTTCGAAACTAATTTCGGGACGAAGTATTTCGCCACGGAGTTTCAGCAAAACCAAGAACGGATACCGCTGTTTATAGCCGCCCTTGTCAACATCACTTAGTCCGGATATTTGATCGGCCACAAGGTCGATTGGCGAAGCCCGGACGGTATAGGTTGCATCAATGGATATATTGGCATCCATCGGATCGCCGTTCCAGATAATCGTACTTCCTGCGTTAATGGCAAATTTCTTTTTGATGACTGATTCCAACGAAACCAGGTAACTTCCGTCACTTAAATTGTAAGCGCCGGTAAGGCTCATTTTTCCGCTTTGGTCCATGGTGAAACTCAGGGCAGCCTCACCTTTAACTACCAATGAGTCAGTTGATGCAGGATCCATCAATAAACGGAGTGTTGCTTCCTTGTTAATTTCAATAATGGAGGAGATATCATATCCGGTTGTACCGGTGGTTTGGCCTCCTTTTTTATCATTTCTGGTCAGAATCCGGTGAAATTTCGTTTTGTTTACAAATTCAACCACATCCTCACCCTTGTCGGTAGTCAGCTTGTCTTCAGGAACTGAAAAAGTAAAGTTCGATCCTTCTTTCATGGTCACCCTTGCATTCACAACCGGAAGGCTCATCGGTCCGGTTACATTAATTTTGCTGTCAACAACCATCCGTCCAAAGAATTCTTTGTTGTTTTTTACTGAAGTGTTGAACAACAAAAAGTCCTTCGTATTTACCTGTAAGGCAAAAACAAAATCCGAGAATTGATTCATCTGAACCGAACCGTCAATAATGGCGGTATTCTGATCGCCATCCAACATGGTAAAAGTGTCGAAATAGATCCCGTCTTTTTTTAGTTGGATTGTTTCATTTTTAATTTCGAGCCGGTTGTTCAGAAAGGAAGGTTTCAGAAACGCGTTGCTAAAAGTCAGATCTCCTGTAAGTTCCGGCGTTGCTGTTGTGCCTTTGACTGAAAAATTCCCTGTAAGCTTTCCGTCGGCTTCACTGATTTGTCCCATCGAAAAAGCTTCAATGGTTTTCATCGAAAGCGACTGGATTTCAGTATTAATATTGATCTTATTTGCAACACCGTCAGGGATAAATTGGCCGTCTATTGTAAGATTGTTGTCAGTTCCTGTCAATTTTACATCAATGTCGAACCCACTTCCTTCCGACCGCTCTGCATTTACAGCTAAATCACCAATTGGAACTTCTTTGACAATCAGATTATTCACCATTATTTCAGCAATCAATCCATACGATTCGGCAACACGTTTCAGCAAAAAGCTTCCATCAACTGTTCCTTTCACCATTGCGGTGTCTTTTTCAATGATTCCTGAAATATCGTCGAGCCTGAAATTTATGATTTCAATGATAAGGTCATCGTTGAACCGGTCGTGAACCGAGCCAACATTGATCTGACTTTCGGCATGATCAAAGAAAAATTTGTGTATCCTGAAACCCTGGTCACCGAATTCGATGGAATTATCGGCAGCGATGTTCCACTGGTTGTTTACCAGATAGAATTCTTTCGGATCGAGTGTCAGCTTGTAATTCCCATTGTCCTTTGTAACCTGCGACATGATCTGTAGTTTCTTCTTTTTGCCATCGGTTGAGGAAACATTTGCAAATAGTATGTCGTTGGCCAGTTTCCCATCCAGCGAAAAATTGTCGAAACTGATTTGTGAATTTGAAATGGCGGCGCTTGAAAATTTGTAATTCAACGCGGTGTTATCCGAATTTACATCCACCACAAAGTCCTTAATTTCAGTCGATCCGTAAACTATTTTTTTCATTGAAGCATTCAGCTTCAGGTCGTTTTTCTCGCTGTCAAAACTTCCCTGAATAACTCCCGGTTCGAATTCCAACAGTTCAGGCAAAAGTACTTTCGACAGAATGGGATGGTTGTGAAATTGTATCTCGAAATTGAAATTTGACTGGTCGGTTTCCTTTACCTGCTGTATTGAATCGGATACCGGGAAATAATTGTTTATGAATCGGTTGAGTAAAGCAGGCAGGGCAATGGGAGAGACTGTTCCTGAATATTTGATGTCTATCAGCGCACTGCTGACATTGATTTCGCTTTTGTTGGGTTCGTTTACCGAAGCAGTTAAAAACGAATCGAGTAAGTATTTTTTTCCTCCGCGGGCAACGATGATTTTGTTGATTCCGGCAGTACCGTTCATCTTGTCAACCGATCCGCCTTTTAAATCGGCTGCCGAAATAAAACTTATCTGCACATCTGCTTCTGTTAATTTTAGTTGCTTGAGGTCTGCACCCAGCACGTTCAGCTTAAATTTATACTGTTCCTGGTTGGGATTCAGGTTCACCAAACCATCGAAATCGATTTCCGCATTTTCATCGTCCAGCTTTGCTGTCCCCTCGAATTGTTTACCGTTAACAGTTCCATCAACACTCAGATTGTGATAGTTGTATTTGTTCAGGTATATTTCCGATGCGTCAGCCTTGATTTTCGCTTTCATCGTGTTCATATCCAATCCCTGTCCAATAGCTTCGGCGGTGAGCGATACCGGACCATACATTACCGTATCTTTTAAGAACAGGCCAACATTGAGATTACTCAGGATCACTTTTCCGTTGAAATTTTCCGCCGGGTCGATGGAGGCAATCAGATTGGCAGCTCCAAAACTGCTGGTCACATTCGCGGTGGTTGCAAACTCCTTTATCTTTCCCTTGAAAGCCATTTCCAGATTGAAATTTTCAGGAATTTCTATGTTTTCGGGAAGGTAGGGGCCTGCAAAGGTCACCAAATCCTTTTTGCCTGAAATGAATTTCAGATTGGGAAAATCATAAAAAGCGGTTTCATAATCAGGAAAACCTTTGATATGAAAATCGGTTTTTAACACCGTATTGGTGCCGGTTTTAACCGACAGATTTTTCGCTTTCAGATTATTCAGCGATCCATTCACTTTTCCTGAAGCGGTTGTGACGTTCGACCTGTTTTTAAAGAACGGCTGTGCAATCAATTCAGGATTAAAATACAACAGATCGGAGTTTCTGAAACGTAAATTACGAAGCGCCAAATCCAGATGCCTGAATTCCAGCGAATCAATCAATGTGTTCAGTGATGAAAATTGGATGTTAAAATCAGCATTAATGCTGGAATTAGCGGTGGTGAATTTCAGTTTGTTGGTGGTAATGGAATTCGGTTCCATACTGAAATCGGTTTCAAGATGGGTGAAGGCGAAGTTGTTCTGATCGATTGCACTGAATTCTTTGACAGAAGCTTTTGTCAGGATTGATGAATAAAAGAAATCGGTTGCCACGAGATCCAAATGATTGAATGTTAAGTTTTTGGGATCGAATAAACCTTTTAGTTCAGGCAAATTGCCGATTTTATAAACAAACACATTGTCCAGCATTTCAAGGCTTTTTGCCGAAACCTGCCAGTTATTTCCTGAAGTTGCAACAACTGAATCCAAAGGCAATTCGGGCGAAAAATCGTGATAGCGGATCTGACTTTCCGCCAGGTTAATTGATTCAATATTCAGCAGTTCGGTTTGCAAGTCGATGGAAAAAACTTCCAGTTCCGAATCATACAGCATTGCGTTGACTGACAGGTTGCCAATTGAATCGGCAAAACTTACGCTGGAATTTTTGATCTGAATGTTATTTGCGATTATTTTGGGCAGA
Source organism: Prolixibacteraceae bacterium (assembly GCA_019459485.1). Taxonomy (GTDB): domain Bacteria; phylum Bacteroidota; class Bacteroidia; order Bacteroidales; family Prolixibacteraceae; genus Aquipluma. The sequence continues at coordinate 35,948 of JAIBEZ010000028.1, forward strand.
ACGCTTTCCGGATTGCCTGTTGAAATGTTTTCGGTTTTTATTCTCCTGACAATAGCGGTCAATCCTTTTACAAGCATTTCATCGAATTGATACATTGATTTTCCCGGATCAATAATATCCACGGCGATTTCCGCACTTTCTACTGCGGCAAAAACATTCATTCCCGCATATTCATCGTGGTAGGTGAACCGGATGTTTTCCAATGATATTTCATCGAGACTGAATGTCCATTTTGATGCCGAAAGTGTGTCTGTTTTTACCTGGCTAGTTGTGTCGCCAAACGCTGTAAGCAGGAAATTGTAATTGAACAGCGGATCGGTTTGGGTGCTGTGCAGCTTAACAGTCGCGTTTTCCAGATCGAACGAACTGATGGCGATCTTACTCTTTAATAAGTCGTAAAGGGCAATGTTTACCTTCGCCTTTCCGGCGTAAATTAAAGTATCCTGATTGAGGTCTTCAAGATAAAGACCTTCGAGAACCACTGATTTGGGAAATGCAATGCTGACACTGCCGATTTCAACTTTTGTATTGGTTTTGTCGCTGATAAAGGAAGTGGCAAAATGAACGATCTTTGTTTGAATGGAAGGTTTTTGAATAAGCAGGGCAACTGTCAGAAATAAAACCACAAAGATAAGGACGACCCAAATGATCGTCTTTATCGTTACCCTGATCACTGATTTTACACTCATATTTATTTTAAATGGTAGCTATAATATTACCCAATGTCATAAAAGTCATTCATAGTCATTTTGTAGTCATTGAGTTGCGGGGAAGTGACAACTTAATGACAATAAATGACCACAACTGGCTGATGCATAATGCCGAATAGGTATCCAAACGGACAATCATATTAATTTTATCAGATACCGTTATAGCCATACAGGTATCGCTTGTTTTGTAATGAAGTCATTTTATCACACATTTCATTCACCCGGCGAAACAAATGTTTGATGGTATCAATTCCTTCAAGATTAATATTCAACTCATAATAAAACCGAATATACCTATCCAATTCCATTAATTGCTCAAAATTGAAAAATTTGGTTTCTTCAATTTTTGTAATTTTTATCAATCCGTTTTGTTCCAGAGAATTAACAAATGAAATTTCGATGTCGTTATTTTTACAAAACGTTTCTACCTCGAATAATTTTTGCGTTTCCATAATCTTTAAATTTGAAAGTTTTTTAATACCTGACTTTTAATGCAATGTTTCCAAAAGACTTAAATTCTTCCTGATCGGTAAATATTGCGCGGCCTTTTTTAGAAATGACTTCCCAGGCAATCTCGCTGGTAATGTCATCAATCACACCAGGCAGGGTAACATCATCAACCGGATAAAATGAATATTGTCCATTCATTTTTACTGCCTGATGATAGTCATCGCGGGTAATCAGCAAATCTCCCCTTCCAGCCTGAACTGCAAGGAAAATATCAAGTAAATCGGTAATAACTTTACCATCTCCTACCGCTTTTTTCATTTCCTGAATGGCTTTGGCCCTGCCTTTTTCCTGAAGTTCACTTACTATTTGCCAGGCTTCGGCTGCAATCGACTGACCTGCAGAATCGCTGCTGTTTATGTTGAAGTTTCCAATGTAAATGGAAGGTTTGTCAGCAACCTGCAATAGGCGGCTCCAATTTTTTTCGGTGCAAATTACCACCACATTCATGGCAGTTTTATTATGAATCTTCACCACAGCTTTGTCAATCTGATTGAAAAATTCACGGACCATGTTATCAATCTGCTTGCCATCGCTCGATTTGTCAAGGTTGGTCAGGAAATATGGGTTATCGGCAAATTCGAAATCTTCACCTTTTACTTCTCCGGCTATGCTGTCATTAATGGCACGCAGCAACCTGACATCTGACTGGGAAAGCACAAGGATAAGGTACTCTTCAATGCGGTTGAAATCTTTAATCAGAGGTTTGATCACAAAATTTTCGGCAACAGAAACAACATTTTTCACAACCGGCCACGACGATTTAACTATCTCTGTAGTTGAATCAGAAAGAAAGATATGGATACTTTCCAAATTGTAGTTAAAATCTATTTCCTGCTCCAGATTGTTAATTTTGGCAAGCAAATTATTTACCTCATGCTGGCCAAATTCATTTACCACATGACCGTGAGCCTCTTTCATGAGTTTCTTTAATTCAGCAACATCTTTCTGGCTATCGGGAAATGTCCGTTGAGTGTTCATCGAAATTGTCACACATGGGTTGCCTCTTTCAGAAGCCAGTTTTTCTATTTTATCTTTTTGCATCCTTTGTAATTTATGTAAACGCCGCGTCTGGCGGATCAGTTATTTCAATTTTAAATGACCACATAAAGATAAATTGTTTGCTCGCACCTAGCGTTACACAACTTTGGTAATAAGTTACATTATTCACACATTTGGAGTAGAATTTCCGATTTGCAGGTGTTATTTTGCAGGACCGATCATATCACGGGGGACAATCCATTCATCAAATTGTTGTTCAGTTAAAAGGCCCAGCTTCAAAGCAGCTTCTTTTAACCCTGTGTTTTCGGCATAAGCCTTTTTTGCAATTCGTGCAGCATTTTCATAACCGATGTGAGGGTTTAACGCAGTAACCAGCATCAGCGAATTTTGGAGGTTTTCTTCAATCCGTTCCTGATTGGGTTCTATTCCGACGGCACAATGATCGTTGAATGACTTGCAGGCATCGGCAATAAGTGTAGCCGATTGCAAAAGGGCATTTATCATTACCGGTTTAAATACATTCAGTTCAAAGTGCCCGGCTGAACCTGCAATGGAAATCGTCGTGTCGTTCCCCATCACCTGAACACAAACCATTGTCAGTGCTTCAATTTGCGTTGGGTTTACTTTTCCCGGCATGATGGATGAACCCGGTTCGTTTGCCGGAATGGTTATTTCGCCGATTCCCGAACGGGGTCCTGAAGCCAGCATTCGGATGTCGTTTGCAATTTTCATCAGACTAACGGCCAGTTGTTTTATTGCCCCATGGGTTTCAACAATGGCATCATTTGCCGCCAGTGCTTCGAACTTGTTTTCGGCAGTAATAAATGGCAGGTTGGTTAGGCGGGCAATGGTTGCGGCAACTTCAATGTCGTAACCATCAGGAGTATTCAACCCTGTTCCAACAGCGCTTCCGCCCATTGCCAATTCCGAAAGATGAGGCAGCGTATTTTTCAATGCGCTTAATCCATGAGCCAATTGCGACACATAGCCTGAGAATTCCTGTCCAAGCGAAATCGGGGTTGCGTCCATAAAATGGGTACGCCCAATTTTTACGATTTCGGCCATTGCCGCTGATTTTTCAGCCAGTGTATTTTTCAGTGTTTCTATTGAAGGTAGGGTACTTTCAACAATTTTCAGGTAGGCGGCAATGTGCATGGCCGTGGGGAAAGTGTCGTTCGACGATTGCGACCTGTTTACATCGTCGTTCGGATGAATCAACCGGTTGCCTTCGCCCAGTTTATTGCCCAGCAAAACATGCGACCGGTTTGCAATAACCTCGTTGCAATTCATGTTGGTATGGGTTCCGGAGCCAGTTTGCCAGATAACCAGAGGAAACTGATCGTCCAATTTTCCTGAAATAATTTCATCGCACACCTGCGAGATGACTGTCATTTTATCGGTTGACAATAAACCGAGTTTATGATTCGTAATGGCGGCAGCTTTTTTCAAATGGCCAAACGCATGAATAATTTCGATGGGCATGGATGCAGCCGGACCAATTCGGAAATTCTGCATCGACCGCTGAGTTTGCGCCCCCCAGTATTTATCGGCAGGTACTTCAATCATGCCCATGGTGTCGGTTTCTATCCTGAAATTCATGATCCAATAAATCTTTTTGGAAGTTCGACAAAATTCTGTTAATCAGTTACCAACTGCTTTTTGAAATCCTGAAGGGATTTAATGTCAATAGCCCCGGATGGAATCCGAGGTAAAATAATGATAAAAAACAGCAACCCTGCAAAGGGTTGAATTTGTTCATCTCTAATATTCAACCCTTTGCAGGGTTGCGAAGCAAATCTTGCTCTTATCCCCTGAGTCTCACTCAGGACTATTTATATTCAACCACTCGTGGTTGTTTTTACACACACATTTTTTTAGAACCTTTAACATTACAAATTCTTTATTCAGAACAATTTAATCCATGAGCTTGTTCTGTGTTTGATAGGTAGAAAATTCATTCTAAACGTTTAAAACTGAAACTATGAAACCATTCACAGAACATGAAGTCAAAGAATTTCTGACAAAAAATTTGAAAGGCTGGACATTTGAGATGAATACCCTTAACAGGGATTTTAAATTCAAAACATTTGTCGAAGCCTTTTCGTTTATGACTGCCATTGCATTGGTTGCCGAGAAATTAGATCATCATCCGGATTGGAGCAATTCATACAATAAAGTGAGCATATCGTTGACCAACCACGAAGCCAAAGGAATTACCCAACTGGACTTTGATCTGGCCAAAACCATCGATCAGATTTTCGAAAAGTAACCGCTTTTTGCTGTTATTCCGGTATGTTGAGCAATTTGCAAACGTCTTTGTACGGCATACTTCTAAGCTCTTTTTCGCTCATTTTCTCCATTGATGCCGATTTTAATGTTTCGATGTTACCCGGAATTGCGATGAATCTAAAGGAATTGCCCGTAGTAAACGGTTGTGAAATCATATCCGAAGTAAACTCTATAATTTCGTAATCCGGAACCAGAAAACTCCAGTTTGCCCCAACAGCCCAAGCCGGTAAAGGTCTCACTGCAGCTTCATATATATCGTCAGCAAGCGACACGTAGGCCAGAATTACTCCACTCTCTACAACATCCGCCGTTAAATCGGGTGCAACAACGCTGAAATACCAATCACCCGAATTGCCCGACCATGCTGACGGAGTAATCCATTCGGAATAATAAACAGTGGCATCGAGGCCATCAAGTCCATCGTCCCCGTCTTTTCCTTTACATCCGGTAAAAACAAGGATTGAAAATGCTATCAGCAAATAGATAATGTTAATTTTTGCTTTCATGTGTTTCTGTTTTAATGAATTTTTAAAATTGAAAATCTGCTTGAATATTCTTCATGTAAGATAGATATCCATAGCAAAGAGCATATACAATTTACCCGGATTTTCAGCGGGGAATTAAATTCAGCTAATGCTATGAAAGTCATTCTATGTCATTTGTTGGTCGTTGAGTTGCAGTAAAATTACACCAGAATGACAACAAATGACAAGAATTGACTGACAAAATTCATCTGTTTATAATTGTTTTTTTAATTGACAGATGGAACTCCCATATAATCATCGCCCTGTGTGATGAATATTTTCTCATGGTCGTTTCATGATATGTTATTCCATATCTCTGCGACGAAAAGTATTTTTAAATTCTTCACGATTATAAAATTCATCAGAATCGGAACTTTGAATTGTGTTGTCTCCCCTGTAGTGGCGAACTAGATTCAATTCGTAATCAAAATCAAGTACATCTCCCTTTCTGAATCTTTTGGCTTTGGCAAAGGTCAAGCTGTCAATTTGCTTTGTAATTACCTCTTTGTTTTCATCATCTATATCCGCCATTCCAATGGGAATAATCAGGTGATTTTCGCCATCCTTGTTTAAAAACTGATGCACTCCGTCGCTTACCCGGGTTTCATAAGTGTTGTGCCCGTTTTCTATCAATGCTTCATCTACTTCAACATCCAGATAAACCACGCGTTCGGCAGTTTTATTTACCAGTAAATGGTCCACTTTCCCAATGGTGCGGTCATTTGCATCTTTTACATCCCAGCCTCTTACATCACTGTAATCATCGGCCACTTTATAACCTGACAATTCATCCAGGTTAAAAAGATTTTTATTTGTATCTGTCATCTTTTTATTTTTTAAGAATAATTAATTCATTTTTTCAAGTAGGTCAGCAGCTTTTGCAAAGTAATTCTTCACTGCGTCTTTCTGTTCAAGTGTATTCACAGAAGGATCAATTGCGGTTGAAGCACTTTTTAATTCTTCAACTTCATTTGTCAACGTTGGATATTTAGCCAATTGCATGTTTTGCAATGATGTGGTTGATATATCAGTTGCATTTCTGATATTTTTAGCCTTCGAGGTTTCAAACGGTTCATTGGCAATCATCGATGTCGATTCTGTTATCAAATCCGAATCTGCACGACCATCATAGCCAATTTCTTCAGCCATAGCATTTGTTGCTGCCGTTAACTTTGTAAACGCTTCGTTTGTGTAAGCATTGTCTAAACTGACCCTGTTGGTGTCATTTTCCACAAAACTTATAAAAGCTGCCACTGTGCTGTTGTTTTCCTTCACGTCCAAAAGGTTGCTTTCATTCTCATCGGAAATATAGTTTTCTTCAGTAGCTACCTCTGTTGTGTTGTCATCGTCGTTATCCATCAGGAAATAAATAACCAACGCTGCTACAACAAGTCCTGCCAATATCCATGGCCAAACCTGTTTTTTTTGTTCAATTTTAATTTCTGCCATAATAATTTTCTTTTTAATTGGTGAATATTGAAAGTGTAAAGTTCAGGGCTTTGAGATGAAAAATGTTACACAACTTTTGTAAATGTTTACATCAATCACACATTTGAGAGGAACCGATTATTTCGCAAACCGCTTTTTTATTTTTTCCCACCAGGCTGAAATCTTTCCATTTCCATCGCTTTCATCTTTATTATGCTCACCCAGGATTAGCGCAACTGGTTTAAGTTCATCGAATTCTTTGCAAATAACTCTTAGCATGGCGGCAAACGGCAAAAAAAGAATCATGCCGGCAATGCCCCAAACAGATGCACCAATAAACAAACTAAGAATGACCGTTAAAGCATTAATCTTTAAACTGCCACCTACGATTTTTGGAGCCAGAAAATTATCGGTAACCAGTTGGATAAAATAAAATAAAATAGCCACCGCCACTGGCATCCAGGTAGAATCGTACGATACAAAAGCGTAAATAATTGGAATTACGGCTCCCATTACAGCCCCTACGTAAGGGATTATAGCCAGAATAGCGCCTAAGAATCCGAATAGGAAAGGATTGTCGATGCCTATTATCAATAATCCAATACTGTTGGCCAATCCAATAACAACGGTAAGAAATAACATTCCAGACAAATATTTCTGTCCAACCTGCTGAACCGATTTAAACATTTTTAAAACCTGTGGTCTTTTGTTTTCGGGCGAAAAAGCCAGAAATGCTTCTGTCAATCCATCTCTGTAAATGAGGAAAAGAAAAATGAATACAATTGTTGCAAACAATCCGGCAATGAAAGTTGCCGTACTGTTAACGGTTTGGCTTATCAAAAATCCCGTCGAACTAGTAAGCCATTCTTTCATTTTATTAAGAAGTTCATCCCTTTCCAGGTTTTCAACAAAACTCACATTGTTGTTGATATACACTGTAACATCTGCAAAAGCATTGACAATCTTATCCTTAAAATCAGTGAATTCATTCGATAGGCTAATAATCTGAGTCGAAAAAAAGTACACAACCCCCACGATGATTAATATCACAGAAAAAATGGACAGAAACGCGGCAAATTCTCTGTTGATTTTCCATGCCTCAAACTTTTTTGCCAGCGGGAAAAGTATAAACGATATAAGCAAAGCAATACTAAGCGGAATGAGAATGGTTTTAGCTAAAACCATTATTGCGAAAAGCGCAAATACAGTAGCAATTGCATAAAATAGTTTTTGAAACGACAGGTTCATCATTGTTTTTTGAAACAGACAGTGAAAAATATATATGGGTATCCGTAATATTAGCCAATGTCACAAAAGTCATTCAATTGTCATTTGGTAGTCATTAAGTTGCCAGTAAATGACTACCGAATGACAATAAATGACCACAACTGACTGACGTAAAATGTCAAATAGGTATGCAAACGGACAATCTTAAAAAAACAACTGGGAAATTTAAACTTCACCGTTTATTTCTCTGCGAATTTGATCAGTTCAGAATTGAACTTTTTGGTTTCCTCAAGGAATAAACTATGCCCGCTTTTTTCGAAAGCAACCAGTTTTGAATTTTTAATTCCTGCTTGCGCCTGTTCCGCAAGGTCGAAAGCGCATATTTTGTCTTTTTTGCCATGCATTATCAAAGTCGGAATGGTGATTTTCTCCAGATCTGGTCTCAGGTCTGTATCGCGCAAGGCTACCAGGCATTCTGCCGTTGCGTGTGACGAAGCACTCAACCCAATGCCGTTCAGCCAATTGCCAATTCCTTCGTTCAAAGCAGTTTCGGTAGCCGAGAATATTTTTGCAAAATCAGCCAGAAGCTTTGGGCGATCCGTGTAATTCTGTTTAATCAGTTCGTCAACTGCTTTTTGAGGAAGGTTATATGGAAAATCTTCGCGTTGTGTCCAACTCGGAACTGCAGCCGCGGCCAAAACCAATTTAGATACCTGATCTTCATTGTAAGCTGCTACAAATCGGACGGCAATTGCTCCACCCATTGAAAAGCCAACGAGCATGGCATCTTTGATGTCCAGTTTATCCAAAACCCGCTTGATATCCAATGCATGTACGTCGTAAGTATAAGCGCCGAAAGGTTTGTCAGATTTGCCAAAACCTCTTAATGTGATGCCGATTACGCGGAAATTTTTATTTACCAGATCGTTGTACTGGTACTCGTACATTTCGTCGCTTAACGGCCATCCGTGAATTAGCACAATGGCTTTGCCTTCGCCTGCATCGGTAAGGTGAAGGTTCACATTGGTTTCTACTTTAATAAATTCAGCCCTGGCCTTGCCAGCATGTGCTTTTTCTTTGATTTCTTCCATTGTTGTATTTATTAAATTATTGATGAAATTTGATCGAACCCAAGCCGATCATGGTTTTATTTTGAGCTTTTGGGATGTTCCAATTTGTATTTGCTCAACATCGAATTCAGCGATTCATAATAAGCGCTCAAATTCTTCAGCGTTATCTCCACATTTTTTTCTGATGGGATTGTTGCAGGCATTTCTTCTAAAAAATCGGACAATTCAGGATACTGCTCCTTGATTGTCATTGTAACTTTCAGAATCTTTGAGTTTAAATCCTTTTCAATTTCTTCGTTTTTCATACTATCAATTATTTAATATCTGAATATTGCTGCCAGTCCTGTTTCCGAAGGTATTTTTTCAGTTGGCAGAACCATCACCTGACCTCCCATTTTCGTTACCAATTCTGCCATATCGTCAAGCAGATCATCTACTTTAGGATTTGTTAAATCTTTTTTTTGCGTATTGCCGGTAACCAAATTTGTTATCCGAACCGCAATCATCCGATCGGCTTCAATCAAAAGTGTATCAACTCTCCCTTCAACAGCAGCAGTAGCTACTTCCTTAATGTCATCACTGCCTTTCCCATTTGCCTTTGCTTGCTCAAACCCGGACACAAAACTGTCAAGCTTCAGTAAATACTCTGGTTCCATTATTTCCCAGGCAAGATTTACAAGCTTATCTGTTGAAACAGACGTCGGGTTGATTGCAATGCTATCGGAAAGCAGCAACGGATTTTTATTTACTTTTTGAAACAGGCTATGGTGCTCGGGTAAAGCAGCAAGAATCAGAGGCCAACCTGTAGGTTTTGAATATCTTTCATAAATATTATTCGCAACCACACGAAAGAACCGCTCAGCGTCTTTTTCCACTTCGTCTTTTCTACCACCATGACCGTGGTGCATGCTCGTACTTTCTCCCCCTGTACCGCCATAAGATGCAATCGTTGAATGCTTGTCGGTCAATTCATCTCCCAGTGCATCTGTCATGGTCACGGGAATATCAGACTGTAGTTCTATCTCAACAAGCGAATGGCGGTTACCTTCAAAAAGCCGGATATCATGAAGACTTAAACCCAAAATGTGATAGCGGTCAGTCGATTGCAGATATTGCCTCAGTGGCTTCGTGTGGAAACTATCGGCCGCCATTGCCAATTCGTCAACTAATACCGGCAATCCCACCACTTTAAACAAGCCGTCAGCACTAAAAACAGCCAGACCATTAGATGTGTGATTCCATAAACTGTCATCGTTAACCAGGGCTTCCAAGGGTTCAATATGTTTTTTCACTTCACCGGCTGAATGTTTTTGTAAAAGTGATTCTTCCAATTGCCTTAAAAGATTTTTAAACCTGATTGGATCCTGAATATTTTCAGGATGACTTCGGTGAGTAGGCATGTAAAGAGAAAGACATGGTTCCTGATCTATTGTCAGGAGTTCCTGAATGAGTTCTTTGCTGAGTAATTCCATCATATTGTTCTTTTTTTAAATTTCATGGGATCTAAGTTAGGAGTATGTGACACTCCAGATGTTACATAATTTATGGAAAAAGTTACATCATTCCCATATTCCTTTCTAAATAGCTTCTGCTTTAAGTTCAGATAGTTTTACGAGATCCGCCGGTTCATCCCGAAATCAAAGATGCCACTCGGTGGGTTCAAAATCATCATACAATTTTGTGGAAGATCTTCAGCATTCCCATTTCTGAACAATTGGGCAGTCAAAGTGAGAATCGTGTAAATATTCTTAAAGATTGTGTAAAAACTTCGACAATGAAAAACTTCTACTTTGTATCGCAGCAAGTCAGCTGCAAATAATTTTTTCTTAAATGGATAAAAATAAAAACGACAATCACATTCAGCAAAACGAAGAATTGTCAAAAGGAAAAGCCTTTCAGGTAAATAATTCTAAGAGTGTAAAAATTAAAAGATGATCAGGAGTATTTAAGCCTGCAGCAACAAAACTTGATATACGCGCAACGTGCTTTATTGAAAATTGACCACAATAAGGTGAAATTTTTGCGCGATGCGCTGGAATAAGGCATATGGCCTAATATAGCGGGTTCTGATTCATGGGAATTGATCAGGACCCGTTTTCATTTTTAAAGACTGATTTCGTTCTTTGACTTTGAAAAACGGGGAACCCAATTTAATTTTTTGATCTATGAATCTTATAACAGGTTATCCATGTTGGCTTGTTAATGCAGGTTATGGTGAATGCTTCAGGTTATGAGATTACCGAATTTATTGAAAAGCGATTTTTCAAAATTATTTCCTGAAATTGAGCTCATTCACGAGTTTAGCTGGACCGGGACATTTGGCAGTATCAAGGATGCACTGCCATAATCAAATTATTTATTTCCCCTCATTTTACTAAAAAGGAAAATTACAAGCCCAACTACTATTATTGTAATAATAACACCGATCCCCATTCCGGTTTTGAATATTCCACCTATAATTTCACAACCTGATAGGGTTGAAAGGAGCGTAATAAGTATTGTGGATAAAAATGTTTGTTTTCTCATAATGGAACTTTTAAAATGTAAAAAACGAAAAAAATACCTGCTTTGCTTAACTTTCAATAACAAACATAAATTAGGGGGGCAATATCTTAGTGATCAATTGCCCACCCTAATTCCATTGTACCTCAAGTAATGTCATATATCTTGTCGTACATGTTTTGTTTTTTATTTAATTTAGCATTACTATTAATGTTAAGACTTAATACCCGTTGTTTTTTACCGCCTGCTCAGCTGCTTCAACATTGATTGATTCCGCGACGGCAGACAATGCTGCATCGGCTTCTTTTTCATGTTGTGATTTTTAAATGTTTAAATTGTAACCATGCATTAATTTGATAATGCAAAGTTGTACATAGTGCCAATGGTAATTCTTACACAATTTTGAGATTAATTTACATTATTTCCACAATTTCCGGGTGTAGAATCGATTCCATTTTGTTCTTGTAAATACCGTCAGGACTCACTCGACTCTGGGAATAATTGAGGCGCCTATTCATTCTAAGCAGGCACCTTACCTGGTTTTTCGCGTTCCCAGAAACGATGCTGCGCGATGGCCTTAATAAATTCGTCCGGACTATGGTCAATTAACACTCCGGCTTCAGTGATCTTTTCACCCGCGTTACCTTCACCATGCAGTTTACTTCCAACGGCAGATAGTTCTGTCAGTTTTGCACCAGCTCCATTGGCGGCGATGGCTTTACAATGTTTATATGCTTCATTAACAAAGTGAACAGCATCGGGTTCTCCCTGAAGCAAGGCAGCGCTTTTAGTTCCGTCAGCCACATACACTGCGTCGAATAACACGGAAGCCGATGTCAGGAAACTCTGATCAACTTTGATCTTATTGCCATTTGCATCAGCAATGAATCCCAAATGAGGTGCAACAATCTTTGTTTTCGCCCCCGCTGCTTCCAGCGCCAGTTTCATGGTATTCAGCGAGTCGCCGTCAACGCCATCTGCCGCGAGTATGGCTATCTGCCTTGTTTTAATGGTATTCTTCACGGTAGCTGCCATGCTCAGTGCTTTCGAAATTTTCAATTCAGGATTTACATCGAAAGGTTGAAAATCAGCAGGATCTCCATCAGCCGGGATGTTTTGATTCAGATTCTCAGCAGGCTTGGGTACCGGCATACCAAGTCCTTCAGCAACTTTTTCAGCAAGCGTTTTATCAACCCGTGTAAGCATACCAACCACGCGTTCGCGGATGGCTGGCGTTTCGAGTTTACCTAATTCGAACCTGAATGCATTGATGATATGATTTTTTTCCGGTACACTCTGGCTGTTGAAAAAGAGCGTGGCCTGGCTGAAATGATCAAAGAAACTATGGCTCCGCGCCCGTACTTTTTGTGCATCTATCCGTTCGTGGTAAGAAACAAATCCGCCTTCGGCTGCTTTGGCCTGAAATGGACAGCCTCCTCCGGTTGTGTTGGGATGATAGCTCGATTGGCCTGTGTTGATGGTTTGCCGCATGTGCCCGTCGCGCTGATTATTATGCACGGGCGCTATCGGACGATTGATCGGTATTTCATGAAAGTTGGGACTGCCTAACCTGCTCAATTGCGTATCGGTGTACGAAAATAAGCGTCCCTGTAGTAAAGGATCGTTACTGAAATCAATTCCTGAAACAACATGACCCGGATGAAATGCCACCTGCTCCGTTTCGGCAAAGAAATTATCGGGATTGCGGTTCAGCGTCATCTTACCAATAATTTGCACCGGGACAATTTCTTCGGGAATAAGCTTTGTAGGGTCAAGCAGATCAAAGTCAAATTTGAATTCGTCTTTTTCTTCAACAATCTGAACGCCAAAATTCCATTCAGGAAAATTGCCGGATTCAATTGCTTCCCATAAATCCCTGCGGTGAAAATCAGAGTCCTTTCCCGATAAATTCTGGGCTTCATCCCATGCAAGCGAATGCACTCCCAACACTGGTTTCCAGTGAAATTTTACAAATACTGACTCATTATTTTCATTTACAAAACGGAAAGTGTGCACGCCAAAACCTTCCATCATGCGCAAACTTCGCGGAATGGCGCGGTCGCTCATAGCCCACATGATGGTATGCATGCTTTCAGGAGTTAAGGAAATAAAATCCCAAAATGTATCATGAGCAGAAGCAGCCTGGGGCATTTCGTGATTCGGTTCAGGTTTAACCGCATGAATCAAGTCGGGGAATTTAACTGCATCCTGGATAAAGAAAACCGGCACATTATTCCCGACCAGGTCAAAGTTTCCTTCTTCGGTATAAAACTTAACCGCGAAGCCCCTTACATCACGCGCCAGATCTGAGGAACCACGTGAACCTGCCACTGTACTGAACCGTACAAATACGGGTGTTTTGGTGCCCGGAGTTTGAAGGAATCCGGCTTTCGTATATTTTGACAGCGATTCTGTAAGTTCAAAAACACCGTGAGCACCGCTTCCCCTCGCATGTACAATGCGCTCCGGAATTCGTTCATGATCGAAATGCATAATTTTCTCACGAAGTTGAAAATCTTCCAAAAGGGTTGGGCCACGCTCTCCGGCTTTCAATGAATTTTGATCATCATTGATGCGCAAACCCTGATTGGTTGTCATAAATTCGTCTTGCCCGCTTTCTGTGTCTTTAGCAAGATCATCGGTCTTGGCATTTTCATGCACTCCTTTTTTTGTTGGTTCCATATTTATAATTTTAAGTGATTGTTATTGCCTTTCGTTTTTATAATGTATTCATTATGAATTTTATGTGGACTAATTTAGGAGATAGACACCCTGCATGTGTTACAGAATTTTCGAAAAAAATTACATCATTCACACATCTTCCTATTTTGAGTTTTTTGAAAAACTGTTATTTTTTTATCGCGAATCCCTATGTTATTTATACCGTCAGCAAAAGTGAGAATCATGTAAAATTTTCCCGGAATTCTGTAAGGACAATCCAGTTACCGACTCCGATATTTGTATCTGGAATTAGTATTTAATTATTGAACCTTTAAAAATTAATGATCATGGGAAATTTACTTTACATCATCGCCGTCATACTGATTATCGGATGGCTTATTGGATTTGTAGGATACGGCACAGGAGGGATCATTCACATTTTACTTGTTATTGCTATCATAGCAGTACTGATAAATGTTATACAAGGAAGACGGTCTATTTAAATCATCTGTTTATGGTGAAAATGGTTTGATATTTTCGTGTAATTGTATAACGAATTTTGGAAGCCCGTGGGCTAAATATGTCGGAAATTTAATCACATTTAAAAATTTAAAACATGAACACAACAGAAATGAAAGGAAACTGGAATGAGCTGAAAGGAAAGCTCAAAAAAAGCTATGCGGAATTAACTGATAATGACCTGTTATATGAAGAAGGCCGTGAAGATGAACTATACGGCAGACTGCAACAGAAGCTGGGAAAAACCAAAGAAGAAGTGAAAAAGCTTTTTGAGGATCTCTAGTGATGGGTGTTAATGAGCCGTTTAAACCAAATTTGGTTAAGCGGCTCATTAAAATAGAATAAAAATTCGAAACAATTAAAACTAAAAATCATGAGCTCAAAAAAAGTAATCGTCGGAGTTGTTGCCGGAGTCGTTGCGGGTGTCGCAACCGGTGCATTGTTAGGTTTATTATTTGCCCCGAAAAGAGGTTCTGAAACCCGGGCAAAAATAAAGACGCTGGGAAATGAATATGCGAATGTGGTTAAAGATAAATTCAATGAATTTCTTGATGGGATCATTGAAAAGTTTGAAAAGGGGAAGGACGAAGTTTCAGAATTAACCCAAAAGGTTGAAACTAAAATTGAAGATGAATTTAATGGTGTTCCAGGTCAATTTTCTTAAATATTTAATTGAAGCAAAAGAAGCGGGAGGAAAGTTCCCGCTCAAAAGGACAATTAGGTATCACAGGTTGTCTTCCTTTTCAATTTCTTCGTTTGTCATTTTAATCTTACTGATGAAACAAATTTTTCGAGGTGGATATTGAATTCATACGAATTTTCGATGTTGCTCAAATGACCGGCATTTTCAATCACATTCAGGATTGAACCTTTGATATTTTTGTGCATTTGCCTTGCCGCTACCGGAGGGGTAATTTTATCATCTTCTCCAACAAGAATCAGCACCGGCACTTTTATTTCGGCCAGTTTGCTGCAGGTTTCTTTTCGCAAGGTCAAAGCAAGCAATGTGGCCGAGAGCGATGGCACAGTAGCTTTCATGATCATCTCTTTTACAACTGCAATTTTTTCCTGGTTTGTAACAAACGATATCGGCGCAAAAAGATTTTTAATGCTTTCATTTGCGAATGGTTCTACCCCATATTTGTCGATCTTCTCAATGGTTACCATCCTTTTTTCGACAGCCTCGGGGGTATCGGCCACACAATTGGTATCGCACAGTATCAACGCGCTGAATCGTTTCGGGTAATTTTCAATCGCATTTAAGGCAATGTATCCGCCCATAGACAAGCCACAAAGCATGGCTTTTTCAATTTTGAGGACATCCATCAGGCCGAGCAGATCGCTTACGAAAAGATCAACAGTAAAATCGGAAGTTCCGGCTTCGGAGTTACCAAATCCGCGGACGTCATATGCGATCACCCTGAAATTTTCCGTTAACATTTCCATTTGATCGTTCCACATTGATTTGTTGAATGGAAATCCATGAATCAGAATGATTACAGGTGCGCCGTTTGGTCCTTCATCGCTGTAGCTTACTGTTTGATTTTTTACCGTTATTTTAAGGTTTGTTCCTTTGTTTCGCATAGTTGTGTGTTTTTTAATATTTTGTCGGAAGTCCGAAGTTCGAAGACCGAAGTAATCTTCCGATTTCCGACTCTTTTATATTTTTTCTGTTGTGATTGAGTTTTTATCAATACCAAGCATTGTCAGTTGCTTTTGTATTGCTTCCATCATGGGTGGAGGGCCGCATATATAATACTGCTGGTCGAAACCGGCAATGTTTTCTTTTAAAAATTCTTCGTCTATTTGTCCGTGGGCAAATTCATCCGTCAGTTCATCAGATAAGATGTTGATGAAATTTTCTCCCAGCAACTCTTTAAATTCCAAAGCAAGTATGATGTCATCTTTTGTTTTGTTGGCGAAAATCAGCTTGTTTCCACCGGTCTCATTTTTGGATTGAAGGTATCTGAAAATGCAAATATACGGTGTGACTCCTGCACCTCCTGCGATAAATACGCCCTCGCCTTTGTATTCAATTGCGCCAAAAACATCGTGCAGAATCAGTTCATCGTTTTTGCCAAGTTGCAGAAGTTCGTTTGTTACCCCCTTGTGCGCAGGATAAGTTTTGATGATAAATTCAAGAAAATCGTTTTCTGGCAGCGAAGTGAAAGTGAATGGTCTCTTCTCATCCGTCCAGCCGTCTTTGTTTATTGCAATTTCGGTAGCCTGTCCGGGGGTGAAGTTGTACATCTGAGGTCTTTCGGTTACAATTTGTAAAACATCGTGGGTAACGTGTTTAATTGATTTGATTTTTACGAGATGTTGCTTCATGGTAATCTGTTTTATTTTAAACTTGTGCTGCCGCAGTTTATCAGCAGTGCTTTATTTCAACTTTATAGGGGAAATCAATTTTTGATATTGCTACTAATGATGGCATTGCTTTAGATTAAAATCATACGTATTCAATTCTTGTTATCCTCCCAATGTGACATCCTGATCGTTGTACCACTTTAATGCGTTGTAAAAATGTTCGGGATTAAAATCGGGCCAAAAGTCATCCAACACATAGAAATCTGAATAAATAGATTGTACCGGCAGAAAACCACTTAAGCGGCGTCGACCACCCCAACGTATAATCAGATCTATTCTGGAAACATCAAAGGATTTAATATTACTGGTGATATTTTTTTTAGCAGAATCAGCCAGTTTTAAATTATTTAAGTCCCATTCCCAACCATAGTTAACTAAAAAATTTACTTTAATTCCTCCATTTCCGAAGGTCTGTCGGGTGGTATATTTGTTCAACTCTTTGGGAAACATCGGCGATTCAAAATCTCCAACAACCAATAATTCAGCTTCTTCTTTTGACAAAATATTTACTGCATTTACACAGGCTTTGGTGAAGGCTTCACGCTGTTTTACCGGCCTTTTCACATTATCAGTAGTAAATCCATAATAAGTTACTTCTTTAATTCCAACCTCTTTGCACAATTTAAAAAGTACCAAACCAGGATCCAAACCATTCTCATAACCCTTTTCTTTTGTCATTCTTTTTTCTTCAGCCCATCTCCTGTTCCCGTCGGGTATTATTCCAATATGTTTTGGTGTTCTCATGCTTAATCCCTCCTGATGATTGAATATTCAGCTTGCTGGATTGTCAATTTGATTGACCAAATAATTTTCCAGACCCATCTGATCGATTTGAGCACGTTGAATCTCAGCCCAATCGACATGGCCTTCTTCCATTTTCAGTATTTTGGTTAATAAGTCAACAGTTACCTGATCTCCGACTTCGCGGGCCAGTTTAATGGCATCGTTATAAGCATGTACTGCATCAAGTTCATCGCCATTGTCGTTACTAATCATTTCTGATACAGTTTTGCCAATCTTTACCCCATTGAGTTTCGATACTGTTGGTACACCATCAAAAAACAGGATTCGCTCTATTAACCATTCTGCATGGTGCATTTCGTCCATCGCTTGTTTTCGGATGGCATTATGAAGTTTTCCGTAACCCCAGTTTTCGCACATTTCCGAATGAACCATATATTGATTTATGGCAGTTAATTCATCTGCCAACAGCGAATTCAAGACTGTAAGTAATTCTTCGTTCCCTTTCATTTGTATGGTTTTGATGAATGAATTTTGTGGGAATAAAGTTAGGAATCTGCGACTCTGCAAGTGTTACAAAACTTTTGCGAATAGTTACATCATTCACACATTATTCCCCGAATAAATAATCTTATCTGTTAAATGAGTAAAGCAATGCGTCTTTATTTTTTTTTCCTGTAATCATGTCGCATATTATTTCGGCGGCAATTACACTGAAGGTAATTCCATTTCCACCGAAACCCAGAGCATAATAGGTATGAGGTGTTTTAGCGTATGTTCCGATGTATGGCAGCGCATCTTTTGTCGAGCCGAATGTTCCTGTCCAGCAAAATTCGGGAATGAGTTCCGTTGCGGGAAATAATTTTGAAAAGTCGTTTTTTAGTAATGCAGATTTTTTTTTGATTAGTTTATCCCGTTTGCCGGGGCTGTAAAAATCTTCGTCTCTTCCGCCAATAATTATTCTATTGTCGGTGGTTAATCGCATGTATAAATAAGGGTCAGCCGTATTCCACAACAACGTTTTATCCTTCCAGACCGGCATTGGCGATTGTATATGTTCTGATGCAAGTGCATAGGTTGAATGAAGGTTTACGATTTTCTTTTCCAAAAATTCTGTTATCTCGTAACCTGATGCGTTCACAATTTTATTTGCAGTGATAATGTGCCCCTTTTCCGTAATTAATTTCACTCCCGTTTTTTTATATTCTATTCCTGAAATTACAGTCCGGTCAAATACCTGAAGTCCTTTTTTTATACTTGCTTTAAGCAAAGCATGGGTAAACATGTATGCATCAGTGGTGGCACCTTGCTCCGAGAGGATAGCTGCCGGAGAAGAGAACCCGAATTGTTGCTGTATTTCTTTTTCACCCAATAATTGAACTTGAAATCCTGATTTTTTACGAATTAAAAATTCTTTTTCAATCAGTTTTTTATCTTTTTTATATGCAGCGAAAAACAAACTCTTTTGTTTTTCAAATGGGGTGAATTTAATTTTCTGTGATATGCTTTGCAGGGTGTCAATAGATTCAGAACACATCCTGTATGATCGTACCGCAGTTTGCAAACCGATTTGGTTTGCAAGCTCGCACAATGGTTTGTCTAATTCATATTGCAGTAATGATGTGCTTGCGCATGTGCTGCCTAAGCCAACAGTTCGCGCGTCAACGACAATACAATTTAAGCCGGCATTTACAAGATAATAAGCAGTTAAAGCTCCGGAAATTCCGCCACCGATTATTGCAACATCTGTTTTAACAGACTGTTCCAACTTTGGATAGTTGGCTTGCAATCCGCTGTTTATTAGCCAATATGGATAACCTGTTGTAAGATTCATAACAGACAATATAAATGCTCCTTTTTGAACAGCCCACGGAGCATTATTGTGATTCTTTTGTTCACCCTCCGGCCCTTCTTTGATACCTATTTTTTTGTTTCGGATGAACCTTTTTGCTTATCCCAGTATTCCTTTGCTTCCGTTTCCAATTTTGATAATCTTGAATAATAATCAGGAAACTCCTTTAAATGAGCCCAGGCAATTTTCCCCGTCAAAATTTTATCATCATTTGTAACATTGGTTTCAGGAAACTTTGTCCCGTGTTCGAACTCAACATTTATACCTTTTGTGAATTCCTCCAACTTAACCTCATTCCAATCGATACCGATATCTTCACCGATTTCTTTTGCATCCTTTGCATCTAATTTCTTCATATTCAGTTTTTATTTTTGTTGTTTATAAGCCATTTTCTACAATACGCGCATGAATGCAACCAAATTGGCCTTTTCAGGGGCTGTCAGTCGTAATTCCTGAACGAGGTTAAAGTATTCAACAACATCTTCCAAAGTAAAACATCTGCCATCGTGCAAATAGGGAGGCGAGTCTTTGATGCCTCTTAACGGAAAAGTTTTAATCATGCCATCATGCGCCATCATCATGCCATTGGCCATTTCCTGTTTGTAGAAACGTTCTGCCTTTAAATTGTGCATGTTGTTATCAGTGTAGTAGGGGGCAGGGTGACAGGTTGAGCATCGTCCTTTGCCGTTGAAAATTGCTTCTCCCTGCAATTCGGCCTGGGTTGCTTTGGTTTTATCCAACGCGCCATAAATATTGAGCTTTGGCGCTGGTGGAAAATCTAAAATAGCCATGAATTCGGCCATAAAATGAACTTGCGAACCACGATCTAAAATGTTGACTCCCTTTTTTGCTGCCATTACATGATCGCCATCAAAGTAAGCTGCCCGTTGTTCGAATTCGGTGAAATCTTCAACGGATTTAAGTCCCCGTTGCGAACCGAAGAGCCGCTGGATACTTACTCCCCGCAAACTCGGAGTTTCTATGCGGTGCCTGAATTCCTGCGGGCGAATGTCACCAACCAGGTGGTTTGCCCCGTTGGAGTGGCCGTTGGCATGACAATCGAAACAGGTTACGCCTAACTTGCCATCGGGCCTGTCAGTTCGCCGGTCTTCGGTAGCATTAAACTGTTGTTGTGGAAACTGGGTAACCAGCAATCGCAATCCTTCAAGTTGTTTTGGATTTAAAAGTCCATTAAAAATTTCGTAATAATTATCGATGGTAATTAACCGGCCTTTCGATACATCACCCAAATCGGGGCGAGTTGTCAGAAAAATGGGAGGTGCACGATCAGGTAGAATATGTTCCGGAAGATCAAAATCCAGATCGAAACGAATAAGCCGCGGAAGCGAATCTGTAATCATTAGCGGGAAAAGCATTCCACCCTCGGCATGGTCGGCAAAGGGCAAAGGCTTGTAGGGAAAAATGTCCTTCGATTTAATTTGCTCAGGACTTAACTTGTCCAGATCTGCCCAGGTTACACCTTTAAGCTTGGCTGTAGGGCCCACGGGTATGGGTTTTCCTCCCGACATAACAACATCCGGAGATGTTTTTTTTGCAAGATCGTACCGGGCATTTAGCAGATCTTTGTGTTCTTTTGCCCGCTCGGCTTTTACCTTCATTCTGTCAGCTTTAATCTGATCAAAGGTTACATCCTGGTTGACCGGTCCGTAAGAAGAAACAACTTTCGCTTTCTGAGCGAAAGCAACATCGAAATTGATTGTTAAAATCAACGAAATGCAAAAATAAATTAGTTTGTTTTGGAACTGTTTCATTTTTTAGTCCTCCATTTTGATGTTAGTTTTAATGATTTTTTTTGAGAGAACTAAGTTTATGAACTTTAGCCGTTAATGGGTTACAGAATTTTGAGGAAAATTTACATCATTCACACATTCCACTGTATGAGATATACAATCAGGAATATACTGACCAGGAAAATAAATCCGGTAAGGATTGTTATTAGCAATGAAGAATGCCTGTATTGGTTGTTATTTAATTGATATTCAGTATTTTTGTAGCGTATGTAAGAGAGAATCGAAGTAATTGTGCCCACCAGCACAAGTACAATCCCCATTATTGAAGAAGACTCTGTTGGTTGGATTGCGGGTTCATTTCCAAGTAGTAACGAAATTTGTTTTACAAATAAAGAAAACTTGACAACCACGAAACCGAAGGCCATAATTCCTATGCTTGTGCGAACCCATGCCAGATAGGTACGTTCATTTGCCAAATGATCGCTTGCGGCTGCTTGTTTCTTTTCTTCCTGCATATACCAGTTATAATTATCTATTAAATTACTTAATTCATTGAAGTCATCAAATTGTCATTCGATGATCATTAAGTTGCCATGAAATTACAACAATTACAACAATTGACAACAACTGACCATGATTGACTTCCACAAAATACCAAACAGGTAAGCAACCGGACAATCCTGTTTAACTATCCTTTTCGTTGTGTGCAATTCGCGCAATTTCTTTGGCAATATCCTCAGGCGAAAGAATAAAATCGATGCACCCGCTTGCTATTGCACTTTCCGGCATGTCAGGCTGTGCTGCTGTTTCCGGCTTTTGAGCGATGGTAATCCCCCCAACTTCTTTAATACCGCAAAGTGCGTCTGCACCATCGCCATCGAAGCCCGAAACTATTACTGCGACTAATTTTCCGTCCCAGTTCTCGGTGAGGGAACGCATAAAAACAGTAATCACATCGGGCCATCCCCATGGTTTTGAGATCGGCTTCAAACTAAACTCGCCATTAAGAACATGCAAATCGCGTTTTTCAGGAATTATAAAAACGTGGTTGGGTAGGATGTCTAATTTCTCTGTGATTAGTTCAACGGGCATATCGGTATAACGGGGTAGAATTTCGTGAAGAAATGTGGCCACCTGTCTCAGGTGATTAACGATTACTATTGCAACACCCATGTCGGATGGCAGATTTTTAAGTAGCCGGGTATAAGCATCAAGGCCTCCGGCCGATCCGCCCACGCATACAATTGGAAAATCTTTTGCAGAGTTCTTGGTTTTCATATATTTATTTTGTTTCCATCCCGGAATCGTATTCGCCAAGGCGTGCAGCATAGTTGCACCTGGCCCGGTGATAAAGTGCTTTTTGTGCCTCCTGAACATTTGCATCCAGTCCCAGCCATGTTTCCAAAGCTGGTTGCTGAAGGGCCCGGCCATAGGAAAAGGACAACTCCCAGGGCAATTTTGATTTGAACCGGCTATTCATGGCATTCAACCGCGCTGAGGCCAGTTCTGCCGATTGTCCACCCGACAAAAAAGTAATCCCGGGAACAGCAGCAGGTACTGATCGCATCAGGCATTTGACGGTAGCATCAGCCACTTCATTGTTTAATTCCTGTATTGAACAGCTTAAACCGGGGACAACCATATTTGGTTTTAGGATCATGCCTTCAGGCAAAACTCCCTGCAGGTATAGTTGATTGAAAACTGTCCGAAGTACTTCTTCTGTAACTTCGAAGCATCGCTCCATGGTATGGTCGCCGTCCATCAAAACCTCGGGCTCTACGATTGGAACAAGGCCAGCCTCCTGACTTAATGCAGCATAGATGGCAAGTGTTTGCGCATTGGCTTCAATGCCTGCCCTGGTGGGAATGCCATCGCCAATTACAATTACAGCCCGCCATTTTGCGAAACGTGCGCCCATCTGATAGTATTCTTCCAGACGGTCACGCAATCCGTCGAGACCTTCTGTTATTTTCTCTCCGGGATGTCCTGCCAAATCTTTTGTCCCGGTGTCAACCTTTATTCCCGGTATAATTCCGGCATTGGTGAGGACATTAATAAATGGAATACCATCTTTGGTTTTTTGGCGAATGGTTTCGTCAAATAGTATCGCTCCGCTGATGAAATCACTGAGTCCCGGTGTAGTAACAAGCATCTCCCGATAGGCTCGCCTTGCCTCCTCTGTCTGAGGAATGTTCAATTTTGCAAATCGTTTGTTGCAGGTTGGAAAACTTTCATCCATCGCCAAAATCCCTTTGTTTTCATCGACCAACAATCTTGCTGTACTGATAAGTTCCTGTTTTTTCATATACTCTATTTTATTGGGATCGTGAACAACGGAACCTGGGTTTGTTTCATAACATCCTCTGTAACGCTTCCAGCCAGGATGTTTTCCAGCCATTTTTGGGTACGCGATCCCAGAACAATAACATCTGCATTCATTTCTTTGGCAGTCTCCAAAATTGTTTCTGCTATATCTCCTTCATTTACAACTGTGTGAATGTTCGTGTCGTCTAAATGACGTTTGGTTTTGTCGAGGAAATGTTGGGCTGCATTTCTGAGTCCGTCAACAGTATCCAGTTGAATCTGGGCGGTTTCGATATAACCACCTATACCCAAAATGGGGGAGAATTCGGTGGATGCATAATACGTCGGATCTGTTATTACATGCAGCAAAGTAACTTCGGCGCCCATTGATTTGGCCAGTGAATAACCTTGTTCTGCTACCATTTGAGCCGTTGGGTCATAATCTACGGCAACTAGTACATGTTTGATCTGATTTGTCTTCATAACGGTTGATTTAATTTCAAAATTAATGATGAGTTTTATGAGTACTAAATTATACTGTATTTGAAGGTTGGCTGTTACAGAACTCTTAGAAAGAGTTACATGATTCACACATTTTTAAAGTCAGAAGACGGAAGACGGAAGACGGAAGACCGGAGACGGGAGACCGAAGACGGGAGATGGAAAGTCAGAAGTCAGAAGTCAGAAGTCCGAAGTAGGAAGCCAGGAGCCAGAAAGCCGGAAGCCGAACTATTGAAATGTGCGAATGATGTAAGTTATTTTTGGAATTCTGTAACGGTTTTGAATTCAGGTTGTAACATCTTTGGCACCCTATGAGACGAAATATAATATTAAAAATTTCAATTGGAATCGTTGCTTTTGTGCTATTGTTCATGCTTCTAACAACGTTGTTTATTGAGCCATGGGCTGCGAAAAAAATTCAGACAGCATTTAATAAAAGTTCGGATAAATATCACCTGGAAATAGGGAAGGTCAATATCTCCATCATAAAATCAGGAATTGAGCTCGAGGATATTGTCCTGAGCCCGAAACTGCAAAATGACAGCCTGGCTGATTTTAAAGGTGAAATTGCATCTGTAAAACTCATGGGTATCAAACTGTTTAAAGTGCTGTTTAAAAATGATATCGATGTAAGGGAAGTCAACATCTTCAACAGCCATTTTGCAGGGGAATTGCCACTTCAGGAGAAGAAACCCGGGCCTGCGAAACTTTCGCCGTTAAACATCAGTATTGACAGCCTTGTTTTTGACCGGTTGGTCGTGAATGTAAAAGACAGGCTAACTTCACAGGCATATTCGCTGAATGATGCTGTTTTGAAAGTGTATGATATCCAGGTTGCAAAACAGGATACAATTTCTCCAGAAATAATCAGGCAATTTGATTTCAATGCGCAGAAATATGCATCGGTTTCGGCTGACAGCATGTACACCATGACGGCCATTGGCATTGACTATGCTGCCACTTCGAATAGCTTGTCAGTCGATAGCTTTTCAGTTCACCCGAATTACAGCAATTATGAATTTACAGACAGGGATAAATTTGAAACTGATCGTATTGAAGCCGGTCTCAACCAAATAGTATTTCACGATTTTTCTGCCATCGATTTTATAAAATCGGGAAGCCTGACAAGTTCATACATCGAAATCGGGAAACTGGAGATGAACATTTTTCGCGATAAGCGCAAGGAATTCAATCACGTGAACAAACCTGCATTTCAGGATATGCTTTACAACTATCCGGAAAAGGTCAATATTGATTCAATCGGCATTTTGTTTGGGAACGTAACTTATACAGAACACGCGGAAGGCGCAACCGAGCCCGGTGTTATCAGGTTTAATGAATTGAATGCGCTGGTTTTCAATATTACCAACGACACTATTTACAAAACTGAAAAAGCTTATCTTGGATTTAATGCTGAAGCTCTTTTAATGGGAAAAGCCAAAATGACTGTTCAAATGAAAGGCAGGCTGTTCGACGGTCAGAACACATTTGCAGTAAATGGTAACCTTTCAGGAATGGAAGTGATGGAACTGAACCCAATGCTGGAGAAAAATGCTTTTATATATGCGACAGCAGGAAGGATATATGCGATGAATTTCAGTTTTACCGCGAACAACACCAAGTCATCCGGCCAAATGAACCTGCGTTACGATGGATTAAATGTTGCCGTGAAGAATAAACAAACGGATGATACAACCGCCGTAAAAGAACGCGTGATTTCTGTAATTGCCAATATGAAAATAATGAATTCGAACCCGATTCCGGGCGAGGAGTTGAGACAGGGAGTTATTGATTTTGAAAGGGATCCTGAAAAAAGCTTTTTTAATTATTGCGCCAAATCAATCATTTCGGGTATGAAAAGTAGTGTTCTAAAAACCCCGGAAACACGAAAGGAAAGCAGGAAACAAAGAAGGGACAAATAGAGGAAGAACTTTCCCAAAGTTTTTTTCAAGTTTAAATAAACTTTGGGAAAGTTCTAACACACAACACTAACTACACTGCCCAAGTATAAGCCAGATAATTACAAAAACTACAATGGTACCGAAACAGCCTCCGCCTAATTTGGAAGCTCCGTAACCTGAAATTAATCCTCTGAATAAATTGTTCATTTTATTTTGTTTTAAGGTTTGATACTAAAACTGATTAATTGCGTTTGCTTTGAATCTCTTTTCTGGCAACTTCGTTTGGCGCTATTTTCCCGTAATACTCATCGGCATAGGCGCGTGTAAATTCGGCGCCGTAAAAAACGATCATGGAAGAGTATGAAACCCAAAGCATGATTAAAATAACTGAACCTGCCGTGCCGTATCCAATACCTGGGTTTACTTTTCCGAAATACAAACCCAGTGCAAGTTTCCCAATATCGAACAGAAGTGCAGTAACCAGAGAGCCAATCCACACATGCCTCCATTTTATTTTTGCATCGGGTAAAAATTTAAACATCAATGCAAACAGTACCGCGAGTATGACCAATGATAGAACGAAATTTACCACTTGTAAAACTACCAGCAGTGATTCGGAAAAATTACCTGATATCCAGTTGCCAAATGCCGCAAGCAATGCCGAAATTAAAAGTGAAATTATAAGCAAAAATGCAATGGAAACAATCAGCCCGAATGAAAACAAGCGGATCCGGATCAGAAGCCAGATGCCTGATTTTGTTTCATCGGTCTTTACTTCCCAAATGGTATTCAATGATTTCTGAAACTGTGCAAACACGCCGGTTGCGCCAATAATTATTGTTGCAATGCCGATGATGGTTGCCCAAAAAGAATTTTTCATTTTACTTGCCTCCACAATCATTTTCTGAATTTGTTCAGCAGTATCGGCTCCCATCGTAGAAGAGAATTCTGCTGCCACATGATTGTTTACGGCATCGCGTCCGAAGAAATATCCGGCAAGGGTCAGAATTACCACGAGCAATCCGGGCAATGAAAAAATTGCATAATAAGCAATAACAGCGCTTTCGCGAAACGGATCTTTTACCCACCATCCATTGAATGCTTTTTTCAGAACTGTAAAAATCTTCTTAAATCGTAGTTTCATCACTTTCTTTTCGCTAACCAATCAGACTGTCGGGCAGGCTGAATCTGTTATTATTTCTTTCCGGTGTAATATTTCAAAGCTTCAGGCATAAACTGATTTAGCTTTCTCATTCTTGTATCATCAGACGGGTGAGTACTCAAAAATTCGGGTTGTTTTGCTCCGCCTGCCGCCGACATACGTTGCCAGAAAGGAATGGCTTCACGGGGATCGTATCCGGCCATCGCGGCGAATATCAACCCAAACTGGTCAGCCTCGGTTTCCTGCTGGCGTGACCATGGCAACATGGCTCCAACCTGACTTCCAATACCGTATGAGGTCATAAATAAATCTCTGGTCTGCTGAGGTTTTTGCGACAAAGCGACTTCCAAAGCGGTTCCACCCAATTGCTGAACCATCGCTCTGCTCATTCTTTCGCTGCCATGTTTGGCAATGGCGTGGGCAATTTCATGCCCCATAACAATGGCAAGCGCAGTTTCGGTTTGGGTTACTGGCAACAGACCTGTGTAAACCACTACTTTTCCACCAGGCATACACCAGGCATTAACGTCTTTACTGTCAACTGTATTGAATTCCCATTTATAACCTTCCAGCACTGCTCCCTGGCCTTTGGCGGTATAATATTTTGTAATTGCATTTGCAATGCGCCCACCAACCCGGTCAACCATTGCAGCACTGCTGTTGCTGTTGCTTAAAGTCTTGTTTTCCGTCAAAAATGCATTGTACTGGGCTAAGGCCATAACCTGTAATTCTGATTCCTGTACCAGGCTCAGCTGGTTACGACCTGTTACAAGATTCATCGCGCAACCTCCTAAAAGACCGGCGATTAGAATTAGAAATAGAATGTTTTTCATTGGGCATTGTTTTAGTTAATTATTAATAAACTGATTGACAGGTCAAAGTTAAAAACTGCCGTCGAAATAAGAATTACACAACTTTTTATTTTAATTACAACATTCACACATTGATTGTTCAAATTAATGCTATTCGATCATCATTGGGTTAACTAAATTTTCATAATCAATAAGCTTGAGGTGTATTTTTCCAACAATGCGGATATCCATTTCAATCATAACCGGAACGTAATTGCCATCGTCGGTAACCCAGATGCTCACATCGTTTGGCGTTTTAAACATTCGCCCAACTTCAACCACAGGCGAAATTCTGAGGCATTTGATCTTTCCGAATTTGGTCCTGATGGTCTCCTTTCCTTTATATCTCAGATAAAATGGGAATATTTCGTCGGAAAAATAGATGTTCACAAAAATCACTTCGTTTTCTTTCACTTTCGAAAAATCTATCCTTCGGATGTAATAAAGTGATGTGGCCAAATCGAGAATTTTCTCCGGAACTTTGTGCACTCCGGAAAGCTTCGAATTTACAGTGTTGTTTTTGCGGTTGTAGGTAACCTCGTTGTATTTGGTGTAGTTGCCTTCTTTGATATCGCGTATTTGTTTGTAAGAAAGGTTTGTTTCCTTATCGAACCAACTTTGGTAAACATCATTTACCCCATAAATAACTTCGGCCATTCCGGTTGTTTTACCGGTAGCTACCGCATGAAAAACCGCTTTGTCTTCGTAAATATCATTGGTGAGCGAAAGTGTGGTAATTCCGCCTACAATAATTCCGTACCTGATTTGATAGGTGAGTTTTTCACCAGCCTTAAATGCGGTGTTTGGTTTGATGGATGGATTAACAAATGGTTGTGCATTCACTAACAATGTGCTAATCAAAAGTATAATCAGAATATTGGTGCAAAGTTTCATTTCAAAAATATATTTTTGTGAATATCCGAAATATTACCCAGTGTCATAAAAGTAGTTCCCTAAGTGTGCCGAAGGGCATTCAATTGTCATTTGGTTGTCATTCAATTGTCATTTGGTTGTCATTTGGTTGTCATTAAGTTGCGAGTAAATGGCTACTTAATGACAATAAATGACCACAACTGACTGAGTCAAATTGCTAAATAGATATGAAAATGGACAATCATAAATACTTCAAACTTCATAGGTCAAAGGTGGGTCTAAAAAAAACTGGAAGTGTTACACAATTGCAGACGGGAGTTGCATTATTCACACCTTTTCGAGTGGAATGCGTTTTTTTACCCTCAGGTTTTTGTAGTGAGAGGGAGTTAATCCGGTTATTTTTTTGAATTGGTTCGACAGATGGGCAACACTGCTGTAATGAAGCCTGTAAGCTATTTCTGTGATATTGAGTTCGCCGTATATCAGCAATTCTTTTACCCGTTCAATTTTGTGGTGCAGAAAATAATGTTCAATGGTGGTTCCCTGATGTTCCGAAAAGAGATTGGCCAGATAGGTGTAGTCGTAATTTAGTTTTCCGCTCAGATAGTCAGAGAAATTTACCTTGATCTGATCTTCTGAATAATGAACCAATTCAATAATAACGTTTTTTATTTTTTCGACCAACATGCTTTTTTTGTCTTCGATCAAAGAAAGTCCCGATTTTTTCAGGCTGAAATCCAGCAGGGTTATTTTTTCAGGGGGGGTGTCATCGGCAATTTCTGCTACGCCCAATTTTATGGATGCATAATGCAGTCCAAGCTTCTCAAGTTCTGATTTTACAATCAGTTTGCAGCGATTACTAACCATATTTTTGATGTGGAGCTCCATGCTGCGTAATATTAAACTTTTAATTCTTAAATTATCCGGTTTGTGAAACCGGTTTGTTACCTGCTGATTTACAGATTAAACAGAGTAACGTCAGGGCATTGTACCTCATTTTAATGGCAAAGGTTACTTTTGATACAATCTTTTGAAATAAATTAAATATTGTGCTACCAATTAGAAATTTGAAATATCGACAACCGACAAAAGGCAATTGCCATTGTCGCCTGTGACGATAGCTTCCATATATACCTTACATAGATTTTCCGAATTGCTCCCGAGCATTACTTTGCACGATTCTTTTGTTCTGCCCAAATAAACCATGTTTAGGAACTCGTTAAATACCGGCAGTGTATCTTCTGAAACGTATAACTTGAAGCTGCTGTTTAACAAGGCGAAACGCCTGTCGCCAAGCAGTTCTGCTCCGGTAAAATTCAATTCCTGAATCATCCCGTCGTGATCGAGTGTAAAATAGCCCATCGGTGCAAAATCGTACATCATGGTGTATTTTCTCAGCGCCGATTCGGCCCTTTCATTTGCCCGCATCAATTCTTCGTTCTGCATTTCCAGTTCAATCTGGTGCACCTGAAGTTCGTGAACCAGTCGTTTTACATCGTTTTCAATGGTCGAAGTGGTCGTTTTATCTTGCTTCACCTTTAGTTTTTCTTCGGCATTCCTTCTTAATAACTGCGCGCTCGTATAATCCTGTTCATCGTTCATGGCAAAATAGTTTAAATTCATGTTTTCTAAATATTAGTCGGAAGACCGAAGACAGGAGTCCGGAGACCGAGGTCCGAAGTCCGAAGTTTTGGTCCTTCATCGTCCATTTTTATTTTATTATTTTCAGTTTACTTACCTATTTGGCATTTTGTTTCGCTCCCTGCTCCCTGCTCCCTGTTCCCGTCTCCCTACTCCCTGCTCCTGTCTCCTGACTTCCGTCTCCCGTCTCCCTCTACCTCTTCGCAATCAAAATTATTTCTGTTGCAACCTGCAAACTGTTGAAAAGGATATTTACTTTCCAGTCAACTTCGCACTTATTTCCTTCGGCTGCTGTCATCTCCATTTTATAGTTGGCGTACACCTTTTCTTTCATCATTCTATGAAAGTCTTTTTCAGTCTTTTTCCGGAGCGGTTCCGAAACAAACTGCTGTATATAACTTTGGCCGATTGTATCTTTGCGTTTCTTTCCGAAGAATTTTTCAACTTCAGGATTAAATTCCAATATCTTAAAATCGGTTGATAATTTAAATACCAGATCTGGCGACGAATTCAAAATCAACAGGTGTGCCTGTTCGTTTTCGTGTAATTTGGCTTCCAGTTGTTTCAGATCGGTGATGTTGAAGAACGTGATAACCAGTCCGTCAATCCGGTCTTCGAAGGTGCGGTAAGCCATGATGCGCACCGAAAACCAACGTCCGTCCCTTGTCGGGATTTGTTTTTTTATAAAAACCAGTGTCTTCAGTACTTCAATGGCATCTTCAACCATTTCAGTATAAATCAGGTCAGAAACCAGGTCGGTGAAAGGCCGTCCGATATCGCTTTTTATCAGTTTGAAAATGTTTGTTGCCTGTGGCGTAAATTGTCTGATATGTAATTTGTTGTCGAGAAAAAGGGTGGCAATGTCGGTGCTGTTGAGCAGGTTTCTCATGTCGTTGTTCACCCTCGAATAATCATCGATTTTCGATTGCAATTCGGCGTTTACAGTTTGCAATTCTTCGTTCAGGCTTTGCATTTCTTCCTTCGAACTCGTAAGTTCTTCATTCGTTGACTGCAATTCCTCGTTGGTTGACTGCAACTCTTCGTTGGTCGATTTAAGTTCTTCCTGCGAAGTTTGCATTTCTTCGAGCGTATAATGCATTTCTTCGCGCGTATGCTGCAACTCTGCCTCAAGTTCCGACTGTGTAATGTTAACGATGGTTTTATTTCCTTTCTTTTTCGGAAGTTCTGCATCAGGAACCTTTGGCAAATCATTGAAAATAATCATTACCATCCCGTTCAAGGGTTCAGGTTTATCGATCCACTTAAGAGTAACATTGATGTTTTGTGTGCCTCCGTTTGTACCCACTTTTATGTTGTGCAAAACCACCGCCTCTTTGGTCAGGATGGCCTTACGGAACGCGATGGGGAAATCGTTGCGCAAACCTTCGCGAAGCATCGCAAAGATATTCAGGTTTGCCTTGCCAACTGCCGGTTCCAGATATTTTCCGGTGCGTCCGCTGATGTAAACGATGTCGCCTTTTTCGGTTACCAAAACTCCGGGAGGCGAAAAATACTGCAACAACATTTTATCGGCAAGCGCTTCAATATTCTGGGGCAATTTAACTTGAACAGGTTTCTCCATATCAGTAGATTTAGACCGGGAAAATGATGAGGGAAAATCGAATAATTCGCGCACTGCTGAAGATTTATCGTATGGATTGTAAATCTTCAGTTTGTTATCTGCCACCTTAAACAGATGGCTTTGGGTTCCGAGTGACTCAGAACTGCCAAGTACCATAATTCCTTCAGGGTTAAGGCTATAATAAAACAGCCCAAGTATTTTCTTTTGCAATTCCTGATCCATGTAAATCAACAGATTACGGCAGGTAAGAATATCGAGTTTGGTGAAAGGCGGGTGCATGATAATATTGTGCTGCGCAAACACAACCATTTCCCTGATTTCGGTGGTTACCCGGTAATTCTCATCCTGAGGGATGAAAAACCGGTTAAGCCGTTCCGGAGATACATCGCCAGTAATATTTGCCGGAAAAACTCCTTTTCTGGCAGCGTCAATCGCTTCGACGTCGAGATCGGTGGCAAATATCTGTAATAAAATGCCGCCGTGTGGTTTTATTCTTTCGAGTGTTTCTTTAAACACGATGGCAAGCGAATAGGCCTCTTCCCCGGTTGAGCAACCGGCAACCCATGCCCTAAGTGTAGCACCCTCGTGAAGACCGGCGATCAAATCCGGGATAAAAGTCTCTTTCAGCTTTTCCCAAACAGTTGGGTCACGAAAAAAATTGGTTACGCCAATCATCAGTTCCTTGAAAAGGATTTCCACTTCCTTCGGATTTTCTTTCAAAAAGCTGACATACGAAGTTATTCTTTTGATTTGGTGCACTGCCATTCGTCTTTCGATGCGGCGGTACATTGTATTTTTCTTATACAGTGAGAAATCGTTCCCGGTTTGTATGCGCAGAAGGGAAATGATTTTTTCGAGCGAATTTTTGTCCTGAGCTTCTGTGTCAGGAACTGATTTTATTTCAGGAATGTGATTCAGAAATTTAAGCAGGCTTACAGGCAGCTCTTCGGCAGGAGCCAAAATATCTACAATCACCGAGGCGATGGCATTGCGCGGCATACTGTCGAATTTTGCAGTGGAGGGTTCCTGTACCATCACAATGCCGTTTTGTTCTTTTATGGCGCCAAGTCCCAAACTGCCGTCGGAGCCCATTCCTGAAAGAACCACACCCACAGCCCTTTCCTGCTGGTCGTCAGCAAGCGAACGCATGAAAACATCGATTGGAAGACGAAGCCCTCTTATTTCGACCGGATCGACCAGGTGAAGTACTCCCTGCGATATTGACATGCTTTTATTGGGCGGAATAACAAACACCAGGTTTGGCTTTACGGCCATACCGTCTTTCACCTGAAAAACTTCCATGGCTGAAATTCGCTGAAGCAATTCGGGAAGCATTCCTTTTTGTGTCGGATCAAGGTGCTGGATAACAACATACGCCATTCCGCTGTTCTCGGGTACATGGCTCAGAAATTGCTCCAGTGCTTCCAAACCTCCGGCTGACGCCCCAATACAAACAATTGGAAAATTAACGGTCTCCGGTTCAGAAGGTTTTTTTCTTAACATTTTTGTCAATTTATCCTGCACTTGTTTCACCGTTATCAATGTTGAAAATTCACTGAAATATACAAAAAAATCGCTAGTGTCGTGTCAACCAACTCTTGTCACAACGTCATGCCGAACTTGTTTCGGCATCCCTTCTATCATGAGACCCTGAAACAAGTTCAGGGTGACGTACCTTCGACAGTAAAACATTGACGTGACACTAGGGTATTGGCTTTACGCTGTCAACTATGTACTCCGATTCTCCATTCCAGAACAATGCGCCGTTTTTCTGATTGTAATGAACGATCACCATTTGACCCTGTATGGTATCGAGGTGATTGGCCACTTTCTCGTCGGTTACCGAAAAAAAGAACTTTTCGGATGCAATCGCTACATTCTGATTTCCTACCACGCTGCTAAGTATCATTTCTCCCTCGTAGGTTTTGAACAGATTGCCCTTTTTTGAAAATTTCTGTAATAATCCGGCGCGGTATCCTTCGCTGTAAGTATAAAAATACTTCACGTAAATGAAAGGGCCTGAAATAATCACAATCAGGAGGATAATGCCCAAAAAGAATTTTCTCATTTTTCGTTTGGCTCCAGTCCATCTGGTGGCATTGGTCGATTTTGAGTTTGCAAACATAAATTGTATAAATGAATATTCGTAATATTACCCAATGTCATAAAAAGTCATTCAATTGTCATTAAGTTGCCAGTAAATGACAACGGAATGACAATAAATGACCACAAATGACTGACACAAAATACCAAATAGGTATGCAAACAGACAGTCATTTGTTTTAGATTGCTTACTACCACCATCTCCTTCTGCGGGAGTATAATATGCCCAGTCCGAATCCAATCGCTAAACTAATCAAAATTTGCAACCATCTAAGATTTTCCAGACCCAATGATCCGTTTCCTTTCAACATTGAGCCACCACCCAGCGCTAAAAAAGCTACTATAACAACCAATACCACAACTGCATAAAGCAGGGTGTTGTTTGAAAATTTTCTCATATTTTTTAGTTCGGATGTTTTGTTCAGTGATTTCTATTTTGTGATTGTCCGTTTGCATACCTATTCAGCATTTTGCGTCAGTCAGTTATGGTCATTCATTGTCATTCTGTTGTCATTTTCTGGCAGCCTAATGACTACCAAATGACAATTGAATGACTTTTTATGACGTTAGGTAAATTCAAGGATACTCATTTGTTTCATAACTGCTGGCTAGCCGCCTGATTGTAAACTACTCGCAGATGGTTGTCAGAAGTTAACTCAGGACTGGATAAAAACAGCCTGATCTGATGGGCCGATTTCCGTTGTTTCTCCAATATTCCTGCTAAAAAAACGGCAGTTTCCATGCTTTTTAGTTTATCTGAAATTGGTGGTATTTCATGTTCAATAGTGTCGATAATTGCTTCGTGATCTCTTAAAAGCGTACCGAGAATTTGCGCAGAATTGCCAAAGTTATGATTGTCTTCGCCCATTTGTGAAACACTCAGGAAATCTTTGAGCGATCCCAATGCAAAATGTCCGAGCGATCTGATTTGTTCCGCCAGATCATCAATGATTACGTCCAGTAAATTGTATTGGTGTTCCAGGAAAACATGCAGTTCAAAGTAGTTTGAACCATCAACATTCCAGTGTGCAGTTCTGGTTTTTGTATATAGCACATATTCATCAGCCAGCAGAAGATTGAGAAAAGTAACGACAACTTCGTTGTTTTGGTCTGGAATTTCGTTTACTGGTTTCATAATTATTGATTTACATTTTGACTTTCAAGAATTTATCTGTATAAATATACAGCGATGCACCGACCCATTGCTTACACAATTTTTGGAAAAAATTACATAATTCACACATTTGTGAATCAGCCTGCACTGGTTTTTCGAAGTAGTCTGTAAAAAGCCGTAGATACACCGGTTTGCTTAATAAACTTGTTTTCTAATTGCGATACACTACGAAATTGTAATTTACGGGCAATCACAAACAGATCGGTTTCGTCGTAAAACAGTATTTCTTTAACGAGTTCAATTTTCTGGTTACTGATATATTTTTTAATTGAAATGCCCGTGATGCTTACAAAAAGTTTGTTCAGATAGGAATAGTCGCGGTTGAGTTTACTACTGATATAGTTTGAAGTTTTCTGATCCGGAAGTTTATCAGAAAGATAAATTAACTGATGAACAGCGGTTTTAATTTCTCCAATCAGCATATATAACTCATTATCTAACTGATCTGCAGGTGAAATTTGTATGTTATCATATGAAATTTTTTCTTCTGATTCTACTTTAAGAAATTCTGTAATTTCACCATTGTGTTCCTGATTATTTCGCCTGCTCATTTCGATTGTTATTTGGATCTCGTTTTTCATTTTATAATAGAATATGGGTGAAATTAATAGTTGAATGGATTAAATAACTCATCAAATATCAAATACGAATCAAGGTTAGGTAATTGTTTAATACCTCCATGAGGAGGGTGCTGTCGATAGGTTTTGTAATATAATTATCAAAACCACCTTTAATGGCTCTTTTTCTGCTGTCGCTGTTTGCATAAGCCGTTTGAGCAATTACCGGAAGATCCGGTTCAATTTGTTTTATAAGCTGCAATGCTTCATGCCCATCCATTTCAGGCATTTTAAGATCCATTAAAACCAATGAAATTTCAGGATGGTTTTTTACCAGTTCTACGGCTTGCTTTCCATCCCATGCATCAAGTGTATTTGCATTTGTATCTGAAAGCAGTTCTTTAATATAGGTGTGGTTATTTACTTCATCTTCAACAATTAGAATGGTTTTATCTTCCCAATTATAGTTGTCTGTTTCATAAGGTTTTTCCACAGTACCAACTATTTCAGTTTCGTAGGGAATTGTAAATGCAAAATTTGAACCTATTCCAGATTTCGAATTTACGCCAATTGTTCCACCAAGCTTTTCAACCAATGCTTTTGCAATGGCCAATCCTAATCCATTGCCTTCATTTAAGTGACTGTTGGCTGCTTTCACCTGCCTGAAACGATTAAAAATAAGTGACAGGTTTTCAGGTGCTATGCCCATACCGGTATCACTAACATAAAATTCAATGAAATTTTCCTGAATAGTATATCCAAAGCTGATTTTACCTTCTTTTGTAAATTTGATGGCATTGTTCAATAAATTACAGATCACCTGTCTGATTCTGTTCCCATCTGTTTTAACCTGAATAAGTTTATTGGGATGAGTAAGCTGGCAGATTAATTTTACTTTCTTTAAATCGACCAAATGAGTATAAGTAACGCATAATTCGTCCATTAACTTATTGATGTTAACTAATTCAGATTCAATAGATAGCAGACCAGATTCTATTTTCGAAATGTCAATTATATCGTTTATAACTGATAAAAGCTGCTTGCTGCTGGTATTGATAATATTGACGTACTTCTCAAGTTTATCTTTGGACAATTCTGGTTGTAAAAGAAATTCTGAAAATCCGATTATTGCGTTCATGGGTGTCCTGATTTCGTGGCTCATATTGGCCAGAAATGCAGATTTAAGCTGATCCGACTCTTCCGCCTTATTTTTTGCCAAAATCAAATCATTGTTGATCTGCTGAATTTGATCAATTCTTTCCTTTAATTCAAAATCAGCTTTAACTCTTTGAGTAATATCTCTGATATTGCATTGAATTACTTTTATTTTGCCAACCGGATATACGTTGCAAATAAACTCTACATCTGTAATGTTTCCATTCCGTTTCTGAATGGGCATGTCTTCAAATCGGAGATAGCCAGTCGTTTGAAGCTCAATAAAGTCAAGTTCTGCTTCTTCCTTATTGCTGAAAAGTCCGATTTCCCAAAGTTTTTTTTGTAGTATTTCATCCAAGGGCAAATCAATCATTTTAACTATGTATGGATTTGCATCAACTATATTGCCGGTTTCGAAATCCAGAATAAGAATTCCGTCTTTGGCCGATTCGAACAAACGGCGATACCGCATCTCCGATTCTATCAGCTTTTCATCAGGCAGTACATCTTCATTTTTGTCAATTGTACTTTGTGTCCTGAATTCTTCCGGAGAATTTTTCTTTGTTATGTCTGTTTTTGAAAGTAATTTTTTCATCCCACCAATTTTAATTTGTTGAAGCACTTCTAAGACTTTTCCAGTTCCAATTTTGTTATTCTAAGCGTACGTTCCCGCTTTTCAAACATTTCTTTCTCTCGCCTTAATAAGTTTTCATCAAATTTATTGGTATGACATAGGAAAAAATTACAGAATTCATGTTCATATTTACATGATTCTCACATTTTTGGAATTAAAAACCGGAGGTGGTTCATCTATTCGGGTTGGGTCGTTAATTTCTGGTTCCTTTATACCCGGGGCAGGGATGGCGGGTTCCGGATTTATTTCCGGCTTCGAAGGAGGAGTCACTGGTTTGTCCGGACGCGGAATTCTCGGCCTTTTTGCCGGATTTTCTCTTTCCTTTCCAGTTAAAGGTTGTTTTGAATTCCTTTCAGATTGCTGTTTGCGTAGGTTGTTTTTGTCTTTGTTCATCTTTATTTGCATTTC
This sequence comes from Prolixibacteraceae bacterium, assembly GCA_019459485.1. Taxonomy (GTDB): domain Bacteria; phylum Bacteroidota; class Bacteroidia; order Bacteroidales; family Prolixibacteraceae; genus Aquipluma. Next base: position 73,947 of record JAIBEZ010000028.1, read on the forward strand.
GATTTGTGATTGATAAAAGTGAGTCCTTTCACAGAGAAAAGTTTTATATAATTTCTGAAATAAGTTGTATCATTCACACATTCAACTAAAAGTAATGGTTTGCTGTACTGTCAGTTTCAGACCCCTGCATTTCATCAAAGAACGGAGTCCTTTTTTCCTCTACACATTTTGCTGCATACAGATAGAGCGCTGCGCTCCAGGTTTGCCAGTCCTGACCCATTGGTTTACCATTCTGGGCTTTAATCCATTCATTAAATCCAAAGCTGATACCGGTGCTGGATATTTTAACAATTTTAGTAAGTGCTGCAAGTTTTTCCATGGCCAGCGTGTACCTTTTGGCAGCAACCAGTGCTGCAACATAAAATCCACAGATAAAGGGCCATATTCCACCGTTGTGGTAATCACCCGGCTTGTTGAATATTTCGTAACGAGGCAACCAGTCTGTATCCCCTGGTTTTATGTAGGGGAAAAAATTCGGAGGGAGATCGACAGCCAGCTCGCCCTTTTCTCTCATTAAATTGCACTCCTGCTCGATCCATGATACCATTTCATTGGCCCTTGTGGGTGAAGCCAATCCTGAGAGAATTGCAATTGAATTTCCCAGAAGATCAAAACTTTCGCTGCTGTAAATTTTATAGGCCCAGAAAGCATAATAGGGTTTGTGTTTTACTACCAGACCTTCGGGTGCATGATGGTGTATCTGGTCGGCTGAAAAGGTAAAGCGTTTCATCTCTTTTTTGAATCTGTCCGCTCTGTCGTGTTTGCCTAAAATCCGGAGATAGCTGTAAGTCAAAGCATTTACGAACAGTCCGTATCCGGTAACCCACTGTTCATCGCGCCAGTCGCTGGTGGGTTGCTGAGCAACCAGGTACCGGTCCGACGGACTTTGATACTCCATCCAAACCAGCGCTTTTTCAACAGCTTCTTTAAGGAACTCAGGCTCCCGGGTAACTTTTCTGAAAATTCCGACACCCAGCAAAAATAAGGGTGTTGTGTCGCTTGCCCCACGATCTTCGTTGTTGTGTACCAATGAAGAGATGTGTCCGTGTTCAGTCTGATTCTTTGCAAGCGTTTCCAGTACTTTCCGAATGCTATCCAATAATTTTATGTTTCCTGAAACTGCAATTCCAAGAATAGAGAACATCAAATCACGGGTGTATGGTTCAGGATAACCCCAACCGGCGGTACGTGGCAAACCATGAAATGGCCCGCGAGAATTGTGAATCAATACCCCGACGGCCGCTTTTTTTGCCTCTTCAATCTCTTTCCAATTATCTGTATGCATGGTGGTTTTGCTATTAGTTGATTATCCGTTTGCTTAGCTGCTTGGTATTCTGCGTCAGTCAGTTGTTGTAAATTGTTGTCATTGTTGTCGGTTGTTGTCCGGTCTTCCGACTTCGGTCTCCGGTCTTCCGACTTACCTTCGATATGCTCCCTTCGATACGCTTCGCTACTCAGGGAGCGAGGCTCCGGTCTTCCGACTTCGGTCTCCGGTCTTCCAACTTCCGACTATTTTATCCCCAATTTATCCTGCATGATCTGCACAAAACGTTTTGCTACAACGCGGTAGTCAAAATTTTCAACCACCCGTTCTCTTCCGGCTTTTCCCATTTTATCGCGCAAGGCAGCGTCCGACATCAGAATCTTCAGGTATTTGGCAATATCCTGAACATTTGCCCGGTAGTCAACCGTTCTGGGGATGTCAAATTTCACTTTGTGTTTGTCTTCAAAGCCGGATTCTACTCCAAGCATGACTTCATTCACGACAATTTTCTGTGCAATTTCAGCCAGAAATGCGGTTTCACCCTGAATCAGCGTGTCCAGCATTCCCATGGCCTTGATGCTTATGACCGGTTTTCCGCAGGCACCGGCTTCAACCTGTGGCATTCCGAAACCTTCGAGACGGGATGGTGCGGCATAGATATCACAGGCTCCAAACAGGTAAGGCATAAATGATCTGGAAATTGTATTGGTGGTATAAATTACATTCTTTTCGATGCCCAGATGTGTTGCCATTTCAAGGTCGAGCAGGTTTTGGGCTTTGGTTCGCGGTTGAGGCCAAACTTTACAGACATATTTCCATTTGGGTGCTTTCGAATCAATGATGGCAAGCGCCTGCATCACTTCCTGAGCACCTTTTGAGGCAGCGTCGCCTCCAACAGTGAGAATCATGAGTTGATCGGGCGAAATACCCAAGGCTTCGCGAACTGCCAGTATTTTCGGATCATCCTTGCTATACGGTTTAAATGAATCGGTATCGCAACCAACTGGCAATACCTCAATTTTATCGCCGTTAATTCCATCGCGCACATACATTTCCTTTACCCAATTCGACGTTACCAGGATAAGGGGGAGATCATTCAGAACTTCCTGATAATTGGCAATGTATCCATCGGCAACCAACCACGGAACGGCCTGCACTCCATATCGTTGCGGGTGAAGAATCAAATGGGGAGTGTAACCCCAATATCCTACACCTACAGCCACATCAGGTTTAAACCAACGGTAATACCATTCTTTTTCCTGTGCCGATTCGAAATGAACGGCATGTACATCAACGCCCATTTCCTGAAGTCCCCTGTAAAGAAGGTCTCCCTGTGTTGCCAGTCCGCCCGGTGAAGGTGGATAATCGTACATAACCAATACTTTCATCTGTTTATTTTTTTATTGTAGAGATAATTTAGTAATTATAATAGCTAATTATCTCATTATAAAGTTTATGCAAACTATTTTAATAGAATGATAGGTAGCGGAGGCTCGTGTTCTATTAATAATGTAATAAGGTTAAATTCTTTTCGTTTCCCATTTCTACTAAGGTTGAGAACAAAAGATAAGGTTCTTTCTGTGTCCAAAAAACAGTATTGATTCAATCAATTAACCTTAGTACAAAAATACCACCCCAGATTTGACCTTATTACCTTATTTTATCAGAAGATTCCCTCGCTGCTTAGTTTAATTGTCAATGTTTTGTTACGTATGGATCGGATACTTTCCAGAATGCCTCGGCCATGGGTGTTGTTTCAGCTTCCCAGCTATCAGCTTTAAAACCATAGGTTTCAGTAATTATCCGGTATTTTTTCAGCCAGATATCTTTCGGAAGTGTATTGAATACAGTGGCAGTTTCAACTGGTTTAGGGAAATATTTCTTATTTCCGTCTTCGTATGCAAAAGTCCAAAGTTCGCTTGCAGAAATTTTGCCGGTTTGCCAAAGCTTAATAACTGCCTTGCCGGTTTCTTCATGCCTGACGTGTTTGGTATATTCTCCATGCGGATGATGGGTAATTATCAGATCGTAATGCACCGGAGGCAACAGGTTTTGTATTAAACCGGCAACCTCGTCCTCGTCCAGCGGCAATTGCTCCGGACCATCATCGAGATCGCCCATTATTCCCTCAGCATTCAACGCTTTTAACGACTGAACAAACTTTGGGGCACGATCGGTGTCGTTACCCCGGCACAGGCAGACAATAAAGCACTTCCATGTTGGATGGCTCAGTATTGTTCCACCGGCCCACAGGATTTCGTCATCGGGGTGGGCAATTATTAATGCAACTGATTTTGGATTTTCCGGCTCGATTCCGGCAACTGCTTTAAACATCTATCCGTTGATATCAAAATGATCTTTGACAAAAGCCTGCTGTTGGTTTTCTGTCATGTTATCGGCAGGTTTTATTTCAATTTTCACCTCATCAAAATGGCGATCATCTTTTAAAATGTTATTCAATTCATCTTTTGCATGGGTTGGGCCAAAAAGAAGTACTTCATCATAATCCTTGATAACCTCGCTAATTCTCTTGTAAAAATCAGAGAGTTCATTCTGATCTTTGTTTTGAATCATGGTTTCATCACTAGGATTTAGCGGTTCATCCTGTTCGCCAACCTGTGCTTCAAACTCAGTTGTTTCGGTTTTGTCATCTGTAAATTCAATTAAATTGGCGGTCGAATGGTCCATCCAAATGCCTAAACGTTTCGTTGTTTTCATCTTTACTTGTTTGTTTATTTTTATTTACTGTTCGTGTTGCTTATTCCATATACAGTTCTGAAATGATAACCATATACAGCAAAAATCAATGCGTCTTTTAACAATGCCGGTCGCCTGAAAAGTGTCCAGATCAATAGTTTCCAGTATTCGCTCCGACCCTTGTTTACAATGCCGATAACGTAAAGCGACTTGAAAAAACTGACCAGATACGAAAATTCCATTTTCTTTTTCCGCTTGTTGATTTGCCTGTAGTTTAGCAGAAACTGGCGTATCCGTTTGTAATATGGCTTTGTTGCATAAATATTCTGAATGATACTTTTGTATCCGTTTAAAAGTTCCTGAGAATTCATCACCGGAACAAAATTCATCGACGAATCGGTATTGTTTCCTGAAGATTCGGATGTCAGCCGGTTTTCAGCTTTTAGCCGGTTGTACAGTACTGTATTCTTTGGAGCATTTAACAATCCGACCATTGCCGAAACAATTCCGCTCTGTTGTATAAAGTCAATTTGTTTCTGAAAAACAGAGGGAGTGTCCGAGTCGAAACCAACAATAAATCCGCCCGAAACCTGCAATCCTGAGTTTTGTATCTTTTTTACGCTGAGCAGCAGGTCTCTGTTTTTATTTTGACTCTTGTTACATTCCTGAAGCGATGTTTCGTCGGGCGTTTCGATGCCGACAAATGTGGAGGTAAAACTCGTTTCGGCCATTAACAGCATTAACTCTTCATCGTCGGCAAGGTTTATCGAGGACTGAATATTGAATGTAAACGGATATTTGTGCAGTTTCATCCAACTCTTCATTGCCGGGAGCAGATTGTATTTTACTTCTTTCTTGTTCCCTATAAAATTATCGTCCACAATAAGTATCGGGCCGCGCCAGTTCAAATTGTAAAGTACTTCAAGCTCCTGAATAATCTGACTTGTATTTTTCATTCTGACTTTGTGCCCCAACAGTGATGTGATTTCGCAAAAGTCGCAGGCGAATGGGCATCCGCGTGAAACCTGAATGTTCATGGTTACATAGTCCTTCAGCGACAACAAATTGTAATCGGGTAGGGGAGTCAATGTAATATCTGCGTGTTGATCGGTTTTGTAAACTCTTTCCGGAGTTAAACCAGCATTTAAATCCTTCAGGAACAAAGGCATCGTAATTTCTGCTTCATTCAAAATGAAATGGTCGATTTGCGGATATTTTTCGTATTCATGGGTGAAAAGCGGACCGCCGGCAATAATTTTAACTTCATACTTCAGGCAAAGGTCAATGATTTTGACAACCGATTCCTGCTGAATGTGCATTGCGCTGATAAAAACATAATCGGCCCAAAGAAAGGCGTCCGGTTGAAGCGCTGAAACATTCATGTCAATCAGTTTTTTGTTCCAGTTTTTAGGGAGCATTGCCGAAACGGTTATTAAGCCAAGTGGTGGCACTGTTGCTTTCTTTGAGATAAATCTCATTATGTTTTTGAAACTCCAAAAAGAATCGGGGTATTGCGGATATACTAATAATACGTTCATCACACATTTCATTAAGAATACCCTAAAGGTAAATGTGGAGGTAAAAAAAAGTATTACACAATTTCCGGGAAAAATTATAAGATTCACACATTTTTTGAGCGGGGTATTTCAGAACATCCGAAATTATCTCCAGCCCCATGCAGCAATGCTGTTTTTCTTAAATATTTCTGATTTTTGAAATGTCAAATTCTTTACGGTCATAAAACTGTTTGCCGGATGATGTACTCTCTTCCACTGTATGATCTCCGGTAAAATGTCGCAGTACATTTAATTCGTATCCAAAATCAATGATATCTCCTTTTTTGAATCGTTGGGCCTGTGCGAATGTTGAACTGTTAATATGGTTGGTGGTTACTCTTTTATTATTTCCATCTAAATTTGCCATTCCAATCGGGATGATCAGGTGATTGGCTCCCTCCTTGTTTATAAACTGATGAACACCCTCACTTACAGGTAGCTGAAAAGTGTTGTGGCCGTCTTCTATCAATGAATTATCTATTTCAACATCCAGGTAAACAACGCGTTCTGCTTCTTTGTTAACAAGCAAATGATCCACCACCCCAATGGTCCGGCTGTCGGCATCAATAACTTCCCAGCCCCTTACATCACTATAATCGGAGGCTACTTTGTAATCGGGCAGCTCATACAGGTAATAGAGATTTTTTTTGATATCAGACATTGTTCTAAATTTTACAACGATTAATTAATTCATCTTCAGAAGCAGATCTGCAGCTTCTCTAAAGTAAGTTTTAACCTGATATGTCTGATCGAGTATCAGCTTTTTCGGATCAACAGAGGCAGATGCATTGTCGAGTTCCACAATATCACTGGCCAAATCAGGATATTTCGACTGCTGCATACTTTTCAGAACTGCGTTGGTTAAAATATCGGCAGCTTTTCGAAAATCGTCGGCATGTGCAGTTTCAATGGGATCGGCTTTTATCCTGTTTACATATTTTACTACCCTGGCCATATTCGCGCTAATGTCAACGTTAATTTCTTCAGCCATGGCATTTGTTGCGTCAACCAATCTCAGAAATGCTTCTTTACTAAACGAATCGTTGTACTCCATTTTCAGGGTATCCTCATTTATGAAATTCACATATGCGGCAACTGTTCTGTTGAATTCAGTTACACCTATCAGATCTTCGGTAAACTGAACTTCCTGCACAGTTTCTTCTTTATCGTTAAAAGAAAAAAAATAAAAAAGCACAGCAACAACACCAATACCCAATATCAACGGCCAAACCGGTTTTCTCTTTTCAATCTTAATTACTGTCATTTTTTCAATTTTTAATAGATAGTCATTTCTTTTTGCCAGTATATTGCTCTACAAAAATAGGCATAGATGTCCGTTCAGCAGTTGCATTTTTTTTGAAAAGAATTGTAATATTCACACATTTCAAAAATCGAGGTTACTATTTAGTCGTTTTTATTTTTACAAGAATCTTGTTCGTGAAAATAGTTTTGCGGCTGATAGATCATAGATTCTTACTCACCCTCTCTTCACTTTAAACCGTGACTTGTCCCCCTCTTTTAAAATGGAGGATTCGCCTGCCAGCCGCATCTTCACGTCACTTGGGCAACTGTAATGGGTTTCTTTTCGGCAACGACCGGCATTTCACAAAAGGCTTCGGCCTTATCACGGGTATTTCACGGCTTCTTGCGAAGGCTTCCCGGCATCTCGTCAAGGTTTCACGCCTTCTCGGAGACGTTTCACGTGCACGTTATTTGTTACCGAGAAGGCGCGCATCGTTACCGAGAAGGCGTTATTTGCCTCCGGGAAGGCGCGCATCGTCACCCGGAAAGCGGTATTTGTCTCCGATAAGGCGGTAAGCCCTTGCAATAAGGCGCGCAGCTTCAGGAAAACAATTTGTAATAAACATTAAAGAAAGTTGCACGCAACCAATTGATATGAGGTGAAGCCCTGATGATGAAGCGATAACCGTCATAAATCCAATTACAATCTTACCTTACCTCAAACCCTACTCCTGAATTTAACTTTACCTGATTGATAGAACTCAGGTTGAAAACCAAACGAATCCGGTCTTTAAACGATCCGGTAATGGATTCAATGTTTCCGGAAACAACCAGCGGAACGTAGATCTCGAAAAAGTTCCACAATCCTGCTTTCAGGCCTGCTTCGTAAAAGAAGGCCGAATTGTTTTCCGAACCGTTGCCGTGATCGTTCAGGAGCAAGTTTACAAATGGTTTAACAGGTATTTTGTTGGCTTTTCCGGGCAAATTGCTTGTGAACGATGCCGAAACCAACCACTGGCTGTATCCAAGCTGGTCGTTAACCGGCGATACCAGTCCACCTTCTGAAAAACTCATTTGTCTCGACCACAGGGTTTCAGGGAATTTGCTGAAACGATCGGGATAAGTGCCTTCGTACAGATATTGTTCCGATCCGCTTCTGCCGCTCGCCGAAAGAGCATAAAAAGGAACATCCGGATTGTTTTTCAGCATGGTTCCTGCGAACAAGCGGATATCCAAACCCCTTTTCTTTCCGTAATAACTTACCCGGTAATTCAACTCCATGGAGGTTTTCAGGAACGACTGGCTGGATTCTGAAGAAACCAACAGCCTGAAAGGATTGTTTACAGCAGACTTTTCCAACTGGTAACCAAATTGCAAAAAGGAACTCATCGTTGCTTTCTCCTGAAGTAGAATCTGGTAAAGGTTTGAAGCCGTTATATAATTTCCAAATACCATTTGCGAAAGGGGACTGTTTGCTTTGTAGTTCCTGAAATGAAGAGCCAATCCTGCTTTTGCCTTTTGATAATTCTGATTGCCGGGTGCGCCGAATTGTGTTCCTTCCAATGAGATGGTCGCTTTCCGGATAAATTTTTCGTAGGGCGTAATGTTGTAGGCCACTTTCCCGAAACCGGCCAATCCGCCATTTTTGAACGACACGAAAGGCATCACGAAATATTCGAGCGGTTTGGGAACCAGAAAGCCGCTGTGTACTGCCATTCCAAACATCAGCCCGTTTTCGCGGTTCCAGTTAAATGCCGGGAAATAATTCAGGTATCTTTTCTCCGGATCTTCAAGGGTAAAGTATGGCTGTCTCCGGAAAGGGTCCGACTTTGGAAATGTGCCTGTTGTCCGGATATTGTTGTTGAGCCTGAATAATTCAGGAGTTACATGTTGGGGGTCGATTTTCAGTTCTGAATAATTTCCCGGTGGAAGTTCGATCCACTGTTGCCCCTCAAAACCATCCACCCATTTTTCAAAATAAATCGAATCACCCGTCATTCCGGCAATGACTGTGGGCGACGCCAATTCTCCATCGTTTTTTACGAGCAGCTTTTGGTTCTCCAAACGAACTGCTTTGTAGTCCAGTCTTTTGGTGGTTCCAATCAAATCATTGAAAAACCAGTCTAAGTTTTTGCCTGAAACGGTTTCAACTATTTTGCGCAGATCGTCGGGTTGTGGATGCCTGAATTTCCATTCGCTGTAAAATTCATGCATCGCCGAATCGTACACCGAATCGCCAAGATAAGACCTCAGATAATTGAAGGCCATTCCTGCCTTGGTATAAATCATCAGGCTGTAATTTAAAGTGGTATAATCGCTTGCGTGTAAATCAATGGGTTGTTCGAGGTTGTCGCGCGCCTGCGAAAGCCATTCGAGTTCGCTCATTAGCTTAACGGGCATTTGGTCGATGTTAAAAAACCTGGCCAGTTTCGTGTTTCTGACCATCACTTCCCAAAGTTTCTTTTCGGGATATCTTTCGTTCATGTAACGAAATTCGTTGGCGCTTGTGATGCCTTCGTCCATAAAAGGGTACCTTCGTTCGTTTGATCCCAACGCGCTGTAAAACCACGTGTGACCAATTTCGTGCGCAATTACATCATCCAAAGCATAAGCATCCCTTGCCATTCCGATTACAGTAATGCCGGGATATTCCATTCCGTTTCCGGCGCTTAGTGCGCTTTGCAGGGCTGTAAAACTTTCGTAGGGATAGTCGCCGTTCCATTTCGAAAAATGCCAGATTGCATTGTTGATGTAGGGGATTGCATCTTTCCAAAGTTCGGCCTGCTGGTTGGTAAACATTGCCCAGGTAGTGACTTCTTTTCCTGAATTTGGAAGTTTCACTTTCCCTTTCAAAACATGAAACCGTTTATCGGCAACCCAGGCGAAATCGTGGATATTGCTTTCTGTATAACGGAGTGTTTTCATTTTTGCTGATGAGGACGGAAACTCTGCTTCTTTGGAAGGAATTGTTTTGATCCATGAAGTGTCGGCAGCCAGTTTGTCAAGCATTTCAAGTTCCTCCGGATTGTTCAGTATGCCGGTTGACCCAACTATGTAATTGGCAGGCAAAGTAATGTTTACATCGAAACTTCCATATTCGGAATAAAATTCGCCCTGGTCCTGATACGACATTGGATGCCAGCCGTTGCGGTCGTAAACAGCAGGTTTGGGATACCATTGTGAAATCTGATAGGACTCGCCGATATGTCCCAATCTGGAAGTTACCCCTTTGGGTATTTTTACATGAAATGGTGTGGTAATCAGTATCGTGTCGCCTGAACTGAGCGGATGATTCAGGATGATTTTGCAAATATCCGGTTGACCTGCCAGCAAACGCCACTGAACCTGCTGATTGTTGACTTTAAAGTCGAGCGAATCAATGTATCCCTGCAATTCAGGATCATCAAAAAGTTTTTGTTTCCCGTTGATTCGAAATAGCTGTTTGGCCAATTCTGTTTTGTTATTTGAATAGGCATTCGGCCACAAATGAAAATAAATTGCCTGAAGCGTATCGGGTGAGTTGTTGATGTATTCGATTGTTTCAAACGCATTTAATTCGTGCAATTGATCGTTCAGCGTAACATTTATCCTGAAATTGACTTCCTGCTGAAAATATTCCTGAGCCAAAACTTCGGAAAATGACAGGATAAAAATGAAGCAAACAGCCAATAATTGCATGATTTTACGATAGGGGAGAAGTGGCTTCAGATAAACGATGTAGTAGTGGTTTATTTGCATTGGGGGTCATTAAGATTAAAGGCTCTATAACGGACGGTGTGGGTTATAACTTTTTTTTTCGTGAATTACACCTTTTCATTTTTACTATCTTAAATAAGGTAATAAGGTTGGGTTTGTATGGTAACTATTTCTACTAAGGTTAAATTTTCAAAATAAGGTTTCAAAAAAAATAATTGAATTAATTGTTTGTATAATAGGCTCATTAACCCGAAAAAAACCTTATTTCCGGTTGATAAACCTTAGTAGAACATTTATCACCCCACCAACCTAACCTTATTAATCATAGTACTCTCAAAATAAATATGCAATACGGATTGTATTGCATATTTATATAATGGTAATCATACCAAATTATCTTTTGTTTCAATGACGTCGCTTTTTACGGCAACAATATCACGTATCCGGTACTATTTGATTAGATCAAAATAAGGATCAGGATAATCAATAAAATAGTTCCGCCACTGATGTAAATTACTTCGCCACCTTTGCGTACATTTTCCTTAATTCCCTTGCTTTCTTTTCTGAGTTCACGTTTTTCAGCAACGGTCATATCCGATTTGTCCATGTCGCGAATTTCTTCAACACGGTTGTTCATGCGCGTAATTTCTTCAGTCGATAATTTATTTTCGGTTGCGACTGGAGCAGTTTTCGAATCAGAATTGTTTGCAAATGTTGTTGTTGCACCAAAAGTGAAAATCGTGAACAATGCAATAAAAATTGTCTTTTTCATCTTGTTTCTTTTTTAATTAATTTGAGTGCCTAAAAATATTAATTTGTGGGTTCTGCCTTGTTACACAATTCTGAGAACAATTTACATGATTGTCACATTTGTATTTCACAGACCTGATATTCAAATTAGTTTTAGCGGTTATTAACCCACAAGGGATCGGTCGGATTGCTTTTTATGGTCGCCTGAATAATTAGTTCTCTTTCGCTCTGAAAGCTCTTTTTTGTGTTTTTGCAATTTTACGCCGGAAGATTTTTTCAAATCTTTATTCTTTTCCAGAGTTAGCCTTGCCATCAGGTAACTTACCGTTGACTCAGCGCCCTGGTTAAGGTTCACATGCGTATCTTCCAGCCCGTCGTAACATCCACCGGTACTTGGATTGTAAACAATCTGGTGCAAACGGTTGCTTCCCATAAACCAGTTGAAAGCTATTTCCTTTTTCTCACGGTAATCGTCGTCGTTAAATTCATGGTAAAATTTACTCAACGTCATTATGGTATAGGCAACATCAATGGGCTGTTCTCCAAATTTTTCTGCTTTTTGTCCTTTTTGCAACCAATGTCTGTTAGAAATCACTTCAATCCCGTTCTCATTGAAAATCTGTTTCAGCAAAAATTTAAACGATGCAAGGGCAATGTCCTTATAAACCGTATCCTTTGTCAGTAACCAGGCGTAAAGCATGGCTTCGGGCAAGGTACTGTTTCCGTAGGTGAGGTAACTTTCAAACCATTCCCAACCTTTGGATGACTCGTGTTTGTACATCTGAGTCAAACGATTGGCAAATGTTGTAATGAGTTCAATATTTTTCAGTGAATCTACCGCGGTTTGATAATGATATAATCCTTTTACGGCAAATGCCATCGACCTTGTGGAGCTTATCCTGCTCATGTGCGGCAGTGATTTTTCAATTATAGTTATGGCATCGGCGATAAGTTTTCTGGGCAACTGGTCTGTTAATGAAGTCAGATAGCCCAAAGCCCAAATGGCACGGCCATTGGAATCATCTAAATTAACTTCCTGGTTTTGCCCGGTAAAATGGAGATCTTTATCGACATAATTTAGAAAGTCACCTTCGGGTTGCTGGCAGAATTTTATAAAGCCGAGGTATTTTCTGATCCTGGATATGATTTTCTTATCGCCGGTTGTTTCCAGATACATGCAAGACGCAACAAGCGCCCTGGCATTGTCATCTAGCGTATATCCCGAACCAATATCCGGTTGGTTAATTTTTGAGAACTGAATCATACCGACACTGGTGGTCATATCGTCTAAATGCTTCAGGTTGATGTCCGGCAAATTATACCGGATCGTGATTTTATCGCCCACAATTTTATCGAACAACAAAGCATGCGCAACGGCAGAATTTTCCCACGCTGTTGAAACTATTTTCTGCAAGGTATTTATGCTGATACTCCTTCGCAATTTATCGTTTTTGAGCAGCTTGTTCACAGCAGCGGCCAATTGCTGCGTATTCCGAAAATCGAAAATGATACCTGTATCCTTTGTTAAAATTTCTTTTGCGTGTGGTATCGGTGTCGAAATGATGGGGCAGCCACAACTCATTGCGTAAACAAAAGTGCCGCTTACAGCCTGGTTCGGATCGTTGGTGGTAAACAGGTAAATGTCGGTAAGCTGCAAATATTCGAGCAACTCGGGCAAATCCAAATATTTGTTGATAAATCGTACATTGTCGTTAAGGCCAAGTTCCTCTACTTTCTGAACAAGCATTTTCCGGTACTTTTCACCTTCGTTTTTCACTACTTCAGGATGGGTCTTCCCTATTACCAAAAACGTGGTTTCGGGATGTTTTTTAACAATGGCCGGCAATGCTTCAATGGTGGTTTCAATGCTTTTTCCTGAACCTAATAAACCAAATGTGGTCAGAACTCTGCGGCCTTTTAGTTTATACTTCAGCTTCAGCGAAGTTTTGTTTAAGCGGGGAACCAAATGGGTTCCGTGCGGTATTACAGAAATTTTCTGCGAAGGCACGCCATAATCGTTTGTTAAAAGTCCGGCGGAATTGTTGGTCATTACAATGATCGCTTCACTTGCAGCCGCTATCTGCTGTACGTTTATTTTGAATTTTTCGTCAGGATTCGGCAATACAGTGTGAAAAACAATCACAACGGGTTTTGAAATTGAAGTAAGAAACTCCACGAATGCTTGTTCCTGAAGATGAAAAAAGCCAAACTCATGCTGAATCAATACCATTTTCAGGTCATGGTCATTGTTTATTTTGGTTGCCAGTTTCTCATATTCGGCAGCGATGGAAGTTTTAAGCACATATTTCACTTCAGCGGGATATTTATAGTCCACATCATCCGCTTCCAGTGCGCATACTTTTATCGACAGTGAATTGCTGAATTTATTGTCCAACGATTTTATCAGATCCTGAGAATAAGTTGCTATGCCGCATTCTCTGGGTGGATAGGATGTAAGAAATAAAACCTGGGTCAAAGTATTCCGATTCACGATATCCTCATTAATTATTTTAGTTTTCATATGTCAAAGTATTTATTAATTATTTATCAATTAAAAAGGATGGCGTGGATCATTCAATAAAAATCCTAAAGGTTTTAAAGGTTGGACATGGTCGAAAATGAATTTTATAATTGCAGGCTGACAAAAACATGTCAGATATTCCCCACAAGGCATTTCCGGCAAATACGAATATGATTGAAAACAATGCGTTGACCTTAACTTTTGACGAAACGATGATCGGAACTATTGCAGTTCTTTATCGGAAGCTGTCACGATATCTCAGTTTTAAATTCTTTTTTGCGGACGATCTTTTTAAGCAGAAACTGACCAATTGCAGTAATTGCGCGGGAGTTTGTAGCAACAACGCTGGTTACTCCAAACTGTAAAATGGTGCCTAACAGTTTTTTAATTATACCGCCGGAACCACCAATGGCTATTTTTTTAGAAAGATAACCTGAAACCAAACCAAGGGCGCCACCTAAAATGTTATCGATCAAATTGGGTGTTCCAACAATGTTGCCCATCGCATTTTTGATCAGGTTCGCAGGCTTCAGTCTTTCTACGACAACGAAGAAATCTTCTTCCAAACGCTGTCCGTTTTCAATCTGCCTGTATTGCAAGCTTTGAATTGCATTCTTAAGTCCGGCTGATGTTGTGATGTTTTCCATGTTATTTTATTTAAGCATCTTTTTAACGATGTAGTCAGCGACAATTCTTTTAAGCGTTTTGTGCAAAAGAAAATTTAAAACAATCGCTGCAATGCCATATAGAACAGCAACCGCAAAGAACCCAAAATAAACTTTGCCGAAGATTTCGCCAAGCCAGTATGCCAATCCCAATGTGAGAAAAAGCATGAATGAGGCAATCAATATCAATACCGCATAATGAGAAATCAGAGATGAAACCACATCTGAAGTTTTATCAACAGCTTTAAGCTTGACCAGCTCATAGCCTGTTTTGCTGTAATCAACAGCGCTTTCGAACAGCGATTCAAATACATTTGTATTGTCTTCCATGACTTCAGACTTTATAGTATTTACATATTTTATACCGGTTGGTCAGCTTTTTGCCGATTGCTCCGATAATTTAGGATTACCTCTAATTTGCCTGAAAGGTTATTTGATCATCTGATCCGGAAGATTTACTTTCCGTTTCTTTTCTAAATCGATCGAGGTCAATATGCTGATGACAATCAGTGTGCCTTTGCCCGACCGGTTAAACTTCCGAAGGGACAATAGGGGTTTCAGGGTTATATCTTTCATTTGTCTGGCTTTATTCCTTTTAAAATTTGAATCCGCTCCGGAAACGATAAAAGTGAAAAACTTCACTGTCAAACTTTCCGGAGCAGGTTCAATGCCAACGTTACTCACGTAACATTTCAATTTTAAATTCCTTATTTAAGGTTTTCTGTTTTGTGCATTTTCTGATCGGCATAGTCGGAAACTTCACCTTTTACTTTTTCTAATTTTTCGGTGATGCTGTCAACTATTTCGCTCAATTTTTCTTTCACGCCTTCAGCGTAAGCTCCACTTTGTCTTGCTATTTTTTTACGGGTTACCGAACCTCTATGTGGTGCGAATAAAATTCCTACCAATGCACCGGCGGCTGCTCCAGCCACGACGCTTAACAATACTTTTCCTGAATTCATAATTTCTGTTTTAAATGATTAATTTATAATGCGATGATTAAATTTTAATGTCTTATCCCCGGATGACCCGAAGTATTATTGCAATGATGGCAATAACAAGGAGAATGTGAATGACGCTACCAACGCTATAGGCAAAGAATCCAATTGCCCATCCGATGATGAGGATTACTGCTATTAGATAAAGTAAATTTCCCATGATGTGTAAATTTAAACTTGTTAATATTTATTTGTCAATTAAATACAGCTAATTCGTGAATCTGTCTGTGGTTAATACAACCTGAGAACCTGGATATTGAACACTCGCGTCATTTTCGGTTGTTATAAATATTTGTGTAGGCGTAAATGACGATACTGTTTCGAACGATGCTTTTAATTTCTTCGACATGAACTTTGTGGAACTATCGATCTGTCCGATGTTTTTTGTTTCTTCGCGGTCGGTAACCATCCAAACAACATAAGATAGTTTTGAGGGATCCAATCGTTGCACTTCAGCCAGATTTGTCATCTTCAATTTAATCACATAGTTGCGATTATTGTCTCTGGTGATTTTTGCAAAACCACGTGCGGCCGGCACAACTGATGAAGTCAAAAAGTTATACTTTTTGGCCTGTGATTCCAATGAAAAAAGCAGCATAATAGCAAAGACTCCTAAGAAAATCTTTTTTGTAAGTGTGTTCGTTTTTAATGTTTTCATTTCGTATTTAATTTAAGTTTGGAAAAGAGTTGTTTTGTACATTTATATTTTTTTTATCAATAAAGCTCTGCAATAATTTTCGACAATTCTTCTTTTGTCTTGCCAAGTCTGATTTGAAGCCTATCAATTAATTCTTCTTCTTTCCTCTCCAAAAACAAATTGTCGCTTTTTGTTAAAACCGCGAATTTACGTTTCAGCTTACACTTTATTTTTTGCCAGCTATCTGTTGCTTCTATATCAGTCATATCTTCAAATTCAAAGTGTGCAGTAATAGCACTTAACAAAGGTGAGGATATGGTGACTGTAAAGCGTTACACAATTCCGTAAAAAAGTTACATCTTTCACAGACTGCGCATCTGGATTCATGCTTTCTTTCAGGTTTTGTACCTGTTATTGATTTTATTTATGTTATAAGTAATTCTGAACGACCAATTTTGGTTGCATTCTTTTTCAGGGTTCTCGGGGTGCAGTTGATTAAAGTGATGCTGTGATTTTCTTCAGCTTTTCCTTTGTTTGGCCAAGTCCGGCCTGATGTTTTCCGAACATCTCCTCTTTTTTTCCTTCAGCAAATAACTGGTCGTTATTTACCAAACCTGCAAATTTTTGTTTGAGTCTGCCTTTCTGCTCGGTCAAATTTCCTTTTGCTTCAGTAGCGTTCATCTCGTTAAAATTTATAGTGGTGAAACCATTTTCACCATACAAATTTGAGACTCAAACGTCAGCAAAACGTTATACAATTTTTGGAAATAATTACATCTTTCACACATTGGGGGAGCGATGTGTGAATGATGTAACTGGATTGTCCGTTTTCATACCTCTTTGGCCTTTTGTGCCAGTCAGTTGTGGTTATTTGTAATCATTTTCAGGCAACTTAATGACAATCAAATGACGATTGAATGCCCTTCGGCAGGCTCAGGGAACTACTTTTATGACATTGGGTAATATTTCGGATATCCGTATAATATTACTTTACCTCTTCCTTTTTGCTTCCGGAGGCTTTTAGCACGTCGAGCAGTTCTTGCAGGTTTACAGTTGCATAAGTTGATGCATGATCAGACATGGCATAAGGGATAATAAGGTCGTCGTTATGGATCATCGAACCACACGAATAAATTACATTTGGCACATAACCTTCTCTTTCTTCTTCGTTTGGCACCATCAACGGACTGCTCAGCCTTCCGATTTCTTTCTCCGGATTTTCAAGTTCGTACAAGGCAGCGCCCAAAGTGTATTCACGCATCGAACCCACCGCATGTGTAATAACCAGCCAGCCATCTTTGGTTTCTATAGGCGAACCTGAATTGCCCACCTGCACCAGTTCCCATGAGTATTTGGGTTCCATTATTATTTTGGCTTCGCGCCAGATATTGATACTCTCGGAATAAGCGATGTAATTATTTACGCCGTCAATTCTGCAAAGCATGGCATATTTACCATTAATCTTCCGTGGAAACAGCGCCATTCCCTTGTTTCGGGCAATCTCGCCATTAATAGGCAAAACCTTAAAATCATAAAAATCTTTGGTGCTGATCAACTTAGGCAGAATGGTCATTCCATCGAATGCTGTGTATGTGGCATAATAAGTTATTTCTCCATTGTCATCAGTAAATTTAACAAAACGGGCATCTTCAATTCCTCTTTGTTCGGTTGCCGATATGGGGAAAATAACCCTTTCTGAAATCGACGAATCAATAGAGAAATGAATCTCATAATGCGATGAAGCCAGCCACATCATTTGATTGATGATTTTTATCTGATCTTCGGTAAGTTCCGGATTTTTTATGGCTATTTCAAGGTTTTTCATCAATTCGCCATAGGTAAAACTGTCGCCTAACTTATCAAGGATGAAATCGGGAGAAATGACATTTCCCTTCTCCTGGGTTTTTTCATGCTTTTCGAGGCCGGCCGAAGGCATCACATTTTCCGGGTCTTGTACTTCTTCAATGTTATCAAGTATTGCTGGCGATGTTGAATTTCCGGGATCCTGCATTCCTTTCAGTTTCTCCTGAAAGCTTTTCTTATCGTAAGTGTTACGTATAATTTTATCTGCTTCGGCCAGCATTTTGCCAGCAGGTTCAATTGTCAGGTTGTTGTGTTTATCGAGTATTCCCGAACGGAAAACTACTGATGAAATATGCCCTTCGCCGGTTGCGCGAAAACTGAAAATTACCCTTTTCTCGTCGGATCTTATTTCCGACTGATCGGGATGTTCCATAATTGACGGATTAAAAAAAGCTGCTGATTCGATAGAATATTCCAACGTGAAATACGAACCTATCAATGCTTTTTGGGCTACGCTTAAGTCTTCTTCATTCACTTCTATTTTATCAAAAATAGGGGCAAGCCTGACAAAATGTTTCTCGAATATTTTTGAAATGTTCCTGTGACGACGCGAAAAACCTCTCAGAACCTGGCTCATGGCAATATTTACTTCCTTTTCGGGCATTGCCAAAACTTTTCTGATAATGTTAGCGGACCTTTCGTCGTCCAAATAAAGAAAACGGGCGATTACCCGGCTCGAATCGGGAGAGAACGTATATTTTTTTCTGGTAACAGTTACTAGCATGGGATTCCGTTTTTTAATTTATTCTGCTGTATTTGATTGGCTAAAGTAATATTTATGGAGTGGTACTTCGCTTTTATCTGTAATATTCGAATTTTTGTTCCGAAGTAAATTTATTTGTTAACACATAAAAGCCAGCTCCAAAAAAGGAAGCCGGCTTTTATGTTTTGACCAGAGCAACTATTTAAACATTTAGCATCATTCTATCGGATTGAAAATGAATGGTAAAATAAACAGATACCTCTATGATTCATCTTTTGTGGTGCGCACCAAGCTGATCCCTGCAATGAAAAATATAAAGCCGAGTATCCCGTAAATAACAAGCGCTTTAAGTTCTCCTGTAGCTCCTGCGCCATTTACAAACAATACAGCTGCATATATTAGTCCACCTATTCCGAGTACAGTAAGTACAGCACCAAAGATTCTTTTAAGATTCATAGTTTTATTTTATGTGTGGATGAAAACTGATTTTACACGTTGATATTCGTAAGATAAGTGAACAGGCCAAAAACCTTTAGCAGCCAAATAATAAGCGCAATCACAACCACAATGTTGAAGATTTGTTTGATTTTGCGATCCATGGGTATGAATGAATTGATCAGCCATAGAACAACACCAATAATGATAATAATAAGTAAAACAGTTAATAGTGGCATATAAATTAATTTAGAAGTTTATACTAAGATATTTTTACTTTTTCTTATCAACAGCAACCACAACAATACCTCCCACAATAAGCACCAAACCAACTATTGGTGACCATTGTACCGGGTGGTTCTTTTCTGCGTTAATCTGAATAGGTCCTAAATCAACCACCTTTTCTTTGGTCACATAATTAAATCCGGTATAAATCATCATGATTATACCAAGTCCGATAAGGACAATTCCGATTGTTTTCATGTTCTGTTTTTAAAGTATCCTTCTTCCCTGAATTACTCTGAGAATTATGGCAATTATTGCAATAACAAGCAGAACGTGAATGATACCTCCGCTATAACCAACTCCAACAAATCCGATGAGCCATAAAATGATCAGTATGACTGCGATGACATAAAGTAAATTTCCCATGATATATTAGAGTAAAAGGATTAATAATAATACGATAAGAATTGCAGCACCAACCGAAATATATACACCACCGCCGCTATTTGCTGCGTTGTTTGCTTTAATGTCGGTTTTAATTGCGCGAACTTCTTTGCGTAATTCTTTCTTTTCAGCTGAATTCATGGTCTTCATGTCCATCGCTTTGATTTCATTTAACCTGAGTTCCATCTTAACTACCTCTGCTGAGGCAACAGTTGCAGTTACAGTAGTTGCAGCAGTTGTGGTTTCAGTTTCTGCTTTCAATAAAGTTGGATTACATAATAGCAACATGCATCCAGTCATTAAGCCAAGAGTTAATTTTTTCATCTTAGATAAATTTAATTTGTGAATTTATTTTCACTAAACAAAGATCCGCATTGGTAACATGATAAGCGTTACACAATTCCGAAGAAAAGTTACATCATTCACACCTTGCGAAATTTTAATTCTGACTAAGTGTGATATGGAATTGTAAAACAAATAGTGGTGCCTGTTCCATTCAGGTTGTTCCCGGTTTCCAGCAGTTCAGGATTTTTTTCTATCCAGATTTTACCGCCCAGCATCTCAACAAAAGCCTTCGATATTGATAATCCAAGCCCTGCACCTTCATATTTTTTGTTCAGCGATTCGCTGCCTTGCCTGAACCTTTCAAAAATCATTTCAATTTTTTCAGGGTCAATCCCGATGCCTGTATCTTTCACGTAAAATTCGATTAATGCTGTTGTTGGCGTAGAGACAAGGCATGACTTGTTTCTACAAGATCCACCAGCAACGGTTGTTGCCGGATATGTCGAACCAAAACCAAATTCTATCGAACCTTTATCAGTGAATTTAATAGCATTTTTAATCAGGTTGGTTAAAATGGCATACACTTTATCCCGGTCGGTTTTCACGATGGTTTCTTCTGAATGCAGGTCGTTTTTCAGGAAAATCTGTAATCCTTTCTGTTCAGCTTCAGGTTTGAAAAAAGAATGTAATTCTTTCAGCTGTTCGTTTATATTCACTTCGGAAATGGAAATTCCCATTTGGCCCGATTCAATTTTCGAGATGCTCATTATATCGCTGATAATATTCATCATTCGTGTGCCACTTTTTTGAATGATGCGAATGTACTCATGCTGCAATTTACCGGTAAGTTCAGGTTCTTTAAGCAGTTCGGCGAAACCCAGGATTCCGTTCATGGGTGTTCTTATTTCGTGGCTCATATTGGCCAGAAACGCCGATTTAAGTCGGTCGCTCTCTTCTGCCTTATCTTTAGCGATAATTAATTCATCCGCCCGTTTTTCTTTCTCCCTGTTCTGGAATGCAAGTTCCTTGTTCGCAACAATTAGCTCAGCTGCCCGATTTTCCTTCTCTTCATTCTGAAACAGAAGTTCTTTGTTGGCAATGATCAGCTCGTCAGCCCGCTTTTCCTTTTCCCTGTTCTGAAAGGCAAGTTCTTTGTTCGCAATAATTAATTCTGCCGCCCTGTATTCTTTTTCTTTGTTTTGAAACTGAAGTTCCTTGTTGGCAATGATTAACTCCGCCGCACGCTTTTCTTTCTCTTCGTTCTGGTATGCAAGTTCTTTGTTCGCAATAATCAATTCATCGGCCCGCTTTTCCTTTTCCCTGTTCTGAAATGCAAGCTCTTTGTTTGCAATGTTTAATTCTGCCGCACGTTTTTCTTTTTCTTTGTTTTGAAACAGAAGTTCTTTGTTAGCTATGATTAACTCCGCTGCCCGTTTTTCTTTCTCTTCGTTCTGGTAAATTAGTTCTTTGTTGGCAATGAATAATTCATCGGCCCGTTTTTCCTTTTCCCTGTTCTGAAATGCAAGTTCTTTGTTGGCAATGATTAATTCTGCGGCCCGTTTTTCTTTCTCTTCGTTTTGAAAGTCAAGTTCTTTATTGATTTGGATATACTTTCCGCTTTGCGCTTTAATTATTTCTTTTTTTTCCTGAAGGCTTATTTCAACCTGCTTGCGCTTAATCTCAAGTTCATAATCATTCAATGCCCTTTTAATTGCAGGAACCAGCCTTTCCAGATTATTCTTGAACACATAATCCGTCGCACCGTTCAACATTTTTTCAATGGCAACACCTTCCATTATTTTTCCTGAAACGAATATAAACGGGATGTGCGGATATTTTTCCCTGGCTACCCGTAAAGCTTCGTTCCCATTGTAATCGGGAAGGTTGTAATCTGACAATATGAGGTGGATATTTTCAGTTTCAAGAAAATTCAGAAAATCTTTTTCGCAGTCGGCCAGAAAATAATTGTATTCAATTTTTGCGCTTTCAATGGTGGCGTTTATTATTTCGGAATCGTTGAACGAATCTTCAAGGTGCAGAATTCCTATTTTATCCTTCATCGGTTCATTTCCCGTTTTTTAGTATCTGTCCATAAAATACTTTTGTTGTCGTCTTTTACTTCCTGATTGTAAATTGCAGGCAAGGTAAAATAAATGGTTGATCCTTTCCCGAACTCACTTTCGATGCGGATCGTACCGCCAAGCATCTCAACAAATGCTTTTGAAATGGATAATCCCAATCCGGCTCCTTCATACTTTCGGTTAACCGATTCACTGGCTTGCCTAAACCTTTCAAATACATATTGCAATTGGTCCGGAAGGATTCCAATACCTGTATCTTTTACGAAAAATTCGATGGATGGTGTTGGTGTAGAGACAAGGGATGCCTTGTCTCTACTATCATCAAATGCCTTGTCTCTACCGCCAAACAAACCAAAGCCGAATTCTATCGAACCTTTTTTTGTGAATTTTATCGCATTTTTCACCAGGTTTATGAGTATAGCAAATAATTTTTCCTTGTCAGTTTTTATAAATGTATCGTTTAACCGCATGGTGTTCCTGCACGAAATCTGCAGGCCTTTTTGCTCAGCTTCCGGTTTGAAGAAAGCAAATATTTCATCCAGTTGCTCGTTTAAATTTGTTTCCGAAACTGAAACTCCCATTTGAGCCGATTCAATTTTTGAAATACACATGATATCGTTGATGATATTGAGTAAGCGCTCACCGCTTTTTTCCAGTATGCCCAGGTAATACATTTTCTGTTCATCTTCAAGGGCAGGTTCTTTAAGTAGTTCAGTGAAACCCAGAATTCCGTTCAATGGTGTTCTTATTTCATGGCTCATATTGGCCAGAAAAGATGATTTTAACCGGTCGCTTTCTTCGGCTTTCTCCTTGGCTGCAATTAATTCAACTGCAAGCTTTTCTTTCTCTTTGTTCTGAAGGATAAGCTCTTCGTTCGCAGCCATTAATTCTGAGGCCTGTATTTCTTTCTCTTCGATCTGAAAAATTAGTTCTTTGTTCGTAATTCTTAGCTCAGCTTCTGCCTGTTGACGTTTGGTTGTAAGCTCCTGCTCATGCAGTGCCCTTTTTATTGCCGGGACAAGCCTTTCGAGTTTGTTTTTGAGCACGTAATCCGTAGCGCCGTTTAACATGGTGTCAATTGCCCTGTCTTCTCCCATTGCTCCGGAAACAAACAGGAACGGAATATGGGAATATTTTTCCCTTGCAACCTTTAATGCTTCGTTACCATTGTAATGGGGCAGGCTGTAATCAGATAAAATGATGTCGATATTTTCAGTTTCAAGAATATTGATATAGTCGTTTTCGTTTTCGGCCACGAAATATTCATGCTCGATTTCACCACTTTCAACCAATGATTGAATTAATTCGGAATCTTTGAAAGAGTCTTCAAGGTGCAGAATTTTTATTTTCCTTTTCATAAGATTAGAATTAAAAGTAGTTTCTGATTTTATATCACTTAAAATTTAAAGGTGGCGGTACGTTGATAATTGCCCAGTATTGCCCCAGAACTTTGATGGCATCAAGGAACTGAACCACATCAATTGGTTTCACCACATAAGAATTAGCGCCAAGTTTGTAGCTCTCTACAAGGTCTTTTTCTTCGCCCGATGAGGTAACCATTATCACCGGAATTAGTTTGAATTTTTCATCGGCACGGATGTGCTTAAGCACTTCTATTCCATTCATTCTGGGCATTTTAATGTCCAGTAAAATAACAGCGGGATCGCCCTTTTCATTGCTGAATTTGCCGCGTTTATACAAAAAATCAAGCGCTTCCACTCCATCTTCGGCAACAACAACTTCGTTTGCAAGGTTTTTTTCGCCAAGGGCAGCAATGGTGAGTTCAACATCTTTCTGACTGTCATCCACAATAAGGATTCTTCTTACTTCTGCTCTCATAATTTGTGCTGTTTAATATTTTATAATTTTCTATTTTTCTGTGCTACAAATAGTCCGCTCCTTCGGAGCTGTGAAATTGTTTATTGCAAGCTTTTCTGAGACTGATCACTGCGACTGAACACTTCCTCGTTCGGGATGCTGAAGAAAAACGTGGCTCCATTTCCAACTTCACTTTCAGCCCAGCATTTTCCGCCGTGCCTCACCACAATTCTATTCACATTGGCCAGTCCAATTCCAACTCCTTCGAAATCAGTTGATTTGTGCATTCGTTGAAATACTCCAAATAGTTTATCAGCATATTTCATATCAAATCCGGCACCGTTGTCGCTGATGGAAAAAACTGTTTTATCGTCCACTATTTCGCTTCCAATGGTGATCGTTGCTTTTTCCTTGTTTTTTGAATATTTCAGAGCGTTGGATATCAGGTTCTCCCAAACCTGGTGAATCAACGTTTCATCACCAATTGCATCAGGAAGTTCAGCTACATTTATTTCGACATCGCGCCCTGCTGTTTCATCGCCGAAACTTTTCAGAACCTGTGCCACCATGTTTTGCGAGTTGATTTTTGTTTTCTGAAGTTCGGTACGGCTTAACCTGGAGAAAGTCAGCAACGCATCTATCAGGCTGCCCATTTCATGTGACGACTCTGAAATTATTTTCAAATATCTTATGCCTTTTTCGTCGAGTTGACTGGAATTGTTTTTAATCAGCAAGTCAACAAATCCGCCGATATGTCTCAATGGGGCACGTAAATCATGCGACACAGAATAGCTGAATGCTTCAAGCTCTTTATTTGCAGCTTCCTGTTTTTCTTTTTCTTCGTTCTGAAAAACAAGTTCTTGGTTCACGATGACAAATTCAGCTGCCCGTTTCCCTTTTTCTTCGTTTTGGAAGGCAAGTTCTTTGTCGGCAATAATCAGTTCTGCCGCGCGTTTTTCTTTTTCCTGATTTTGAAATATCAGTTCTTTGTAAGCAATGATCAACTCTTCTGCGCGTTTTTCTTTTTCTTCGTTTTGAAAAACAAGTTCCTCATTGGCAAGGATCAATTCAGCTGCCCGTTTCCCTTTTTCATTGTTTTGAAATACAAGTTCTTCGTTTGCTATAATTAACTCTTTTGCGCGTTTCCCTTTCTCCTTGTTTTGAAATACAAGTTCCTCGTTTGCAACGATTAGTTCAGCTGCACGTTTTCCCTTTTCCTTGTTCTGAAATGCCAGTTCGTCGTTTGCGATAACTAACTCTTCTGCCCGTTTGCCTTTTTCTTCGTTTTGAAAAGCAAGTTCTTTGTTTGCAACGATCAATTCTGCAGCCCGGTTTTCTTTCTCAGTATTTTGAAAGGCAAGTTCCTTATTGGCAACGATTAACTCTGCTGCTCTTTTTTCTCTCTTTTCATTTTGCTGCAAATTTTTGCCTGTAACAATTAATAATAGTATTGTAATCACGGAAATCAGAACAAACATAATTCTCGAGATCCAGTTGAATGCTGTCATGCTATACTCGTTCGCCTGCTGAAGTTGTTTGAGGTTCGTATCCTCTTGTTGTTCAATTTCAGCGATTATCTGGCGCAAATTGTCGGAATAATACAAACCCTGATTGGTTGAAGCATAAGCAATTGCGGCCAGTAGTCCCTGACTGCTCCTTAGTTCGGCCTGCTTCAACGAAAAAGCCAGACGCTTTTGCATGTAATAGTGAATTGAATCAACACGCTGTTGCTGGGTAGCATTGTCCTTAAATTGTTGCCTGAGTTGCCCGATGTTATTGAAAATGATTTTTTCTGCAGTAAATAAGGGTTCAAGAAATGCACTGTCGTTTGTGATTATAAAACCCCTTGAAGCTGATTCGATGTCTTTGCCAAGTAAAAGTATATTGCCCAGATTTGAAATGATATCCTCTGTATGTTGCACCAATTGTTCCGTTTTGATACGCTTTTGGCTGGTGATATATACAGCAAAACCTATAAACAGATTACCTGCCAAAATTATAAATGCGAAGATTATAAGCTTTTGACGGATACTCGTTTTCATCTTTAAGGTTTACAATTATTTAATAAAGATGCGCCTCTTTTTTTAGTTCCTTATTACACAATATTTGAAATAACTTACATTATTCACACATGTAAAAATCCTGTTACATGCGTTCCATGTACCAGTTTAGTTGCTTTTCCATTTTTTTTAAACGGAAAATGGCGGGGATAATCTTGCCCAATCGAAAAAACGCGGTTTCGCTTTTAACTACATAATCAAAAGCTTTGTGATGCATACAATTTATTGCCACCTCAATTTTATCCTGTGACGACAGCATTACCACCGGAATTTTTGAACTGTAAGCTTTAATTTTATCAAGAATGTCGATTCCGTTCATCGCTTTTTTATCAATTCCGTTTAGTTCATAATCCAGAATTATTATATCAGGCGAATGTTCAATGTTCTTTAAGCAAAGTTCACCTGTAGCATAAGTTTCAATCTCAAAATCGCCATGCTCAAGAAATTCAATTTCCAGTAATTTTAAATATACAGCATCATCATCCACCAGGAATATTTTGATCTTTTCTTTGTTCATTGGATTGTGCTTTTAATCAGGTTTAACTTTTTCGCATTAGCGCATATTTTTTCGCTATGCAAAAGTGCAACCCTTTGTAAAGAAAAATATTACACAATTTCATGAATCTATTGTATATTTCACACATTCTATGAAATGAAACGAGGCGATTCTGAATGGAATCACCTCGTTTCAGATGCAAATTTATGATGACTATTTTGGTTGTTTAACGGCATTCATTTGAAGCGTTACTGCAGTTTGTGCCAGCATTCTTCCATTTATTGATGCGCCTGTCTTCAGGTTAATACCTGTTTGGCTCAATATGATTCCTTCAAAATGGCTGGTTGTGCCAATGGTAACTGCACCTGAAGATACCCAGAAAATATTTTTGGCAAGTGCTCCGCCTTCTAAGATCATGTTTACAGCCGAACTCATATTCAACGTGCCGGCAACCTGAAAAATCCATACATCAGTCGGGCTACCCGAAATAGTAATATCAGTCGGGATAACAATTGCACTTGTCCATTTGTACAGACCTGGAGTAAGCGTTTTGCCGCCAATATTTCCGGCGCCTAAATTCAGAAAATCAGGGTTTACACGTCCTGCGGCATCAGTGTAGGCAGCCTGCATGTTGAGAACTGCAATTCCTAATCTGGTAGCGCTGGTAATTTTGCATGCTGGACCGGCAGCATCAACTGAATATATATTTCCTGTAACTTCGTCACAACTTAAAACCATTGCGGCACCGGTAATCGGACTTGTACCAATATCTCCGGTAATATTAGATTTATACACACTTGTAACTCCTGTTTTTGACAAAATTGCAAATTCTCCTGCAATTCCAAGATCTACTCCTTTTAAAGTCCCTTCTTGTGGCAAAATTGCTGATGAATTCAAATCTGAAGAATTTGCTGATGACATTGCTGATGAATTTGTGATTGAAGTCACATTTTGATCATAAGCGTTGTCGTCGCTTTTGCTACATCCGGTAATTAATCCAACCAATAGCATGGCCATGATTGGCATTACTTTTATTAGGTTCATTCTTTTGTTTATTATTGGTGACAGTGTCGTCACGAATCAAAGGTGAGGTCATAATGCCCGGGAAAGTTGCAAAGTTCTGTTGGAAACTTGCAAAATTCACTGATTATGGCTCTATTTTCATCGGTTTGAACATAAAAAAAGGAGCGTTGCCAGTCATTAGACAAACAATGCTCCTTCTTTTAACAGAAATTTGCTGTAAACAATGGAAACTAAAATCAGTGTTTACATTCGCTCCATGTACCAGCTTAGTTGCTTTTCCATTTTTTTGAAGCGGAAAATTGCAGGAATTATTTTGTTTAATCGCAAGAAGGCAGTTTCACTTTTTACAACATAGTCAAAAGCTTTGTGGTGCATACAATTTACTGCCACCTCTATTTTGTCCTGCGATGATAGCATTATCACCGGAATTTCGGGATCATAGGCTTTTATTTTGTCCAGAACATCTATTCCGTTCATCGCTTTTTTATCGATGCCACTGAGCTCATAATCAAGTATAATTATATCAGGATTATGGTTTAAGTTTTCAATGCAAAGTTCGCCCGTAGGATAGGTTTCAATTTTAAATTCGCCACGTTCCATGAATTCGATCTCCAGCGATTTTAAATACAGCGCATCGTCGTCAACCAGAAAAAGTTTAATTTTTTGTTTGTTAATCATTGGTTTTTGTTTTGATCGTGTTAAATTCTATCACTAATTCCTCACAGGCCTGTCCACAAACATTTTCAAGCTGAAGTACCATGTCCGAGATTCCTTCTGTCTGTTTCTGCGTACTTGCAAATTCCTGGACTTTTTTTGCCATATTTTCAAAATCTTCGCTAATGCCCATGATTGAAAATGACGGAATCATTTTATGCACAGCTGAGTAGAGTAAATCCCAATCCTTGTCATGAAAACTTTGTTTCATGGCACTCACCAATGGCGGGGTTTGTTCCAGATAAGCTGAAATCATTTCCATCATCAGTTTTGGATTTGATTTTGTCCGCTTCGTTAAATACTCCAGGTCGGTGCATTTTTCATTTTCAATATCACTGTCAACATCATATTCAATTCCGTTATTTTTAATATGCGCATTTTTTTTAACTGAACTAATTATTTTACTGTACAATAACCTTTCGTCAACAGGTTTTGGAATGTAGTCATCAATTCCAACGTACTTGCATTTTGCCAAATCAACCGTAGTTACATCGGCGGTTAAGGCAATGATCGGAATGTCGCAATTCATTTCATGCCGGATATATTCTGTAGCTTCAAACCCGTTCATTTCGGGCATCTGCAAGTCCATTAAAATAATATCGTACTTATTGGCCTTAAGTTTTTCGATGGCTATTTTCCCGTTCGCAGCAATGTCACAATCAAACCCAAAATCGTCCAACAGCGTTCTCATCAGTAATTGATTGAGGGCAATGTCCTCGGCGACCAATACTTTAATATTGCTAATTTTCTTGTCCAATTCTGCGATTTCCGGTTCTGACTCAAGCATTTCATTGGTTTTTTGAAATTTTAATGCCAGACTAAAAGTTGAGCCCTCGTCCACTTTGCTATTTACCTGAATCTTTCCTCCCTGCGATTCTACCAATTGTTTAACAATTGCGAGTCCAAGTCCGGTTCCGCCATATATGCGCGATGTACCACTTGTCGCCTGTTGGAAGTTTTCGAAAATATTCTCCATTTTATCGGTAGATATCCCAATACCTGTATCAGTTACTGCGAATTCAATGGTTACTTCATTTTCATCTTCTTTCAGCAAATTAACGCTTACAGTAATTTTCCCTTTGTTCGTAAATTTTACTGCGTTACTCACCAAATTCAGGATAATCTGGTGCAAACGCACCGGGTCGCCAACCAGCACTTCCGGAATTCTTCTGTCGTATTCTTTAACCAGTACCAAATTCTTTTCCCAGATTTTTGTCTCAAACAAGTGCAGCATGGCTGCTATTGACAAGGAAAGTTTAAACGGGGTTTGTTCAAAGGTCATTTTGCCTGCATCAACTTTTGCCAAATCCAGAATGTCGTTAATCAGAACAATCAGCGCATCGCCACTCATTTTGATGGCCTGTAAATATTCTTTTTGTTTTGCAGTCAATTCTGTTTTCAGCATCACCTTTGTAAATCCGATAATCGCATTCATTGGGGTGCGGATTTCATGGCTCATGTTCGATAAAAACTGCTGTTTTGCCTTTACTGCATTTTCGGCCAGCAATGTTGCTTTTTCAGCTTTAAATTTTGCTTCTTCAGCGATGCCTACTGCCAACTCAGCAAATACAATCGCTTCGGTCAATTCGGTCGAAATTCTTTTCTGTTCGGTAACATCCCTGGCCACAATCACAATGCCCAATACATTTCCACGGTCATCCTTGTAAACCGATCCGTTGAACAGTACATCGGTCAGCTTACCATCCTTGTGGCGGAGTATAAGCGGCGAATTGGCTACCGATCCTTTTGCAAACACTTCCTGATATACTTCGCGCGCTTTTTGCGGTTCGGTGAAATAATCCAGAAAGTCGGTGCCTGTTATTTCTTCGCGGGTCATACCTGTAATGTTTACCAGCGCCTCGTTCATGTCGGTAATCTTACCTTCGTTGCTGATAGTTATCAAAGGGTCGAGGCTCGCTTCAATAAGGCTCAGCGAATATTTCGAAAGTAATTTCTGGGCGGTAACGTCCCTGGCGACAATCACCACTCCAAGAACATTTCCTTTGTCGTCTTTGTAAACCGATCCGTTAAACAATACATCGGTAAGTTTCCCATTTACATGGCGAAGTGTCAGCGGCGAATCGGCACCCGATCCATTTGCAAATACTTCCTGGTAAACTTTACGTGCTTTTTGCGGTTCGGTGAAATAATCGAGGAAATCGGTGTCTATCAATTCCTCACGTGAAACACCGGTAATTTTCACCAATGCTTCGTTCATATCGGTGATTTTTCCTGTGGTGCTGATAACAACCAACGGATCGCGGCTCGCCTCAATAAGGCTAAGCGAATACTGAGAAGCTAATTTTAAGGAAAAGCTGGATGCTTCAAGTTCTTTATTCTCAACCGAACGTTTCTCCTTCTCTTCGTTTTGAAAAAGTAGTTCTTTGTCGGCAATGATCAGTTCTGCTGCGCGTTTTTCTTTTTCTTCGTTTTGAAAAATCAGCTCTTTGTCAGCAATAATCAGTTCAGCAGCCCGCTTTTCTTTCTCTTCATTTTGAAAGATTAATTCTTTGTCGGCAATGATCAATTCGGCCGCGCGTTTTTCTTTCTCCTCATTTTGAAATACCAGTTCTTCGTTGGCAAGGATTAATTCAGCCGCGCGTTTTTCTTTCTCCTCGTTTTGATAGATGAGTTCCTTGTTGGCGAGAATTAATTCTGCTGCGCGTTTTTCTTTCTCTTTATTCTGAAAAATAAGCTCTTTGTTCGCAATGCTAAGCTCATCAGCGCGTTTCCCTTTTTCGTCGTTTTGAAAAGCAAGTTCTTTGTTGGCAACAATCAATTCCGCTGCTCTCTTTTCTTTTTCTTTGTTCTGAAAGGCAAGCTCTTTGTTGGCAATAATTAGTTCATCGGCCCGCTTCTCCTTTTCATTATTTTGAAAAGCAAGTTCTTTGTTGGCAGCCTGCAATTCCATTGCCCATTTTTGCCTGGCGATATCTCTTGCTACTACCACAGCACCAATTACAACTCCTTTGGTATCCATATAAACCGATCCGTTGAACAGCACATCGGTTAATTTTCCATCTTTACCTGTGAATGTAAGCGGATAGTCTGTAAGCGATCCATTTTCAAAGACTTTCAAATAACCTTCCCGTGCTTTTTGAGGCTCGGTAAAATAGTCGTAGAAATTTGTTCCGATTAGTTTTTTGCGTGTCAGACCGGTAATATTTACCTCCGCCTGATTCATGTCTGTAATTTTACCATCTACGCTGATCGTAATTAAAGGATCCAGACTGGCTTCCATTAAACTGCTGGCATATTGAGAATCGTTCGCGATTGTTCTTTCCATTTTATTTACTCCGTAATGCCTTTTGTATCTTTTAATTATTATTGCCAACCTCGTCAATCGGGCTTCGTTTTTTTTCTTTCAGTTGTTTAAAATGAGAAGGGGAGAGTCCTGTCATTTTTTTAAATTGGTTCGACAGGTGCGCAACACTGCTGTAATTCATTTTCCAGGCAATTTCAGTAATGGTTAGTTCTCCGTAAATAATCAATTCTTTTATCTTCTCAATTTTATGCGATATAATGAATTGCTCAATGGTAGTACCTTGAACTTCAGAGAATAAATTAGCCAGATAAGTGTAATCATAGTTTAATTTTTCGCTTAAAAAAATGGAAAAATTTGTTTTAATTACTTCATTCGAATGATGGACCATCTCAATAATTGTGTTCTTTATTCTTTCAACCAATACAGAACGTTTATCGTCCATTAGTTCAAATCCGGAGTTGAGCAATCCAATTTTCAACTCTTCCCGAACCTCCTCAGAGATATTCTCCATAATCTCAACTTCTCCTAAATCAACCAGCATGTAGTGCAGCCCAAGCTTTTTCAACTCTTCTTTCACCGCTACTTTGCAACGGTTGCTGACCATGTATTTAATGTATAATTTCAATTGATTTTGTTTTTTTTTTAAGTTGAGTATTTGCAAAGATGTATAACTTAAACCACAAATGCATTATACTTCTTCATATATAAATTGCATAATTCACATGTTTTCAGGGGACTATTGACCACAAAGCCTTTCCGTGAAAAATAGAGGATATTTCTACTTGTCATAAAGTAATATTTTGAATACCCTCAGCAGCTGTTTGAAATTCATATTTCGCATTTAATTTTATGAGGAAGGGTCATTATCAAAGATCGTGCCGCAGGAACAAGATGTGTTTGAAGTGGAAAAATTGAATTTTAATTTTTTCCGGACGATATAACCATGCATTTCAAATTCGATCTGTCTGCACCAAGTCACCTATTTTAATTTAACTTAACCCTCTTTAACTTTTGAATGTACTTAACCGATCAAATTTCCGTTATTTTTGTTCATCAGATCCCAAAAACAAATCGCCCATGTGTTTTAGATTTTTACTTATTTCCTTTCTATTCTTTACATCAATAGTTCCGGTTTTTTCGCAGGGTATCCGGGGTCGTATTACCAATGAGCAAAACGAGGCTGTTCCGTTTGCGAATATTTATATCCCGCAATTGTCAACCGGTACTACTTCAAACATCGATGGAAACTATGAATTGAAACTTCCGGAGGGAAAATGGGACATACTGTTTCAATACCTGGGCTACCAAACCCAAACGATTGCGCTGACTATCGGGAAAACGTTTCAGGAAATCAACATCCGGCTGATTACGCAGGATTACCGCATTCCGGAGATTAAAGTGATGGCTTCGGGCGAAGATCCTGCCTATTATATCATGCGGCGGGCGATTGCTTTGGCTCCGTATTACCAGAAACAGGTTTCGAAATATTCGTGCAAAGTGTATCTGAAAGGTTCCGGAGTGTTTGAGAAAATTCCTTTTGTGCTGAAAAAGCAAATGAAAAAAGGCAATGTGAAAGTCAATGAACCTTTTGTCATGGAAACCGTCAGCCAGATTGATTTTGAGCTTCCGGATAAAGTGAACCAGAAAGTGTTGGCCATGCGCTCGTCGGGTCAGCAAAACAATACCTCGCCAATGGGAATGATTACCAATAACTTATACGATGCCGATAAATACGGAATTGTTTCACCGGTTGGGAAAAGTGCCCTCAAAGTTTACAATTTCAGGCTTGATGGTGTTTTTGAAGATCAGGGACGGACGATCAACAAGATAAAAGTGATACCAAAAATTAAGGGCAGCGATGTGTTTTCAGGATACATTTATATTGCCGACGGATTCTGGAACATCCATTCGGCTGATTTGAACATGCATGTAACGATGACCGATGTGAAAGTTCATCAAATGTATGCCGAAGTGAACAAAAATACATGGATGCCGGTGAGCCTCGATTTCGACATGGATTTTTCGGGGCTTGGGTTGAAAATAAAATACAAATATGTTGCTTCCATCAGCGAATACAAAACCACGCTAAATCCGGCATTGGATCATTCATTTATTGAAAAACAGAAAAAACAGCAAATTCAGGAACAACAGATTTTTGAACAGATTGCCGAAGAAACCAGGCAGGTTGAACAGCAACGCGAAGCAAATTCGAAGGAACAAAAACGGATTGCGGAACTAATGGAAAAGAAAGAACTGAGCAACCGCGAAACCGTAAAATTAAGCCGCCTGATTGAAACCGAAGCCAAACGCAACAGTCCGCCCGAACCGCTTGAAATTAAATCAAGCTTTCAGGTGAGCCAGAAACAGGTAAACAACGATACTGCTTATTGGGCAACGCTGCGGCCTATTCCGTTAACCGACAAGGAGAAAATAAGTTTTTCCAAAAAAGATTCATTTCTGCTGGTTTCTTCAACTCCTGAATACAAAGATTCGATACGCGATTCGCGCCGCAAATTCAAAATCAAACAGTTGCTTTTTGGGAAAACTTACAACTATTCGGTTGATTCGATCAGAAAATTCGAATACTTATCGATCCCAAAACTGACAGATCCGACCTCACTTTCATTTAATTCGGTGGACGGCTTGCGGCTTGAACTGCCTTTCAGTTATTCCATATCAGACAGTACCGGCCATTCATTGCGCCTGAACCCGCATTTTGCGTATGCCTTTGCACGCAAAAAGCTGGATGCTTCCTTTTCCTACAGTCAGCGATTGAACGGATTGACAAACTCGTGGATTTCAGCCAGTGTTGGATCGACCACCGAAGATTTTAACCGGTTTTCGGGATTGCCGACCATGACCAACGATTTTTATACGCTCTGGCTAGAAGAGAACTACAACCGGTTTTATCGCCGCGATTTTCTGCAATTATCGGCCAGCCGCGACCTTTCCAACGGTCTGAACCTGAATGCTACCATTGAATACAGCGACAACAGTCAGTTGGCAAATCATTCCAGTTATTCGTTCATCAAATATACTGACAAGGAAATTCATCCCAATGTTCCTGCCAACAATTCGCTGGAAACATGGCAACTCGAAAACCACCAGTCATTCATTGGCAGGTTTGTGTTGGAATACACTCCGCACCATCGTTACCGCATCAGGAACCATACAAAAGTGTATGCCGAAAGTAAATTTCCGACCTACTCGCTGGTGTATAAAGGAGCGTTTTCGGATGTTTTTGGAAGCGATTCGCGTTACGATCTGTTGCAGCTTGGCATCCGGCAGAAGATCAATTTCGGTATTTCCGATCAATTTTCTTATCGGGCAAATGTTGGTAAATTCCTGAACAACAATCGTCTGTATTTCGAAGATTTCCGGCATTTCAATACTCAATCCACCGGGTTTATGTTTTCACCCTACGACAATAGTTTCAGACTGCTGCCTTTTTATCAGTATTCAACAGGGAAACAATTTGCTGAAGTTCAGGCCGAATTGCAATCGCGACGATTGATTGTAAAACAATTGCCATTGATTAGAAACGCATCAATTTCGGAAAAACTGTTTGTTAATTATCTTGCCACTCCCGAGATCAGGAATTATGTGGAAGTTGGATATGGCATCAATAATATTTTTTTATTGCTGAATGTTGAGGCGGTTGCCGGCTTCGAAAATGGTAAATTCCGGTCTTCAGCAATTAGGGTGAGTATGAATTTGCCTTAGATTGTGATCCTTTTGTTGAATGATTTGTTATATCGAATCAACAAACTTACATTTAGCACAAAAAGTAGCATGACGATTAAAAAAACTGCGGTATTGATGATCAATGTCGGAACACCCGATGAACCAACAGTAAAAGCTGTTCGGCGATATTTGTCTGAATTTTTAAACGACCGGCGGGTGATTGATATTCCGCTCGTTTTTCAGAAGTTACTGGTAAATCTGATCATTGTCCCGTTTCGCACACCAAAATCGACCAAACTTTACCAGCGGTTGTGGACTGAAAAAGGTTCGCCTTTGCTTTATTTTTCTGAAAGTGTTCAGGTTGAACTTCAGGAAAAACTGGGTTCGAAAGCCGATGTTTTTATGGCAATGCGGTACGGAAATCCATCCATTGGGAAAGCACTTTCAGCCATTAAAAAAGGAAATTACGATCGCCTGATTGTGTTTCCGATGTTTCCGCAATATGCTTCATCGACCAACGGAACAGCCATTCAGGCGGTGATCGACCAGATCAGAAAATGGAACACGATCCCTGAATTTCATGCAGTCAGCCAGTTTTACGATCACCCCGCATTTCTTGATGCCTTTGCCGACAGGATCAGATCGTATGCGCCTGAAAATTACGATCATGTGATATTTACCTTCCATGGTTTGCCCAACCGTCACTTGGAAAAGAACCATCCGGATGAATCTATTCAGACCTGTAATTGCGAAAATGTTTTGCCTGAATTTGGGAAATCGTGCTACAAGGCAGGCTGCTACCAAACTGTTCGCGAATTGGTAAACCGGCTTGGCCTGAAAAGTGGAGAATATTCTGTTTCGTTTCAGTCACGCCTGTCGAATAACTGG
This sequence comes from Prolixibacteraceae bacterium, assembly GCA_019459485.1. Classification (GTDB taxonomy): domain Bacteria; phylum Bacteroidota; class Bacteroidia; order Bacteroidales; family Prolixibacteraceae; genus Aquipluma. The sequence goes on from JAIBEZ010000028.1 coordinate 109,957, forward strand.
ATGACACCTTTTACCGACAAAAACCTTGTCAACAGAGCGAAACAAGGCAGCAAAAATATTCTGGTCGCAGCTCCATCGTTTGTTGCCGATTGTTTGGAAACAACGGTTGAAATCGGTTGGGAATACAAGGAAATGTTTGTAAAAAATGGTGGTGAAAATCTGCAAATGGTTGAAAGCCTTAACGATTCACCACGATGGATCAGCGCGATGGAAGAAATTCTGGAGCCGTACCTTTAAACCGACAAGGCGACAAGGCGAAGAGGCGACAGGGCGAAGAGGCGAGTGGGAGAAAATAAGAGAATGCAGTGATGCTGATTTTCAGGCATCACTGCATTTTGGTTTATATATACAAACAATAATATGCAACTTGACCGTCGGCTTTTACCTTGAATTTCACGTCTTTGGCAACTTCAAAAGATTCGCCTTTCAGGTAGGTTGTCCAAACGGTTTCGCCCGGAAGCAATACATCCAATACGCCGCTTGTAATGGTCATTTGTTCGATGGTTCCGGTTCCGAATTCATACTCACCGGCTTCCATTACGCCAACAGTAGCAACGCCTTCCAAATTTTCGAGTGCGATTGATTTTACTGTTCCGCCAAAATATTCGTTTACTTTTAACATGATCTTCCTTTTTTTAGTGTGTAAATTTCGAAAGCAAATATAAAAGATAACTGGCATTTTTCGATCAGTACCCTTTCCGGTTAAATAAAATATACCCAATATTGAACATCGCGAAGAATTTAGTCTGGCTTTTTTCGTAATAGTTTACCGAAAAACTGATGGGGCCAAGTGCCGACTGGAGCACAAATGCACCCGATCCCATAAAGTTGATAGAGGAGTAATAATCCTCATTATAAACTGCCATAAAATTATCAGTTTCAACAATTTCCCTGACCGGAACAAAACCGTAAGCTTCGGCCCTGAAATGAAATTGATCGGAAATTTTAAATATGGTTTTGATTCCAGACGCCACGTACTTATTTGCATGGAACTTATTTAAATAGATGGTTTTACTGTGCGGAACAGGGTTGAACGATGGTGCAGACAGAACTGTTGAAACATAATTGCTGAAAGGCTTTTTATTGCTGTAAACGCCTTCAGCCATTAAGCCAAGTGTAAATACTTTGTTGATTTTGATATAGCGGTCGTAACTGCCTTGAAGTAAATAATAATCGTGCGAAAATTTTCTTTTAGAGAGGCTGTTAGAGGTGGTACCCGGAGTATTTTTTTCATTTCCTGAAATATAATTCAGCGAAAGGCTTGACGCGAGCCCTTCTGTTGGGTATTGCTTGTCGTTAAAAGAGTTTGTTCGGATGTTTATTGTGCCCGATAAAGCGCCAAAAGTTGTACGATCGGGAGTATCTGCAGCTTTAATCGATTCAGTCAGATAATACATATCTCTTGAGTTAGACCATGCACCTCCTAAAGTAAGTTTGCCCCTTGTTTTTATAGGAATCCCAATTTCCGACCGAAAGTTTGTTTCATTCTGTGTGATATATGGCGGACGGACATCTTCAAACACAAATTCGGTGGTTGATGAAAAATAATCCCACCGGTTCAGGGTAAAATAGCTGGCAATGTAAAAAGGCACTTCGGTCGGAAAATCGACACGTGCACCAGCTTTGACTGAACTGTAAAAGCGACCAAAATACATGTTGGTACTCAGTGTATAGGACCGTTCTTTGAACAATCGGTAATCGCCGCTCAGAAAACCCTGGTTTACCGGCCGTGATGAAATATTTCCGCCGAATTTTACCTGCATCGGATTGTTTGTTTTAACCAGGAGGTGCAGGTCGAAATAGCCGCTTTCCGGATTGAAACGCGAAACCGGACGGAGTGATTTGATATGCTGATCGGACACAAGCTTGAAATACTGCTTTTTTAATTCCTCCAGACTGATAACCGGCGATTGGTGTTTCAGGCTCTGAATAATGTATTTGCGTTGTGTCGCTTCCTCAACACCTTCAATCTGTATATTCCGGAAAATCAGTTGCGGCTTTCTCATGTTGAACTGAAGTCTTTTTTGCTGAATGTCGGAGGGTCTGACACGACGTGAAATGCGCTGTTTGATGACCTCCATTTCTCTGTTGGCTGTTTCGTATCCGGCATTTATTATCTGGTCAATCTTTTTGAAGTCGAGCAAGCTGACATTATTGAATTTTGTCTCCATTAAAATTCCGTCTTTGGGATCAATCACATAGTCTGTCTTTTGCAGGATCATATTTTCAATTTGTGCCATTACATCATCCGGATCAGGTTTTCTTGCCCGGTTGGAAACATTGTGCCCGATTATAATGTCAGGATTGAAAAGTTCCTTCATATTCTGAACCGGGAAATTATTAACGATTCCGCCATCGAATACAAGCGAGCCGTCAATTTCAATGGGCTTGAAATACAGAGGGAAAGTCATCGATCCCCGGATGGCTTCGCCCAGATCGCCTTGCCTTAAAACTACTTCCCTGTTGTTGTAAACATCGGTGGCAATGCAGAAATACGGAACAAAAAGGTTGTTGAAATCGCCTTTGCTAACCGCAGTGACGGCTGAAAACATTTCCATAAAAGCAAAATCTATTTGTTCTTCAGGAATAATGTTGGTAGGCGGCATGATTTTTAATTTGTCTTCTTTTTTTAACAAATTAAGCTCGAGCCATGAAGGATCTTCTTCCAGTTTCAAAAAATAATACCTGTATTCTTCCTGAATTCTTCCAGTTGACCAAAACTTAAACTGGTCCGATTTAAAAAGCTGTTCCATTTCGTCGGTTGAATAGCCTGCTGCATAAAGTCCACCCACAATGGCTCCCATGGAAGTTCCGGCAATGTAGTCGATGGGTATCCCGTTTTCTTCAAGCGCTTTGATAACCGCGATGTGCGCAAGGCCTTTTGCCCCTCCGCCACTTAAAACCAGGCCAACCTTTTGAGCATTTGATGAAAAGGTACCAATGGAAAGAATAAAAAAAAGCAAGAAAAATCGTCTCATGGCCAGCGCAATTTAGGTGACAAGGCTAAACCCAAATATAACAAAATACTAAACAATAATAAATAAGAAAACGTTAAATTTTGAAAGAATAAGTTCCATGCACCCCACAACTTGAAACTTGAAACTTTGTTATGGTTCCACTTTGTGCTTGAGGGACTGGAAGCCTTCGCCCAGTATTTCGTGGGTATCCATTACTGTGATGAATGCATCAGGATCAATGGTGCTGATGTATTCTTCGAGAATGGCAACTTCTCTGCGGCTTACAATGGTGTAAATGATGTGTTTGTCTTCTCCGGTGTACATTCCGGTTCCTTTCAGGTAAGTGCCGCCCCTTTCAAGGTCAACCAATAGCTTGTGCCTGATTTCTTCGTGTTTTTCTGAAATGATCATCAATGCTTTGTTGTAGTCGCTTCCCTCGAGCACAAGGTCGATGGCACGGCCAGTGATGTAAATGACCACCCACGAATAGAGCGGAATTTGCCAGTCTTTGAATGCGACCAGGCTGAGCAGAACGATGGTCGAATCAACGTAAATCATGAGTTGTCCGAGTTGCATCCGGGTCTTTTTGGCGATTATCATGGCAATAATGTCCGATCCTCCTGAAGTTGCACGCGATTTGAAAATTAATCCAAGTCCGAAACCGACCAGAACCCCGCCAAATACGCACGAAAGTAAAATATCGGGAACCAGGGGGGCATCACCATCAACGCGCATGTAAGTAATGGCATCCATAAAAACAGATGAAAGCACAAATCCAACGACTGTTTTTACGCCAAAACGTGGCCCAAGTATTTTTATTCCGGCAATGGTAAGCGGAATATTCAGTACCAAACCGAACAAACCAATTGGGATTCCATCGGGCCAGAACGAAAACATACCGACGGTCATGTAATGAACTACGATGGCAATTCCGTAAACTCCGCCCGGAACAATGCGGTGAGGCGAAATAAAATAAACAAACCCGACAGCCAGAATAAATGCCCCGATTACAATCAGGCTATAATCTTTAAACCATTTCAGGCTAAATACTTTGTCGTTTGGAAGAAAGGTCATGATTAGAATTTTAAATGGAAGTCGCAAAGAAACATAGGAAATTCGGGAAAACCTTTGATTTTTATCAGATAACAAACCTCCTCGGAATATATTGTAATGAAAGTATTTGTGGTTATAACCCTAAAAACTATTCTATTTTTTGTTATTTTTGTGGTTATAACCCTAGTAGATGCAAAAAAAATGATAAATAGAGAACTTTATCTAAATCAGCTCCGGGAACTCATTGACAAACCGGTTATAAAAGTACTTACGGGCATCAGGCGCAGTGGTAAGTCGGAAATCATGAAAATGCTGAAAGAGGAGCTGTTGCAAAGAAAAGTTGCTGAAGAACAAATTATATATCTCAATTTCGACAGCTTTGAGTTTGCTGAAATCGACAACGCCGCAAAGCTTTACGTTTATGTGAAGGACAGGGTGAAACAAAATTCCCGGGTTTATATCCTTCTCGATGAGATTCAGGAAGTTCAATTCTGGGAAAAGGCAGTTAACTCCTTTGTGGCCGATTTAAATGCAGACTTGTATATTACCGGTTCCAATTCAAGGATGCTTTCGTCGGAGCTGGCTACTTATCTGGCCGGTCGCTATGTCGAGATTCACGTATTTCCGTTGTCATTTGCCGAATACCTACTTTTTAAGTCAGAACGAACAGGTAGTTCAGATTTTAACCTGCATGCCGAATTTGAGAGTTTTCTGCGCCTGGGCGGGTTTCCTGTGTTACATATTGCCGCGTATAACGCCGATACTGCGCATAAAATTGTTTACGATATTTATTCTTCGGCTATTCTCCGAGACACTGTTCAGCGCAACAACATCAGGGACGTTGAATTGCTCGAAAGGGTGGTGAAATTTATACTCGATAATGTTGGGAATAAATTCTCTGCAAAAAATATAGCCGACTATTTTAAAAGCCAGCAGCGAAAAATTGATATTAATACGGTTTACAACTACCTAAGTGCGTTGCAGGGGGCATTCATCATCGATATCATTCAGCGCTACGATATTAAGGGGAAGGAAATTCTTAAAACTTATGAGAAATACTTTGTTGGCGATCAGTCGATTATTTATGCTGTAATGGGTTACAAAGACAGGCTGATTTCTGGCGTTCTCGAAAATATTGTGATGCTTGAGCTGAAACGAAAGGGATACAAAGTGTTCACCGGGAAATGGGATGATCGGGAAGTGGATTTTGTGGCTGAAAAAAGTGAAACCAAAATTTACGTTCAGGTAGCTTATAAACTCGAAAGCCAGACAACTATCGACCGTGAATTCAAACCGTTACTCGAAATTCGAGATAACCATCCGAAATATGTAGTAACAATGGATGAGTTTTTTCGCGATAACATCGATGGGGTGAAACACATCCATATTTCCGACTTTTTACTGATGGGAAGTTTTTAATTATCCATAATACAGATCATTCAACTATTTCATCCACCGGTGCACTATTCCTCTTGAAATCTTCGTTCAGATTTAGTGCGATTGAGATGATATTGCTTGCTCCGGCCAGATGGTATCGTGCTGATCCGTAGTTGATGTGAAAGCGTGAAATGCGGAACCCGAATCCCCACGAGAATCCAACAGTTGACATTTTTTCTTCGAGCCGCAACTCCTGCCTGATTTGATAATTGTAACCGGCACGAAGGGTGAAATTGGGTGATGGAAGCAATTCAACGCCCAAAACCAGGTGGCGCATAAACTTTTTTGTGAATTTGTCTTCTACATAAACCACAGTGGTTTCTGTTTTATCTTCTTCCGGTTTTGCCAGATCCCATTTCTGAAGGTGTTGCATGGTGGCAGCAAACCGGATGGGAGCGTGTTGCAGTTTTTGCGAAATTCCAAACTGAAGGTCAAAAGGTATCGTTTCCCTTTCAGCGCCATCGTAATAGGTTGTAATTTGAGAACCTACGTTTCGTGCAACCAGCGAAGTAACTGTAAGCTTGTTTTTGCTGAAAAGGCTAAGTCCCAGATCAGCTGCCAGTCCAATGGATTGATAATTTTCGAACGATGACAGGATTGGTTTCAGGTTAATACCATAAGCAATCCTTTTGTATTGGTTCGACCAGATCAGGTTCAGGGCATATTCAGCAGCATTAAAAGTTGCCCCGGTTTTTTCTCCGTTGGGAAGCGCTTCTATAAATTGTCCGTAATTGATGTAATGCATCCCCACGGCAAAGTTTCCGGGTAGGGGAGTGCCGAATGAATAAGCTGCATATCCGTAATTTATGCCGGCAAAATAATCTACATAATTGAAAGCTAGCATGTTCTGCATGTCGGGTCTGAGTAATGATGGATTATTGTACGAAATATTCAGATCAGTAGAGTCGTTTAGGGCAATCTGATTTCCGCCCAATGCCGCCATTCTTGCCGAGTTGGTCAGGTTCAGGAACTGGTAGGTATATTCCCCTCCGATCTGGCTATAAGCTTTTGGAATTAGAGATATGATAAGAACAATCAGGAAAATAAGTTTGCGCATAATTCTATAAGATTCGGGTATTTTACCGAACGTTAAAAACGGTTATTTATTATCAATCCAATGAATGTAATATTGCCGGATTTACTTCAATTGGTCTTCCAGTTTTTCCAGATTTGGAATATCATTAAAATGAAATTTTCTCAGGATAGTTCCATTTTTCAGGACAAGTAATCCGGGATTTGAACGTACAATGGTTTTTAACGTGATTTCATCGGTATTGAAAAAGTCAAATTGCGCATCGGTTTCGTTTTTAAACGATTCGAAACTATCTGGCGATGAGGCTGTCAATCCAATAAAATTATATCCTTTGCTTTTGGCTTCGGCTGCCAGCAGGGCAATTTTTCCCATACCTTCCCGGTTGCTTTTTTGCAGGTTCGAGGCAATTACAATGAAAGTTAAGTTTTCATCGTAAAGGAAAAAGTCTTTGATATCTTCGCCTTCGGCAGTTTCAATCCTGAAATCGTGGATCGGGGGTGTATATCCTTTCTGAATTAAAATCGGATCTTCCATTTTTACAAAACTCCAGTTGAGCGTATCCTGCCATGGATAGTCGGCTTCGGTAAATTTCTTTTCTTCGCCTGTTTTTGTGTTTTTATAGATGAAATTATTTTCATAAATATCTTGCAATGCCCCTTCCGGAATTTTCATGGCTTCCGGAATATTTACTCCAACCTTATATGCACTGAAATCAATAAGTGGCAAATGTTTGTAGGAATAATTGACGAGGTAGAAGTAAAAAACCACGGTCATTGCTGTGAGTGCTATTGAAAGGATCGGACCGTTTTTACTTTTAAAATTTTTACGCTGAAAAAAAACGAAAATTGCCAGCACCAGTAGTACGATGTTCTTGTAGAAAGTTTGCCAGTTGGTAATAATCAGCGCATCGCCAAAACATCCGCAATCGGTTACAGGATTGGTCAGTGCCAATACCAGGGTCAATCCGGTAAAAAACACCATAAACGCAAGCATCAACCAGCTGGTGAAACGGATGAAAAAATTAAACAGAAAAGCAACTCCCAGAAAAAATTCAGCAGCAGCAAGGACAACGCCCAGCGCAAATGCCAGATCGGTTAGCCACGGCATTTGAAATGCATTGAAATAATCGGTGAATTTATAGGCTGATCCCCAGGGATCTATCCCTTTTACAAATCCTGAAAAGATAAAAGTTAATCCGAGCAGTACGCGTGCAATGTGCTTAAACATGGGCAAAAATTTAAAATTCTATCTTAATTAACGCAAAAACGGCATAATTGATCATGTCGAGGTAATTTGCTTCTATTCCTTCTGAAATAATTGTTTGCCCCAGGTTGTCTTCAATTTGTTTGGTCCGTTTCAGTTTCATTAGTATTAAGTCTGTATAGGAGCTCATCCGCATGTTTCGCCATGCTTCGTCGTAATCGTGGTTCTTGGCCAGCATCAGTTCTTTGGCCTGAATGAAATGGCTGACGTAAAGCGACAGCGTTTCGTCTTCAGTAAGATCATCGGTTTCTGATGTCCCCTTTTCAAGCTGAATGATGGCCATGATGCAATAGTTCACAATGCCGATGTATTCGGACCGGACACCTTCATCAATTTTACTTGTTCCTTTTTGTTCAATACTCCTGATTCTTTGAGCTTTGATATAGATTTGGTCGGTCATTGAACTTGGACGTAGGATGCGCCATGAAATGCCGTAATCTTTCATTTTTTTTGTGAAAATATCCTGGCAGATTGTGATCACATGGTCGTATTGCTGGCTTGTTTTATCCATAATTATCGTAATTTTTCGAGGCATAAAAGTATTAAATTAATGTGTATTTTGAGTGTATTTTATTTTACTTTTGTGTATCACTTTTGTTTAGAGTCCAAATTTCACCCTATGTTAATCACATCAACTGCCAATAAATTTCTGAAACGCAAGAACACCATTAACCTGAACGGACGTTTAATTGATCTGTCGAAACCTGTGGTAATGGGCATTTTAAATGTAACTCCTGATTCTTTTTTTGACGGGGGAAAATACAAAACCGTAAAGAAAGTAGTTCGACGGGCAGAAGAAATTTTAGAGCAAGGTGCGACGATTATCGATATCGGGGCAGTTTCGACAAAACCCGGATCGGAAGGAATTTCGACCAAAGATGAAATAGAACGTCTTTTGCCAGCCGTTGCAGCAGTGAGAAAGGAATTTCCGCAGGCATTTATTTCCATCGATACCTATCGTTCGTGGGTTGCCCTGAAAGTAATTGAAGACTGCGGTCCCTGTATCGTAAACGATGTTTCGGGTGGAAATTTTGACCCGCACATGTTTGATACAATCGGAAAACTTGGCGTTCCGTACATATTGATGCACATGTTGGGTACACCGCTTAAAATGCAGGATAATCCGGTTTATGAAGATATTATCCGCGATATTTCCCTGTTTTTTACCGATCGGGTCAAGCAGCTTAACAAGGCAGGCGTGAAAGATGTGATCATCGATCCGGGCTTTGGGTTTGGGAAAACGCTCGCACAAAACTATGAACTGCTGAACCGGCTTGATTCATTTAAAGTTTTTCAGTTGCCGGTAATGGTTGGTGTTTCGCGTAAATCAATGATTAATCAGTTACTCGGAATAAAACCTGAAGAAGCGCTCAATGGAACTTCCGTAATAAATGCACTGGCTTTGATGGGTGGAGCCGATCTGTTGCGGGTTCACGATGTTCGCGAAGCTGTGGAGGCTGTTCGTATTATGAACATGGTTCGTTCAACCTCTGAATAAAATCACCTGTAATAATTATTCTTTTCAGATCGTTTTGAGCTGAAAATATATTTGCTATTATGACATTGTTTATAACTATACGTATTTTGGATGTGGTTGACATTTTGCTGGTCGCCATGCTTTTATATCAAATATACAGACTTATCAAGGGAACGGTTGCTTTTAATATTTTCATCGGCTTATTCCTTGTTTACGTGTTCTGGTTGCTAGTAAAAGCCATGAACATGGAATTACTTGGAACCTTAATGGGGCAGTTTATCGGTGTTGGGGTTTTGGCGCTGGTGGTGGTTTTTCAGCAGGAAATAAGGCACTTCTTACTTCTAATCGGCACAAACTACCAGCTTAGCCGTACTTTTGGGCTCGAAAAACTTTTCAACATCGAAAAGGCAAAAATGGCTACCAATCAGCAAATCAAAGAAATAGTAAGGGCTTGCGATAATATGGCACGTTCGAAAACCGGAGCGCTGATTGTCATTCCGAATAAATTTGAGCTGAAAGAAATCATTCGTTCAGGTGAAAAAATTAATGCACGTATTTCATCAGCCTTGCTCGAAACCATTTTTTTTAAGAATACCCCTTTACACGATGGCGCTGTTGTACTTGTTGGAAACCGGATAGCTGCTGCCCGCTGTATCCTTCCAATAACCGAAAAGACCGACCTTGATCCTAATCTTGGACTCAGACATCGCGCAGCGCTTGGAATTACTGAAACAACAGATGCCGTGGCAATTGTTGTTTCTGAAGAAAAGGGAACGATTTCACTGGCTTTTAAAGGTGAACTGATGCACAAGATTTCACTCATACAACTCTCCGCAGAACTCGAAAAAGTGATTGGCGAAGAAGCTTTTTAACAGAAAGTGGTCAGCCGCAGTTACTCTGATAGAGTCTGGCGCTGTTAAAACGAAGATATCTACAATGAAGTGACCGGTTTTGTTTTGGATACGCTGCCTGGATTCACATTTCAACATCAGTTTAATTTCCAAATTGTGTTATTGTTGAATTTTCTCTTACCACCGTTATTTTCTTTCTTCTACCTTTGCGAAAAATTTCGAACTAAAATTTAACATGGAAAACCGGATTTGTAAACTTTTCGGGATCAAATATCCAATTATTCAGGGTGGAATGGTTTGGTGCAGTGGCTGGCGGTTGGCTTCGGCAGTCAGTAACAATGGCGGGCTTGGCTTAATTGGCGCGGGTTCCATGCATCCTGATACGCTTCGCGAACATATTCAGAAAACCAAGCTGGCGACTGACAAACCTTTTGGGGTAAACGTTCCGCTGTTTTATCCTGAATTGGAAACGATTATGAATATCATTGCCGATGAAAAGGTCCCGGTTGTTTTTACATCCGCCGGAAGTCCGAAGAAATATACAGCATGGCTGAAGGAACGCGGAATTATCGTGGTACATGTAATTGCCAGTTCCGCTTTTGCGCTGAAATGTGAGGAAGCCGGAGTGGATGCCATTGTTGCTGAAGGTTTTGAAGCGGGCGGTCACAACGGTCGCGAAGAAACTACCACGTTAACGCTGATTCCGGCGGTGAGGAAAGTAACCTCGTTGCCACTGATGGCAGCAGGTGGTGTTGGAACCGGTGAAGCGATTCTGGCCGCAATGGCTTTGGGTGCCGATGGTGTCCAAATCGGATCGCGGTTTGCCATTTCCGAAGAATCTTCGGCTCATCCCGATTTTAAAAAGCTGGTTACCGGATTGAACGAAGGCGATACAAAACTTGCATTGAAAAAAATCGGACCGGTTCGTCTGATTAAAAATGAATTTTTCCAGACAGTAAATAAACTGGAACTTGAAGGTGCAACCGCTGATGTATTAAGGGTTTTACTCGGTCGCGGACGTGCTAAAAAAGGCATGTTCGAAGGCGATCTGGCGGAAGGTGAACTTGAAATCGGGCAGGTTTCATCGATTATCAATGAGGTGCTGCCCGTAAAAACCATCATGGAAAACCTGATTCAGGAATACCAGCAGGCCAAAAACCGATTAGACGATTCGACAATTTTCTAATTTGACAATTCGAAGATGAATGAATATACTTAGTAACTCTCAAGAACCTGTAATCCTCGCTGAACCATTCCACAGCGGGCAACCTGGAACCTGAAACTTTGAACTTGAAACTTATTTATGATACATTTTGAACGAACCAAATTAGCAAACGGGCTGACAGTGATTGTACATCAGGATAAAACTACCCCGATGGTGGCGATAGATGTTTGCTACAATGTGGGCTCGCGCGACGAACACCCTGACCGTACTGGATTTGCCCATTTATTTGAACATCTGATGTTTGGTGGTTCAAAGCACATTCCATTGTACGACGAGCCGCTGCAAAAAGCAGGTGGCGACAACAATGCGTTTACCTCGAATGATCTGACGAATTATTACCTGACACTTCCCAAAAACAACATAGAAACAGGTTTCTGGCTCGAATCGGACAGAATGCTCGAACTTGCTTTTTCGAAATCAAGTCTTGACGTGCAGCGCAATGTGGTGATTGAAGAGTTCAAACAGCGCAACCTGAACCAGCCATACGGCGATGTTTGGGCTTTGCTTCGCCAACTGGCCTACAAAGTCCATCCTTATCAGTGGCCAACCATCGGACGCGAAATCAGTCACATTGAAAAGGCAACCATGCAGCAGGTGAAGGATTTCTTTTATGCCCATTATGCTCCTGATAATGCGGTGCTGGTTGTTGCAGGCGATGTTGATTTTGACAAGGTGCTGACGCTTGCCAATCGTTGGTTTGGGCATATTCCGAACAGGGCAGTTAAGCAGCGTGCAATTCCGCAGGAACCCGAACAGACGGAAATTCGTGAACAGTCGGTAGTGCGCGATGTTCCGAACGATACAATATACATGGCATACCACATGGCCGATCGCCTCGATCCGATGTATTACGCCACCGATTTGATTTCGGACGTGCTTTCAAACGGAAATTCATCACGCATGTACCAGAACCTTGTTCAGAAAGAGAAATTGTTTACCGAACTTGACGCCTACCTTTCAGGAGACAATGATCCCGGATTATTTGTTGTTTCAGGAAAACCAAGCAACGGAATTTCTCTTGAAACTGCCCGGAGAGCCATTGAACGTGAACTTGACCGGATGAAACAGGAACGGGTTTCTGAATACGAGCTTGAAAAGGTGAAGAACAAAGTAGAAGCCAACATTGAATACAGCGAGATGAATTACCTGAACAAAGCGATGAATCTGGCTACCAACGAAATATTAAACGATGCAGGTTTGATCAATTCTCAGGTTGATTTCTACCGGTCGGTCACCACTGCGCAAATTCAGGAAGTAGCACAACACTTATTTCGTCACGGAAATTGCTCCGTTTTAAATTACATTGCTAAAAAGTCAGAACATGTTGAATCGTAATATACAACCCCCTGTTAACCCCATCGAACACATTGACATGGTAAAGGCCGAAAAGCGGCTTCTTTCCAATGGCATCCCGGTGTATTTTGTGAATGCAGGTTCGCAGGACGTGGTCAAAATTGATTTTATTTTTGAAGCCGGAACATGGTTTCAGGAGGCCAACCTGGTTGCCAGTCTATGCAATTCGATGCTTGAAGAGGGGAGCGTCAACTATTCGGCTGCCGATATTGGAGAAAAATTTGATTTTTACGGAGCTTACATTCAATTGACCGCCGACCAGAACTACGGTTATTTCAATATTATAAGCTTGGGAAAACATTTGAAAACCATTCTGGAGATTACTGAAAATCTGATCAAACATTCGGTTTTTCCGCAGTATGAACTTGAGGTGCTGATTGACAAAAACAAGCAAAAATTTCTGCTCGAAAACGAAAAAGTGAAGACGCTCTGCCAGAAAAAATTCACACAGGTAATGTTTGGGGAATCGCATCCGTATGCCATTACCAACAAACTGGAAGATTTTGATCAGATCAACCGTGAGATGTTATTGCAGTTTTATCAATCGTATTATCACTCCGGAAATTGCAGGATTATTGCAGCAGGCCAGATTGACGAATCGGTTCTGGCTCTTTTGGAAACTCATTTCGGCGGAAGTGACTGGCAGGGAAATTCCATAAATGCGCCCAAATATGAGATTAGTCCTGATCCGCAGAAGTTTCACCACGTGGAAAAGACCAATGGCATTCAGTCGGCCGTTCGGATGGGGAAGTTCTGGGTTCCAAAAAATCATCCTGATTATCATGCGCTAGCGGTGCTTATTACTATTTTTGGGGGGTATTTCGGGTCGCGGTTAATGACCAACATTCGCGAAGAAAAAGGATACACATACGGAATCGGCAGTTATGTGCTTTCGCTGAAACATGTCAGCTACCTGATTATTACTACTGAAGTTGGGAATGAATACATTGAACCAACGCTGAAAGAAATTACGATGGAAATGAAAAGGCTGCAAACCGAACTGGTTTCAGAAAATGAATTGGAGACAGTGAAAAGTTATCTGTTGGGAGAATTTCTGCGCGACTTTGATGGTCCGTTTGCCCTTGCCGGAAGTTTCAAAGCCATCAACGATTTCGGTTTGGATTATTCGTTTTACGACGATTCACTGCGTGTTTTACGCAATATTACTTCCGAAAAAATAATGCAATTGGCACAGCAATATCTTAATTCTGAAGATTTTTATACGGTAGTGGCGGGAAGTAAATAACTTTTTTTTCTGAGCGAACGCAACCTTCCATTTTGTGCACCCATCTAACTACAATAGAAAAACGGACATGAACCGTCAATTGTAAATAGTTAACAAATAAAATGTTTTAAAAATGGAAAAATTCAGAAAATTGTTTGCAGGTATTCTTTGCCTGTCGATCGGTGCTTTTACCCTTGTATCCTGTAATGATGATGATCCGGTGCCACTTCAGGCAGTAGTTGATGTGATGATTCAGGATCTTAAAACGGATGCCGGTATAAGATACGGACTTGTTATTTATGCAACTTCGAATTATGAAATGAAATCAGTTAAAGTTACCGGTCCCGGAACCACTGGTGAAGTGTATGATTTAACTGCAACAGCAGACAAACGACAGTTTGCATTTGAAATGGAAACCGGAGATTACACTGCTGCCTTGCCTGTAAAAGGTGACTATTCCTTCGAAATTACTTCGGTGAATGATGAAAAACTTACTGTGAAAGATGTCGTTGGCGACGAAAAACTGGCTCCGATTGTTATCAAAACAGCGACGCTTGCCAGTCAGAAGCTGAAAACAACCTGGGATAAAGTCACCGGAGCAGAAGCATACATCGTTTATTTGCGTTCAGCAGACAAATCGCAGGTACTATTTTCAAGTTCCTATCTGGCAGACGACAAGGTTGAGTTTGAATTCGGTGCAACCGCATCGGGTTGGGCAAGCGGAAAATCACCCGTCGCCGGCACTGATTATGTGTTGGAATTGAGGGCAATAAAAGCTGAAACGGGTGTTATTTACGACAAAGGCAGCAACCTTCAGTTTGTTACGCTTGATTCGAAAACAATTAAATGGGAATAATTTCAGAATTTCAGAAACAGTAAACGAAACCGGTCATCATGGCCGGTTTTTTTTTTAGTTATGCAAACAACTTTGCGTTTTTGGTTGTTATAATGCCATCAACAATTTAATAGTTCTTCGAAAATAATATAATCCCCTGAATACTGGTAGTTTACGTTATGTCATGGCGTGCTGAAAATTCTTAACTTATGTAAAGGTTTTTCTATCCGTATTTCAGGGGGTTTTTATTTATGATACTTTTCTTCAAATCTTTCCGTTTAATCGAAATCCAACTATATTTACCGAAAAAACTAGAATGATTAATAACAAAAAGGTTGTTGTTGTTTTACCCGCATACAACGCAGCCAAAACTCTTGAGATTACTTATCAGGAAATTGATTTTAATATTGTTGACGAAGTTATTCTTGTTGACGATAAAAGCAAGGACGAAACAATTAAAGAAGCACAACGGCTTGGAATAAAGCACATTGTCAGGCATCAGGAAAACAAGGGGTACGGTGGAAACCAAAAATCATGCTACAACAAAGCGCTTGAACTCGACGCCGACATTGTAATTATGCTGCATCCCGACTACCAATACACTCCCAAGCTAATCCCATCGATGACCCACCTGATTGCAAATGATTTGTACCACGTGGTTTTAGGTTCCCGAATTTTGGGAAAAGGCGCTTTGGCTGGAGGAATGCCATGGTACAAATATGTAGCCAACCGTTTGCTTACTTTGTTCCAGAATATCATGATGAATGCCAAACTTTCCGAGTATCATACAGGTTACCGGGCATTCTCAAGAGAAGTACTTGAAAAGGTGAACTACAATGCCAACTCCGACAATTTTGTATTCGACAATCAGATGCTTGCACAAATCTGGTACGCAGGTTACGAAATAGCCGAAATTACATGCCCTACCAAATATTTCGAGGATGCATCAAGTATCAATATCAAAAACAGCTCAATATATGGAATGGGTGTGCTAAAAACTTCGTTGCAGTTTAGGTTGCAGAAATGGGGACTAATAAGAACAACATATTTATAGTTTAAAATGTATAAAGGCGTTATAATGAAATACATAAATGAGATAATTATTTCATTTCTATGGTTTTCTGCAATTATTATTATTAATCCCATTGGAGAGTTCCCATTAAATGATGATTGGGCATACAGCCTGAATGTTTATCATCTTAGTCAGGAAGGGAAGTTAATATTAAGCGACTGGCCTGCAATGTCATTGATTGCTCAAGTTCTATGGGGCGCACTTGTTACAGGTGTCTTTGGATTTTCATTTACTGTACTTCGGTTTTCTACCCTATTTGTCGGATTATTTACTGTAATACTGTTCTATAAAATACTAATAAACGCAACTTCAAACAAAACTACGTCGCTGGCAGGTGCATTATTATTTATGTTTTCACCTCTTTTTTTTGTTAGTTCTTATACCTTCATGACAGAGGTCTATTTCCTGTTTGCAATTAATTTGTCGTTATTCTATTTTTTTAAGTTTTATAAAGACGAAAAAATTAAATTATTACTTGCTGGTAGCTTTTTTGTTCTGGTAAGTTCATTAATACGACAGCCAGGAGTTGCTGTGGGCGCGGCTTTTGCTGTCATCTATCTTGCTAACAAACGATTCTCTATTAGGCATTTAGGTGTAGCACTAACACCACTCCTTATCGGAATGGTAGGATTATATTCCTATTCAGTATGGTTACATCTTACGGGCAGAACAACAAATTACAGCGATATAAGCATACTAACCAAGCAATTATCAGAAGCTCCAGTTAGATTCTATTTGACTCGTTTTGGTATAATTGCTTTATATTTTGGATTATTTTCGATTCCGATTAGCATAGTACTTATTCCTCGCATTTTGAAGAATTATAAATGGTATGAAAAGGGGATAATGCTTATTGCAGGAGGCATTGCATATATGTCAGATCTCCTAACCAGTTTCCCTGCGGGAAATATTGTTTACAATCTGGGTTTAGGTCCAAAATTACTTAAAGATACCTACTGGGGAGATAATATTGATCCTATACTTTCTTCGCAGTCGATGTATATTATTAAGTTATTATCCCTATTAAGCGCTGTAATTGTTGTTACATTTTTTTGCATAGAAACATTTAAAGGTTTATCGAAAATATTTCAAGCAAAGAGCAGTCCGGCGCGACTTTTACGCGCGACTTTCATAGTTTTTTTTCTCATTTATTTTGTTTTTGTTTTAATTAACCCAATATTTTTCGATCGTTATATATTACCCTGTATCCCTGCAGTTTTTATTATTGTGCTGCCCGTAAGGCCATTGTTTACGCGAATAAATAGAATTGCTTTTGGCGTATTGCTGTCTGTGTATGTTATTTTCTCAATAGCGGGAACACACGATTACATGGGATGGAACAGAGCCAGATGGGAGGCAATCAATTATCTTACAGACGAAAAGAAAATTGACAGACATAAAATCGATGGTGGATTTGAGTTTAATGCATGGTTTCAAACAGCGGCATGTAATCCAGAGGTTAAAGGTAGAATAAGCTGGTGGTTTGTTTCTTCAGATGATTATGTGGTTTCATTTGGTGAAATTGATGGGTTTGAAACAATTAAAAAGATAGGATATTTTCGTCTTTTACCTCCTGGAAATGATAGTATATGCATTCTTTTTCAGGAACAAAAAATAATTCCTTTTTCTGCTTTTCCGTTACGATGTGATTTGGAAAAAAGGAGTGTTGACAATAATTTTTTTTTAAGTGAGAATATAGATGTGGATTTTGTTGGAGGAAATCTACAGAATAACGCTGAATCACTTTCGGGGGAGTTTTCAATCAAATTGGATTCAATTAACCAATACGGCCTTTTGAGTAAATATAGCAATATCCAAACCGACGAACGTTTTATTGTGAAGGTGTGGAGAAAAGGATCTGATGAAGCAGGAATAGTTATTTCTGCTGTGCCAGGCAATAATTTTTATCATTTTAATAATCAAGTAATAGAAACAAATAGCAATGGTTGGAATCTGATCAAAACAGAAATAACTATTCCTGAAAATTGCAATGGATATCAATTGGGTGTTTATCTATGGAATCCGGGAAAGAATAACGTTTGGTTCGATGATTTAGAAATAAATAAACTTAAAAAAAAAGAGTTGATGATGTTACAATAATCAACGAATAGAACCGCAACTTTTACTTCGGAATGAAAAGACCAGAGAATTGGTTTATCAACTCAACTTCAGGATAAAACCAAATGGCATTTATAAAACTCAGTAGTCTGGAATTTCTTCTATTCTTTTGGCGTTTGAGTGGCATAGGGCCGCAGATCAAAAATCTTAACATTGCGGTATTGTCCCATATAATGTTCAGCAAAAGCCTTTACAACCGGCTTGTCTAAAATAGTTGTGTCGTTTACGATCAAATATTTAGCTCCCTGTTCTATCCGTTTTCTGAATCCTTCTTCCTGATTGAAATCACTCCCGAAATCGGTGTATCCAGGTCGATTCATAAAATATAAAGAGGCCGTTACCGATGGATCCGGAATTGATATTACACGATCGTCCTTACCTATTTTCAGCTGATCAAACAAAGGATCCAGTTCTCCAACTGCTTCCAGATTTTTCACAAACCAATCATTCATCCAGCCTTTATAACGTTCCTTTAACACTATTTGACAGCTGTAAACATTATAAGCGAAAATGGCTAACAGTAAACCATACATCAAAGGATGCCGCATCCATTCATAGTTTTTTAGAACAGAAAAGAGCATTAACCAGACAAAAGCAAAAGCAATCAGCAATACAATCAGGTAATAATCGTGCCCATGTAATACCTGAAACCAAAGCATCAAAACACTAAAAGCTCCAAAAGGTAAAACTAAAATTCCCCAGTTCTGGATTTGTGAATTTTTCCAGAACCTCATAGCTAATCCAACCCAAACAGCAAAGGTTAAGTATTGCATGTATGGGTTCATATATTGCATTAAGAAAATTTTGTTGACTTGATCTTTTATTATTTCAAATTTTTCACTAGTCATTTTCCAAATAGGCAAAATTGAGTGTTCTGAATAATTGCCTCGGTGAAGAGTATTGTAATAATCAACATATACATACCATGCAGTAGTTAAGGCAATTACAATGATATAAGGCAGTATTTGTAAATAATAATAATTAATAATCCGATCTTCTTTTTTTCTAAAAATCAACTCAAATACAACCCAGCCAAGAAAAGCAATCAGACTGATTGCACTGGTAATTTTTATAGTTAGAGCAAATGTGAAGAAAAAAGCAGCAATCCAAAGCCAATAAGTTCTGCGGATCAGATGATACCTCAAAACAAAGAACCAGCCTATAAACATCAATGCCAGCGAGGTTCCGTCAGGTAAAAAGTTTATTCCATAGAAAACAACCATGGGCGATGTGAAAAGTATCAAACTTACAAAGCCCGACCAGAATTGATTCTTCAGAAAATAATTGCAGGTTTCGAAGAGTGCAAAAAGTCCAAAAAAGAGGATCAAGAGTTGAACAAGTCTGAAAATCCATTCGTGCACTCCAAATACCTTCCAAAGTTTTGCAACACAGAAATAAACAAGTGGAAATTCACCTGCAGATTGTCCGGACATGCCATCGCTGCAAAACTGGCTATGTAGTTGTGGCTTAAATAATGAATTATCGTGTTCGTAATAATTCAAAGCAATCGACAAACTAGTGGTTTGTCTCCAAATATGAATAGATTGTGGTCGGCCTGAAAGAGTCTTATCGAGATCATAAACCCAGCACAACAGAATAAATACAGCGATAAAAATGAATCGACCCCAGTTGGGGTTATGTGTTAATATTTGCTTCATCCTATTCAGAATTTCAAAAAAAAATGGTTTGTTTGGTATTGACAATGTATAAACCTTAGAGTTAGCTCTATATTAAGGAATAAATTTTCCACTTTATTCTAAACATACAAATTTACAGTTGTCCCTTCATGGATGACGAATTGTAATTTTCAACATACTGAGAATATTCGAGATTATTGTCAACAAAACTGTGCTTTTTTAATTAGAATTTTTCGTTGCCAAAAATAGTTCCTTTTTCACGACTAAACCTATGTGCTGATAAATATTTCTAAAATTAGTCATAAAATAAAACAGGTAATTCATTGTTAAAAAATTACCTATTTTTGTATCATTGCAACATGGAATTTTTATCTAACCCGACTTCAACCCAATGGAAAAAGGACAACAAATTCTCCTTGATTATTTTGAAAGTATAGCTCCCAAACGTGACAAGTGGAAAAGAAGAAACCGATTTTACCAGAAAACCATCGAAAAGCAATTTTCCTTTATCATTCCTGAAGGTTCAACGGTACTGGAACTTGGGTGCTCAACCGGTGATTTGCTGAATTCGGTAAGGCCCGGCAAAGGCATTGGAGTCGATTTTTCGCCAACTGCAATAAATATCGCCAAACAGAAATACCCGCATCTTGAATTTTATCTGGCAGATGCGCACGATTTCACCCCAAATGAGGACATCGACTACATCATTGTTTCCGATTTAATTACCTCTTTGTGGGACGTGCAGGCTTTTTTTCGAAGGCTAAGGACTTATGTAACACCGCGAACAAAAATCATTATTTCGAGTTACAATCACCTTTGGGAACCGTTTTTGAAATTGGGTGAAGCCATTGGCCTGAAGGCAAAACAGCCGCTCCAAAACTGGCTTTCGACCAAAGACATTGAAAATGTGCTCCACCTCGAGAATTTCGAGATCATTAAAGTGGAAAGGAAACTGCTCTTCCCAAAATATATTCCGGTATTTAACCTCATTGTAAACACGTTTCTTGCAAATTTGCCACTTCTGAACGGACTCAATCTTATCAAATTTGTGAGTGTGCGTCCGGTTTATTCAGAACCAAAGGAATTTTCGGTTACCATTGTAGTTCCGGCCCGAAATGAAAAGGGGAACATGGAAAATGCAATCAAGCGCACTCCCAAATTCGGATCTCATCAGGAATTTATCTTTATTGAAGGACATTCGAGCGATGGCACTTATGAGGAAATGTTGAGGGTTCAGAAGGCATATCCTGAAGTGGATATGAAAGTGATGAGGCAGACCGGAAAAGGAAAGGGAAATGCTGTGCGCGAAGCTTTCGACGCGGCGACCTGTGACATTCTGATGATCCTCGATGCCGACCTGACCACACCGCCAGAAGACATGCCCAAATTTTATGACGCCTTGCGCGATAACAAAGGCGAATTTATCAATGGTTGTCGCCTGGTTTACCCAATGGACAAGGAGGCGATGCGTTTTCTGAATTTCCTTGCCAATAAATTCTTTGGTTGGTTTTTCTCTTATGTGCTTGGTCAGCAACTGAAAGATACGCTTTGCGGAACAAAGGTTCTTTTCCGTAATGACTATGAAAAGATCATTGCCAACCGGAAATATTTTGGCGATTTCGATCCTTTTGGCGATTTCGACTTGCTTTTTGGCGCTGCTAAACTGAATCTGAAAATTACCGAAGTAATTGTGCGTTACCGCGACCGCGAATACGGATCAACACAGATCAGCCGTTTCAGCCACGGTTGGCTGCTGATAAAGATGAGCTTGTTCGCTGCGAGGAAAATCAAATTCAAATAAAAGATCGAAATGAATTTTTTAAAAAGAAATTTCGCCATAGCAATCATTCCTTTGCTGGTAGTGGCCTGGGGTATTTTTACATACCTGTTTTTCGACCCGTTTTATTCAAAATCTTCCGATCCGGAATTTCCTTATTTAATAAATGGGTTGAACTGTGCCATTCTCAAATTCAACTACATCGGGCACATCGATCATCCGGGCACTCCACTGCAGATTTTCAACGGATTAGTGATTCGGATGACCCATTTGGTTTCAGGAAACGGAAGTATCGTGCAGGACGTTTTTGCCCGGCCTGAACATTATATGAACGCGATTTCAAATTCCATGTTTTTGATTCAGGCTCTGTTGATTTTTGCAATTGGGTTCATCGGGTTCAAGCGAAATATACCTTTTTGGCAAATTGCCATTTTGCAGGCTGGTTGCTTTTTCAACGATGTGTTGATCTGGTTCTTTTCCCGTGTGAGCCCCGACCGGTTTTTCATGATCGCCGGGCTGATTTTTATTTTGATTTACCTGAAACATGGATACGAAAACCGTTCGTCGCGGAAATTCGCAGTATGGAGTGGGGTAGCGATGGCTTTCGGCCTGGCCATAAAAATCAACTATTTGCCTCTGCTTATCCTGCCTTTGCTGCTTATTGATGGTAACAAAAACAGACTGATTTACATCGGATCGGGCATTGTTTCTTTCTTCGTTTTCATTGCACCCATCATTAACAAGTTCGGAGACTTTCGCCGGTTTATTACCGGCATATTTAAGCACGACGGGCTTTATGGCGGAGGAGAAGCCAATGTGCTGAACTTTCAGAAAATGATGGACAGTGCATCCGAAATTTTCAGGTTAAATCCGGGACTTTTTGTACTTATTGCAGCTTTAATTGTGTTGATAGTCATAGCCATCCGAAAAAGACAAGAAGGGATGAAAAGCTTTGTGTTTCTGTTTGCCGGTTTTCTGTTCATTATCGCCTTGCAAATGCTGATGGTTTCGAAACATTTTAAGAACTATTACCTGGCTCCTGTTTTCATTATGTATGGATTTATGTTTTTTTCTATCTCGCTTTTTCTTTCAAAAATAATGGTTAAAAAAAGTCAGGTAATTTTAGGCTCCTTCATCCTGCCACTTCTGTTTCTTTTTTTTACTGCCGGCAGGGTTAAAGACGATTATATCCTCATTTCAAAATTGATCGGTCAGCGTGAAAAAATCAAAACCTTTGTTGACACCGGGATTGCGAAAGCAGATTTTTGGTTTGTTGAACCAACCTGGGAAAGCGGGCCATATCCTGAAAATGCCTTGGTTTACGGCCTAAGTTATTGCGGTCACCGGATAGATTATCTGCCCCAATTGATGGAGGTAAACCCGAATATAATTACTTACGAAGGCAACCCGGATGAGGTGAAATTATGGCGCGGTGCCCCAGTCAGCCTTGATAGTGTGGTGGCGACAGGCAAAAATGTACACATTTATTCAACTCCCGACAGACATGCGCCCGTTTTGTTACAAATGGTAAAAGATGCTGCTATCCGCAACAATATTCAGTTGCTGGTTGATACCGTTTTTTCTGACAGCGAAACGAAGAACGAAATCATCAGGGTGAAAGCGACTGAATCAGGTTCCGGTTGGCAACCCAGCTATACAATCGCCAATGAAAGGCAAAGTAGGATTGACGGATTTGTTAAGGCCATAAAAAGTTCGCCCGAATGGCTTAAACAAGTTGAAGCGAAGGCAATCGAAAAAAATATTTCGCTCGATTCGATGATTTTACTCGATGCAATTTGGATGGCAGACCAGAAGTGACATTTATTTCAGCTTGCCGATTTTCAGCTAATAACCGCTGATAGTCAGTTTTACATTTTCAAGTAATAAATTCTTTTTGTCTTTATTCCAGATATACAGACTTATAATTGCTCCTTCCGGGAAACGAGCACTCAACTTTAACGGCAGTGAAACTTCCTGCCATTTCTGAACATTCTCTGCAGTTGATAGTAAGTTGATCCGATTGTAGCTTAAAGATTTGTCGTTAGTATTGATAGATAGTACCAGCAATACCTCGTCATCGCCTAATGTTTCCTGAGGCAAAAAAACTACTGATGCCAAAACATCCATCATGTCCAGGGTCTTAATTTCGGAAAGCGGAATCTGAATGCCCGGACTATATTCCATTCCTGAATCCATTTTGAACAATTTCTTCCCTTCCACCTCAAGCGTATTTTTAATACTTGAATCATTAAAATTCAGCACCCTTTCCACCAGTTGTTTCTTTTCCTGAAATACTTTCTGCTCCACTTTCCTGAAAATGTAAATACCATAATCATAACCTCCAAGCACCTTGAAACTTTCTTCAGGAAGCAAGGACTTTATGAGCTGCAACTGCGGATCAGCCATCAGGTTGTCAAGCTGAACGCCTCCTTCGTTGGGGCCAAAATGTGCATCCCAAACCATTATATCACCCATGTTCATGGTATTAGAAGGTTGTTGCTTATCAGCCACGCCCCAATTATTTAATGATTGATCGTACGGATCTATATTCAGGAAATGAATCAGATATGGATCGAAATAGTAAATTTTGGATGGTTTATCCAATGATTTCAAATAATTCGAAGCTTCGAGCATAAGTGTTTGTGGGCGCTCCAATGGAAGTGGCATGTGGTTTTTATTAAAAAACAGCACAACTTGCAACAGAATAATCAAAACGATCAGCCCGATTTGAAATGTTGTGTTCTTTATTTTTGTAGCCAGCGCATTGAAACCTATCATTGCGATAATAGCTGCCATCGGCACCACGCTAGCAATCACACGGATTAGGCCCAGCGAACCGCCGGTACCTTTCCACCAAACATACGAATGGGCAGCAAAAAAGCCGACGAAACTTCCTGCAATCAGAAAATAAAACAAAAAAGGTTTTTCCGTTATCCTGAATGGTTTCACTGCTTTGTATGTCCAGACTACCAATCCGATTACCAGAAATACCAGGAAAGGCCATCCGAATATATATGGACTTTGCTCAACGAAATGAGAAAGTTTTCCGCTTCCATAGAAGCTATCTCCCAATGAATAGGGCATCTGATGAATAATCCATAACCAATCCTGATAATGCGGATATCCTACGAGGGTGTAAAAAACCGATCCAACCAATAGAAGTGGTATTGCCCAATATTTTTTTACCAGAAAAAGTGCAATTACAAACAAAGGAAAAATGACGATCCCTTCGGTTCGTACAAATGGAATAAAAGACAATGCAATGGCTGCCCATAAATACCGGTTACTAAAAAACAACCAAAATGATAAAACCAGTACAAAACTGAATAGAATTTCGGTCAGGCAACTTTGCATCAGCAAAAAGTACATGGGCGAAAAAGCGATAAAAAAAACAGGGAGCAGATTAAACTTTTCGCCCGACAAGCGAATGAGTTTTACCGTGAAGAATATCGCGGCTAAACCTGCAAGCACATTGAACATTCTGGCAAATTGAATGCTGAGTAGCGCAAATGGAGCGACAAGCGTGGTATAAACAGGTTTTCCCCATTGGTCGAGAAACAACTCGGGATACTTAAACGCATATCGGGCAGTCCTGAAATGAGTTATATTATCGGCGCCGCCATAAAAATCGATGCTGTTGAAAACGAAAACAAGCTGAAGAAGAAATAGTACTGATAGAATAATATAGACTGCCTTGTCCGAATTGATTTTCATTTTCAATAGGTTATTTTAGACTAAAAACATTGTATTTCAGAATGACATAAAAGGCCCTGAGACCATCTTTCCAGTTTATTTTTTTTCCTTCGGCATACGTTCTTCCGTAATATGAAACACCCACTTCATAAATCCTGATGTTCGGAATCCGGGCGATTTTTGCAGTCACTTCGGGTTCAAAACCAAAACGATTTTCCTTCAGTTTGAGCGACTTTATGTATTCGGTGCGAAACAATTTATAGCAGGTCTCCATGTCGGTCAGGTTCAGGTTTGTGAACATGTTGGAGAAAAAAGTCAGCATTTTATTGCCGATGGAATGCCAGAAAAACAAGATCCGGTGCGGATTTCCTCCCATAAAACGCGAACCGTAAACCACATCGGCGAAACCTTCCAAAATGGGTTTCAGCAAATCGTTGTATTCGCGGGGGTCGTATTCCATGTCGGCATCCTGAACGATCAGATAGTCGCCGGTTGCTTCGGCAATTCCGCGATGGAGTGCAGCGCCCTTCCCCATATTTACCGGCTGATGAAAAAGGCGGGCATTGACTTCAGGAAAAGCAGTTTGGAATTGCTCTACTGCCGCAACTGTCTGATCTTTTGAACAATCATTGACAATGATTATTTCTTTTTTTATCTGACCGACGAGTTCTACTTCGGATACTTTGCAGAGAATAGCGAAAATGGTTTTTTCTTCGTTGTATGCAGGAATGACGATTGAAAGTGTTTTATTCATTATGTATGATTAAGTCTTCAGTTTGGAGGTGTTAAACGATGGTTTAAGTATTTTTTCCAAAAGTAACTATAATATCAATTTTTCAAAATCAATTTTAGCACCGTGGTTTTTCCTGAAGCGGAAATTTTGCAAATAAAAACTCCGGACGAAATTTTTGATGAAACGGTATGTTTTGGAGTCCATTGAACCGAGTGAATTCCCTGATTTTCGCGGGCATCAACCAGCGTTTCCAGCTTCTGACCCGACAGATTGTAAATGCTCACATTCACAAAACCGGTTTCAGGAAGATTGTACCGAATGGTGGTATTTTCAGTCATCGGATTTGGAAAGGCAATTGCGTTAAAATCGTTTTCCCCCAAATTTTCTTTTGCTGAAGTAAGGGGAGTGCCGTTGATCAAAATTTCATCAAACCAAATTTTTTGCGTTCCGAGGGCGCCAAATTCAGCAATAAATTCGAGGCGATCCACCGCTTTCCAGTCAAACTTTCCAGCTGCGTTGAACCATGATCCATCCCACGAACCGGTTTCTTTGAAGTTCTTCAGCGGAATTTTCACATGCTGCCAGGTTCCGTCCCAGGTAACTTTGGTCTGATCAATGGTGTAACTGTTTCTCCACGGATGATCGCCTGCAATGGCCGTTTTCGAATCAATAAACCTGATCTCAAATCTGGTATTTGGCGAATCGCCTTTGACCCAAAAATCAAGCTCATAATTGTTCGTTGCCAATTTCGATAGGTCTTTGTCGGGCTTCAGATCAAAACCCGGCCCTGAGTATTGGTTGCTTCCGGTCCAGTAAATTGAATATTTTCCGGTTTGCGGCTGAGTGACCGAATAAAAATCAATGGTTCCGTTTCCGGCACTTCCCGATGCAAAAACTGACTCGCCAATGAAATCGGTATAAACAGGGAATGGTTTTGTATCGGCAATCAAAACAAATTCTTTTTGTTCCGGAATATTAAAATTCAGGCTTTTCAGTATTTCTGGATCCAAATCGTAATCGAACAATTCGTTGGTTCCTTTTTCAAACAGCCCAAATCCTCCCTGGTAATCCCATATTGTCCAGCTAATTCCTTTTTCTTCCAAGTATTTACGCACCACATCGTACCAGTAAACCCGGTCGGCATGCGGACTATTTGGAATATATACACCGAACTCACCGCAAAAAATATTCACATTTCTGCTGGTTTTAAAATTCACTGCAACATCAATCAATTGTTTTACTTTGGCAACAGTTCCGTCGTTTTTATAGTTGTTCAGCGATCCTTCGACCCAGGTTCCTTTTGCGCTTGCAGGCACTGCCGGCATTTTTGAGGCGACATAAGGAAACGGCACATTCGCGACATCCTGCATGCCGGAAGTCCAGCTTGCTCCCTGATGTGTGAACATGAAAGGATCGTAAAAATGGAAAGTGTAAATCAGGTTTGTGTCAGTATAAACCGGCATGTTTTTGAGTTCGCCGTAACCATTGTATCCTGATGGTCCGACAATGATGGTGTGTTTGGTATCAACCGCACGAATGGCGTTGATCACCTTTAGTTGAATCTGGCACCAAAGGGCAGTCGTAATTCCGTGAGGTTCGTTCAGTATTTCGTAGTAAATGTAATCCGACCGGTTTTTGTAACGCTCAGCCATTTGCGGCCAGACTTTAAGCAGAATGCCTTCAACCGATGGTTCGGTATTGGCATTTGGATCGAAAGTGTGGTTATCGAGCAGTAAATGCATTTGCAACTCCTCTGCCCAGTCAACCACCTGATCCAAAAAATCGAAGAACAGAGGATCGATGGTGTAGTTGGGGGCGCCACCGGTCATGAAGTGCAAATTGATTGGCAAACGGACAACATCGCAGCCCAAACTTTTGATACGGACAAAATCCTGTTTGGTGTATTTGGTGAAGTGTATCTGTCGGGCATTTTCCGCCTGAAACCAATTGGTGAGGTTTACACCTTTATTGAAAGGTGTTTGAGCCGAAGCAGTTAAAAAACAGAAGAAAAGAATAAAAAGCAGTTGTATTTTCTGATGTGTTTTCATTCGAAAGTATTGTTATTAATTAATTGATTATTAAGCGTTCTCATAGCTTGTCCCGATCTATCGGGAGAACTCACATGCCAGAAAGCATCCACATTAAACATTAATTTTCGCTTCGCGGATTTCCACTTCGTTCCAATTCATTTTCTTTTTGTGCCGCCTCCGATGAAATAATTATCAGCGGCATGTTCGTTTCATGAGTTGACAGCTTATTTTTCAGGCATAAATTAACAAAAAAAACTGGCAACTTGAAATGATATCAGGTTGCCAGTTACACACTATCAATTGAGAAATAATTTAATCGAACATTTTGATGTACCAATTTTTTTCGTCGAGCAAAAGATTATAAATGGACTCCCGCATACCTGAAGGATATTTGGCTGAAACCTTTTTTGCCAGGAATGAAGGGTCGTTGCGACGTTTGGCCACCCTGACCAAATCGTAAAAACGTTCACCCTCGAAGGCCAATTCCCTTGCTTTCTCATCAAGAATTTTTTCTTCCATGTATTTCTGTAAATCATACTCTTTGCCGTTACCGCTAAAATCAATATAATCTATAACTTGATTGGTGTAAGGATCGTGCACATAATTGATGTTTCCAACCTGTATCAATCCATTGTTAGCGGCGGTAAAACCAGCACGGCCACGAATGCCAAGCTGAGCACGATTCGCAAGAACATCGTAATTGCTACCGTCGTTTACAATATTCATGGCTTTAAGTTTATTTGTTTTGACAACGCCACTAGCATCTCTCTGAGCCAACCATGTATAAATCTCGGCCAGATAAAGTTGAATTCCGGCAGCTCTGTAAATGATAAAATTAGCATCCTCGTCATAAGTTTGTTTGTCGATTGAATATTTAAAGACGATTGTATCAAACCCATCCATCATTGAAGTATAGGTACGAACATCATTTTTCATTTTATAATTGAGCATTCCAGTTCCGTTCGAACTATAAATAGATGAGAAATAACTTCCATTTTTCATGTATATATAGGAAGTCCCATATCCACGGTAAAAATCGCTTGGAATTCCAGGATTCAATTTGTTCAAGGTGGTAAGCCATGGCTTTGTCGCATCGGGAATAACCAAGCTATAGTAACTCCAAGTGGTTTCCCATAAATCAATCGCTGCCTTGGTGGGCTTTAGCATGTATTGATGAGGCCCCCATGACTCAAATAAATTTTGAAAATCGTTCTGCTGCTGGTTTACTTTGTCGAAATTCAAGGTAAAAATGTGTTCACTAAGATCGATTCTTGTAAAAATATTTTTCCATAGACCTTCAGAAAAAGTCTCGTCAATCTGGTAACGGTAATCAATATCAGGATCATAAGCATTAGCGATAATGTTAAATTTAGCGGCAGCCTTTGCCAAATCTCCTGAAGTCAGATACATTTGACCCAATAGTGCATTCAAAGCATAGGTATTCCAAATAGTGACTTCCCATGTTTTATCTGAGTTGACACTGTAATGGTTCACACCAACCACCCTCACATCTTCTTCCAATTGTTTAGTGAATTCCTTGATCACCATGTCTATATCATAAAACTGTTTTGTCAGAGTAATAGATTGATTGTAAGTAGTATCGTTATAGAAACCATCCCTCCCAAACACTATACTTACATTATCAACATAGGTTTGCGTTGAATTTAAATACGCTTCAATCTCTTCAACCGATGAGAGTGATTCATGAATGACCGGAATTTTGCCATAGATCCTGACTGCATTAAAATAAGCCCATGCCCGCATACAAAGAACTTCTCCATATAACTTATCGTAATTACCGAGTTCCGAAACCTTCCTGGATTTATCAATTACCTCAGGATGACTCTTTTCTAGCTGCGTAATTAAGCTGTTACAAGCAGATATCAACTTATAAAAGTTAGTGGGATCGGCATATTTATTTGTTTTTGATACCTGAAAGTTATAGATCTCGGCCAAATCAGCGTTGGCATTTGATGTGGTCTTCAATAAATCTCCCCGCAATTCGCCCAGAACCATTAACTGTTCAACCAATTCCTGCTGCAAGTTGTATAACCCCATAGCTACAGAACGATATTCATACCAATCATCAAACATTTTGTCTGATGTGATATCTAATTCCTGGTCGGGGTTAAGAAACTCTTTACAGGAAGGCAGAAATACCACCGACATCAAAAGTGATAGTATAACAACGGAATATTTCAGATTTTTGCGCATGATAACTATTTAATATATTTTATAATCCTAGTTTAATACCAATAATAAATTGCCTTGCTTGTGGGGTTTGTCCATAATCCACTCCTTGTTCATCGTGCGAATAGGAATAAGAGAATTCTGGGTCGTAGCCTAAATATTTGGACACTGTCAGCAGATTGTTGGCTGAAACATAAAATTCTGCATTTCTGAATTCGAGGAATTTGTTGGGAATCTTGTAACTAAGCGAAACATTTGAGACACGAAGATAAGTCCCATCCTCTATCCAACGCGACGAAAAAGAAGAGTTGCCCATCGGGTCGTTCCACAGTGGACGTGGCACATTTGTAACCTGACCTTCATATACCCACCGGTTCAGTACATAAGCGCTTTGATTTTCCAGGCCTGTCATTTTTTCATTCTGGTACCTTACGTAGTTGAATATCTTATTTCCTGAAACAAAGTTAATATGAGTATTAAAAGACCATCTTTTATAGGTAAAGGTATTCTGCAAGCCGCCGTATAAATCAGGCATCGATGAGCCAAGGGTTGTTTTGTCATATTGATTTATGATACCGTCAGGAGTGCCATCTGCGCCTGAAATATCCTTAAACTTTCCGTCGCCTGCCGAGTATTGCACGAATTTATCATTCATTAAGTTTGCAGCTGAAGCTTCCTCAGAGGTTGAATAAACTCCTTCATAAATGTATCCGAAAAAACTGTTTGCAGCCGAACCCACCTGATTAACAGTTTCACCTCCGGTAATCTGATTGACAAGCTGATCACCTTTCAACGAAGTTATTTCATTTTTAACTTTCGAAACGTTGGCCAGAATATCCCATTTAAATGTCCTGCTATCGATAACACGAAGGGAAACCGATAAATCTAAACCTTTATTTTGCATTTTTCCACCATTTTCAGGCCTGTAGCTATATCCCAGATAAGATGATACAGGCGCCAGAATCAACATGTCGTCAACGGTGCTTTTGTAAATATCGGCCGCTACCTTGACACGATTACCAAACAATGCAAAATCGATCCCTCCATTGAGTTGGCTCACGGTTTCATAACTTAACTTCTTGTTAGATATAATAGCTGGGTACAGACCAACTGTTCCCCTATATTTGCCAGAAGCGTAATAATTTGAACTATTGGATTCGCCGATATCATCGTTTCCGGTTTTTCCATACGACAATCTTAATTTTAACTCGTCGAGCCAACTTAACCTGTTAAACATAGATTCGCTCGATAAGCGCCATGCAAGGGCGCCACCATAGAATAACCCTAAACGATTATCCCCAATACTCAAAGTATGGATGGCCTCTTCGCCAATTCTTGATGATGCATCAAGTGAAACACTACCCGAAACCAGGTACTTGTCTTTGTAAACGTAATTAAGGCTTTCGTATATTGAAACAGAGTTCCAATTTCTATTTGCCCCGCCAGCTTGGCGTAAATTATCGGTACCATCCTGTATGTCTTGGTACTGATCATTTTCAGAGGCATTCATTGTGAGGCCCCAATCAAGTTCATATTTATTCATCATCAAATTCAACCCGGTGTTTGAGGTGACATTGTGAATTTGGTTGAACACTTTTTTATAGGATAAGTAGGTGTTGTTGTAAATCGACAATAAATAATCATTGGTGGCTTTGGAAACATTGTAAGCTTCGTCGTCATAGTAATGAGCCATTCCATGATTGGGCATAAAAATTACCTCCTTCAGGTTGTTGTATGTTAAACTGAAATTTGTAATAAACATCAGGTCTTTTGTCAGATCTCCTTCAAATCCCATGGTTGAAAGAAAATGGTAATTGTTGTTTGATGCTTTATAACTGTTAATGATAGCAACCGGGTTACTCACCCCAAGTTCGTCCACTTCAGTGAGGTTCGAATTCTCCAGGCCATTGAGGTCATATTGGTAAGGATTCAACATAGGCGATTTTCCCAAAGCTGCCAAAATTGGACTGGTTTCTTTCACCTTAGCTGATTCCTTCATATTTGCAGAATTATAATTAAACGTAACATTCGCGTTCATCCTTAGCCATTTAAAGACATTTAAGCGACTAACAAACAGAATATTATAGCTGTCATAGTCACTTGACTCAATTATTCCCTCACTTGTGGTATATCCAAAAGAAAGACCATAACGGGCAATGGCATCGCCACCTTTTACTCTCAAATTTACATTGGTAAACCTGGCATCTGCAAATATTTTATCTTGCCAGTTAGTATTGTGCTGGTAATCAATATACCGGGCGTCTCTGGGTGTGAGAAAAAGGGTGGGATAATTTAGTTTGATGTCTTCTTCGTAAAGGCCTGAAGAAAAAATAGCTTCATTGATCAACGTTTTATGCTGACTGGCATTTAATTGAGGAATCTGGTTTGCTGGAGCCAGTGAATACCCCGAACGTAAATCAACATCAATCGAAGTCTGCAAAGCGCTTGGGTTGAGGGTTTCAACAAATACCAGCCCGTTGGACGCTTTGGAGCCATAAATGGACGTAATCGTGGGATCCTTGACGACAGTCACATGCGAAATATCGAGCATATTAACCGCTGATAAAGGATTATAGGCAAATCCGTCAAGGTTGGTGGTAAAAAGGCCTGGATTTTCCATGGGTATTCCGTCAACGACATACAGAGGTTGGCTATTGGCGTTGATCGAATTTATGCCACGGATAAAGCCAACCGCCCCCGTTCCGGGCGCTCCTTCCCTCCGAATTGAATACATACCGGAAACTTTGCCTTGTAAATATTCATCAATTGATATTGCAGGCGTTTTATTGTTATCAACAGTACTCAAATCAAAATAAGATGCTGTCATGTCCTTTCTTAGTATCGTTTGAGAAAGAATATTTAAAGGATCAATACCTGCAGCTAAATCATTGTCAGTCAAGTATATTTTTAACTGGTTCCGGTTGTTCAGAAAAATCCTTCGAACTTTAAAATCACTAACCGGAGAAATCACTAACCAATTATTACCAGAACTCGACTTAATCGTAAATTCTCCGGCATCGTTGGTTACAACAGGTAGCTGACTGGAACCTTCAATACTGATGGTAATGTTTGATTGAGGGGCATTTGTTCCTGAAACAACTACTCCTTTTACAAGAATCGAGTCTTGTACCAACTTATCCTGCGCTTGCGATGAATAAAAGGCTAAAAGCAACACAGAAACAACAAGCACAACTCTTTTCCAGGGTGCAACGGTGAATAGGTTATTAATCATTTTATCAAGTTTCATTTTATAAATCGTTTACTCTTCCGATAATCAGATTTGTATAGCTAGTTTACTTAGATTTTTATAAAGCCGGAATAAATTCAATCGCATCAATTACCAACCCGTTATTGGGAACTGACGTACTTGGCCCCTTATACTCAAAGCGAATCTTAGCTTTGCCATATTCGGTTATATTATCAACCCAGCAATCGAATTTATTGTAACGACCTCCTCCTGCAGTTAATGGCGCAAATTTAGTTACTCCATCAACACTGTTAATAATGGTTCTGTTTCTTATATAGAGGTAATAATCGAAGGATTTGACTAAAACATCATTCACATAAATATCATAGAGCCCTCCAATGTCCATATGGGTGGTAACAACCATTCTGTACCTTCTGGGGAAAAGGTCTTTGGAAGAAAATTGAAGTACATAAGTACCTTTATATCCTTTATCAAAGTTAACTATAAGGATCGAATCGTTCGAGAGGCCTTTGATATAGCTGTTAATTACTTTTAATGAGCTACTAACCGAAACATTCTTTCTCCAGGCATATGTTCCTGCCCCCGTTGGTATAGTTAACCATTCGCCCTCAAAAGTTTCGGTTCCGGCGAACAATGAATCAGGCACGGTGAAAACTTTATAATCGTAAGTCACCCCGTTACTGCTAAGGTATTTATCAGTTGGGGTGTAATTCACAACAATGCTGTCAACATTGATGTTTACCATGTTATATTTCTTTCTCTTTGTCAAAACATCAATGGTTTCAAATTCAGACTCATCCAGCATATTCAGGAAAACACCATGGTCAAGCAAATGTGGAATCAAAATATTCTCCTGCCATTTCACCGGAATATCTTTGTAGTCAACAAAATCTCCACCAAGTTTTTGCGCCATTTCTGTCAAACCAGCCTCATATTTTTCCTGTCTGGGAAAAGCGAAAGTGGCCGTCCAAACCCTGTACTCTTTCGACATCGGAAAGTACTTGGCTTCTACCTCATTATATCTGGTTGCAACAGTATCATAAACAGTATTTCCATTTTCATCGTAGCCGATAGCCCTACTCTTTTCCCTGTCAAGGACAATGGAATCTTTACTGTCAATGTACGCTTTTAGATAAGTGTTATTTTTGGCGAAATATTCATATAAGTTGAATTTTGGCACCGCAACTTCGCCCATCACAAAGAACTTACCATTGAGGTACAGCGGACTCTCAAAAGTCAACGGGACATCATCATAAGTCGAATTTCCCCCTACACTTTCGAAGGTTGAATACTTGTCTTCCAAGGTCTGCAGTTTACGTTTTCCCTGAATACCAACAAGCTGAATAACATGCCTTGATATATGGTAATTCAGAATCGTGGCACCTATATCTTCTGATTGCATCAATTTATCAATAGCACTGTTATCAGGGATGAAAAGTGTATAACTATCATTTGATGTAAAGAGCGAATCATATTTGTATTTTACCATCAAATCTACAAATTTTGATAAATCACTTCTTGCTTGTATAGCATCCCAAACATTCATATTGATTGTCTCGGGTAATTTAGTATAATGGTCATCCCAGGTTGTATTTTTACAACCCATAGCTGTAAAAATAATTACTGTTAGCAAAATGCCTATTTTAGATTTCATCATTTTTAAGTTTGTTAGATTGGTTCGAATCGGATTAAATCCCATATAAACGTGCCCGGAATCAGGGGTTTAATTTGAACTGTATGAGAGTCATACTTTTTAAAGTCAACAGCTCCAACATTAATATCAACGTATGGATTGCTTTCACTGCCACCTGATTGTAAATTAATAAGTCCCCCAAGTTTATTTCCGTCCATCGAAAGCTCAACTACAGCATTTTCAGAACTGAATGCATGGGCCCTGAGTATCACATTGTATTTACCCTGAATAATCTTAGGGAGCACATAAGTAATGGTAAAATCGCCACTAATTTTTAAGTAATCCTTGTTATAAGACAACTCAGAATCGTCAAATGATTTTACATAGTACAATTCCGGTCCGGACCATGTGACATTTTTTATTGTCTTTGGATCATCAATCAGGTAAGTGCCACCTTTTATTTCATAATCAATCATGTCTTTTGTGGGTTCATCCCAAAATGAGAACGAAACAAACGCCCTCGAAGGAACCTGAGGCTTTAGAATCTGGTCGACGAAATGGATGGCGCCACTTTGAGTTACAACATTACTTGCATCATAGTTAATTCCAACATAGTCAACGATAGTGGTATCGCCATTAACTGCTATCGTATCAAAAATTTCTTTCCCTTTATTAATCAGGATATCAAGTCCTGTTCCA
This sequence comes from Prolixibacteraceae bacterium, assembly GCA_019459485.1. GTDB lineage: Bacteria > Bacteroidota > Bacteroidia > Bacteroidales > Prolixibacteraceae > Aquipluma. Next base: position 145,456 of record JAIBEZ010000028.1, read on the forward strand.
TCTATCCTAATGGGTAAATCGGCAAAGGTTCCATAATTGGTAGCCTCTGTTTGTGAAGTGAAATCGTTTAAGTACAAACTTTGCGTTAAAATATGGTATCCAACAAATGAGTACAATGGGTTAGTAATGTTTGTATAATCAGTCCTGTCCGGACTAATTAATTTTACCAGGTCCTCAAATGAATTGATGTTTCGCTTTTTATAGACAGAATCAGCTTCAACCAACACTGTAAATGGTGACAATTCCTGGTCTTCTGATTTCATGTCCACATCAATTATTTTATCGATGCCGGTAGCTTCGATGGCTGACAGAAGTATGGAATAACCAGGATTACTTTTTAACCAGCCATAGCTGTTCTGGGTAACAGGCGTAAGCATTACACCAATTACATGAACATATCCATTCGATACTTCGATATTTGTTTGGATCACAGGAGCCTGATTATTTATTTTGAAATAAGTAGTATCCGTTTCTATGATATAGTTTACATTTAAATAATCATCGGAAAGTGTTGCTTCGGAAAAGGCTCCATAGGGGAAACCGGTAGTTTTTACACCCATATTTACAACATGATACCTTGCAAGAGCTGAAACATAGGATTTATCGCTCAATAAATCGTTGAGTGAAGAATACTGACTGTTATTCGCAATAAATTCAGCAACAGCATCATTGCTGGGGGCAAAAAGTGTATAATCAGCTCCATTTGGGTTATAGGCGCTTAAAGTACCTTGAAGATCAGCTGCGTTAACAATCTGAATGAAACTTGAAAAGGTGTCTTCATGAGCGACCAGATAATCATAGGCTGTATATTTCTCCATGTCTTTGAATCCAGCCTCAACAAAAGATTTGGTGCACGAATATTGCATCGAAAAAGCAACAAACAAGCTTAGTATAGTTAAAATTCTTTTCATCGCTTAGTAGGTATAATAGGTGTTTTGAACCAGGTTTTTATTGCGTTCCATTTCGCTTTTGGCAATTGGCAGATACCACCCAAGTGGATTCGTTAGCCTTGCTGATAAGATACGCTTTTGGGTTGAAGGGACATTGGCAACAATCAAATCAATTAGTTTGGCTTTTCTTTTGAAGTTATTTCTGCGACCCATCCGTAACAAGTCAAACCAACGTTTTCCTTCGAATGCCAATTCCACGGCCCGTTCGTCCATAATAGCATCTTCATATGCATCGGCTGAATTTGCAATTACCAGTGGATTCATATTGGCTCTTACCCTGATTTCATTCAAAAGTTCAGCCGCATCAGTAAAACTGCCCAACTGCGATAATGCTTCAGCCTTCATTAAATAGATATCTGCAAGCCGGTATACAATCCAGTTACAACTATTTTGAATAGAAGAGAAACGTACTGATTTACCGTTAGGGGAACTCCCAACATATTTCCAGATGATGTAATTATCTTCTGATATTTTAGCAATGGATTTATCTTCACCCCTTGTTCGTTCAACGGAATACTTTTGAGCAAATAATTGTATGGCCGTTTGGCTCGGTAAATATTGACGTGCATTTTGGTTGGTAATCCCAAAAGTGCCATTCCTTTGATTATTCAAGTCACTGAATTGGATTTCAAAAATACCTTCCAATGAATTTCCCGGATAAAACAATTCAAACCATACGGGACTGCGCAATAACACATATTTGGGGTTGCCCATAATACGGTCACAGGCCTCAATGCATCCTGCATAATCAAATCTCCAGAGACAAATATCGGCAATAAGCGCATCGAACGAAGATTTTGTTGCACGACCTTTTTCTTCCTCGGTAGTAGTATATTCGTCGCTTGCATACAGACGATATTCATTCAGATATTTCAGCATCTCTACCAAAATTTCATCGCCATCGGTTTTCGGGAGGTAGAAATCAGAGTTGTCGGTCTCCGACGGTTCTATAACCAATGGTACATCCTTAAAAATCCGTACCAGGTAAAAATAACTCAGACTTCGTATAAAATGAGCTTCAGCCAAAAAACTCTGTAACTGAAACTCTGTAAAAGTATTGTCGATTTTCTGAACCTCCGGCGCATTTTTAATCACATCATTACAGTAATTAATTGCTGCATAAAAGCTGGCCCAATTGCACAGCGAGTTATCTGCTGTAATATTGCCCTCCATAAGATTCAAAACATCACCGGACCATTCATTATGGGCTTCAACCATATCCGCACGGGCTTCGCCGTATGTAAACAGGTTACCATTCAATGAAGCCACCTTTTGGTATGCGCCCATTAAAACTGCCTCAACATCAGATTTTGTTTTCCAGAACTCTTCGCGAACCAATCCGCTATTGGGCAATAATTCTAAATAATCGGCACACGAAAATTGAAGGCTCATTGCCAAAAACAAAAGAACAACTCTTAATTTAAATATCTTTTTCATAATTCTTATTCATTGGAATTAAAACCCTACAGATAAACTAATAGTAACCACTCTGGGCGGCGGAGTTTTGGCATTATCCTTACCAATATCAAACGGATCGGCAGCATTTTGCCCAACTTCAGGATCCTGTCCTGAATAATTAGTGATAGTAAATAATTTACGTGCGCTGATCGAAAAACTTGCACTTTGAACTGATAATTTACGACATAACTCGTTTCCAAGGTCATAACCAAGTTTGACATTGTTTAAACGCATAAAATCGCCTTGTTCTACATACCGGTCAGATCCCAGGTTGTTGGCAGGATTGTTCATATACGCCCTGGGTAACATGCCTGGTTCGTTTTGTCCCTGAACCCTCCAACGATGCAAAACGGCTTTACTTTGATTATCTCTTCCATTCATCCCTTCGGCATTAAGCGCTGTCATATTAATGATGTCGTAACCGACACGATAATAAATAGAAAAGGAAAAGTTCCAGTTTTTATACCTTAATGAGTTTCCAAAACTACCTGTCAAAGTCGGATTCGAATCGCCAATATAGACTACGTCATTCAAATCAATTTTACCGTCATGGTTGACATCTTCATAAATAGCATCACCACCTTTAAACAAATAGGTTCCTTTATAAGTCATCGGAACGGCAATATTTTCGCCATCGTACATTATGTTTCCTTCGACATCCCTTGCAACAGCATCGGCATCGGAGGCATAAACCCCTTTGTACCTGAACCCAAAAAAGGATCCTATTGATTGTCCGGAGACTATCCTTTGCGGGTATTCACCGTTATTTATCGATACCGCATTTTCTGTATTAAAGTTATCAGGTAATTCCAAAAACGAGTTAATGTTCTGAGAGGCGTTAAAATCAACTGAGACCAGCCAATCCTTTGTCCTGACGATTTTCCAGTTGGTCATAAATTCCCAACCTTTATTTTCCATCTCACCGCCATTAAAGTACTTCAGCGTAGAAAACCCTGAGGATGTTGGTATATTGTAACCTTGCCAGTTATTTGACGGGAACATAATATCCGTCGTGTTTTTTGAGTAAATTTCCCCTGAAACAAAAAGACGGTCTTTGAACAGGTTCAAATCAAAACCTAAGTTAATAGAGGTAATAGACTCCCATTTAAGATTATCCAATTGAACTTTGGTTGGGATAATAGCTGAGTTGGTTATATAGCGACCTGAAGATTCGTAAGTAGCAAACCGTGCATAAGTATCGCCGGGAGGGCGTCCCGAAGTTCCCCAACTCGCACGCAATTTACTCTCACTTAACCAACCTGAGCTATTGGATAAAAATGGTTCTGAGGAAAAACGCCATGCTCCTGAAATACCTTTGAATACTCCCCAACGGTTATTAATACCAAAAGCTGAATTAGCATCTGCCCGCACCACCGTTTGTAACATATAACGGTCTTTATATTTATAGTTCCAGGTAAACAAAGCGCCCAAATCACGTGACTCAGTGTTGCCTGACCGAAGTGATTTTTGATACCATGCAGCATTGGGTTGATCAACAATCTGACCGCCATTGGCAGGGTCTTGAATATCGGTACTGGGAGATTTCGAACTCTCAACAGATATAAATTCCGAATTATTCTGATTTGTAATCCAGGATAAAGTTCCTGACATCTCATGATCTGTTTTCGTAAACGGGATGGTATAGGATAACAATGACTCAGTCCTAAATGAAGATGATTGATCATTCACTTCGGCCGATCTGTTAACCAAATAATTTAACCAGTCAACGCCAATTGCATCATAAGGTAAAAATTTATTGTCTTTTCTCCCTCTATAAGTAAAAGATACCGATTCCCTGAAAACCAGCCAATCGGCTATCGTATATTTTAACTTAAAGCTATTTTCAATAGAAGTGTTATTTGAATTGTTTTTCCCCAATTTGGCAACTGCCACAGGATTGAAATAATCCTGACCATTCCCCTGATAACTGTTGACAGGCGTAAAATACTCACCGGTAGGCACCCCATCAGAGTCATATTCCATGACACTCATATTTGGGGCTTTCATGTATGCCATCTCTCTCACGTTTCTATTCTGCCAGCCATTGGTTAAACCCATCTCATAATTACCTTGACGTGTCTGGTTGTTATAATTGAACTGAACGGTAAACAAAGTCTTCTTCGATAAGAAATAATCAAGGTTCACGCGTGACGAAAATGTTTTTGCGCCGGTATTAATTGTTGTACCGCCTTCATTTACATAGCTGAAAGAAGTAAAATACCGGGTTTTTTCACCACCGCCTGATATCTTAAAATAATGATCATTTGTCGCTGAATTTTGGGTAATCAGAGACAACCAATCGGTATTGGCCGAATAATTATAAAAAAGGGCATAATCCCTATTGTAAGCAATCTCGTCGGGCGTTGAAAACACACCATAGGCGTTGTGCATCTCTTCGAGCTGAAGTGTGGTGTATTCATTACCGTTCAACATCGGGACTGCGGGAGGTTGAAAATTCATACTGTTTTTGTACTGGTAATCAAACTGTACTTTACCCATCTTGCCCCGGTTGGTTTCGATTAATAAAACACCGTCAGCACCTTGAGAACCATATACCGCAGTAGAAGCTGCGTCTTTTAATACTTCAATTGATTTTATATCTTGCAAAGCAACGTTTACCATACGGCTAATATCCTGTGAATCAGAAGAGCTGAGATCAAAACTACTCGGCACATTGCTTTGGGGGATTCCATCAATGACTATCAACGGTTTGTTATTTCCAATTGAGCTCAAACCCCTGATCACTATTTGCGAACCAGAACCGGGGTCACCTGAAGCGCTGATAATATCCAGTCCCGAAACTTTACCCTGAAGGGCATCAGCCGCCGAGGTAATACCGGCATCTTTCATTTCCATTAAATCAACTTTTACGCGCGATGAAGCGTTGTCGCGTTCTTCAATATTCGTAAGCTGATTATCCGATTTTGCTTTGGCAGTAATTGTTACCTGATCTAATTCGATATCGGATGAAACAAGTTCGATTACTACAGCTTTCTCGAAATTGGGTTTAATCGGTTTGGTTTGATATCCGATCACGCTTACGTTCATTGTATTTCCCGGATCTTTCATCTGGTAAACGAAATTGCCATCAATATCGGTAATTGTCCCATTTATAACACGATTGGTTTTATCAGATTCAACAATCGTTGCACCAATCACCGCCGATTTATCCTTCTGGTCAATAATTTTTCCACGAATGGTATTTTTTGTCTGAGCATAAGCTCCGACAAAACAACAAAGTGCAAGAATCAGAGTTATGATTTTTTTAATTTTTTTCATGAGTTGAAAAACCTTAGGTTTAAAATTTACGATTTAATGCTGGTTTTCTATTGAGTATCCACCTGATCAAACAACAAAGGCTTATTGATTTCATGGATCACGCCATTATTCAACGAATTGGGAAAAGCTCCTGTAGTACTCAATTCGCGTCCTGTAATAATATTTGACTTCAATGATTCATTCACTATTACTCCGGAAGTTCCGTCTTTATATGGAATGATTATTTGATCGATTCCTGTGTTAATTCTGATTTTTGTATTTATCGTAGAATAAGTCGTAGAACTTTCATCGATCCTTGCAGTCTCATAATACCCGCTTTGTTTGTTACCATCAGTAAAAATCAAATCCCCCTGAATAAAATGCATTAAAACAAAGTTCTTAAGTTGTGCTGCGGTTAAGGCATCTGTATTCATCGTATTCAGCAATGAATCGGAGGGTGCAAATACCGTATAGTTTTGATTTTCGGATGTGAAACTATATTTAAACTCTTTATCGAGACTAAGCCCGGCCTTTCTGATTAGGGCGTGAAACTTAGGATAATTTGTAGAAATCTCACTAAAAAGATTTCTAACCGTGAAACTAAACCAGTTATCAATTTCAAAGGTAACCCCGTTGTCAGCATTGGTACTAATTTGGCGGGGGATATTAACAACAGTCTTTACTCCGTTGTAGCCATAGGTTGTAGGCGCGGTTCCCCTAACTTCATTGGTTACATTATTGAAAATGATAAAATTTCCGGCTAAATTCTTGATAAATTCTTTTCTTGCTATTCCCTTGGGACGATCAATGGCAACGTGATTCATCAAAAGCAAGCGAAGATCCGATTCTGTTAACGGTGTTGCCATAACTGAAGGGGCAAGGGTTACAACTTTGAATGTTTCCCTCGCGGCATCGTAGATGAAGGAAGAATCGATTGAAGACAATTCATCGCGCTCAACAAAAAAACTATACGTAGAGTTTTTTCTTTTTAATGCCGGTAATAAATCTGATTGTTCAATAGCATACATCACTTTTTGAAAGCCTTTGCGCGTATATATTGGCCCGGTAACACTGCTGAATGCGCGTGGCACAACTGGCTTGTTTACACCAATGAACGTACAATTGCTACCATATTCCTTCTGCACAATGCTTGATACATCAATCAATACATTGTCAGATTCACCATTCTCAAACCCTTTTTGTATATCCGTTAGGTACACCGGCTTAAGAGAAAGACCGGAATTGGCGATTATCTTCTTAATATTTTCGGGAGCAGCATCAATACTTCCCCAATTATTACCGCCTGCAAGATATTGGCTCTCAAGCTGGTTGTAAGCTTCGTCAGTAGGAGCAACAATTCCCTGATGGTAACGGATCGACACATTACCCGGAAGGCCGGTGGTACCTCTGGGAGCTACTGTCCTTTCACTTGTAATGTTAAATAATAGTTTAGGATAGTATAAACTAAAAAGCGAGTCAACAGCCAAACCTTCAGAAGCGCCAGGTTGCTTAAAGGTTTCGGTTTCATTGTAAGAAAACTCTGAAAATGAATTGATGAGATTATAGTATTTTGAATACGAGTTACCTTTACTTTTGTCAGCCAACAATTCAGCGCCGCTTTTTAGTGGCGCAACCACGCGGTCAACCACGTAAATAAAGCCATTTTCTGCAAAGATCTCAACACCGGTTATTTTTGCATTCAGATAATAAATGTCACTCATGGCTTCAAATTGCCTTCCAAAATAAAACCCGAAATCTGTAGCCGCCACCAAATCATAAATATCAAAATACTCTTTATAAAAGAGGGGCGCGTACTTCCTCGAATCGGTAAAGACCCTCCGATGCCAACTGGTAGCAGTCGTATCTATAACATCCTGACGTTTGGGTTGTGTCCCTTCCCCCAATCGCTTGTACTTACTCCAGGCAACTCCGTACAATTTATTTTTTTCCCGCAAAAGGGTTTCACGTTTGTACCCTTTGGGCTCATCATTACTCAGATCAAGCGTATCAATCCAACCGTGGACATCAAGGGTCGTTAATTGTTTCTTGCTCCAGGCATTTTGCACCAAATGATACTTTACCAAATTCAGCACTTCTGATTTTGGTATATCAGCAACTTTTTTGTAAGTAGGATTATCCTGAAAATACTTGGCGAAAGCATCGTTCGAAGGAGCAAAAACAGTATAGCTACCTGATACATCAATAATGGTATCGTAACCCGAAATCTGAAGCAATTCGGCAAAGGTCGAAAGTTCAGGTTGGGTAAGAATTTGTGCATATAATTTTCCGGCAAGCCAAGTAGGACGTTCAAATTTGTCGAAGTCCTCTTTGCAACCAAAAAATAGTAACACAAATAACGTAATTAGGATTAGTTGTTTATTCTTTGTCATTTTTTAAATCATAAATATTGAATAAAACAAATTAGTTAGATCTATCAACGGCACAAATGTATCAAAATTCGAAGCTCATAGTCAGGTATATTTTTGATGTTTTTTTGTTGTTTTTTGATACATAGCTGATTAAGTGTTAAAAGAGGTTAATTTATGCTACACCTGATTGATTTGTGCTATTGTTTGTGGCTGTGCTTGGCATCCCTTTTTGCCTGAAGGCCGATGGGGTAACATTGAATTGTTCCCTGAAACACTTCACAAAATAGGATAAATTATTGAAGCCTAAACTGTATCCTATTTCCTTAATTGAAAGACTGGAATTGGACAATAATTCACAAGCCTTCTGCAACTTGAATATGCGGATAAATTCAACTGGAGAAAGTCCAGTAAGGGCCTTAAGTTTCCGATACAAATGAGTAGTGCTGATGTTTAAATCGGATGATAACTTTTTAACATTGAAATCCGACTCCGAAAGATTATCCTCGAGCAATTGCCTTAGTTTAATAATGAACTCATCGTCTCTTGAGATATTGGAAGTGGATACCTCAACCATAAAATTGTGTGTCATGTATCTTTCCCGAATCAATTCCCGGTTCTTGATCAGGCGCGAAATCTGTGCTTTAATGATGGACAGATCAAATGGTTTTGTGACGTATGCATCAGCGCCTCTCTCATAGCCTGAAACAATATGCTCAGAAGCATTGTTCGCTGTTAAAAGAATGATCGGAATATGGCATGTTTTTCCATTCTCTTTTATTTTTTTGCACAATTCATATCCATCCATTCTGGGCATCACAACATCCGAAATTATGATATCCGGGATAATTTTGCTGATAAGTTCATAACCCTCTTTTCCATCACTTGCTTCATAACAGTGATAATTGTTTGATAAAGTCTTTTTTAGGAAAGTCCTCAGATCAATGTTATCTTCCACAATAACAATGGAAAGTTCATGTCCGTTCTTATCAAACTCAATCGCCTGTTCGGTTTCATAAATTTCATCTTGCCATAAAAAATCGTTCTTTTCAAGTTCAGTATCCAATTCACTGACTTCAATTTTATTAAACGGCAATAAAACATGAAAAGCTACTCCTATACCATTAACAGACTCAACATTGATTATCCCGTGGTGCATTTCAATGAGTGATTTCGAAAAAGAAAGTCCGATTCCAGCGCCATCCACCTCTTCGCTGACTTTATAAAACCGATCGAATATTTTTACTTTATCTTCATCCGATATATCCCTTCCTTCATTAAATACAGTTATCCTAACTTGTTTTTTGTCGCCCACCTTCTCAACCGAATTAGCTGGAACAATCTCAAGCGAAACTTTGATAGAATGATTTTCACTGGTATGTTTAAATGCGTTGGATAATAAATTATAAAGTACTTCTTCAATTTTTTGGCTATCGATACTTATCATTATTGACTTATCCGGAACCTGCACTTCTAAATTGGTTTTTCGCCGGCTTTCCAGTCCTTTAAAATTTGCAGAGACATCCTTTATCAGCAAACCCAAATCAACTGTCCGGAGATTTAATTGAAGTTTCCCGGCATTTAATTTTCGAAAATCAATGATTTGGTTAATCAGAGTAAGTAAATAATTTGAATTGCGATACATCAGGTTGATATGGTTCTTCCACTTCGGATCAATATTCGTATAATTCTTCATTATATCTTCTATGGGTGCAACTACTAAACTAAGGGGTGTTCGCAACTCATGAGCAATATTGGTAAGAAATTTCATTTTATTTTCGTTTGACTCAAAGCTGATCGCATCAATTTTTTTCTCAAATGAAACTCGCTGTCGTCTGACAACTGTATGAATTGTCACACCCACGATGGCAATAATCAGGAGAAGGAAAAGAGCAGTCATATACCATGTTTTGTACCAGGGCGGCAAAATATGGATATGTAAAATTTTTTCCTGCGTAGCTTCAATATTATCAGCGCTCAATCCACTTATGCGAAGCGTATATTTCCCGTCAGGTATTTTCGAAAAATAAATGTACGGATTGTTCGCAGAAGGGATTGTAATCCATCGGTCACTATATCCTTCCAGTTTATATCTTATCCTATTTCCATCGGGATACTGATAATGGTGAACCCCAACTCCTATACTAAATGAGTTTTTATTGTAGGGCAGTACAATATTATTGGTTTCATTTAATGATTTCAACATAATATTCCCACGGCTGATTGTGTCACCAATTTTCACAATCTGGTTCATGATACGGAAATCGGTTAAACCGATTTTGGGAGGAATTGGATTTAAAGTGATCTCATTCGGATAAAATCTGGTGAACCCATTATCTCCACCAAAAAACATTTCCCCATCAGACGACTTAAACCAGGAATTGACTTTAAAAGTTTCTCCCTGAATTCCGTCCGATTGATTATAATAGGTATAGGGTTTGGTTTTATTGTTAAAGTCGATTGAAACAATGCCCTTATTGGTGCTGGCCCATTTTTTTCCTGACTGGTCAGATAAAATGCCCTGAACATCATTTCCCGGTAAACCATTTTCTATAGTGAGATGGGAAAATGTATTCGAATCAGTATTCAAAATATTTATCCCGCCCCCTTGGGTTGCCAGCCATAGCTTCCCATCATTGTTTTCGAAAATGCAATTAATCTCATTGGCATTCAAAAAATCATTTTCAGGATTGGTAGCAATAAATCGTTTAAAACTCATTGTTGGACGTGAAGTTCCTGACAAATCAAGTTTATCATAGGGTGTCTTTAGCAGATTTAAGCCATTATTTGTACCGACCCAAAATCGGTTTTTGCTATCAATCAGCATTGATATTATTGTCTTGTCAGAAATTCCATCAGGATCGGTTGGTTCATTGGTAAACCGATAGGATTTCCGTTCAGGATTTTTTTGCAAATCAGAAAAAAATATCAGACCTTCTCCGGAAGCTCCACACCAAATGTTGTGGTTTTTATCAATGAGAACTTTCCTTACTGTCCCCTCATACAATGGCGGTTCTTTGGAATTACCATAGATCCACCCCCGACTTGTTTTTCTCAGCTTATCGAGTCCTCCGGTTGATGCAACCCAAAAAACAGAATCAGACTCACGGGCAATATCCCATATATTATCAAAATCTGATATAGGTTCTGATTGCTGTCGGTAACTAATTTTTTGAAAAGTTGAAATTGTTCCCTTATTTAATTGTTTCGGTGTAATGTTAATTCCACCTTGCCTCAGGCCAATAATAATTTCATTTTTCGTACCGTTAAAGCACATTACAATATTTTCGCCCAGTGATTTTGCATTGGAAGGGTCTCGTTTGAAAGAGTGAAAAGCTTTTTGGTTTAAATTCAGGATACTTAGCCCCAACCCCTGATGCCCCACCCACAGATTCCCGGAAAAATCCTCGAATAAACATGTTATGTCATTATCAAGTAAGGAGCCTATCTGTAACGGATCTGGAAGATACTGCCCACTTTGATAGGTCATCAAGTCAATATAGTGTAGAGCAGGATCAGCCGAATTAAAATACAACCTGTGATCACTGGCAATTATGAGATTCTGAATGTTTTGGCCTTTAGCAAAGGCTTCGTTGTTAATAAAAACTGGATCCAGTGTTAAAACATGGATGCCATCAGAGGTCCCTAAATAAAGTTTTTTACTGTTTTTATCCGGAATCACGACATTAATGCTCAAATCAGTGACAAGTCTGTTCTGAATTTGTATTAATGTGTCCTTTTCATTTACTGTCAGTTCCGCAAGGAGTATTCTTGCCGGACTATATTGATCAGCAAAAGAAACCAAAGACAACCTATTCCCAAAAGTGTTCATCAAATGAATATAATCATTTGCCAAAACATTTTGGTTATATAGCTGAAGTCTTTTTGTGCGAAACCCATCGTTCCCGTTTTTTTGTTTATAAGCTAAAAAAACACCAGCGCTGCAATGGATGATAACATTTCCCCTGGACTCGAAGAATCCGAAAGTATAGAAACTGTTCGTAGGTACTCCCTCCAGATTGACCAGATGAAAAGTCTGGTCCGATTTTCTGAAAACGGATACACCTGACAAAGATGCAACCCAAAGGTTATCTTCTGAGTCAATAAAGATTTTATTGGTTTTTTTATCAGATAAACTAAGGGGATTTCCAAGCTCAGGTTTGAAAAATTCAAAATTGAAGCCATTATAACTGGCTAATCCGGTCCAGGTTGCAAACCACATTTTTCCAGACTGATCCTGTGCAATTGAATTAATTTCGCCGTTGTATAAACCTTCGTTTGTTCTCAGATATCTAAAATCAGCGCTTAAAGTATGCTGACCGATTAAAACAAAAAATACAATATATAAGAATGTTAGTTTCATAGTTCACAAATCAATCAAAGATCAATTTTTTAGAGGGGTTCAAGATAAAAAAAGAATCGCACTTATATGCATTTACAGATAAAATTTGAAAATCGAACACTCTCGGAGATGTTACAAATTAATATAACCACGAAAAATTATCAAGAGCATGGATGCAGTGAAATGAAGAAAATGATTAAAAAAACACAAAAAAATGATTCATTTTTTCATCATAAATCCTGTCCTTCAACTAATACAGGCTATGGTTTTTGATTGCATGTTAACAAGCTGCACATTTCCAGTAACATATACAGCTAAATCTTACCGTTATCTTAACAATTTCTTCATTTTAAAGTTACAAATACCGATGAAAAGCACAATTCAAGTTAAAAATATATCATTTTATGGTCGATTTCTTTCATTCTTGAAAGATTCGTTACATACTTCTTGTTGCCTTAAACTATGATGAAACCATTTAATAAGTATTTTTGGTATTAATAAATATTTTAAATCGAAACACTTAATTTAAAATCAAACATTATGAAATTAAAACTTTTACTTTTCTTTCTGGTAGTATTGGGTTTTAGTGCCATCGTCAAGGCACAAACAACGAAACCTTATACAAACCTTGTTATTACGGAGGCGCTTTACACTTCAACTCCGGACAATTATGTTGAGTTTACAAACATGGGCTCGGAAACCATTAATCTCGGCAATTTTGAATTTGGTCACATTACTGCCTGGAATACTCCTTGGAACCCAGAGGCCAACAATTATTTCAGGTTGCCAAAGAATAAAACACTGGCTCCCGGAGAATCATACGTAATTGCTACGGCTTATCTGTTTGGGCCTAAGATGTGGAAAAAAGATCCTTTACATTATCAGGAGAGGATTACTAAACCTGAGATGTTTAAGCTTGCTGACCAATTGTTATACGCGAGAGAAAACAATATGACTGCAGCAGACACGCTCACTCCATATTACAGCACAATGGATGACTGGAATGGCAGAGGAACATGGTATCTCAGGCATCATTTTCTTAACGAAGAAACCGGTGAAAAAGATTCTGTTGTGATTGACCAGGTTGGTGGTGTTTTTAATGAAGATGACGGATCTAATGCTGATGGTCCTTATGATGTTGCTGGCGTAACAGATGCAACGAGCAGTAGTGTCCTGATCAGAAAAGCTTCTGTAAAAACCGGGAACGTTAATTTTGCTGAAGGCAGGGGTCTTGACGCTGCCGATTCAGAATGGATTCCGGTTAAATATTTGAGTATTTACCAGTGGCGCGCAGTTTTCTGGACTGTAGGAAATCAAGCTGTAGGTGCAAAATTAGACAACAATACACTGGTATCTAAATCAGGTAAAGAAGTTGTTGATATCGTTAATGGAACGATTACAGTGCCTTGGGGGGTCAGAAGAAAAGACTCTATCATGTATCGTTTTGAACGTAGACCGGGATTGGCATGGGCGTATGATGTAGTAGCAAACAGAGAAGACTCTGCCTTTGTATCATCGCGTACAGGTGATAAATTAACCTTATACGTATGCGGCGATGAACCTACAGTTAAAGAATTTATGATTACTGTTCAGGATCCTACACCATCTGACAACATTGTAATTCCAAAATGCGGAATGAATTTTGCAAATATGGCTTGGGACGGAAATTCCGGAGCTTACGGTGGCTGGCAGGTAACCGATAAAGTACCGGTAATGGATACAATTAGCCGGGTTGGTTATGCCACACGCATCGACACGCTTTTTAAATATTTGGAAAAACCAACAAAAGCAACCTGGAAAATTAAATTTGTCGATAATCATGAAAGACCTGACCTTAAATATGGTGACATTTTACAGGTAACCTCCGAAAACGGCAAATTAAAAGAGTATTTCCTTAAACTTGCAAAATTTGTTCCTAGCGACGATGCTTATCTTGGATCAATTACATGGCCTGATATGCCCTCATACTTTAAGGGTGCTGTTGCCAAATCATACGGATGGGCCGGTGATACGATCCCAGGTTTCGATTATTCAAACAACGGCTATATAGTTAAGGTACCGTTGGACTACAATGGAATCCCTGCATTGGTCTTTACCAAACGGGATCTCAACTCTAAAGTTACAGTAAACCGTGCAAAAACATTATCGGGAACAGTAGAAGATCGCACCGTGACCTTCACAGTAACCGCTGAGAACGACACAACTGTTAACGTTTATACCGTTCGTTTTGATAAAGAAAAAGATGATTCAAACGTTCAGCCATGGGTTGGAGAACCATTTTTTACCCAGATCGTGTTTCATGACGATTGGGGTAAAATGTGGGTAGAAGTTGTTAATCCGGGTACTAAAATTCTGGACCTTAGTAATTATATGATATTCGCTAGTGGCGCCTCTGGTGTTGCAGCTGCATTTGCAGAAAACAATACTGCAGAGACCACATATGCCAACGCATATATGAAATATGTTCCTGGCAAAAAATGGCAGGACGAAGCTTCCTGGACCGTTCAACCACGAATTCTTGAACCTGACTTCGCGGTGAACCCAATGGTTTATCCTGGCGATGTATTTGTTATGACCGAGCATCCTGGTGGAGGTTCGTTTCCCACCTATGGAAAAGAAGCCGATGTTAACTTCGCCAACGGCATGAACCCTTGGGGCTATACAATGCAATGGGGTAATGCAATCCACACATGGTTGAATTTTAATATGTATCTGTATAAAATTACCGGCGACTCAGTAGCAAATGGTTTAAAACCAACAACCGACATCAATGATTTTGAATTGGTAGATATGTTTGGGAAAGCTGATGGAACCAATCTGGTTGTTGGAGGAAGAGAGATTAGCCAAATTATGGCCTGGACGAGGAAACCTAATCTTTACAAAGGAAATCCTGAGGTTGGTGCTTCATTGGGTACTAACTGGGACAATAGCGAATGGATAATGAGAAACGATCAATATTACTATGCGCTCGGTTATGGATGGCCAATTGCTATGTACAACATTGTTGGTGGTATTGGCGCTCATGTTATGGACGAAGTAACCATGTACAGATCAACAGTTTCTTCTAAAGTTCTCAAAGTAAGTGAAGGATATTCGATGGACGAAACCATAAAGGGTGTTAAAACCGGGACTACTGTTACCGGATTGTATGCCGACCTTTTAAAAGCCCATGAAGATCAGGCGTTAAAAGTTAAATCAGTTGCAACGGGAGCCTTCTTAACAGATGCGAGCCTATTGAGCAATGGTGATATGCTGGTTGTACTTTCTGCTGACAGCACAAATACATCTCAATATACATTGAACGTTTCTGAGGGCGGATTAAGTTCAAATGCAGTACTTACCCCGGCCTCAGCCAAATACACAGTAGATGTGACTGGTACGACTGGTACCGTTGGTGGGTTCAACGTTGGCGCTTTGCTTAAAGACGTATATGCTGGTGTAAATATACCTGCTGGCGCAACTTTAACTATTACTGATGCCAATGATGCATACATGTCGTTATTAAAACTGAATTTTGATACTGCGTATTCGAATGTAATTGCTACCGATAAAATCTATTTTGAAGTAATTGCTGAAAATGGAATAAATAAAATCTTGTATCAATTGACACCAACAGTTAATCCGTCAGAAGCAAAGATTACATCTGACGTTTACAGTGTTGACCAGTTTGCTTCATTGGTTCAGTATGTTCCTGCCGGTACCACAGCAACTACGATGAAGAATAATGTTTATCCTTCAACCGGAGCTACTTTAGTTATATATGACAAAGAGGGAAATGTTCGCACTACTGGGGATATTTACAGGGATGATAAGTTAGTTGTTACCTCTTCGGATGGAAATACAGTCAAGACTTATTACTTTGCAATGCTAAACGCTAGTGGTATTAACCCTTATCTGGCTTATGTGATTTCTGAAGATTATGAAGTCAATCAGCTTGAAATGAGAATATCAGGTGATGAGACTCTTTCGGTAAACGAATTTGTTAACAAGTTATATCCATCGTTTGGCGCTACCTTGTCAGTCATTGATAAAGATGGAAATACCAATACAACCGGTACGTTTAAAAAGGGTGATAAATTGTTGGTAACTGCCGCTGATGGCTTGACTACTGCAACTTATAACATATCAATGATTACCAAAGCCAATGATATAACTGCCGAAACCATTAAAATGTATCCAAATCCAACCGACGGACGGGTAATCGTTCAAGGCCTTGCAAAAGGAAACAGGGTTAGGGAAATTAATGCATCAGGTGTTACTTTGCGTGATGTAATTGCTGATAATTCAACTGATTACGTTTCATTAGCTGCACAACCTGCCGGTATCTATGTATTTATTATCTCTAACGGTGATAAATTCATCAGTATCCAAAAGATTGTGAAGAAATAACCAATACTGAATAACAATAAAAAATAAGGGCCTTAAGAGGGCCCTTATTTTTTGTTATTAATGACAGATTAAGATATTTTTAGCAAGAAACAATACCGTTGATTTGATTGTGTTTTGAGATTGTTCAGGTAGTCTCCGGAAATCAAAAAAAACAGCAGAAAAATAATCATTCAGTAAGATATGAATTTTCCAAAATTTACATTGATTTTAGGTTTTTGGGCAATAACTGCAACCATTGCCTTTTCGCAAATCCCTGTTCAGATTGATATTGATGTTTCTAAAGGTAAGAAACCAGTTTCGCCTTACATTTATGGTAAGAACAATGTCTTGCCGAGTACATTTTTAAATTCAGGCACAACTGCCGGGATTACCAAAGCAAAAGAGGCCGGCGTCCGTTTTGTGAGGCAGGGTGGGGGCAATAACAGTACAAAATACAACTGGAGATTAAAACTTTCAAGCCACCCCGACTGGTACAACAATGTTTACGCCAACGACTGGGATGGCGCTGCCAGAAACCTCATCGATAAGATGCCGGGAGTTCAGGGAATGTGGTCGTTCCAGCTTTTGGGAAAAGCAGCGGCCAACGCCAAAAATAATTTTGGAGATTGGGCCTATAACCAATCGAAA
Source organism: Prolixibacteraceae bacterium (assembly GCA_019459485.1). Taxonomy (GTDB): domain Bacteria; phylum Bacteroidota; class Bacteroidia; order Bacteroidales; family Prolixibacteraceae; genus Aquipluma. The sequence goes on from JAIBEZ010000028.1 coordinate 162,846, forward strand.
TGGTGGGAAGGAGTTAACCAAAATCTGGCGGGCGGCGGAACACCAAACCCAACCGGATCAAAGGCTAAAGTTGAAGGTAATCCTGATCTATATTTGATGGAATGGACTGCCGATTCAACGGTTGGCATTCTCGACAAATGGTTTGAAGACAAAGGACTGGGATACAACAAAGACCAATTTCGTTACTGGAGCATGGACAATGAACCCGAAATATGGTCGGGAACACACGACGATGTGATGAAAACACAATGTACAGCCGAAGAATTTATGCAATTGTATTTTAAAGTGGCCAAAGCTGCGCGTGCCAAATATCCCGATATCAAATTACTGGGGCCGGTTCCTGCTAACGAATGGCAGTGGTACAACTGGAGCGGAGGCAGCAAAATAAATGGAGTTCACTATCCGTGGCTCGAATTTTTCATCAAACGGATTGCTGAAGAAGAAAAAGCTTCAGGTATAAAACTACTGGATGTGCTCGATATTCATTTTTATCCGGGTGAATCCGATGCCACCAACTGCGTTCAGCTTCACAGGGTTTATTTTGACAGAAACTACGTTTATCCGGGAGCCAATGGCGTAAAAAACATTACCGGAGTGTGGAATGCCAGCCTGACGAAGGAATACATCTTGGGTCGTTGTTCCGACTGGCTCACAAAATACAAAGGCGCAAATCACGGAGTAGGTTTAGCAGTTACCGAAACCGACATTGCTTCTTCAAATGCAAACGTTCTGGCCGTTTGGTATGCTTCGACGATGGGCGAATTTATGAAAAACGGTGTCGAGGTATTTACTCCCTGGAGCTGGAAAGAGGGCATGTGGGAAACGTTGCATTTGTTCAGCCGCTACAATCAGGAAAATTACGTGCAGGCGATCTCGCAAAATGAAACATTGGTTTCGGCCTATCCAACCATTAATGAAGCTGCTGATTCAATGACGGTGGTTTTGGTAAACCGTTCGCTGACAGAGACAATACAGGTAAACCTTAACTTTTCTGAATTTCGTGTAAATCCGGGGAAAAGCCCGATGCATTCGATCTCCAATCTGGGTGCGGCTGAAACCTTCATTTCCCGTTCGAATAATGCCCTGAAAAAGACACAGGTTGAAGCTTCTGCAAGCAATATTTCTGTCGAATTAGCACCATTATCGGTAAATTCAATTTCACTGGTGGCGCTCGCAATGGGATCGGATTACGAAATGCAAAAGAACAGTTTCAAGGCGTCAGTTTATCCAAATCCGGCAACCGATCAGGCAAATCTTAATTTTTCGCTTCCAGAAAAAGAAAAAATATCGATCGAATTGTATCAGGCAAACGGCGTACTGCTAAATACCATCAGCAATAAAATTTTCGATGCAGGAAATCATCAACTTGATTTGAATACTGTTGGCCTCGCATCTGGCATTTACTGGATCAGATTCACCTCGGAAACCGACACCAAAACTGTCAAATTAATTAAAAACTAACCAAACTAAATTTATAAACCATGAACCTTAAACTATTTGTATTGGCCCTATTTATAGGAATATTTATTTCTTCAGGCCTTCAGGCGCAACCGGTAAAAAAACACGGCAACCTTTCGGTAAAAGGAACCCAGTTAACCGATGAGCATGGAAATGCCACCGTTTTGAATGGAATAAGTTACGGATGGCACAACTGGTGGCCCCGCTTTTACAACAAGGAATCGGTAAAATGGCTTGCAACCGACTGGAAATGTTCGGTAGTAAGGGCAGCAATGGGAGTCGATCCGGCAAAGGGATACATTGATCAGCCTGGATGGTCGAAAGAAAAAGTGGAAACAGTCATTCAGGGCGCCATTGAAAACGACATTTATGTAATCATCGACTGGCACAGTCACACTATAAAGTTGGATGCTGCCAAAGCTTTTTTTGCTGAAATGGCCACCAAATACGGAAAACATCCTCATGTGATTTATGAGTTGTACAACGAACCGGTGAACGATACATGGCAACAGGTAAAAGAGTATTCCATCGAACTGATCAAAACCATTCGCTCAATTGATCCTGACAACATCATTTTAGTAGGAAATCCACATTGGGATCAGGATATTCACCTGGTAGCCGACGATCCGATTGTAGGCTTCAGTAACATCATGTACACGGTTCATTTTTACGCCGCAACACACGGTAAATCTTTGCGCGACCGCAGCGATTATGCACTCAAAAAAGGAATTCCAATCTTTATTTCAGAATCGGCAGGCATGGAAGCATCGGGAAACGGCCCAATCAATTACACCGAATGGCAGAACTGGATCGACTGGTGCGAAAGCAACAAAATCAGCTTGGTTTCGTGGTCAATTGCCGACAAAAATGAAACCTGTTCGATGTTGAAAACTACTGCTGCTTCCGAAGGAAACTGGAAAGAGGAAGACATGAAGGAATCGGGTATTAAAACCAGGGAATTGTTACGGAAACAGGCGGAGAAAGACAAGTAGCAAGGTCATTTGATTGTCATTCAGTAGTCATTTAGTTGTCAATAGTTCTGTAAACCTAAACTTCAAACACATATTGTCATGCTTAAAAGGAACATTTCATTTCTATTGATCCTCCTGTTCGCAGCCGGATTATCGCTCACCGCCAAAGAAAAAGCGGCTCCGCTTAAAAAATTTAAATATGCTAACATTGGAAGTCCGGCCCTTCCCGGGTCATCCGAAATTAGGAATGAGGGTATCCGTATAACCGCCGGTGGTGCTGATATCTGGGGAGTCAAAGACGAATTCGGATTTTCGTATTTTGAACAAAACGGCGATTTTGATCTGGTAGCCCGAATTGAAAGCCTCACGGCGCCTCACCTATACACAAAAGCCGGACTGATGGCCCGTGAACAACTTTCGGACAACAGCCGTCACATCTTTTTCCAGGTTTTCCCGAACAACAACCCACGGAACAAAAACAATGGCGGATACGAGTTTCAATACCGCGCGGAGCAGGCAGGTGAAATGAAGGCTATTTATCCGGCTAAGTTTGACGGAACTCCTGAATTTCCTGTCAACTATCCAAACACCTGGATCAGATTGAAACGCGCCGGAAGCGAATTCACAGGATATTACAGTGCAGATGGCAAAACCTGGAAAGCCTTTACTACCTTCGGCTTGGAATTATCGAAAAAAGTATATCTGGGACTGGCAGTTACATCGCACAACACAGAAGAAAGTGCAACTGCTGTATTCAGAGATATTGCAACGTTTAAATAAAAAGTGTTCAGTGTTCAGTCTCAGTTTTCAGTCTCAGTTTTCAGTTACAGTAAATTTAGTTAATCAGTCTTTATGCAAAAAGCAATATCTATTCTGGCAATCTTTCTTTTTATAACCTCAACAGGCTTCAGCCAAAAGTTCGAGGCTGAATCGGCCACACTTTCAGGAGGAGCAATTAAAACAGCTTTGTCTTCAGCTTCAGGAAGTTTTATAGTAGAACAGAAGGGGGGAAACCTGACTTTTAACCTGAATTTTGCAGAAGAAGCTACTTACAATATATACATTCAGGTAGCATCTCCCAGCGGATACAAAGCCAATAACCTGATCGTAGATGGCACATCTATAACTTTTGCCACCAATCAGAATTCAAACTACATCAAGCTTAAAGTCGTTAGTTTTCTGAAATTGTCAGCCGGAGCGCACAAGGTCGAAATCACCAATTCATGGGGATGGATCAACATTGACTATATTGAATTTGAGAAGGTCGATCCTTCTACCCAGTTCAGCATCAATAGAACGCTGGTCACACCCAATCCAACTGCCGAAGCAGCGAAATTATACCAGTTTCTTTACGACAATTATGGAAAGAAAATCATTTCCGGAGTTATGGATATGCCCGAATCGAACTGGCTAAAAACCAATACGGGCAAAAGTCCGGCATTGGTGGGTTTCGACTTTTTATTTTGTGGACGCAACTACTCCTGGTACGACGAAAACAAACCATATAACGAAGCCAAAGCCTTGTACGATAAAAACGGAATTCCGGCTTTTTGCTGGCATTGGCGCGATCCATCAAGGATAACAGAAGAGTTTTACACTGAAAAAACGACTTTCGATATTTCGAAAATAAGTGATGTAAATTCAGCCGAATACAAGGCCATGATCAGTGACATTGACTACATTTCTGTCATGCTGAAGAAATTTCAGGACAACAAAATTCCGGTGATATGGCGGCCTTTGCATGAAGCGGCAGGAGGCTGGTTCTGGTGGGGAGCCAAAGGCGCAGCCCCATGTAAAAAACTGTGGCAGGTAATGTTCGACCGTATGGTTAACCATCACGGATTGCACAACCTGATCTGGGTATGGACCCGCGAACCAAACGATGATGCCTGGTATCCGGGTGACGAATATGTTGATATTGTTGGCCGCGACATCTACAAAGAAGGCGATCACAGTTCCCAGATATTGGAATTTAATGACATGAACAGCCGTTACGGAGGGAAAAAAATGGTTACTATCAGCGAAAGCGGTTCATTTCCTGATGTCGATAATCTGATAAAGGATGGAGCCGGGTGGTCATGGTTTATGCCTTGGAATGGTGATTTTACCCGTTCAGCCAAATACAATTCACTCGACTTGTGGAAGAAGATGTTTGCCAGCGATTATGTGCTAACCCTCGACGAAATGCCCAACCTTAAAACCTACACTGCCACAAGCATGATCCTGAATAAAATCAATAACTTACACGTCTATCCCACTTATTTTGATGAGTCGATAAATATTCGTTCCGATAAGTTGATTCAAACCGTTTCCGTGTACAATCAGTTAGGAATTCCAATAAAAACAATAAATCCTGAAGGTGGCAATACCGTTATTTCGTTTGCCGGATTTCCTTCAGGAATGTACCTTGTGAAGGCCGACGATGAATCGGCAGTGAAGGTTTTTAAGAGATGAAAACAGTGTTCAGTCGCAGTAGTCAGAAATCAATTATCCCTCGGACGAAAGGATCACAATTTTAATAAATGGCACGAAAGAATTTGAAATTTCAACAAACCTAACCAACATGAAAACCTATTCATTAACGATTATCTGGTTCCTTATTTTTGGATTTTCGGCCTTTGCCCAAAAGGCAACTGTTCAAATTTATCCTGAAATTAAAAGGCAAGCCATCAAATCCATCGGCGGAAATTATTGTCAGGCCAACTATTCGGCACATGCCGCCGATGCCATTGGCGATGAAACATTGCGTGAATTCCGCCCGACACATGTTCGGGTTGCTTTGCCCATGCGCCTGCGAAATGCAAAATTTGAAGACTATCGCGGTGAAAATTATACCAAACAGCCACTTGTTTTAGAAGTTTTTGACGAATTGAAGCGCATGAAAAACGAATTTGGAGTCAAAAACTTTACCATTTCGGTTTGGGATGTTCCCGATGAATTCATTGCCGATCCAACGAAAACAGCACAAAGGGTCATCAAACCCGAATCGTACGATGAAGTCATCCAAATGCTTACCGACTTTTTCCTGAAAGCAAAAAATGAATACGGTGTCGAAATAGATCAATTCTCGTTCAACGAATCCGACGGTGGTTATCAGATCATTTTTTCGCCGGAAGCAACCATCGCTTTTGTGAAAAAAGCAGGGCTAAAATGGACAGAAGCTGGTTTGAAAACCAAATTCCTGTTGGCCGACACCGCGCAAACAAAAGGAACCGTCGAATTCGCCACCCAAATCATGGCCGATAAATCGATTTGGAAATACCTTGGCCCGATTAGTTTCCATTGCTGGTGGTCGGAAGATATTCCCGACAGTGAATTCGAGCGCATTGCCGGATTCGGGAAAGCCTGGAACAAAGAAGTCTGGTGCGCCGAACTTGGGTTCGATGCAATGGCCTGGAAAATTAAAGACATGAACAAAAGCTACGATTATGCATTGCGTTTTGCCAAAATTTCGCACCGGATGATAAAATACGCCGAGGTGGAAGTTTCGCTTTACTGGACATGGCAAAACAATTACGCCATCATGTCGGCTGATACGAAGGAAAAATACCCGTCGTATTACGTTACCCGCCATCAAACCGAATTTCTGAACACCGGCACACAAATCGTACATTCAACAAGTTCCGATCCTGAAATTCTTGTCATCAGTGCAATACACTCCGATGGAAGCAAGGTTTTGCAAATCATCAATATGAAAAAGGAAGCAGTAACAATTGATGTATCGGGTATTGAATCACAAAAGATTGATGGGATTTCAACCTCTGAAACCAATAACTGGGAAATACTGAAAAATGTGGCAAAACCAAAGAATGGCAAAACCGAATTTCAGGTAAAAGCACAATCGGTGAATACACTGGTATTTAATTGAGGGGAAGGATTTGGCAGCTAGCGGCTGGCTGCTGGCAACTGGCAACTGGCTTCTTGCATCTGCTTAAATGGTAAATTGTAAATTATCAAATTGTAAATTGTTTTCTGACTACTAATAACACGACCATGAAAAACCTATTTCTCATTTTACTCGTTTGCATTGGATCAACGGTTCATGCAGTCGGGCCGCTTCCTTCTGATCCGAAGGCAACACCGGAAGCAGTAAAACTGTACTAGGACATGTTGAAACTTCAGGATAAAGGAATGATGTTCGGACATCAGGATGCGTTGGCATACGGAACAAGTTGGTATGCCGAGGAAGGACGCTCGGATGTGAAAGATGTTTGCGGCGATCATCCGGCTATTTTTGGCTGGGAGCTTGGCCATCTCGAGCTCGGCGACAAATACAGTCTTGACTCTGTATTTTTCGATAACATCATTAAAGGTATCAAAGATGTTCATCGAATGGGTGGAATCAACACTGTAAGCTGGCATTTTCGAAATGTGCTTACCGGCGGATCGTCTTGGGATATTAGCTCAAAAAAGACTGTAGCAGCGATGATTCCCGGAGGCGGGAAACACGAAGAGTACAAAAAATACCTCGATAAACTGGCCACATTTATGCTCAGCCTGAAAACCGATAAAGGAACATTCATCCCAGTCCATTTCCGTCCGTTCCACGAGCACACCGGAAGCTGGTTCTGGTGGGGAAAAGATCTTTGTACAGTTGACGAGTACAAAACTTTGTGGAGGTTTACCGTCAATTATCTGCGAAACGAAAAGAACATTCATCATTTGCTTTATGGGTATTCAACCGACCGTTTTGCTTCCGAAGAAGAATACCTGGAACGCTATCCGGGCGACGACCTGATTGATTTGATCGGGTTCGATTTGTACGACCGCGGCCCGGAATACGCTGCCACATTGGGTAATTGTGCCAAAATGGTAACCAAAATTGCTGCTGATAAGGGCAAAATTGTTGCAGTAACCGAAGCCGGCGGCCCGATCACTAAAAACCCTGAATGGTGGACAAAAACTCTATTGGAAACACTTCGGCCATACAAATTGTCATATGTTTTGGTTTGGCGGAATGCATTTAATCAGCCTCCTCACGTTGCATTCGGACCTTACAAAGGTTGCCCCAGTGAACAGGATTTTGTGAAATTTTACAATGATCCGAAAACACTGTTTCTGAGGGATATTCGGTAGATAGCAGTTATTTTAAAGATAAAAACACACACTATTAAACGCAATCAATTTTTATTGACTTTACTAATTGTGTGTTGTGCATCCTTTCATGCTCAGAACAAGACCTTACTTTTTTTTGATTACTTTTTTTGTTGGATAGTGAGCCTGTTAAAACAGTTAAGACAAAAAAGTAATTAGGGCATGGGGCCAAGCCCCATCAGTCAAGGTAATTAGGTAAGCAAACGGTTATTAATACAAAATAAACTATGTCCGAGTTAAAGCACATATTCATTCTCTTCTTTCTTTTACTGGTTTCAGCTAACCTGCCGGCGCAAAATCCGTCCTTTGCCACCTTCATGAATCCGGTTATTCCGGGCGACCATCCCGACCCAACTCTGACACGGATTGGTAAAGATTTTTATACCACAGGATCATCGTTCAGCCCCACTCCGGTAATTTACCATTCAACCGATTTGGTTCACTGGCGGGCTATTGCGCAACCGGTGAGTGCAACATGGTCGCTCTACGGCAAAAGCACAGGCGATGGTTGCTGGGGAGGTCATTTAGTGTATTACGGCAACAAATACTGGGATTTTTTTGGTCATTGGGGAACCATGTATTTTACAACAGCCACCAAACCCGAAGGCCCGTGGAGCACGCCGGTTGCCGTGATTTGTCCGGCTTCAGTACCAGGTTTGGGAATGGACAATTCCATTTTTATTGACGACGATGGGTTTTGGTATATGCTGGTCAAAAACGGTCAGGAAAATAACTGGATTCTACAGCTCGGAAACAACGGGCAGCCATCAGGCAAAATTCTCGATTTGCGCTGGATTAACCCTGCGCCGTCGTATCCTTTTGGGTGGGCTGAAGGTCCGGTGATGTGGAAATACAAAGGATATTATTACTATTCGTTTGCCATCAACGCTGGTGGCGGACAAAAAGTCTTCCGGAGCAAAACACTGACAGCAGATAAAACTTCGTGGCAAAATATGGGTGATTTCTTTAACGAAGCCGATCCGAAAAAATCGCAGGCGCTCTTTCAGGGCTCTAACCATTGCTCTCCGGTAATTATGCTCGACGACAGCACTTCATGGGTCATTTACCACTCCTACCATACGGCTAACAGCCGCGAGTGGGAAGGTATCGGGAGACAAGGTTTATTGAGCCGTGTCCGTTACAATGCGGCTGGAAAACCTACTGCCGATTACCCGATCAACGAGCCGATGATTGGCCCGAAATTGCCGTCCGGAGGAATTCCGTGGATGGTTCCGCACTCGGATTTTTTCGATGCTACCAAATTAAATCCGGAATGGTCCTTGCTTGGTTTTGTGTCACCGATCCCTTACTCGCTTACGGCAAGACCCGGATGGCTCAGACTGACAGCTACGAACCTGCAAAACACAGTTATAAAAACCGATGCCGAGCACAATTATTCGCTGATAACCCGGCTCGACCACAACCCCCAAGCCACAACTCACGAAGCCGGAATCCGCATCATGACAGGATTACAGAACTTATCGGCATGTTTGTACAGTTCGGCTAACAGCTCAGGAGAAAAAGTAATCCGGTTCACATTTGGAACAACTTCGTATGAGACTGCAAATACAATCGGTACTATCGTTTGGCTGAAACTTGTTCGGGTAAATCATGTTTTGACAGGCTATTTCAGCGCCAACGGATTCGACTGGACAATTGTCGGCAAAAGTATCAATGCAACAACTATGGATATTCAACAACCTGATTACAATGCGTGGACAGGAAGTCGTCAGGGCCTGTATGTAAAAGGCGCATCAGCCGATTTCGACCTGTATATTTACCGCGAGGCTTTTAATCCGGTGATGGCCGAGTGTTACGCCAACCAATCGGGAACTACGCGCAGCACGCCAGTTGCAGGACTTAGCATACTCGATAATATTCATTCGGGCGACTGGGCCATGTATGCCGGAGTTGAATTCGGAGATCCATATTATCCGGTTCATCTAGTCTCGTTCGAAGCAACAGCCTCATCGGTTAGTTCTTCAGGAGTGATTGAAGTGTGGCTCGATTCGCTTCAGACAGGGAAGAAAATTGGCGAATGCCTGATAAGCTCAACCGGTAGTTTAAGTACCTACAAAACATTTACAGTTGATGTTCCGGAAGTTACCGGTAACCACGATGTTTACCTGAAATTCAGAGGTGATGGAACGGCCAGACTTTTTCAGCTGAAATCGCTCCGGTTTATTGGCGGATTGAAACAGGTAACCGCAAATCGATCTACAGTTCAGGAATCAGAAGAACTTCGAATTTTCCCTAATCCGGCGAAAAATGCAGTGACCATCACCCATGATGAAGCATTTTCTGAAATTCGTTTCCTGAATGCAAACGGGCAGTTGGTTGACCAGCGGAAATTCGGAAATGATTTGAAAACGGCTACCTTAAAAATTGATCTGCCAGCCGGTAATTATTTGCTAGAATTAAATACAAAAAATGGATCAATCTGTCGGAAACTAACCATTCAGTAATATCTTAGCCGCTCATTTCGTATCCCATAAATGTATCAGATGACCGGTTTCTCCAAAATGATCTGTCTTTTTTTTATTGGACTATCCATATTTTCAGGGTGTAATCCCTCAAATAGCGGCAAAGCAACTACCAAAGAAAATGCGGCAAAGGGTGAAGTGTTGTTTCATTCGGTGGGTTGCACCCAATGCCACTCGCTGAACGGAGAAACCATGTACGGCCCGGCACTGAACAACATCCTCAAGACGTCCATCCGTGTGATCCGCGAAGGGAAAGAAGTGAGTTTGACAGTTGACCGCGAATACATTCATCGCTCGATTCAAAACCCCGAATACGAGAAATTACTGGAGTTCAAAAAGCAAAAGATGCCCAAAACAGAACTTTCAGAAGACCAAATAAACCAACTAACTGATTACCTGATTTCAATCAATGAGAAGTAAATCAAACTGCATTTTTGCATTGCTCACCTGCTTTTTTTTGCTGATGAACTTTACCGGCTTTGGACAAGACTCCATCAGGGTAAAAAAAATAAAAATCCTTCCGGTCCCGGCAATTGGATATTCGCCTGAAACGAAAACCTACGTGGGTGCTGTTACGCTTTTTACCATCAACATGTACCAGGATTCAGTGACACGAACCTCGAACGCGAAGTTTGAAGTTAACTACACCTGGAATAAGCAGATGATTTTGGAAAGCGAATGGAATTATTTTTTCAGGGAAGAAAAATGGTTCACCAAAGGCAAAATCCATTATTCGAAATATCCGGATTTGTACTACGGAATTGGCTCAAATACTCCGGAAACCAACAAGTTATCTTTCGACAGCCGCCGGTTTATTCTGGAGGCCTCGGCCTTAAAAAATATCAGGTATAAATTGTTTACAGGAGTTAATGTCAAATACACCAACTATTCCAACGTAAATGCAGAAAACAATGACGTGACATATCCTGAGTTGACCGAATCGTCGGTATTTGGGCTTGGCTATTCTTTGCTGAAAGACACCCGGAACAATTTATTGACTCCCACGTGCGGGTTTTATTCCTACCTGAACAGCACCTGGCATTTCGCAAAAAGTGACTACCTGAAATTTACGGTTGACCTGAGGTATTACAAAACATGGAAAGATAAATTTACACTTGCCAACCGGTTTATAAACGATTTAAACACAGGCCATCCTCCGTTTTACGACTACGCTCTTTTAGGGGGAGATAAATTTGTGAGAGGTTACTATTTGGGTCGGTACCGCGACAATAATTTAAGTTCTTTCCAATCCGAATTCCGGTTCCCGGCTTTCTGGAAAATCTATCTGGCTGCATTCGGCGGTCTGTCAAATATTTATTCTGCTCCTAAAAATTTCAGCTTTGGAAACGCCAAAACCAACTACGGATTCGGCATTCGCTTCCTGGTTGACAAAACCGAAAATACCTTTCTGCGGCTTGATTATGCGATTGGACAGGACGGAAACGATGGATTTTACATTTCTTTCGGCGAATCGTTCTGATCAAACCTAATTCGTAAAGAAAAACAGCATGAATACAGTTACCGAAATAAGAAATAGTCCTATTGGGAGGGATATTTTTAATAACTGATTGGAATTCATCTGGAAATTCAACCATTTTTTTCGGAGGTTTTTTAAGCTAAAATAGGTACCTGTCAGAATAAAAAAGGCCTGAAACCAAGGAACATACTGGGGCAAAAACTGGTGCCAGGGTATGTTGGCAGTCCCGAAAAAATCCCAGCCCCAACCAAACGGATCGGATGCTGATTGTGCGATGAAAGTAATGTTTACAAAAAGCATCGGAATAACAAATGCGATCCAAAGCATAAGCCCAAGTGGAAGCAAAACTCCGGTGTAAGCCAGAAACACATCTTTCGTGGAAATTGTAATTTTCGACAATCCCCTTCCGATAAATGCCAACGCATACAAAATTGCAGGCACGATTACCAGAACCAGAATCCAGACAATTAATGAATAAATTCCAAATAAATCCCAGTTCTGTTTGTCCAGAATGTTAACGTAGTCGCGGACAACAGGCCATACCCCGAGATACAGCACACTGTAAACAATGGCAATCGTGAAAATGGCAATCGTAAGCCATGCTTCACTTAAACTACGCACGACGCTTTCTGAACCAAAAGGTCTGCGAAATAAAGACACATTTTTGTACGAGCAGCTTCTCACACATTCCAGGCAAAGTCCACAATCGTTATTGTCTTTCATTTCACCTACATTTAGCCCATACGGACAGGCCCAACCACTTGGACTTCCTTTCTGGCAAAAATGAGGTTTGCATTTGTCGCAAACCGATTGCGATTTGTTTTTAAGCGTAACCGTACTCATTTCTGAAAAAGGAGCAACAAAAACACTTACCGGACAAACATACCGGCAGAATGCGCGCAATTCCCAAATGAACGACATCAACGTTGGAACCAGAAGCAACATTAAAATGGCAAGTCCCGATACCCATGGCATTGCAACCAAAGTGGTGGAGAAAGTGGAAAGAATAAGGAAAACAATTAAACGGAGCCAGCTGTTTTTTAACTTATCGGGCCATTTCAGAAATAAGCCGTAAAATCTATTGTGGTAGCCTTTTGTTTGTCCCCTTTCAGGAGAAAAAAGTGACCGGCGCTGCAGCCAGTCTCCGAAAAATGGCAAAGGACAAATGGTGCACCACGACCGCCCAAAAAGCGGGGTTAAAATTGCAACCAGCAGAAACAGCCAAACTGCCCACATCATCAAAACTCCAAGATTTCGTCCTGATACTTTGGTCCCAAAAATCGAGATCATGATCACCATGTACATCATGACAAGGGCTAAAATTGTCAGGATAATTTGAGGCCAGCGGGATAGAATAATTTTTTGTAAAAAGCCAGACTTCTCAAGTAAATCGGTGATTTTGGGGTTTTCTGGCTCTGCCGGATTCCTGAAAACAGACCTCAGCCATAAAAAAAGGATACCGATAAGGCAGCCCAAACTAAAAAAGAGCAGCGTGTTCGGGAAAATAACCAACTTGCCCTGCTCAAAGGCGTGCATCGGGCCGCACCAAACATGACAGCGGTAGTTGCTCTTCGAAACAATGTAATTCAGTAATCCGGGATGTTCGGCAGTAAAACTTACTTCCTTTGCAATCACCGGCTCTTTTGTCGGATCGGTGGTTTTAAAAACCGACACCTCATCACTGGCCGGACTCACTTTCACATCCATGTCGAATTCTTCGAGGAAAAAGGAGTGTCCGGTATCTTCAGTCGAAAATGTAAGATGAAGCCTGTCACCCCGGTTACACCTGATTACCGACGGGTCTTTTCCATACCTGAAATTACGGATATGTATGTTCTTATCAGTTGGTTCCCTGGTAAAAAACTGACAAGTAATTGCCGGAATCAGTCCAAAACTAATGATCAGGATGAAACTAAAAAGCCGTTTTTTGAATCTTTTCATACCAAACTACAATCCTTTATTTTCTTCGGGATTCAATGATAATTAATAAATTTTTAAGCACTGCACAATTATCAATTTTTGTTTAGTTTTGTGACTAAATAAATGCATTTAAATTATGGCGAAGCACTCTATCAACGGCAAAAAACCTGCAAAAGGCTTTAAAAATATCATAATAATAGGTATTATTTTATTTCTTTTTGTAGGCATCCCTTTATTGTTTCTGAATTATCAGTCGAAACAAAGTGGCATAAGTTTAAAAGAGGTGCTTCAGCGGAAAATGAGAATTTCAGATTCGAAAGATGAAGCATCTTCAAAACTGACTGCAGACTCCATTGGAGCCAGGATTGACTTTGTGAATTCGATGCCAATCGGAAACGAATTTACAGACCAGCCGCAGGTATCAAATCTAGCAGCTGCCGATCTGGATGGCGATAAATTAATTGATGTAATTGTTTGCGATTCAAAAAACAATACGATTTCCTGGATCAGGCAATATCCACTGGGCACTTTCACCGAATCGGTGCTTGCTGAAAATATTATTGCACCTGCGCATGTTGAAGTCAGCGACTTTGACAATGATGGCGATAACGACCTTATAGTTGCCGTTTTAGGTATGCTGTTTCCGAACAATGACAAAATCGGATCGGTTGTAGTGTTCGAAAACGATGGAAAACAGAACTTCAAAAAGCATATTGTGGCTGAAAAAATTGCCCGCGTTTCGGATGCCCGTGCCGGCGATTTGGATGGTGATGGTGACATGGATCTTGCAGCAGCCCAATTTGGTTACGATGATGGCGAAACCCGTTGGATTGAAAACCTTGGCAACTGGAAATTTCAAAGTCATAGCCTGCAAAATATTTCAGGACCAATCAATGTTGAACTTGCTGATGTGGATGAGGATGGTGATTTGGATATTCTTTCTTTGGTCAGTCAGGAATGGGAAGAAATTTACTGCTTTTTGAATGACGGAAAGGGTAAATTTCAACCTAAATTGTTATGGGGTTCCAACAACGAAGATTTCGGGTCAAGTGGCATAGCTGTTTCTGATGTAAACATGGATGGAAAGCTGGATATACTTTATACCAACGGCGATGCTTTCGATTATGTTCCGCCGACGCCAAGACCCTGGCATGGTGTGCAATGGCTCGAAAATAAAGGAAATCTGACCTTTGAGCTTCACCGGATATGTAATTTTGCGGGAGCATTCAGTGCACGTGCTGTTGATATTGATCATGATGGCGACATGGATATTTTTGCGGTGAGCGGATTTAATCTGTGGGACAAGCCAGAATCGGAAAGCATCATCTGGCTTGAAAATGTTGGCGGAATGCAGTTTAAAAAGCGCCCAATCGCTTATTCACCAACCCATTTGCTCACTCTGGAACTTGCTGATTTCAACAATGACGGGCAAACAGACATGGTTACCGGAGGAATGCACGTTTATCCACCGTTCGATCGAATGGCCAGAGTGACTTTGTGGACGAACAACGGTACTTTGGTTAAAACAAAATAGCACACTTAACCTGTTCGATGATCTCTTATGGACAAAAGAAAAAAGCTTGCAATATACATTTCAGCAACAGTTGTTGCTATGGTGATTATATTCCTTGTTACAAAGAATATCACCAATAACTCATACCGGAATCAAATTCCAGCACTTCCTGATTTCAGTTCTTTATCCGAACCGGTTAAGGAACAACTTTCGCTCGCTCACCAAAAAGCATACGACAGTCCAACAAGCGACAACATTGGTGAGCTGGGAATGGCCTATCATTCCAGCGCTTTTTACGATCAGGCAAAACAATGCTATAAACTTGCCACCCAAAAGGATCAGTCGAAATGGATATGGAATTATTACCTGGGCTATCTGAACCAGGAAATGGGCGATTCCAAAGCAGCCATCGAGGACTTTAATGCTGTGATCAAGGAAAATCCCGATGCGAAAATGGTTTGGTATTACCTGGGCAAAGCGTATCGGAATTCCGGTTCGGAAGACATGGCAGAAGCAGCTTTTAACAAAATTGTAAGCCTACCCAAAGCCAATATAAATGAAAAATCCATCCGTTTAAATTATTCATCGCTGTCAACCAGTGCGCGGTTTGAACTGGCAAGAATGTATATCAATACCAATCGGATAAACGAAGCTGAAAAACTGTTGAAGGAAGCGTTAAAAGGAAATGAAACCAATGGACCATTCTTCAGGTTACTCAGCAACCTATACAGTGCAAAAGGCGATTCGGTATTGAGCCGGAAATACCTTACCAGGGCGCAGGACCTGGCTGTTGGAACAACCGTAAACGACACCTTAATCGACCGGATTACATTGATATCTAGATCAGAATTATACCTGCCCAAACAAATTGACGAGGCCAATAAAAGTAACAATCCGGAATGGGCTTCCATACTGTTTGATCGTGCTTTGCTTTATCTTCCTGATAACAAACACGTCAAAACCAAAGCAATCCAATTTTTTCTCCAGATGAATAAAGGAGAGAAAGCGATACCTTTTCTGAATGAAAATCTCAGTTATTTCAAAGACGATTTCAATGAAATGAGTGAGATTGCCAGTTTGTTATACATCAAAAGATATTATTCTCATGCAATACCTTATTACGTGCAGGCGAAAAGACTAAGACCCGAATCATTTGATCTGGTGAAAGATTTTGCAGTGTGCTACTGGAAAGATAACAAAAAAGATTCTGCATTAAATCTGATGAACGAACTCAAAGAAAAGTACGGGAATAACCCAACGATTCTTGCTACTGAAGTTGATTTCATGCTTAAGATTGGAGATAGAGAAAATGCAAAAGTCTCCCTCGCAAAACTCAGGCAAGCCTCACCGGCAAATCCAAAAGTTGCTAAATTTTCAGGCATCATTGCCGAAATGGGAGGAAACCGAAATGCTGCCATGCCCATGTGTGAATCCGCTCTTGAAAGTGATCCGACAGATTTGGAGATGAGTAAAAAACTGGGAGCTTTTTATATTGAACAAAGAAAGTGGAGCGAAGCTATCAGTCTGATAAGAAAGTCGCTGGAATATCATCCCAACGAAAGCATTCTTCTGGAAATGCTCGGCACTGTATTAATCTCTTGTCCTGATCCTGTGCTTCAAAATATTCCTGAAGGATTGGAGCTCTCCGAAAGAGCCTATTTTCATATTTCCAGCACTCCGAATACGTTGTTGGCAGTTTCAAAAAACCTGGCATTGGGCAATGTCATGACAGGGAATTTTCAGGATGCAAAATCATATGTTCAGATAGCAATTAACATTGCAAAAAGCGAAAAGGTATCGAAAAATTATATGGATGGACTTTTATCTTTGGCCAATAAGATTAAACAAGCGAGTATGTAGTTTTTTCTATTCCAGCGGCTTTTCAAACAACGGTTTATACACCGGTCCCTGTTGAGTCAGAATGCTTTCAAAAAGAACAATCCGATCAATTTTAACAGTTCCAAAAGTTTTTTGCCTGAATTCATTTAGCAATGAATCAAAAACCAGACGGTCATTCAGGTGTTTTATCCGGGCCAATGTCAGGTGAGGTTTCAGGGGTTTACTATCAAAAGAGAACCCATTTTGCAGAAGTAAATCGCCCAATTGGCTGTGCGCAGGCATTAGAGGTTTTATATCTTCCAGACCAAGCCATAACACTTTTGGATTGTGCGTATTTGGAAACACTCCAAGCCCAATCAGTTCAGTATTGAAAGCCCCGATATTTTTGAACGACTCCTCTATTAAATTTTGCAACAAAGCGATTTTGGAAATGGGCGTATCGCCCAAGAAAAACAAGGTAATGTGCCAGTTTTCAGGCTTTGTCCAGTTGAATTGATTGCTGTTTAGTTGCCGGTCGTTTTTCCAGATTTTTGCAAACTGATTCGCTTTCGCCGATTGAATCGGAACTCCAATGAAAAGACGCTTCATATGATTAGTTAAATGAGTATCCGTGAATTTACCTAATGTCATGCAAGTCATTCAATTGCCATTTTGTAGTCATTAAGTTGCCATGAAATATACAATAGAATGACAACAGATGACCACAATTGACTGCCACAAAATACCAGATAGGGTTGCAAACCGAGAATCATATTAGAATTGAATTTTACCAATTTCCCTGAATAAACCGCAATTGTTTTTTGAGCATTGCCACCTTGTTCATTTCAAAACCAGCTTTGCGGGCGGTCTGGATCGGGTTCGAGTAAATATACTCAATTTCCAGAGGGCGACGGAAATCGAAATCCAGTTTCATGCTGGGTGCGTAAGGTTTCATTTTGATGGTCATGTCAATCATTTGCTGAGCCAGCGATTCTTTCAGCGGAATACCGCAACGATTGGCACCGTGAATCACTTCCAGCATCAGTTCGCGCGACAGTTCGCGGGTGTTTTCATCAGCCATCAATCGGTCTGTAGTGGTATTCAAAACAACCGTCATCCCGTTAAAAGGAATGTTCCAAACCAGTTTTTGCCAGCGGGCAAAGCTTAGATCGGCAGCCAGTTCTGCATGTATTCCGGCTGTTTGAAAATCGTTGACGACCTTTTTTAGTATTTCCCGATCGGAAACATTGTGCGAACCAATGATCAATTTTCCGTAATCGAGGTGATGAATATGCCCCGGACCAACTTTGTTGGAACAGATAAATGCCAGTCCTCCCGCAATCTGAACTCCAGGTAATTGGGCAGAGAGTTCTTCTTCCAATCCCAATCCATTTTGGAGCAGGACAACCAGACTTTCAGGATGAAGAAGTGGTTTAAGCAATTCCGGTAATAAATGGTTTCCGGTCGTTTTCAGACACACCAGAATTACATCGCAAACCGGCATTTGATGGCTGGTGTGATGGGCATTAACTTCAGGCAAATGAAAATTACCATTGACCGAATCAACGCGAAGCCCATGTATGCGAACGTACTCAAAATCGCTCCGGAACAAAAAATGAACTTCCTGTCCAGTATTGGCCAACATTCCTCCATAAAATCCACCTAAAGCTCCTGTTCCGATTACTCCGTATCTGATTGTCATATTTAAAACCCGTTGATTTACAATGGCGAAAATAACCACAAAGCCAACTTTTTAGTTCTTTATATGCTGCTTGCTCAACAAATCGTAACAGAAAAGTTACACGCCCGGCTTGGTATCCAAATCATTCAACAGGTACATTTCTGAGTATTTTAACGGTAGATTTTGTCCACATTCAAAAGGTGTCACTTAAGTTGCATTCGAACAATTATCGTTTAAGACGGTTTATTTATCAGTTTTGAACTAATTGCTGATAAAGTCATGGAAAACGACAAATTTGTTCTTGAACAGATCTATTCCGCTCCCGTTGAAACCGTCTGGAAAGCCATCACCAGCAAGGAAGAAATGAAACAATGGTATTTCAACTTTAAGGAGTTTGTTCCTGAAGTGGGTTTCGAATTCCAGTTTTGGGGCGGACCTGATGAAAGCCGTCAATACCTCCATTTATGCAAAATAACAGAAGTCTTCCAGCTGCAAAAATTGGCGTACAGTTGGCGTTACGATGGTTATGAAGGCGACACACTTGTAACGTTTGAATTGGTTTCTTTGGGAAACCTCACCAAACTAAAACTTACTCACGAAGGATTGGGAACTTTTCCGGTCACTAATCCCGATTTTGCAAAAGAGAACTTTGTTGAAGGATGGAACTGGATTATAGGTACTTCGCTCAAAGAGTTTCTGGAGAATAAATCACACCATTAATAATCATTAAATTTTGATGTATGAAAATCGCAGTTTTAATTGTTCGTATTCTTATGGGACTTATGTTTGCATTTGCTTCCATCGCTTTTTTCTTCAAACTTATGCCGCAACCTGAGCTTACAGGCGACATGAAAATTTTCATGGATGGCATTGAAGCATCTGTGTATCTGATGACAACGGTGAAAATTTTCGAACTTCTCTGTGCCATTGCATTTCTCTCCGGAAGGTTTGTTCCTCTTGCTGCAGTGGTGATTTTCCCTATCAACGTCAATATCCTGCTGTTTCATATATTTCTGGATCCTTCATCATTATTGATTGCAATTTTACTGGTTCTTGGAAACTTGTTTCTTGCTTATTACTATCGCGACGAATACAAACCGATGTTGGCCGCAAAATAACGAGTTGTATTACTAAAATTAATGTCAATAATCTATTTCCCCTTTTTATTCTTTTACTGGTTAGCAGCCGTAACTTTTGATATATTTACGCATCAATATCCTAAGTCATGTTTTGAAATTTTTGACAGGGAAAAAAATCATCATTCCGCTGTGGTAGATTATTTTAGTGTTTTTTGCAACTGGTACTATGAACAAGCAGGTTATCTGGGTTTCGATTTTTATACTCTTTCTCTCGTGCAACCGGACGAAGGTTGAAAAGAATACAGCTGTAATTACGCCAAAAACTGTTGAAGCCCAGGGATATGTTATTCCGGAAGATAGTATTTCGGACCCATTAACCATTGTTGCCGGAAAACCCACCATGGTTTTGGCCGGAAAATCGCTCGAAATACCCGCCGGCGACAATGTAAAACCTGCCGGAAAACCCGAAATAACATTGGCTGGTATTCCTGAAATCCGCACTCCGGGAAAAGAAGGATTGGCTGTTCCCAAAGAAATTATTTCAACCGGTCATCCGGTTCTGTCAGGGATTCCTGAAGTTGTGCTGGCCAAAGATGCATACAGCAAAGATGTTAATCCGTTTAGTTTTACTGCATTAGGAACTATTCAGGGGTTGAAACACAATCAGATAAGGTGTTTGTTGCAGGATCGAAACGGAAACCTCTGGTTCAGTAACGACGATGGGGTTACGCGTTACGATGGCAAATACCTTACTCATTTTTCTGTTAAAAGCGGCTTAAGTAACAGCATCGTTTTATGCATGATGGAAGACCGGGCCGGCGATCTCTGGTTCGGAACTTTTGGTGGCGGAGTAACACGCTACGACGGCAAACACTTTACCCAATATACCGAACGGGAAGGTTTGAGTAACAATGTTGTGAATTGGATTATTCAGGATAAAGCCGGAAACTACTGGTTTGGCACTTCGGGTGGTGGGGCTTCCAAGTTCGACGGAAAAGTGTTTACCCATTACACAGACAAAGAAGGTCTGGGCAGTAACCAGATCCGATCCATATTTCAGGACAATGACGGAAATATCTGGTTTGGCTCTTTTGGCAATGGTGTGACGAAATTTGATGGTAAAAACTTCATGAATTACAATGAAAGAGAAGGCTTTCCGGGCAATCAGATTGTATCAATTTTTCAGGATAAACAAGGAAATATTTGGTTTGGCAGTTACAAAACCGGCGCAATAAAATACGATGGAACTCATTTTTATCAATATACCGATAAACAAGGATTGAGCGACAAAAATGTTTTATGCATACTTCAGGATGCAAATGGGTGGATGTGGTTTGGTACTTCTGGCGGTGGAATTTCGAAGTTTGACGGCAATAATTTTACTCATTTTGGTGAAAAAGAAGGTTTAACCAATAACTATGTCCGTTGCTCGCTGATTGATAAACAGGGTAGTATGTGGTTTGGAACTCGCGATGGTGGTTTGGTCAGGTTCAATGGCAACCTTTTTAACCATTTTACCGATAACGAAGGTCTTGCTAAAGGCAAAGTGCTGAATATCATGCAGGATATAAACGATAATCTTTGGTTTGGTACTTTTAGTGGCGGTGTAACCAAATTCGACGGCAAATACTTTACTTCCTACTCGCTTAAGGAAGGCCTGCTAAACGAACGGATTTACAGTATTTTTGAAGACAACGAAGGCAATATCTGGTTTGGTACTGATGGCATGGGAGTTACCAAATTCGATGGTAAATACTTTTATCACTACACACAGAATGAAGGATTGTGTTTCAATGGAATCCGGTGCATACTTCAGGACCGTAATGACAACCTTTGGTTTGGCAGCTATGGTGGCGGAGTTTCGAAATTTGATGGCGAAAAATTCATCAATTATTCGAAAAAATCGGGTCTTGGCAGCAACAAAGTATTGAGTATGCTTGAAGATAAAAAAGGTAACCTGTGGTTTGGAAGCGATGACAACGGAGTAACCAGACATGACGGAAAAGCATTTACCCGCTTTTCTGTAAATGAAGGTTTTAGTCACAATGCGGTTGCAAGCATTATGCAGGATCATTCGGGCAATTTATGGTTTGGAACTTCAGGGGCAGGAATCACCAAATTCGATGGAAAATACTTTACTACTTTTTCGGAAAAGGAAGGTTTGACGAATAATTATATCACCAGCTTGTTTGAAGATAAACATGGAAAGATATGGATGGGTACCCGTTTCGGCCCAAATACAATTGAACCCGGAACATTCCTGAAAAAATCAGAACAACCGGAAGTTCCCCTTTTTAAAAGCTATTCCTACGAAGATGGTTTTTTGGGTATTGGCTGCAATATCGGTGCTTTATTCGAAGATCGCTCGGGAACTATTTGGATCGGTTCCAGTAACCGTTTGACGGCTATTCATCCTGAAGGTGAGGTGGTTGATACTGTTGCGCCAAACATTCAGCTTACGAATGTTCAGCTTTTTAACGAAAATATTCCATGGATTGATCTTGAAAATAAGATGGATACCAGTTTTGTACTGGGTAATGGAGTAAGGATAGCAGTCTTTAAATTTAGCAATGTCTCAAAATGGTATTATCAACCTGAGAATCTAAGTCTGGCATACAATAACAACTTTCTGACCTTTAGCTTCATTGGTATTTCGCACAAACAAAACTCCAAAATAAGATATCAGTACCAGCTTGAGGGGCTTTACGAAAACTGGAGCTCCTTAACCGACCGTACCGAAGTGTCTTTTGGCAACCTCGAACCAGGTGATTATCAATTCAAGGTAAAAGCCATGAATAGTGAAGGAATCTGGAGCAATGAATACCAGTATCCGTTTACAATCCGCCCACCCTGGTGGAACACCTGGTGGTTTTATTCGCTGATGTCAATTCTTTTTGTGATACTGATTTTCAGCTTCATAAAATGGAGGGGACATGAACTGGAACAGCAAAAACATATTCTGGAAAGAAAAGTAGAGGAACAAACCTTTGAATTGAAGCAAAAAAATGAAGAGCTGTTAGTCAAGAATGAAGAGTTGCAGGCGATCAATTCCGAAAAAGACAAATTTTTCTCGATTATCTCGCACGATGTACGCGGGCCGTTAAGTTCCTTCCTGGGATTGACTGAATTAATGGCAGAAGGACTGCAATCATTTAAACTAAGTGAAATTCAGGAAATGGCAGGAGCCATGAAAGATTCAGCCGCCAATCTATTTGAATTACTTGGGAATCTGCTCGAATGGGCTCAAATGCAACGTGGCTTAATTGCATTTAATCCTGAAAAGCTTATTCTGAATGATATTCTGAAAGAATCTTCAGAACTATTCCATCAGTCGGCACGCAACAAATTAATTTCTATTGTGGTAGATATTCCGGATGAATTGGTGGTTATTGCCGACAAAAACATGCTCAGTTCAATTATCAGGAACCTGACTTCGAACGCAGTAAAATTCACCCCAAGAGGAGGCAAGGTTTTCATCAGCGCCAAAACATTCGAAAACAATACAGTTGAAGTTTCGGTCACGGATTCAGGTATCGGGATGAAAAAAGAGATGGTCGAAAACCTTTTCAAAATAGATAAAAATACCAGCAGACCCGGAACTGAAGGCGAACCAAGTACAGGGTTGGGCTTGCTGCTCAGCAGGGATTTTGTGGAAAAACAAGGTGGCCACATTTGGGCTGAAAGTGAAGTTGGTAAAGGAAGTACCTTTTATTTCACACTCAAATCGTCGTAATTTCTTATTTCCCTGCTATAGCATATGTTAAAACATCTTCTTTGGTAATGGTTTTATCGCACAAAATAATCAGGCGCTCAATTACGTTCCTGAATTCGCGGATGTTGCCAGTCCATTTTATTTTCTGAAGTTCGGAAATGGCGGCATCTTCAATTGTCTTTAGCGGCATTCCGTATTCAGTACAAATTAAATCAATAAAATAATTACACAGCACCGGAATATCTTCCACACGGTCATTCAAATCAGGCACATGGATGAGGATAACGCTTAAGCGGTGATACAAGTCTTCCCTGAAGTTATTCCTTTCAATTTCGTGTGCCAGGTTCTTGTTTGTAGCCGCAATTACGCGAACATCCACTTTAATTTGTGCATCGCCGCCCACCCGTGTGATAATGCTTTCCTGCAAAACGCGCAAAACTTTGGCCTGGGCCGAAAGGCTCATATCGCCGATTTCATCCAGAAAAATAGTCCCTCCGGTCGCCTGTTCAAACTTTCCTTTGCGTTGTTTTATTGCGGAAGTAAAAGCTCCTTTTTCGTGACCAAATAATTCACTTTCGATAAGTTCAGATGGAATAGCTGCGCAGTTTACTTCTATAAACGGCGCCTCAGAACGGTTGCTCTTTTCGTGCAGTCGGCGGGCAACCAGTTCTTTTCCGGTTCCGTTCGAGCCGGTTATTAAAACACGCGCGTCGGTAGGCGCAACACGGTCAACCATGTCGATAACCTTCAGAATGGAAGCCGAATTCCCAACAATATCGAAACGTTTGTTGGCTTTTTTACGCAATACCTTTGTTTCGGTAATCAGGGTCGATTTGTCCATTGCATTGCGCAGTGTGATCAGCAGCCGGTTCAAATCGAGCGGTTTTTCAATAAAATCGAATGCCCCTTTTTTGATCGATTCAACAGCTGTATCGATGTTTCCGTGACCCGAAATCATCACTACCGGGGTATCCGGTTTAATTTCTTCGATCTTTTGCAGTACTTCAATGCCGTCCATTCCCGGCATCTTAATATCACACAGAACAACGTCAAAATCAGTTGTTTTTAACAATTCGATGGCTTTAAAACCATCTTCGGCCAGTTCGACCTGGTATTTCTCGAATTCTAAAATATCTTTTAAAGTATTCCGAATGCTCCGTTCGTCATCAATCACTAATATTTTCGACATAAGCGTAGTTTTTATCCTGAAACGAGCCATGAGTGATAATTACACACAGAGGCATGATTATCAATGGCGAGTTCCATCTGGCAATTAAAAAACAAATTATAAACAGATGAAAATGAATGGTCAAATTTAGTTGAAAATATGCTCGTATAAAACACCTTCCCGCAGGGCAAAGTCGGTTTGATAGATTTTGTGAATTTTTAACCTTTCGATTACCATTTTTATAAAAATCACAGAAGGAACAATCATCTCAATACGAATGGATTCCATGCCTTTCATTTTCATCCGGTCGGAAGTTGTTGATGCAAGCAATTTTTCATAAATGAGGTAAAAGTCATTTGTTGAAACTTCCTGCCTGATGCGGGTTTTTGTTCCGGCATCGGTTTGGTCAATCAGGTCGGCCAAAGTGTCGAATGCTCCTGAACAGCCTATCATCATTGATATGTTAACATTTTGCAAGCGAATCCATAATGGTTCAAGCCGGCTTTCAAACCAGTCGTTAATTTTTGTGATTTCTTCAGGTGTAATAGGGTCGGAGGGAGGTATTTGTTCAATGATTCGGGCCATTCCGAGCGGAAAAC
The DNA here is from genome assembly GCA_019459485.1 of Prolixibacteraceae bacterium. Taxonomy (GTDB): domain Bacteria; phylum Bacteroidota; class Bacteroidia; order Bacteroidales; family Prolixibacteraceae; genus Aquipluma. Next base: position 187,819 of record JAIBEZ010000028.1, read on the forward strand.
TTTCTTTCCAGACTGGACTACCTGCATTGGTCAGGATAAATTCATTGCTTCCGCCTCCAATATCCAGAATGAGGGAATGGTCTTCAATTTCGCCAAAGGCCAGTTTTACACCATTAAAAATCAGTTCTGCTTCTTTTTCTCCTGAAATTATCTGCAATTCAAGCCCGGTGTGTTTTTGTATTTCTTCCTGAAACCAATTTTTGTTTGTTGCCTCCCTGATGGCTGATGTTGCGACTACAATGGTTTTGACAGCGTCGTGTTTTTTAATTCTTTCCTGTTGTTTTCTGATCGCCTGAATTGCCCGTTCCAATCCATCGGGCGTCAACTGATTTTTATCGATTCCGTTTTTTCCGAGTTTAACGACTTCTTTCCCCTGATACAGAATGTGATAATTTGTATGCTCGAACTCAGCAATCAGCAGGTTGCAGGTATTGGTTCCAAGGTCGATGATTGCGATTTTATGACTCATGAAAAAGTAGTTGGGAATGTTTCTATTGATTTTTGATCGGGAAAAGACGGATTCCTATGCGGTCGATATGTTCTTTTAGATCATTGTTGCTAATACTGTTGTAATTCAGAACATCAAACTTATATGGCAAAGTGGTTTCTTCATTTAATTGGTAACTAATGGATGAAACAATTTCAGTAGTGAGTTTATCTCCCTTTAAAGCCAAATCCACATCACTTCCTGTTCTGAAGTTTCCTTTGGCACGACTTCCAAACAGACACGCTTCAGTTACTTCCGGATGCGTCTGAATTACTGAGACAATAATTTCAATGTCTTTTTGTCGTAGGCCAACTAAATCAATCACTGTTTTTTTCTTTTAATATTTCGTACAATTGGTTGAGTATCGGGAAGTACTTTTCATGGATCAGTTCTTCAACTTCGGTGGCTTTTTCTTCGTCGTAGGTGTGAGCTGTTAAATTTCGGTCAAGCAATAATTCCATCCAGAGATGCCCATCTTCAATTAAACCAACTTCAAAGCCTTTTTTTAGCGCATTTCGGGGCGATCTCACATCTGTAAAACCTTGTTCTTCAAGATAATCTTTTAGTGTGTTCCAGGCTAGTTCGTAGCTCATCTCAAAGAACTGAATGATCCCTGCTTTTTGTAATAAATCAGGATTCTCAATCTCCAAAGCATCTGCCAGATGCCCAATTGCTTTTTCAAAGTTCTGAAATCGCTGTTTCCAACGTATGTCGCTGTTTTCCATATTTTAATAGACAATTCTAAAATAATTTTGAATCATTCTTCTCATTTCCTTTTTAGAGATTCTGGATTATTAATTAGTTTTTTTATTATTTCCCAATCTCTTGATTCTTCTATATTTAATTTATCTAGACTTGCCAAACTGATAATTTTATTATAAAAATTTGTGTAAAAGCCGTTGAGTCCTTGATGGTATTCCGTTGATATGTATTCAATTTTCAAATCATCAAAACTGAACGAAAAACCTATCTCAGAATCGAATGAAAAGTTTACGATAATATCTTCGTTAAGTAATAATGGTGCGCTTTCTTTGGGTTCAATATATCTAGTTTTTATATCATATTCGAATGATTTCAATTGTTCCTTAAACAAGGTATTTCTTGTAATTTTGCCATCTTCGGAGCTTCTTTTATGAATAATTGTACTTTCAAGAAATCCAATATTTTCCTTGCTAATACTTCTGATTGGAAGTAATTTCTTCTTTTGGTCGTTAACAATTCGGCCAATAGATACTTTTTTAAGTGAATCTTTATCAAAGTATGACACTTTGAAAGGAGAGTTGCTCGACTTTATTTTTGTTACTGGCCTGAAAATCTGATTAACTTCTTCTTCAGTATATGCTTCTTTTATTTTGTTTATTTCGTTGTCTGAAAGGGGATTTGTGAATATTTCTTCATGGTATTTCTTGACTATATCAGCTCTTAGTTTCACAAGTTCTTTAACATCTCCTGGTCTTTGAAGAAAATCATTAGCAATTGAAAATTTAAAGCTGCCAAAGGCAGCGTCAACAATTAATGGATTAATTGATAATTGAAATTGATCATCAGCGAGTTCAAAATTATCAATTGAAATATTTGGAGTATTTTCAACTATACGTTTAAACATTGCACTTGAAAATGCCTTTAATGATTTGAGATAATTTTCTGAAAAATCTTTTACCATTCCCATAGAAACGGCCGTGTCAAATATAATATTTGCAGGTTCTATTACATAAAGAACACTTCGCTGTCTGAGAGTCGTGATGTAGTTATAGTTTTCACTGGCATGTTTTGCATCAATGTTTTTTAATGAAATGGAAAGTTCCAATGCGTCATTTAATTGATCTCTAATTAGTTCGTCTTTTATATTTAAGAGTCCAAAAAAGATAAAATGCTGTGCTTCTTCAACCAATCCGGCTTTCAAGTTTAGATAAACTGCACTTCGGATCAAAATGCTTCTTGTTGGATCAAGTTCTGGTTTGTCAAAATAAAATTCGGCAACCTTACTTTCCAATTCGGCAGCTTGTGTATAGAAGTCAAATGCCAAATTTGGATTCCCAAACTCTAACGCCTGTTTCGCTTTGAAAGAAAGCTCCATTGCTTGTTGGTGTAATATTTTTGGCCTCATTTGTGCACCTCCTTAACTACTTTAGATTTACTGAATAAGGTCACAATCACTGAGGATTTTTCATTACGCATTGCCCCCCTAATAATTTGTCGATGCTTATCTTGTATCCGTCCCTTTAATGTATTTGTTTTTGATTCTTCTAAAACGCCAGAAACTTCAACAAAATGAAAGTTTGGATCCTCCAAAAAGTTTAATTCATCATCATTTGGTTCTTCTTTAAGGAAACGGTAATCGACGCCATCTCCAATTTCAGTCTGCTCAACATATTTGTAATCTAATAAAACTGACATTACAAACATTGCCAAAGACACTCCCCCAAAATTGGCAATATCTTTTTTTTCCTTTATTGCAACTTTCGAAAAATTGGAATCCCACTTCAATAAGGCAGGTCTGTTATTACCATCAATTAAAAAATTAAAAACAGTGCTTGAATCTACATGGTATTTATCTAATGCTACAGCTGCTGACTGATTGTAAAAAGCAATTTGCTCTTTCGTTGGGCCTTTGAGTTTTTCAATTGTTTGATTTAAGTTGTAGGTTTCCATATATTAGTTTTGCATTCTCCATATTACCAATTCATTGACCATAACCTCTTTTTATTCATTCTTCAGTATAATTTCTATATGGCTTTAAATATTAAATGCTCAGTTTATTAACGCCACAATTTAGGCCATTTAAAGTAATTTTCAATAAAGAAAGTCAAAAATATTATAACATTCTGGTCATGTCATCTGAAGGCATTAACCTGTTAGCTGATGAAATCGAGGTTTCCGTGGGAGAACTGAGCCTTTCTGCAAAACAATACAAAAAAGGCCGGGAAACCCAGCCTTTTTGTATTGTATCGGTATTCTTTGAGTATTAAAACAATCCTTCAATGGATAAATACCTTTCACCTGTATCGTATGAAAAGGTGAGTATTTTTGACCCTTCAGGCAATTCTGAAATCTTTTTGGCAACAGCTGCAAACGAAGCTCCTGACGAAATTCCAACAAATAAGCCTTCTTCTTTGGCTGCACGGCGGGCATAATCAAATGCTTCGTCTTTCGAAACCTTTATTACACCATCCAGAAATTCTGTTTTAAGATTGACCGGAATAAATCCTGCACCAATTCCCTGTATCGGATGTGGGCCGGGAGATCCGCCACTGATTACAGGCGACAGTTCAGGCTCGACAGCAAACGTTTTTAAGTTTGGAAATTTCTGTTTTAATACTTCGGAAACTCCCGAAATGTGTCCGCCGGTACCAACGCCTGTGATCAGGTAATCAAAACCTTCCGGAAAATCGGCGAGAATTTCCTGCGCAGTTTTTTCTCTGTGGGCGGTAATATTGGCTTCATTGTCAAACTGCGATGGAATCCAGGAATCGGTCGTTTCTGCTGCCAGTTCAACGGCTTTGGCGATAGCTCCTTTCATTCCCAGTTCGCGCGGAGTTAATACAAGTTCAGCGCCGTAAGCAGTCAGAATTCTTCTGCGCTCAACACTCATCGATTCGGGCATTACCAATATCAGTTTGTATTTTTTTACGGCCGCAACGAGCGCTAAGCCAATTCCCGTATTTCCTGAAGTCGGTTCAATCAATACACTTCCCGGTTTTAAAATTCCTTTTGCCTCGGCATCTTCAACCATCGAAAGCGCAATCCTGTCTTTGATACTGCCTCCCGGATTTGTTTTTTCAAGCTTTACATATACTTCAAATCCAGCAGGATACAAATTATTGACCCTTACCAGTGGACTATTGCCAATGGTTTCCAAAATGTTGTTTACTTTCATATTGTTGTATTTTTAAGGTTATAAACAAAAAAAGCCTTCCGGGGTTCGGAAGGCTTCAATTTAATTTTTATAAAATAGCCACTTTCCAATTTCTTTAAGAGTGACCTTTTTCCCGTACATCAGGATTCCTGTACGATAAATTTTCCCTGCAACCCAAATCGTTCCCAGAATGGTTGCAACAAGTATACTCATCGATAAAAGCATCTCCCATAAAGGAATACCGTAGGGAATTCGAACCATCATTGTTACAGGTGATGTAAATGGTATCATGGATGCCCAGAAAGCGAGTGAACCTTCAGGATTTTTAGCAACTGCAAACAGTATCATAATTGATAAAATCAATGGCATGGTCACCGGAAGCATCATTTGCTGGGCATCTTCGTCGCTGTCAACAGCCGATCCGATCGCTCCCATCAACGAAGCATAAAGCAGAAAACCGCCGATGAAATAGAAGAACAAAGCAAATATAATCAGCGGGATATTCAGGTTGCCAATCATTTGGATGATATCCAATACCATATTTTCTTTCGCCGGACTGGCAGCACCCATTTGTTCCATCGCCTGGCTGCTTGACATTATGTTTTGAGCCTGAATAGCTGTTTCGGCCGATCCTTGCCCCATGTAAGCTGCAACTCCGGTGGTAATAGTCAATCCAAGTACAATCCAGATTGCAATTTGGGTCAATCCAACAAGGCCGATTCCGATAATTTTTCCAAACAGAAGCTGAAATGGTTTTACCGACGAAATAATAACTTCCACAATCCGGCTCGATTTTTCTTCCATAACTCCCTTCATCACCATCGTTCCGTATATGAAAACAAACATGTAAATCAGAATTCCGGAAGCATAACCAATGGCCGCTGCTATTTCCGTAGAGCTTTTCACAGCTTCGCCTTTTTCGCCCAATTTGATGGTATTCAGTTTGATCCGTGTCCGTGTTGCAGCCAGTTTCTTTTCCAGATCGGGCACTCCGGTTTCATTGATTACCTGTTGCCGTTTTTCGCCTTCGATGATGCTTTCAATCCGGTTGGAAATCATGTTTTTAATATCGAAGGTGATCTGTTTGTCCGAAATCAACTCAGCCTGATTGGTAGTCAGGATATTCGTCGGGATAAAAAGCAATGCATAGAACTTCCCCGATTTGAAATTTTTACTTAGTTCATTGTATTCCTGTTCAGGAATATAATGGAATTTGGTGAATTCAGTGCTTTCTATTTTGTTCAGAATAAGACTTGTCGGGTCGTAAACGGCAATGGTACGTTCCTCCGAATCATCCAATGTTGCCAGATATACAGGAAGAATTGTCATCGCAGCCATCATTAGCGGAACCAGCAATGTCATGATAATGAACGATTTTTTCTTTACCCGTGTAAGGTATTCACGTTTAAGAATAAGAATGGATTTATTCATATTGGTATGTTTTATCTTTTAATAGTCGCTTTAAAAAGTCTCAGTGTTCAGTCTCAGTGTTCAGTAAAAACTGAAAACTGAGACTGCGACTGAACACTTTCTATAACTTGTTTTCGCGGTTTGATTGTTCAACGACATGGATGAAAACTTCGTTCATACTTGGGATTATTTCTTTGAACGATACAATCTCGAACTGGTTCATCAGCAATTTCAATAATTCATTGTTTGATTGACCATTGTTGAATTGAATCTTCATCTGATTCAGATGGGCAGTTCGTACCTGTTCAAGTATGCTGAATTCATGACCCAACCGGTGGTGCGAATCAGGTGCCTCACCCCGGTAAGCAACTTCAAAGGTATTGGTTTTGAATTTTTCTTTTACCTCGTCAATCTGGCCGTCCAGAATCTTTTTTGATTGGTTGATCAGCGCAATGTGATCACAGATTTCTTCAACCGACGACATGTTGTGGGTCGAGAAAATAATCGTTGTGCCCTGCTTCTTTAGCTCAAGGATTTCATTCTTGATCAGGTTGGTGTTGATAGGGTCGAAGCCAGTGAAAGGCTCGTCAAATATAAGCAGTTTGGGTTTGTGGATGACCGTGGTAATGAACTGGACTTTTTGGGCCATTCCTTTCGAAAGCTCTTCAACCTTTTTGCCCCACCATGCCTGAATCTCAAATTTCTCGAACCAGTATTTCAGACTTTTCAGGGCATCATTTTTCGACATTCCCTTCAGTTGAGCAAGGTACAGCGCCTGTTCGCCCACTTTCATCTTTTTGTACAAACCGCGTTCCTCGGGCAGGTAGCCGATTTGGTAAATATCTTCAGCTTTTAATCGCCGGCCATCAAAAAACAATTCACCGCTGTCGGGGGCGGTAATTTGGTTAATAATTCTGATGAGTGTCGTTTTTCCGGCGCCATTAGGGCCAAGCAGGCCAAAAACAGAAGCTTCTTTTACTGAAATGCTGACAGTGCTTAAAGCAACATGTCCGGCATATTCTTTTACAATATTGTTTGCCTGAAATAATTCCATGGTTAAATATTTGAAAACTTATGAATAGGTTATAACGATCTGCTGAATGTTACAGAATGTCAAATATTTTCTTTGGCAGGAAGTCAGATTATAGAATTTCAGATGACTCTTCAGCAGCAAAAATGCTGAAATGAACGCTTCCGTATCTGCGTAAATCCTGAAAGTTGGGATGTGCAGAGTAATCAAACTGCCCGGAATGCTCCAGAATGAACATTCCGCCGGGTTTTAATAAATTATTTTTGAAAATGAGATCAGCAACCTCCGAAAACTTGGGATGATCGTATGGCGGATCTGCAAAAATCAAATCAAACTGCTCGTGAATTCTGGCTGCAAAAACAAAAACATTCGACTTTACCACCCGGATACTTTTTTCTCCCAGTTTTTCGATCACTTCTTTGATGAATTGAATATGCGCCACATTGATTTCAACTGCTGTAACGTCCGGGCAACCCCGGGATGCCAACTCATAACTGATACTGCCAGTTCCTGAAAACAGATCAAGTGCCCTGATACCCTCAAAATCAATAGAATTCTGAAGAATATTGAACAAACTTTCCTTAGCCATATCGGTGGTTGGCCGGGCTTTAAACGATTTGCCGGGACTGAAAACCCGGCCTTTGTATTTTCCTCCGACTATTCGCATTGATAGGTATTTAAAAGGCTTATAAACTGGTGCTTTTGAACTTTGTCAAAAGTGCTGCTGTAATTAAAATCTGCCGGCGGGTTCATAAAATAAACATTGCTGACATACTTTTTCAGTTGCCTGATATAACCGGAATCATCAGCGACATAACCTCCGATTAATAGTTCGTCGCGTTCCGGATCGATTTGCAAGGTATGGCAGATATTTAAGGTGTAATACAGAAAGTCGGATTCGTTTTTGAAATAAAAGCTGTTGAACAGAGCGATCTGCATGTCTTTTATCGCGATCATCCTGATGTATTTCTTTTCAAAGTTGATCAGCAACGAATTTTTCTTTTCATTTCGCTGATTGATGGCAGCGGCCAGCATAGGCACTGATTTGTGTTTCAAATTGAATTCAGTAAACTTTCGGTTGAGCAAGGTTATCAATTCTTTGGGATAACTGAATATCAATTGCTGATTGAATCCCGGCAAATCGGTTACCGCAATATCTTCATTTTTATTGATGTCATTGGTAAGTTCTGCAACTTTTTTTGCAAGTTCAGGCTCTGAATATGCTTTTGGGATCAGGCTTGCTTTATTGGTTGAATAAATAATTGAAACTGATTGATAGGACGCATTTAATTTGTCTTCCTGATCAAATATGGCTTCAATTTTTTTTGCAAGGAATTGTAATTTACCAACGATTAAAGGAATATGCCTTAAAACAATGTATTTCTTTCGGATAACGTCAAGGATAGAAAAAGAAAATCCATCCAGGCCAACCTGGATGGATAGATTATATTCTGATGCTAGTTTTAAATCGAAGGTGTCGTCAACAAAATTTAATTCATGCATAAGGAAAAGTTATTCCCAGTTACCGGCATTGTTGATTGTTTCTTCCAATGATCCAACTTTTAATCCCGGATATTTGTCGTTTGTTCTTCTGGATTCATTAAGATTAATTACCAACTGTCTGTCGAGTCCTTTAAGGACTGTGTTGTTGTGTGCTTTTACTTCGAAAACAGGTACTTTAATTCCTGATCCGGTTGTAATAACGCCTGCTCCCAGTTGGAACATAGCAACAGTGTCCGGAATCGGAATAAATTTAATGTCATCAATTTTATAACCTTTACCGAAGATGGTATCTAAAACATTAACATAGACAGTATCACGGATGATCTTACCTTCTTTTAAAGCCTGTTTTTCAGTCCATCCGGCTTCAATCATACTGTCAGTTAACATACCAATTTTACGAACCAGAGGTAATTCACCTGTTTTAACAAAATTGATCAAAGTATCCCAACTTCCGGTAAATTTTCCGTGTATATCTTTGTATGCAATTTCTGCTTTACGGATATCTTTCAGACGTTCAATGGTTGCATCATATCTTTCTTTCTTTGCTTTTTCAAAGTCCAGAGGTCTTTCGACACTTGTGTACAATAAATAAGCGAGAATTATTGCAACTGCAACCAGAACGATTTGTATTACTGTTTTCATCTTACGAGTTTTAAGATTAGTTTTTGATTGGTTGCAAATTTATAAAAAAAAATAATTTAGAATCTTTGGTTTTGTTTTATTTTAGCCGTGTATGATAAAAAAACACATTCAATCTGAAATAATCAATAATCTGGGGAAATTACCCACATCCGGTCAGGAGGAACTTTCGCTTAAACTAGCTGATTTTGTTGCAGATTCGGAGCTTGATGCAATATTTTTACTGAAAGGATATGCAGGTACCGGTAAAACTACAATGTTGAGTTCGCTTGTAAAAACCTTTACTAAATTCAAATTCAGATCGGTTTTACTGGCCCCAACCGGCCGTGCGGCAAAAGTATTGTCAAGTTATACCGGCCAAAATGCATATACTATTCATAAAAACATCTACCGGCAGCAATCTTCCAGCGATGGATCAGGCAGATTTGTGCTGAATAAAAACCTTTTCAAAGACACATTTTTTATTGTTGATGAAGCATCAATGATTTCCAATTCAAATGCAGAAACTTCTATTTTCGGTTCGGGACGTTTGCTGGAGGATTTGATAGAATATGTATATTCCGGTTCAAACTGCCGCCTCTTTCTGGTGGGCGATACTGCACAGCTTCCGCCGGTTGGTTTGGATGTCAGTCCTGCATTATCGAAAAAAGACCTTGATTTTTACGACAGGTATGTTTATGAATATGAATTGACAGAAGTTGTAAGGCAGGATAAGCATTCAGGAATATTATTCAATGCGACTTTTATTCGGAACCTGATTACTGAAGGAAGTTATACCTCCGGATACTTTCACCTGGAATACAAACAATTCGATGATATTCGCAGAATTTCAGGCTCAGAACTGATCGAAGAAATATCGACCTGTTACGATCGGTTTGGTTTGATTGAAACGATTGTGGTTACAAGGTCGAACAAACGCGCCAATAAGTTCAATGAAGGCATCAGAAGCACCATTCTGTACAAAGAGGCCGACATCTCGGTGGGCGATCTGATAATGATTGTAAAGAACAATTATTTCTGGCTCGAAGCAAACGAAAAAATCGATTTTATTGCCAATGGCGACATTGCCGAAATAATTTCCATATATAAACATGAAGAGCTGTATGGTTTCAGGTTTGCAAATATCAGCCTCCGTTTGCTCGATTATCCTGACATTGAATTTGACTGTAAGATCATACTTGATACTTTAAGCATTGAATCGGCAGCCTTAAACAGCGAACAAAACCGAAAACTGTTTGATGCGGTTGCAGAAGATTATCAGGATATCCGAAGTAAAAAGAAACGCTGGGAAAAGATTCGCGAGAATCCTTATTTTAATGCACTTCAGGTAAAATTTGCATATGCAGTTACCTGCCACAAGGCGCAGGGAGGTCAATGGAACGCTGTTTTTGTCGATCAGGGTTATTTAACCGAAGAGATGCTGAACAAGGAATTTCTGAGATGGCTTTACACTGCATTCACCCGCCCGACAGAACGGTTGTACCTGGTGAATTTCAATAAGCAGTTTTTTGAACAGTAATCACATCGCCTTCCAAAATCGCTCGCGTATTTGGGAAAATTGCCTTTGCTTCTTCCAGAATGGGAGTGTGGTCTTTGTACCTTGCCGAAAAATGTCCGATTAGCAATTGGCGAGCCTGTGCTTTTAAGGCAACTTCGGCGGCTTCTTTTCCGGTTGAATGGAAAGTTGTATGTGCCAGTTTCCGGTTGTCTTCGGCAAAAGTTGCTTCATGGTAAAGCAAATCTACATTTCTGATTGATTCGATGTAGGATTCGTCAAATCTGGTATCGCTGCAAAAGGCAAACGAACGTGCTTTGAATTTTTTTACAGTCAGTTGTGCATGTGGAATTATCCGCCCGTCGCTGGTTAAAAAGTCACCTCCTTCTTTGATTCTTTGTCTTTCGCAAATTGGAATTTGGTATTCTTCGATTTTTTTCGCCAGTAAATTTGGCAAGGCTGGTTTTTCATCGAACCTAAAACCACAGGTTGGTATCCGGTGCGACAATGGAAATGAATAGACTGAGACTTTCGCATCTTCGTAAATCAACTGTTCGCGCTTGAAATTCAAGGGATGGAAAACAATTCGCAAGGGAAATTCTTCAGGATAAAGAAAATTTATTTGTGCTGTAATGTATTTCTGGAGTTCGGAGTGCGAATAAATATGCAGATCCTTTTCGCGTCCAAGTAGTATCATGGTCGAAATGAGCCCTATCAGTCCAAAAATATGGTCGCCATGAAGATGGGTAATGAAGATATGATCAATTTTTGAAAATCCGATTTTGAATTTTCGCATTTGCGTTTGGGTTCCTTCGCCGCAATCGATCAAAAAAAACCGCCCAAGTACATTGAGTACCTGGGCGGTTGGATATCTGTTTGATGTTGGCAATGCTGAACTTGTTCCGAGTATGGTCAGTTGAAAAGACATTGTTTGGTCTGACAAAGTCAGATTATATTATTTCCTTTTCTTTCAGAATGTTCTCAGCTTCTTTTACCGTTTTCGTAATAAGTAAAACAGTATGAAGCATTGATATCCTGATGATCTGCTCAACATCGGGTTGGAGTCCGGTCAATATAAATGTACCTGTTGAATCCTCACACAATCGGTTAGCAACCAGAATGGCGCTTAATCCTGAAGAATCGCAGTATTCACATTCACTGACATCCAAAACGATGTTCTTTTCACCGTTCGCATTTACCACCACAAGTTCTGATTTCAAATCCGGGGCATTGTTGGTGTCCAGTCTGTCTGTCAAAACTCTAACGAGTGTATAGCCTGTTAATTTAATTATTTCAAAATCCATAGACGCAATTTATGAAATCCAAATGGATTTGTAATAACCTAAATTAATTTTCTTTCTGTTCGTCGGCCTCCATCTGAGTCCTAAGAGCAGCAAGTTCAGAAATATCTCCAAGTGTAGTCTTTTCAGCACTATTTGTTTCTTTCACTTGTTTTACGGCTTTGCTGGTAGCTTTCACCTGAGTTTTTCTTTTTGCTGTTTCTTCAGCTTTCTTCTCATCTTCGAATACTCTTGAATGAGATAAGATGATCCTTTTGGCAGCTTTAGAGAACTCGATAACTTTGAATTCGAGTTTTTCTTCAAGCTGTGCTTGAGTTCCGTCTTCTTTTACCAGGTGGCGTGGGGTTGCAAAACCTTCAACACCGTATGGAAGGGCAACAGTTGCACCTTTGTCGAACAATTCAACCAGGGTTCCTTCGTGAACTGAATCAACAGAGAAGATAGTTTCGAATACATCCCATGGATTTTCTTCCAATTGTTTGTGTCCGAGGCTTAAACGACGGTTTTCTTTATCGATGTCAAGAACTGTAACTTCGATTTCAGATCCGATAGCTGTAAATTCTGAAGGATGTTTGATTTTCTTGGTCCAGCTAAGATCCGAAATGTGGATCAGGCCGTCAACACCTTCCTGAATTTCAACAAATACACCGAAGTTGGTGAAGTTACGAACTGTAGCTTTGTGTTTTGTTCCAACACCAAATACAGTATCAATATCTTGCCAAGGATCAGTTTTAAGCTGTTTGATACCCAAAGACATTTTGCGTTCTTCGCGGTCGAGGGTTAAAATCTGAGCTTCAACTTCGTCGCCAACTTTCAGGAAGTCCTGAGCGCTGCGAAGATGCTGTGACCATGACATTTCAGAAACATGGATCAAACCTTCAACGCCGGCAGCAATTTCAACAAATGCACCGTAATCGGCCATCACAACTACTTTACCTTTAACAGAATCGCCAACTTTCAACTCACCACCAAGGCTATCCCATGGGTGAGGAGTCAATTGTTTCAGACCCAAAGCGATGCGTTTCTTGTCGTCATCGAAGTCGAGAATTACGACGTTCAGTTTCTGATCAAGTTCAACAATTTCGTTCGGGTGAGAAATACGTCCCCATGAAAGGTCGGTAATGTGAATAAGTCCGTCAACACCGCCAAGGTCGATGAATACTCCGTATGAAGTAACATTTTTAACGGTACCTTCGAGTACCTGTCCTTTTTCGAGTTTCGAGATAATTTCTTTTTTCTGCAATTCGAGTTCTGCTTCGATCAATGCTTTGTGAGAAACTACCACGTTACGGAATTCATGGTTGATTTTAACCACTTTGAATTCCATTGTTTTGCCAACATAAATGTCGTAATCACGAATTGGTTTCACATCAATCTGCGAACCTGGCAAGAAGGCCTCAATTCCGAATACGTCAACGATCATACCGCCTTTCGTACGGCATTTGATGTATCCTTTGATTACTTCATCTTTGTCAAGAGCTTCGTTTACACGATCCCATGAACGCAATGCCCTTGCTTTTTTGTGAGAAAGGATCATCTGTCCTTTTAAATCTTCCAGGCTTTCAATGTAAACTTCAACCAGATCTTTTGGTTTTAATTCAGGATTGTAACGAAATTCGTTCAAGCTGACAATACCATCTGATTTGTATCCGATGTCAATTACGACTTCGCGTTTGTTCATCGAAATAACCTTTCCTTCAACGACTTCTTTTTCCTGAACAGTCGTCAATGTTTTCTCATAAAGAGTTTCAAGATCATTTTTACTTCTTCCGCTGAAACCTTTGTCTGCTTCTACCAAAGCATCCCAGTCAAAATCAGCAGTTTCGGCAACAACAGTTTTAGGTGCTTTTGCTTTTTTCACTACCGGAATAACTACAGGTTCAGCAAATTCTGCTGCTTGTTCTTCTGCCTGCGCAACAACTTCTTCAGTTGTAGCTTCTACAGGAGCAATAACTTCTTCAACCACTTCAACAGGTGTTTCGGCAATTTCTTCAATTACTGTTTCTTCAGGTGCAACAGTTTCTTCAACTACTGCGGTTGGTGTTTCAACAGTTTCCTGTTGTTCGAGTTCTACCTTAGGATCAAGGTTCTCTGTGTTGTTTTCTACCATTTAATAATCAATTAATTAATGAGTTAGACTGTATATTAAATAAATGCGCGGCAAAATTAAGACTATTCCGCTATAAAAAAAAGATTTTCAAGTATTTTTCGTCCAATTCGGCATTTCAGCGGTGTTATTTTATACTTTCATTTTTTTACTGAATGTTTTTAGAGTACTTTCAAATTATATTCTGATTTTTGTGCTTTGTGAAACGAGCCATCCCGATTAATCGGGACACAGGAGAATGATTATTGGCGAGTTCTCCCGATATTCATCGGGACAGGCTATCTGGCAATTAAAAAACAAATTATAAACAGATGAAATTCTGCTTACTAATAATCCGTATTTTTGATTTCATCGAATTGTAAATTTTTATCTTGTAAATTATGAAGGGAATTATTCTTGCCGGTGGGTCCGGTACACGTCTGTATCCGATTACTAAAAGTATTTCGAAACAAATTATTCCGATTTACGACAAGCCCATGATTTATTATCCTTTGTCGGTTCTGATGTTGGCCGGAATCCGTGAGATTCTGATCATCTCAACTCCAAAAGACATTCACCTGTATCAGGATTTGCTGGAAGACGGCAGCCAACTCGGTATCAAACTCGAATATGGCATCCAACCTTCTCCTGACGGTCTGGCCCAGGCATTTATTATTGGTGAAGAATTTATTGGTAATGATTCAGTTTGTCTGGTTTTAGGCGACAATATCTTCTACGGATATAATTTCAGGTCAATTCTGGAAGAAGCAGCTGCCCTTAAAGATGGCGCAATTGTTTTCGGTTACTATGTGAACGACCCCGAAAGGTATGGTGTCGCCGAGTTTGATGATACCGGCAAAGTTTTGTCGATTGAAGAAAAACCGGAACATCCGAAATCAAATTATGCGGTTACCGGATTGTATTTCTACGGAAATGATGTGGTGAAAAAAGCAATAAGTTTGAAACCTTCGAAAAGGGGGGAACTTGAAATCACCGATTTAAATAAAATCTATCTGGATGAAGGCCGTTTAAACATGAAGTTACTCGGACGTGGTTTTGCATGGCTCGATACCGGTACCCATGAAAGTCTGATGCAGGCCTCAAATTTCATCCATACCATTGAAGAGCGGCAGGGATTAAAAGTGTCGTGCATCGAGGAAATTGCCTTTTTGTGTGGTTATATCAATAAAGACCAGTTACTTAAACTGGCTGAACCACTTAAGAAAAATCAATATGGCGAGTATTTAATCAATCTGGCCAACCGGAAAGTTGTATCGTTTTAACAATTTATTGGCATATATTGTTTGGATGAATCCCTGCTTCCTGTAGATGCAAATCGATATTGAAAAAATGGAGAATAAAGTTGACAGTCTAAATAGCAATTACCAAAATTTGGTAGCTCAAATATCCGAAACATATGCGTATGGATATAGGAAAGCTGTGGCAGCTGTTAATTCCAATATGGTTGAAACCAATTGGAAGATTGGACAATATATAATTGAGTTTGAGCAAGGAGGTAGTTCAAAGGCGAAATATGGAAAAGCCCTTTTGGAAAACCTTTCCAAGGATTTGACCAGTTTGCATGGCAAAGGATTTAGTCGTTCGAACCTTAACTATATGAGGTTATTTTACCAGCGATTTCCAATTTGTGAGGAGCTTCCTCACAAATTGAGCTGGACTCATTTTTGTGAACTGGTTAAAATTGATGATCCATTGGAACGTTCATTTTACGAAAAGCAAACTATCATTGAAAATTGGAGTACAACCGATTTAATCAGACAAAAAAAATCGTCCCTATATTTACGCTTGGCAGCTTCGAAAGACAAGGAAGGCATTTTGAAATTGGCAAAACATGGGCAAGTTATTCAAAAGCCTATTGATATTATCAGAGACCCTTGTGTACTCGAATTTCTTAAAATACCCGAGCCCTACCACTTGTCCGAAACCGATTTGGAAACACGCATAATTGACCATTTACAGCAATTCTTATTAGAACTGGGTAAAGGTTTTGCTTTTATTGGCCGCCAATACCGCGTTCCGGTCGGAACCCGCAATCACTCTGTCGATTTGGTTTTTTACCACCGTATTCTGAAATGTTTTGTATTGATTGACCTAAAAAAAGAAGAAGCCGGATATGAAGATGTAGGTCAAATGAACATGTACCTTGGTTATTTCGAAAACGAGGAAAACACTGAAGGTGACAATCCGCCCATAGGCATTGTGTTGGCAAAAGAAAAGGACGATTTGCTGGTGAAATATGCCATGCACAATATTTCGTCACAACTTTTTGTAAACAAGTACCAGCTATATTTGCCCGATAAAGAAGAATTACAGGAATTAATCAACACCCAATTGCAATATAAATAATTTATAATGAAGATAATTGAAACTCCAATTCCGGGACTGTTAATTATAGAGCCCAAGGTTTTTGCTGACCAGAGGGGATATTTTCTGGAAAGTTACAACCAGATTAAATTTGAAGAAGCTGGTATATCAACCGTTTTTGTTCAGGATAATGAATCAAAATCGGGGAGGGGAGTGATTCGTGGCCTGCATTACCAGCTCGAACCTTATTCGCAGACCAAACTCGTGCGTGTTATTCAGGGCAGTGTTTATGACGTAGCTGTTGATTGTAGAAAAGGATCACCCACTTTCGGGCAATCTTATGGTCTGGAACTGAGCGAAGAAAATAAATTGCAGTTTTTTATTCCGAAAGGATTTGCCCACGGTTTTTCTGTTTTGAGTGAAACTGCGGTTTTCTCTTATAAATGTGATGCATTGTACCATCCTGCTGCCGAAAGGGGTATCTTGTACAATGATCCGGCTCTGAAAATTGATTGGGGAATTGACCCCTCTGAAGCAATTGTTTCCGGCAAGGACACGATTCTACCATTATTTGCCGACGCTGAAATGAATTTTAAATTCCAGTAATATGACTAAAATATTAATCACCGGTGCCAATGGTCAACTTGGTTCCGAAATCAGGAAATCAAGCGAATTATTTCCCGGGTTCAGTTTTGTATTTACAGATTTGAATGAACTGGATATCACCAGTCCATCGGCTGTTGAAGCCATGCTGAAAGAAGAAAAACCTCAGTGGCTGATCAATTGTGCTGCCTACACCGCAGTTGACAAAGCCGAAACTGAAGCCGAAACAGCCTGGCTGATAAATGCCGTTTCACCCGCAATTCTGGCTGAAAAAACAAAAGCAGTTGGTTGCCGTTTTGTCCAGATTTCAACCGATTATGTATTCGACGGGAAAAACTACCGGCCTTATGTTGAGGATGATGAGGTAAATCCGACTTCGGTTTATGGAAGTACAAAACTGGAAGGCGAGTTGATCAGCCTGACGAACAATCCTGAAACACTAGTGATCAGAACTTCATGGCTGTACTCTTCATTCGGCGGTAACTTTGTTAAAAGCATGATTAAATTTGGTAAAGAACG
Source organism: Prolixibacteraceae bacterium (assembly GCA_019459485.1). GTDB lineage: Bacteria > Bacteroidota > Bacteroidia > Bacteroidales > Prolixibacteraceae > Aquipluma. The sequence goes on from JAIBEZ010000028.1 coordinate 205,073, forward strand.
CAAACTGCTCAACGTAATTTTTGATCAGATTGGAACACCAACTTATGCCGGAGATCTGGCCATGGCGATATTGGAAATCATCCGGAAAACAGAATCAGGAGAACGTGATTTTGTTGCCGGAACTTACCATTATTCAAACGAAGGTGTTTGCAGCTGGTACGATTTTGCCATTGCCATCCACCAGATTTATGGCATCAATTGTGAAGTCAGCGCCATCGAGTCAAAAGATTATCCTTCAGTTGTAGCAAGGCCGCCTTACAGTGTTTTAAATAAATCAAAAATTAAAAGTAATTTTGGAATTGAGATTCCATATTGGCGTAAGAGTCTGGAAAAATGTATTATTGAAATCAAAAAACTATAATTATGACAGCAACTAACGATCTTTTAAACTCGGTAAAAGCCAAAGCGACCGAATGGTTAAGCGAGGTTTATGATGCAGAAACCCGTGCCGAAGTACAAAGACTTCTGGATAATGAGGATACCAGCGAATTGATTGACTCTTTCTACAAAGATCTGGAATTCGGAACAGGTGGTTTGCGCGGAGTAATGGGAGTCGGAACAAACCGGATGAATGTTTATACGGTTGGTGCTGCTACTCAGGGCCTCAGCAATTACCTGAAAAAAGAATTTGCCGCATTGCCTTCAATTAAAGTTGCCATTGCTTACGACTGCCGAAACAACAGCCGTTTGTATTCCGAAACCAGTGCACAGATATTTTCAGCAAACGGAATCGAAGTTTTGATTTTCGATGATTTGCGCCCAACGCCCGAAATGTCGTATGTAATTCGCGAATACGGTTGCCAGAGCGGAATTATTCTGACCGCATCGCACAACCCGAAAAAGTACAATGGATACAAAGCCTATTGGGATGACGGATCGCAGTTGGTGGCACCACACGATGAAAATGTAATTATTGAGGTTCAGAAAGTAAAAGCCGAAGACATTAAATTTAAAGGTAACAACGAATTGATTACCATTATCGGCGAAGAGGTTGATGCGAAATTTATCGAAAAAGTTAAGACCGTTTCAATCGCTCCTGATCTGGTTAAAAAATATGCCGACCTTAAAATAGTTTACACACCAATACATGGAACCGGTGTAAAAATGATTCCGAGGGCAATCAGGGCTTTTGGGTTCACCAATATTTTCAATGTTCCTGAACAGGATGTGGTGAGTGGCGATTTTCCAACCGTAATTTCGCCTAATCCTGAAGAACCGGCTGCCATGAAAATGGCTATTCAGAAAGCGATGGAAGTGGATGCCGATGTTGTGCTGGCTTCTGACCCTGATGCCGACCGCATTGGAGTTGCTGTGAAAAATCTGAAAGGTGAATACGTGATAATCAACGGCAACCAGACTGCTTTGCTGTTTATCTACTACATTGTCACCAACATGAAAAAGAACAATTTGCTGAAAGGCAATGAGTTCATTGTTAAAACCATCGTGACAACCGAGAAGATTGCAGAGATTGCCAATAGGAATGGCATCGAATATTTTGATGTTTACACAGGCTTTAAATTCATAGCCGAAATTATCCGCGAACTCGAAGGAAAGAAAAAATACATTGGTGGTGGTGAAGAGAGTTTTGGCTTTATGCCAGCCGATTTTGTTCGCGACAAAGATGCCGTTTCGTCCTGCGCATTGATGGCCGAGATTACCGCATGGGCAAAAGATCAGGGCAAATCGTTGTATGAGTTGCTGTTGGATGTTTATTTGGAATACGGATATTCAAGGGAAAAAATGAAATACGTGGTTCGTGAAGGAAAATCGGGCGCCGACGAAATTGAGCAAATGATGGTTACTTTCAGGAACAATCCACCACGCATTTTGGGAGGATCGAACCTGAAATTTGTAAAAGATTACGACACCCTGATTGAAAAAAATCTTCTGACCGGTGAGGAAAAGAAGATCGATCAGAAAATAACCATGAACGTTTTGCAGTTTTTCACTGAAGACGGAACCAAAATTTCAGTTCGTCCTTCAGGAACAGAGCCAAAAATTAAGTTCTATTTTGAAGTTACAAGTGAACTGAAGAACCGTGCTGATTTTGATGCCGTTGAGCAACTTGCCGATGCAAAAATCGATAATATTATGAAAGAACTTGACTTGTAAGTTTCAAGTTTCAGGTTCAAAGTTTCAAGTTAAAAACGTTGTTCATCATTAATGCAATGAAGATCACTGACTATAGAATGACTATAAATGACTATTGAATGACAATAAATGAAAATCCAACAATCAATAAATTAACCAAAAACCAATGACAATGAAACATGTATTATTTTCAGCAGCAGGCGTTCTTGCTTTTACTGCAATTTTCGCTCAGGGAAGAACTGATTTCCCGATGAAACCTGAAATGACTGAAATCTGGGATCCTGAAATTACAGTGATAACTCCCGGAGCAACAGTTGTTGATGCCCCATCGGATGCCATTGTACTTTTCGACGGAGTAAACCTGGGTACTGAATGGACCAATGACGCCGGTGCGGAACCCGGTTGGACTGTGGCCAATGGTGCTGTAACTGTCGCAAAAGGCAAAGGAACGATTAAAACCAAACGCGTGTTCAATGATTTTCAGCTTCACATCGAATGGCGGTCGCCTTCTGAAGTGGTTGGTGAAAGTCAGGGGCGTGGAAACAGCGGTGTTTTTCTTCAGGGAATATACGAAGTTCAGGTATTGGATAACTACAATAACAGAACTTACCGCAATGGACAGGCCGGAAGTTTGTACAAACAACATCCACCACTGGTAAATGCTTGTAAAGCCCCGGGTGTGTGGCAGGTGTACGATATTATTTACACAGCTCCCCGGTTTAATTCAAACGGGACTTATTTTACACCGCCAACTGTAACCGTTTTGCACAATGGTGTTTTGGTGCAAAATCATGTGGCGTTGCGTGGCCCAACCGAATACATCGGAATTCCTGAATATACTGTAAAACCTCATGGTGCCGGACCAATTAGTTTGCAGGATCATGGCAATCCGGTGAGTTATCGCAATATCTGGATTCGCGAATTGTAATAATTTAACAGCAAAGCTTTCTTTAAACAGGAAGCTTTGCTTTTTTCACCTAACCCGAACCACATCCGATGTCGTCAAGCCCAAAATTGTTTTTCGTATTTTTTCTGTTATCCTTCCTTTCATTCAATACCATTGCCCAAACTTTTACTTCCTCCAATCTTCCTTTGGTTATTATCAACACCAATGGACAGACGATAAAAGATGATCCGAAAGTTACTGTCGATATGGGAATTATCTGGAATGGCCCCGGAAAACGAAATGCATTGAGCGATCCTAAAAATAATTATGCAGGCAAAGTCGGCATCGAGATTCGGGGATCTTCTTCACAGGATCTTTTTCCGAAGAAAAGCTACGGCTTCGAAACCAGATCAGCTGATGGCCTTGACATTGACGTTTCGCTGTTGGATTTGCCCGAAGAAAACGATTGGATTTTGTATGCGCCCTATACCGACAAAACGATGATCCGTGATGTGCTTACTTATACTCTGGATGCCTCGCTGGGGCATTGGTCGCCACGTTGCCGTTATGTCGAACTTTTCCTGAACGGCAATTACGATGGAGTTTATGTGCTGATGGAAAAAATCAAGCGCAACAAAAACAGGGTTGACATTGCCAAACTTACCACAGCCGACAATTCAGGTGAAGCATTGACAGGAGGGTACATTGTTAAAATTGATAAAACAACCGGCGGTGGTGGCGAAGGATGGAGTTCTAATTATAGCAATATTGTTGGACGGACTTTTTATCAGTACGATTATCCAAAGTCGAAGGAGATTACTACAATCCAAAAAAGTTATATCCAAACTTATATTCGCCTGATGGAAAATGCGCTGTATCAGGAAGTTTTTAATGTTCCGGGCAGTTATCATGAATACCTGAACGATTCCTCTTTTATAGATTTCATGATTATTAACGAGTTGGCCAAAAATGTGGACGGTTACAGGTTGAGCTCATATTTGTACAAGGGGAAAAATGAACGAATAAATTGCGGCCCCATCTGGGATTTTAACCTCACCTACGGAAATGCCGATTATTTCAATGGCTGGTCGTCTTCAGGTTTTCAATATCAGGCAAATTTGGGAGGTGATTACTGGCAAAATCCGTTCTGGTGGAATAAGTTAATGCAAGATCCGGCCTATGTCACAAAGCTAAAGAAACGTTGGACCTGGATTCGTAAACATGAGCTTTCCGATCAGCGGATCAGTTTTGTAATTGATAGTTTAACCAATGTAATTTCTGAAGCACAGGTTCGCAATTATCAACGGTGGCCAATTTTGGGTGTAAAAGTCTGGCCCAATTATTACGTCGGAAATAGCTACACCTCTGAAGTCAGTTGGATGAAAGACTGGATCACCAAACGATTGACTTTCCTTGATCAGCAATGGCCATACGACTTTACCGGCATCGAAAACGAATTCGTTTCCAAATCAATTTCCATTTTTCCAAATCCGTTTACCGACAGGTTGACGGTTCAGCTTGCTCCAACTTTTAATGGAGAAGGAACTGCTGAAATAGTTAGCTTGGGTGGAGTTTTGCTCCGAAAAAACAACATTGTTGTTCAAAACGGACAAGTTCAGCTTGATTTTTCAGGAAATAATTCTTTGAGTCCGGGATTGTATGTTTTAAGAATCAACCAAAACAATCGCGTATTATTAACTGAAAAAGTTGTAAAAAGGCCGTAGTGGTGTGTCAACATTAAACTCTCAAAACCCATTCACCCTGAACTTGTTTCAGGATCCCATATGTCACGGATGCTGAAACAAGTTCAGCATGACGCCGCATCAATACTGCGACTGACCACTGACCACTTCCTTTTTCAACCTTACCATTTCCTTACTTCTTTTTCTTCCGAAGGACGAGCCGATTTGTGGGAAAGTTTTTTATCTATCTTTGCGGCAATTCACAAAAAACATGTCTCATGCAGGAAAAAATACTTATCCTCGATTTTGGTTCACAATACACACAGTTGATTGGCCGGCGCGTTAGGGAGTTGAACGTTTATTGCGAAATCTATCCTTTTAACCATTTTCCAGCGATTGACGAAACAGTCAAAGGAGTCATTTTGTCCGGAAGCCCGTTTTCTGTTCGCGATGCGAATGCACCGAAACCAGATTTGTCGCTGATTAAAGGCGAATTACCATTGTTGGGAGTTTGCTACGGCGCACAATACCTGGCCCATTATTTTGGCGGCGAAGTAATGCCTTCCGATTCGCGTGAATACGGACGCGCAAAGCTTGGCTTCGTTGATTCTAAAAATGTGCTTTTTAAAAATATAAGCGATCATACCCAGGTTTGGATGTCGCATGGCGATACCATCGAACGCATTCCCGAAAACTATAAAGTAATTGCAAGTACCGCCGACGTTGACAAAGCGGCGTTTCAAATAGAAGGCGAGCAAACTTTTGGCATTCAGTTTCATCCCGAAGTTTACCATACCACCGAAGGAACCCAGTTGCTACATAATTTTGTAGTTGATATTTGTGGCTGCAAACAAGACTGGACACCTGATTCGTTCATTGAAACAACAATAAAAGAACTTCAGGATAAATTGGGCGACGACAAAGTAGTGCTGGGTCTTTCAGGCGGAGTTGATTCGTCGGTGGCCGGAGTACTTTTGCACCGTGCGATCGGTAAAAACCTGACCTGTATTTTCGTTGACAACGGCTTGTTGCGCAAAGATGAATTTCAGCAAGTGCTCGATTCGTATCAGCACATGGGCCTGAATGTAATCGGTGTCGATGCCCGGCAGAAATTCTGGGACGATTTGGCCGGAATTACCGATCCTGAAACAAAACGTAAAACAATTGGCCGCGACTTCATCGAAGTGTTCGATGTGGAAGCGCACAAGATAAAAGATGTAAAATGGCTGGCGCAGGGTACAATTTATCCTGATGTGATCGAATCTGTTTCTGTAAACGGACCTTCGGCAACCATCAAATCGCACCACAATGTGGGTGGATTGCCCGAAAAAATGCACCTGAAAGTGGTTGAACCATTGAATCTGCTTTTCAAAGACGAAGTTCGCAGGGTAGGGAAGTCTTTGGGCATTTATCCTGAATTACTTGGCCGTCACCCTTTTCCGGGACCGGGATTGGGAATCCGCATTTTGAGTGATGTGACTCCCGAAAAAGTTGCTATCCTTCAGGAAGTTGATGCCATTTTTATCAACGGATTGAAAGAATGGGGATTGTACGACAAAGTATGGCAGGCCGGGGCAATGCTGTTGCCGGTTCAATCGGTTGGTGTGATGGGCGACGAACGTACCTACGAAAATGTGGTTGCCTTGCGCGCCGTGGCTTCCACCGATGGAATGACCGCCGACTGGGTGCATTTACCGTATGAATTCCTTGCCAAAATGTCAAACGAAATCATCAACAAAGTTCGCGGAATCAATCGCGTAGTTTACGATATCAGCTCAAAACCACCGGCAACCATCGAGTGGGAATAAAACAGTGGTAAGTTTTTAGTGAAAACATAAAAGGAGGTTCTAGAGCCTCCTTTTTTCGTTTGAAAGAAAGTGATGGTTTCACTTCAAGAGAACTCTGACTAACTAACATACCGTGAAAATCGCTTTAAAAAACTTCGGAATTATCGGATATATGGTTGGGTTGAATAGCCACAGCATTTATGCCGTTGGAAGATGAATAATCCTTATTCCGGCTTTAGCCTAAACGGTCTCTTAACACGGTAATAAGAAAAAAAAAGTTATGCTGCCGGCTCCAAATTCGGAAAAGTATATGCAAACCGTTTGTTTCCGCCAATAAATAAAACATCGAAAAAGAAACCACTGTCGAAACGGATAAACCGGGCAACATAAACGTGAGAACAGGTAAAAAAACATCTAAAACGCCAATCCAAACATGTAAATCTGCTTTTAGACGGTTTAACACCAGAATCAAAAAAAGGATTCGTACCAAAAACCGTCCAAAACATGAATCCAAATTTGTAAACCTGTTTTGGGCGGTTTAATGCCAGAATCCAAAAAAAGATTCGGGTCAAAAACCGTCCAAAACACAAATCCAAATATAAATTTGTCCTAAAAAGTTTTGAAGGGCTGAATCCAAAAAAAGATTAGTATCAAAAACTGTCCAAAACACAAATCCAAATTTGGATTGGCTAAAAAAAGCGTTGAAGGGGTAAATCCAAATTTAAATTGCATTGGAAATACAAAAACAACCACCACCTATTAATGCAATCGACCAAATGAGGCCGAAATGGTGAAAGACCATCAGTTAGTTGGATCATATTTTTTAGGGCGTACAGGTAAATGATAAAAACAGAATGCGTAAATAAGTTTGGAAATAAAAGTGATAAATAGTTTAGATCGATAGACATAACCCCTTACTTTTAAAGCTTTGAAAACGGTTAGCAATAGCGGGTTGAAAACAATGGGATTAATAGAGTATTATAAACTTTACTCTATTTACGTTAGCTTTTAAATTAAAGCATGGCTATAGAGATTAAAATATTGCCAGTATTTCAAGGAGATGGTGTAACAAAAAGCATTATCCTTAATCCCGGCATATACAACTGCTGGTTGTTGAATAACAACCATAAGTAGCGCAATTACAACGATAAGTGTTTTTATTTTTCTGATTCCGGAAATGCATCGGCATATCTTTGCTGTGTCGAAAAATTAAAAACAAAACGATGGAAAATATGGAAACTAAATTGATTGGCAATAAAATTGCCGAAGCACGAAAGAAAGCAACTATTTCTCAGGCCCAGCTTGCGGAGCGTCTATTCATTAGTCCGCAGGCTGTTGGGAAATGGGAACGCGGAGAATCAATGCCGGATATCATTACTTTAAATCGTCTGGCAGAAATTCTGGGTGTTGACCTTAACTATTTTTCAGAAAATTTTCAATCTGCGGCCACTGAATCCGATAGCCATCGGATGGCGTCTGTTGAGCCTTTGGTTAACCAATCGGATGAATCCGATGGCTATCGGATGCCTTCCGGAAAGCAAAAGCTGAGTTGGGATATGTCGCGCGGAAACTGGATGGACGCTGACTTTTCAGGGTTGAAAGATCTGCATGAAAAATTCAGTTCCTCCAACATGCAGCGCTGCAAGTTTATCGGTTCCGATTTGTCTGGACTTCTTCTAAAAGCCAATAATGTTGATAGTTGTGACTTTTCAGGTTCCGATATCAGCAACAGTCACATTCAGCTTTCTCACTTAAACAAAAATATATTTAAGGAGTGTACACTGAAAAACGCTGAATTTTCAAGAAGTCATATTCACGTTTGCGATTTCACCGGCGCCGATTTTACCGGAATCAAATTTTCAGAAAGTTATCTCTACGGCTGCGAATTCACTGGCGCCAATTTTACAGGTATGGTGATTAAATCGGGTGGCTTTGCCGGCGTGGTGGCCAAATCCGCTGACTTAGAGAAAAATGCAATTGCCAATGCTGTGTGGAACCGCACTTCTTTTATTGATTCACAGATTGCCGATATCGTTTTCACCGGTACATTGGAGGACTGTTATTTTGAAAACTGCGCCTTTAAAAGGGTGACATTCCGGAATGCAATGCTTACCAACACTTTCTTTAAAAATAAGAGTTTAAAAGGGATTCGGTTTATTGACTGTCAGGCAGATCGGATGACCTACGAATTCCTGAAAAACGGAAAAGCGGATTTAACCGGTATCACATTGTTAACTTCATAAAGGAGGAAACCCATTGAATCCCGCGCTGCGCCAGGCTACAAACGTAAAACAGCCAGCCCACATTCCGTCGGCTGGCTGTTTTACGTTTATACCAATACCTTAAAAATCAGAATAATCGGTTGGGTGCAGCAGTGTTTTTACTGAATTGGAAACTGTGTTTTTATATTCTGCAATGGCCGAAAGTGTTTTCCATTCAGGATGAGCACGGAACGCAGCCCATCGGTCGGCATGTATTGTTGTATTGGCAAATGTAGTGAGGTACATCAGGTTGGGCATTGTACTACCCGAGATAACTTCAGCATAAAAAACGGCATTGAAGTCCAGCTTTGTAAAAAGTTTGATCTCGCCGCCTTCGTTAAACATTTTTACTTTTTTCCTGAAAAGGTTTTCTGTCGGGCCTTCGTAACTTCTCAGTTCATAAATTCTTTCCGAAGGAGCTGTTTTATGGTTCGGAATGAAAAAGTTTGGGGCATCGGGAAAAGCTTTCAGGAGGATTGATTCTTTGCGGATGAATGGTTTTTGGTCGAACGGAGCGCCCAGAAAATCACTTCCATTCGTTTGGTATTGCTGATCGTTCTCAAGCATTTCCTGAATTTTGGCAAAATGGTCAAGCGACTTGAAAGGAATCCAGACATACACACGTTTTTCCGAAGTTGTGTCGCTTTCGATGGGTTTAAATACGCCCACCTTTTGAATTCCTGCCTTGTGAAGCGCTGGCAAATAGACGCTTTTCAGGAAATTCTCCACTTTTTGCTGCTGAACCTTTCCTGTTAAGCGGAAAACCTGAATCTGGTAATAATCTCTTGAAGCGGCAATCGCAGAAAATGTAAATACAAGGGCAAAAAATGTCATCAGGAAAAATGACCGGCTGAATTTTGTGGGTTGGTTCATTTTGTCTTTTTAATTTATTTGTTGAAAATGTTTTTATTCGAAATACAAAAACTTTTGTGTGGAGGTTGTTCCTTCGGTCTTCTGACTTCTGTCTTCCGTCTCCGGTCTTCCGTCTCCGATCAATTTTTCATTTCTGACTTGACGGCAATTTTACTTCCTGAATACACCAGTAATCCCATTGTTTCAGAAAATTCATTTCTCCCGCGCCCGAAAATATTTCAGTTTCGTTGCTGCCTTCAATAATTCCAGAAAAATTAATATCGAATTGCACTTTCCCGTTTAGTTCATCAAATTGAATATCGGTGATTTCAAGTTTGTTGAGCGTGAACGATTTGAAAGCCTGCCGGAAATTATCAAACCACTTGTTTCCTTCTGCCTCTTTTGTCAGATTGTTGGTGTAAAAGTCTGATTCCTTGTCTAAGAATGATCTGAAAAAATCGGAGCAGCCATTTCTGAGGTCGTATTCATGGTTCGGATGGAATTCTTCATAAGTAAAATGGCTGATCCACCCTTCCATCTTTATATTGTCAGTTTCAGTCAAAAACAGTTCTTCGGTGATAAACCGGTATAATTCGCGGTCGTCAACTTCGCAAAGCGTATCCAGATGGATTTGATACTCATTTAGCAGTTGCATAATTTGATCCAGTTCCGCGCTGATTTCATCGTCGGGAATGGCTTCACTTTTCCTGAATTCCGGTTTCCCAATGAAATCGTAAATCATTACACGCTCCGAATCATGGAATGCCTTTTCGAAATTTATAACATTGTCCAGAAACTGGCTTTCCACGTCAGGCGGCAAATCTGCGTTTGGCGATTCGATGGGGAAATCAGCTCCGTATTCGAGTCTCAGTTTCATCCGTTTAATCTCATTTTCCTGTCTCAAACGTTCGAGTTCGTCTTCAAATTCTTCCGGTTCGTGGTCTTTCATTTCTGTTGGATTCTAAGGAAAATACAGGCGATTCTTGTTTCTTTTATTTTTCCAAATATATGAAAATCTGCTAAGTTGTTACTCCTCAACCTTGTTTATTGAAAAAGGTGTTTAAATCTTTCACAATCAACTCAATTGAAAGAAGCAGCTTCCACCATACTTATCGCATAATCTTGTTGCGTTATATTTTTTATCATGCTATATAGGTCAGTGTTAATTCTTTAATGCTTTTCTGATTACCATTCCTTTATTGGTGTATACTTTTATAAAATACAGGCCTGCTGGGAAAATCGAAATATTTAATAAATTTTCGTTTGTCTTCACCAACAGAATTCTACCATTTAAATCCGTAAATTCAATTCTTTCGATCGGGTAAGGTGATTTTATGTTCAAATAGTAGTTGGCAGGATTTGGATAGACAAGAACCTCTGGAAAATCATCAGATACTTCGATTCCGGTATTTACTCCTGTCGTATATGTAAATTCCTCTGAATAATACACATTTGTCCCATCAGTGGCTTTTATTCTAAAATAATATTCAGTAACAGGCGCCAAACCAGACAATGTGGATTGAACAGTATTTGTCATCATTCCTGAAGAATAATTTGGAGTTGAAAAAATTGCACTCCCAAAGTCTTTGGTAGTTCCATATTCAAATTGAATATTGTAGATGAATTTCCCATTCGCATTAATCAATCCTTGCAACTTGATTGAACTATCAGATATCTTTTGAACTTCAATTGGAATGATAATTACATCTCCCGAAATCCGCAAGATATTCTCACCTGAAAATATTGTTTCAGATCCCAGATTGGCTTTTAACCTAAAGAAATAAACTGTATTTATATCAAGGTCTGTCAATTGTGTTTGAAAGTAACCAAAACTATTTTTATTTACTTGATCCGGGGTGATTTTCACAATGTTATTGTAACTACGCAGTGTGCCATATTCGAATACAATATTTTTTATCGTATCCTTATATGCAGTAATGTTGGCACTCAAGTTTACTGTTTCTCCATTTATGTATTGGGTATATAAACTTATTTTATATTCGGGTGAAGTAGTGAACGAAACTCTGGGACCAAATATTTCCACTCCTTCATGAACGGCTTTTATTCTGGTGAAATATTTTGTTTCTGGTTTCAATAGCGTCAATTTACCCCTGATTCCTTCGGTTGTTCCGCCTGCTACAATAACGGGAGTAGCTGCAATACTCTGACTAAAAAGCGTATCGGTTCCAAATTGGAATTCGATATTTGTTATATCTCCTTTATTGGAAATTACATTACCCGATAAATCAGCCTCATTGGACGAAACACTATACAAATAACCCATAATTAATTGAAAATCGGGCAGTGTTTTAAATTGAAGGATGTTGCTTGAATATTCAACCCCATTGTATGTTGCACTTAATCTATAGTTGTATGTAGTATTTGGTTGGAGATTATTCAATTCAATTGATGTGTTTATCAATGTGTTTAAGCTAACAGTATCAGGAACTACGGGGACTACATTATTTAAAAATGAAACTCCATGTTCAAATCGGATCTTCTCAATTTTACCAGCATTAGATGCCACATTGCCGGTTAAGGTAACACTGGTATTTGTAATATTTGTTGCTGGATTTACCAAGAGGGATACTGGTTGAAAATCAATCTTGTTTTTTAATATTAAGCCACTGCCCCCGTAGATGAATATATTATCACTGAATATTTCGATACCCGGAACACGATAAGGCGGATTAACACTTTCCCAACTCGCACCACCATTAATTGTTTTATATGAATAAGCATAGTCGTCAGAGACATATCCAACATTGTTGGAATAAAACTTTACATTTTTATAGTATCCATATGGGATTGTAATTTTTTGCCAGAATTTTGCACCGTCATTTGTTTTATACATCAGCGCATCATCGCCAACAAAACATCCGTTATTTTCATCCAAAAAATGAAATGAATTAATATCATCGTCAATTTCGAAGGTAACGATCCAATTTTTTCCACCATCAATGGTTTTATAAATCCGGTTATAGTAATTGCCAATGTTACGGGCATAACCAACGGTCGAGTTTATAAATTGTATTTGTCCAAAACTGATCGCATTTAATTGTTGCCAGGTATTTCCTCCATCTACCGTTTTAAATGTTGCACCTCCACTAACATAACCAGTGTTTTCATCCACAAAATCAATAGCATAAAGATTTGCATCCAGTATTTCCATCCCTTTGTTTTTTGCGACCCAGGTTTTTCCTCCATCAATTGTTTTATAAACCTTACCAACACTTGCCGAGGTACCTATATCACCTCCAGCAATGCAATAGCCAATATTTTCATTTATAAAATCAAATTGTACAGTATTTTCTGTTTTCACGGGAGCTCCAATATTTGTCCATGTATTACCACTATTGGTAGTTTTAAAAAATGTATTTCCCACAAGGCCATATCCAACCTGATCGGTAACAAAATCAAGTTGCTTAACGTTGCCATAGGTAGGAGAATATTCTTTCCAATTCTTTCCACCATCACTGGTTTTCAGGATCCGACCACTCATTCCTGTTGCAAATCCTGTCATACCATCAATAAAGTAAATATCATTCAGAGTTGTGCCACCATACCTTCCATTCTGAAAACCACTCCACTCCCAGGTAGAGCCTCCATTGGTTGTTTTAAAGATTACACCATCTTCTCCTGCACAAAATCCGTTTTGAGCATCAGTAAATGAAAAGGAATAAATTTCATCAAAGGAACCTTTTTTTATTTGCCATGTTTCGCCACCATCAACAGTCTTTAAAATCTCAGCCATATATCCACGAGATACAAACCCTGTGTTTTTATCTGCAAAATATATTGTGTTGATATTGCTGGAAGATGTATTGTTCGAACTTTTTATAGTCCATTTACTTCCCCCATCAATTGTTTTAAGTATAGTTCCGTTTGAACATCCAACATGCCCCACTTCTGAGCTTGTAAAATAGGAATCTGTAATCGTGGAATTGGTGATAGAATATGTTTTCCAGCCTACTCCCCCGTCAAACGAAACATATAAATTATGGACACCCGTTATCAATATAGTATCCTTGCTAATAACGCTGATAGCATTCAGATCATCGGCAAAACTGACATTCAGTTTATTCCAGCCGCTACCCAGGTACGTCGATTTGTATAATGTCCCGCCATTACCAATAATGTAGCCGATATTATTTTTAAATGCGATTCGTTTACCTGAGGATATCTTTGTTTTTATTTCCCACGTATTACCACCATCTGTTGTTCCAATGAGATGATTGTCATTAATAATAAAACCTGTTTGACTATTAATGAAGCAAATATCCAGCCCTGGTAATGCTGATGGTTTGGGATTGAGTAATTTCCAACCATTCGGATCTTCATTGTTCCCTTGTTGGCTTTTATAGGCATATATTGACTTTGTCGCAGTACAACCGTTTTCATTTTCAACAGTAACTGAATACCATGCTTCCTTTTTTATATATATCGTAGGCGTTGTTTCACCGGTACTCCATTGATAAGATTTAAAATTGCCTGGATTTAATGGAATGGAATCAAGTGTTCCTATTTTTATTGAATCAGGTAAATTAATTACAGGTAGATCTGTGACATGCAAAAATATTGAATCTGAGAAGAAACAGCCGAATGTATTTGATACTATCAGTTTATAATTCCCTGTCTTTTTTATTATTATTGATCTGGTGGTTTCTCCGGTGTTCCACAAATAGGACGTAAAACCTTCGGCAACAGATAATTCATGACCATAACAAACAGTTGTATCTTTGCCCAGATCAAATTTTGAAACGGGATTGATGGTGATCTGTTCGATAATGGTGTCAATCTTTTCCGGATAATAAGCAAGCAATCGAACAGAATAATCTCCTGCCTCTGAATATTGAAATTCGGGATTGAGGGAATTAGATGCACTTCCCTCGCCAAAAAACCAGCGGACAGAATCTAACCTGTAATCGTTGGTAATATGAAACCCAACAGGATGGGCCTGACAGGTATTGTCAAAAGTAAAACTTGTTTTAAAAAAGTAATTCTGAATAAAATTTGGGGTCAGGGCAACAAACGAACTTCCACCTTCAAGAAACAATCCATTTTCTTTTACAATACAATCTTTGCCATATTCGTTTGGATTTGTTATTACTCCAAGATGTCCTGTACCACCACCACCACCACCTTTGGTAATATAGATTTTCCCGTTCGGTGCAAGCTGCATTTGACGAAAACTGTTATTGTTCTCCTGAATTAAAAGTACTCTTGATTGATTTATTTCTTCAATTGATTGACCAGTAATATTAAACTGGTATAAACCGCTGGTGCCAGTACTGCCGTTTTGATAAACAAATAGCTTGGTTGCATCGGGAGAAAATTCGATTCCATTACACCCATTATGGGGAGCCGGCAATTTAAAACTCATAGGATTGGACAATCTTCCCGAAGAAGAATCAAAATCAAATAAGTCAAAGCCCCCAATGGTCGCATACTCATCATAACTGCAAGCAATTTTCTTTCCATCCGGCGAGATCTTTAATTGGCCTGAAAAAGAGGAAATATTTGAGTTCCCCGCAGTACTTATGACTGGAGTGTCAGATAACCCAGATGCTGAAACTAAATATGAATAGTATTTGTTTGTATTATTTTGTTGGGTAACCAGCCATATGTCTTTTTGGTTTTGATGATATATCGCAGTGATTTTATTCGAAATGTTATTCAGTATTTTCTCCCCTTTCACAATAACATCACCCAAACCATTATTGAGACTCATATCAACAATTGAATACCATAACCAGGCATCTGATTGTCCATTTTGGGGATCGACTGTAAATAAGTAATATAAAGAAGTTGAGCCGGGATTGGGTATAACGATAGATTCTTGCAATGAAAAACCTCCGGTTAAGGTGACCAGATTTTTTCCATTGGGCATCAATTCGTTATTTTTATTCAATACATTAAGTCCATCAGAGTAAAATAACAAATCACCATTTTTATCGCTTATGATTCCTGCCCCCCGGTTATCATTAGGTGCATAATCTTTACGAATGATCACCGAATTATCCCGGAATTCAAGTCCGAAATCACCAAATACCCAGTTATTGGCATAGTTCTGTGAGTAAAGAAATTGACTTATTAATAATGCAAAAATAATGCTTATTACTTTTTTCAGTTGTATTTTTTTCATAACGAATTCGATATAGGTTTGTGTTCGTTTTTTAATGCAAGCCATGTTTTGCAGCAACACGCAGAGCCAGAATTTAATCAATAAATTTCCTGCAAAGTACAGCTTTTCAAATATGTTTGTTTCTGGTCGATTACTATTTTATTGATTGAAAAATTGATCGTTTTTCCATTTGGATGGATTGTTGATAATGTAATTCGCAATGTTTTGATACGATTGTTCATCGCGGATAATGTGTTCCCAATAATCGCGTTGCCATAATTTTTTGTCAAACCGTGGCCAATCCAATGTTTTCACCCCACGTATGTATTCGTTTGTCGACATTGTTTTAAACCATTGAACGACATTATGTTGGGGCGAACCTATGTGTTCGCCCAATCCGTGTGTTTCACCCGATACATTTTCGCCCGAACCCGTTCCGTGTGTTTCGCCCGAACCCGTTGTATCCGCACCACACAAACCCGTATTGCCCGCATCGTCAGGGCAGACACGCAGGTCTGCCCCCTACGTTATCACCCATTTTCATCGTTGTGTCGTCTATTGACGATGATTTTTTTTTAATGTTTTGATTTCCGTTTCCGTTGTTTTCGATGATACAATGAAAATGGTTTGGCATCACCACATATTCATGACATTTAATATCGGGATATTTATATTCCAATTCATGGTACCAATTTCCAACCATTTTCCCCGCATCGTTTAATATCATTTGTTGGGGCGAATCCATGTGTTCTCCATCAACCATTTCTCCAAACATACAAATCCGATTTTGCACACAAATGGTAATGAAATACAAACCGGCCTTCGAATAATCATATCCTTTTAACCGGATCGACCGTCGGTGGTGTATGTTCGGATTGTAGGCCATATTTTATGAATCAATTTGATTGTACCTTGATTTATGCGCGGGTGTGTTCGAAATACTTTAACGTTACAACGGGCGGAATTTATGTGATTGAAATAAACCATAACTTGAAAAACCATCATCAAATGTAAAATACTTTTTTGATCTATCTTTTATGTTGAGCATATTTATTTTTAATTTGTTTTTCCTGTAACTTTTTGTATAAAATTCGCACTTATGAACACTGACCCCATACGAATGTTAACTTATATTAAGACTGTTTTTGCTGTTTGCCAGTTTTTATAAACTATTTTTGCGGAATCAATAAATATACAGGATTGGACTTTTGCATGATAATTGAAGCACTGTCCATCCGATCATAAAAAATACAATTATGAATTTCAATTACAGAATTACAGGTTTTTCAATTCTGCTGGGGATGATACTATTTGCTGGAGGAATTGAATTGAAAGCCCAGGACGTTCAAAACAGCACAATGAAATACGGTCGTTTACTAAGGTTAATTGATAGCTACTACGTAGATACGACCAATGTGGATGATTTAACAGAAAAGGCAATTGTTGAGGTACTTCGTGATCTTGATCCTCACTCCGTTTATATTTCTAAGGAAGAAGTGGAAAAAATGAACGAACCGCTTCTGGGAAACTTCGAAGGAGTAGGTATTTCATTCAATGTTTACCGCGATACCTTGATGGTGGTAACAACTGTTCCGGGTGGTCCTTCCGAAAAAGTCGGGATCAGGGCTGGCGACCGGATTGTGGCGGTCGATTCGAAAAATATTGCCAGTGTTGGCCTTAAAAATGCCGACGTATATGATTATCTGCGCGGTAAAAAAGGAACCAAGGTTGAATTGAAAGTGAAACGCAAAGGCGAAGAAAATTTGATTGACTTTCTGGTTATCCGCGATAAAATCCCGATCAACAGCCTTGATGCATCCTACATGATCAATGAAAATACAGGTTACATCAAACTGAACAAATTCTCGGCAACTACCACCAGCGAGTTTTTGGAGGCAATTCAAGCCTTAAAGGCTGGTGCAAAGTTGAACAATTTGGTGCTCGATTTGCGCGGCAATGGCGGCGGATATCTGACAGCAGCTACCGAGTTGGCCGATCAGTTTCTTACTGCCTACAAACTAATTGTTTACACCCAGGGAAAACATACCGACAAAAAAGAATACAATTCAACGGCACTCGGCGAACTGGAACAGGGCAAGCTGATTGTGCTGATTGATGAAGGTTCTGCTTCGGCCAGCGAAATTGTAGCCGGAGCTGTTCAGGATTGGGATCGCGGCGTGCTGATCGGACGGCGTTCGTTTGGCAAAGGTTTGGTACAACAGCCTTTCCCGCTCACCGACGGTTCAATGATACGTTTAACTACCGCTCATTATTATACTCCGAGTGGCCGGAACATTCAGAAACCATATGAAGAAGGTGCTGATGAATACCAGAAAGATTATATGAGACGAATTGAGCATGGTGAGTTGTTCACGAAAGACAGCATTGTACAGAACGAGGCGTTGATGTTTTCGACCAAGGTTAGCAAACGCAATGTTTACGGAGGTGGTGGTGTGATGCCCGATTTATTTATCCCGATCGATACTTCAAAGTATTACGTTTATTACAACAATCTGGTTCGTAAGAACGTCGTTTACACCGGAGTGCTGGATATCATGGACGAAAGCCGTAATAGCTTCAAACAAAAGTATTCCGATTTCAAAACATACGTCGATAAGTTTGAAGTAACCGACGAAATGGTCAACAAAATTATGGATGCCGGAGAAAAGGAAGGGATTAAAAAAGAGGAAAAGAGTGTTGAATTTGCCCGTCCGCTGATGAAACAGCATATGAAAGGCCTGATTGCCCGCGATCTTTTCTCGACGAGCCATTATTTTCAAATCATGAATGCCGAAGACGAAACAATCAAGAAAGCGGTTGAAGTCATCGCCCAAAGAGGGGCCTACGAGAAGATTCTGAGTGGGAAATAACAGTTATCGCAGTTGACAGTTATCGCAATTGTCAATGTGAAGGTCATTGTTGGTCATTAGTTTCACGTCATTCATAGTTATTTTCTTCGCTTTATTCATTGTAAAGTTTGCAACTAATATTAAATGACGAATGACTACTTTAAACTTTTAACCTGAAACTTTTAACTGTTTTCAACGCTTTATGGAACTAACAATCAAATGGCTTTCAGGAAATTACATTGAGCTCCTGGGAGCCATTTTAGGTATTGCCTATATATTCTTTTCCATCCGCCAGAACATTCTAACCTGGCCGGTAGGCTTGCTTACTTCTGCAATTTACGTATCGGTTTTTTTTTCAACGAAACTTTATGCCGACATGGGATTGCAGATGTACTATGTCGTTATCAGTATTTATGGCTGGTACGAATGGAAATGGGGAAATTCTGCCTCCAAACCGGAACCATTAAAAGTGAACCGCCTAAACATTCGTCTGGGCGTTTTACTTGCGGCAATCAGTTTTGTACTATTTATTCTGATGTGGTTTATTCTGGATAATTACACCGATTCGAACGTTCCGGTGGCCGATTCGCTGGCAACATCGCTTAGCATTGTTGCCACCTGGATGCTCGCCCGAAAAATACTGGAACATTGGTTGGTATGGATTTTTGTGGACGCATTCTCCATCGGGCTGTTTTGGTACAAGGAACTTTATCCTACAGTCATTCTGTTTGTTGTTTACACCATCATGGCAGTTATCGGATACATTGAATGGAAGAAAGAGATTATTACAAAACATGAACTCACTAAATAACCCGATACGAATAGTCATTACCGGTCCCGAATCGACCGGAAAAACAACAATGGCCAAGCAACTGGCCGAATTGTACAATGGCCGGTACATTCCTGAATTTGCCCGTGAGTATGTGGAAAAACTTCCCCATCACTACACCTTTGCCGATGTTGAAGCAATTGCAAATACCCAGATTGATCAGTACCAGTCAACGAAATCAGGTTCAGAACAAATTTTTTTCTTCGACACCTGGCTCATCATTACCAAAGTTTGGTTTAACTGGGTTTTTGGTCGGACTCCGGAATGGTTGGAAGATAAAATACACGATTGTCCGATCGATTTGTTCCTGTTGTGCCGACCCGATTTGCCATGGGAACCTGATGCTGTTCGGGAAAACGGAGGTGAAAACCGACTGAAATTGTACGATCAATACCGGAACGAACTGAACCATTATGGTTTTAAATACGTTGAAATCGGCGGGAGTGGGGAAGTCCGTCTGCAATCAGCCATTGATGCGATCAATAATAATTGTCTGTTGTTGTGAAACTTTCAGCCTTTTAGTTTGATATCACTTTCAAAAGTGTGATTTTTGTCAATAATTAAAATTCGTACAAATGAATTCAGAAAAGAATTTCGAACATAAAATGAGCCGTGCAGTAGAGCAGCTGGCCGATCCAAAATCATACAACATGGTTTGCCACGAACACCGCATGGGCGAACCTTTGCCTTCGATTGAAAAACTCGGCAAAATAGTTGGGTTGATCCGTGAGATTTTGTTTCCCGGATACTTCGGAAATACCAGTCTGCGGGCAAATACAATCAAACATTATGTAGGTGTAAACATCGACGAATTGTTTGAATTGTTGTCGGAACAGATACTCGCCGGTTTGTGTTTTACCTGCGCCAACCCCGAACAGGTTGATATGCAGGAACGTTCGAAATTTGCTCAGGGACTTGCATCCGACTTTATTTCATTTCTTCCTGAAATCAGGCGACTGCTGATAACCGATGTTGAAGCTGCTTACCTTGGCGATCCTGCGGCAAACAACCGGAGTGAAGTTATATACTGTTATCCTGCCATCAGAGCCATCAGCAATCACCGGGTTGGTCATCAGTTGCTCCAGTTGGGAGTTCCACTCATTCCCCGGATTATTTCTGAAATGGGGCATTCCGAAACCGGCATCGACATTCATCCCGGAGCACAAATCGGCGAATCGTTCACCATCGATCATGGTACCGGTGTAGTGATCGGCTCAACAACAATCATCGGTAAAAATGTTAAACTTTATCAGGGAGTTACGCTCGGGGCAAAAAGTTTTCCTCTGGACGAAGACGGTAATCCGATCAAAGGAATTCCACGCCATCCGATTGTGGAAGACAACGTGATCATTTATGCACAGGCAACCATTCTGGGACGCATCAGGATTGGCGCAAATTCAGTAATTGGAGGAAACGTTTGGGTTACCAATAGTCTTCCGCCAAATAGCAAACTTGTTCAGTTTAAAGCCAAAGAATCAGATTACAGCGACGGAGCAGGAATTTAGAAGTTTCAGGTTCCATGTTTCAAGTTGTATTCATTGATCATCAGTGATGGGATTTGTTTCTTGTTTTTTTTATTCGATATTCATTATTGGACATTGAATATTGGTTATTAATCTTAAGTCTTTCATATAAAAAATCATATTGTGTTGAAAAAACAAAAATACACCGCCACTACTTTGGCCGGATTAGAAGAAGTACTTGCACAGGAGTTGATCGAAATTGGTGCAGATGAGGTGCAGATAGGCCGTCGTTCGGTGTATTTCAGCGGAGATTTAAAGTTACTGTACAAAGCGAATTATTGCCTGCGGAGTGCTTTGCGAATTTTGCTGCCCATCGATTCCTACAAGATTCATTCGGCAGACGATTTATACCAGCGCGGAAAAAACTTCAAATGGGAAGATTTGTTCGGCTGCGATCAGACTTTTGCCATTCAGAGCACCGTTTTTACCGATCTTTTCAACAATTCAATGTATGCCTCCCTCAAACTGAAGGACGCCATCGTCGATCGTTTCCGCTACAAATTCGGAGAACGTCCATCTGTAAATTCCAAAAATCCTGACATTCTCATTAATCTGCACATCAGCAACGAGTACTGTACCATTTCGCTCGACAGCAGCGGCGAATCGCTGCACAAACGCGGTTACAGGCTCGACCAGAACGAAGCGCCAATGAGCGAAGTACTTGCCGCAGGTTTGATCCGGCTTTCAGATTGGGACCGCAAAAGCGACCTGATTGATCCGATGTGTGGCTCGGGCACGATCGCTATTGAAGCAGCCATGCTGGCAAATGGTATTTATCCGGGAAGTATCCGGAAAGACTTTTGTTTCCGCAACTGGCGAAATTTTAATCCTGAAATGTTTGCTCAAATGGAAGAAGAAGTTCAGCCAAATGGGATTCAGCCAGTGAGAATTTCAGCCTCAGATATTTCGCGCAGGAACATCGACATTGCATATAAAAATGCAGAAGCTGCCGGAGTTTTGAAGCTTATTGACTTTAAAATATCTGATTTCAGAGTATTGGAACCCGTCTCCGAAAAGCCTTTCCTGCTGTTTAATCCACCTTATGGCGAACGTTTGACTCCTGATGATACCAATTTTTATTCGATGATTGGCGAACGACTGAAACATCATTATACCAATGCAACTGTCTGGATTATAAGTACCCCGCAATGTTTGAAATCGATTGGATTGCGCCCTTCACGTAAAATATCTATCCTGAACGGCTCGCTGGAATGCAGTTTCCGGAAATATGAATTGTACAGCGGGTCGAAGAAGGTTGCTCCTGAAAAAGATGTGGCTGAGTAATTAGCTAATTTAGCTATTCCATATTTCCCAGGATTTTAATGCCTGAAGGTGCAGCATTTCCAATCCGTTTTTGGTTTTGGCGCCCTGCGCTTTCCCTTTTTTCAGGAACAGGGTTTCAGCCGGATTGTAAACCAGATCGTACAAAATATGATCGGAAGTAATTAATTCGTAAGGCAGATCAGGACAACTGTCCACCTTCGGGAAAGTGCCCAATGGCGTGGCGTTGATGACAATCAGGTATTCTTTCATCAGTTCATCGTTTAACTGATTGTACCTGATTTCCTTTTCGGCCAGATCTTCTTTCGTGGTTGCCGAAAGATATTCAATTTCCATTTTCCCGAACAAATATTTGATGGCTTTTGAAGCTCCTCCAGTTCCTAGAATCAGTGCTTTTTTGTGCTTTTCTTCCAGCATTGGCCGGAGTGAATTTTCAAATCCATACAGGTCGGTATTGAATCCTTTCAAAATCCGTTTACCGTTGCGATACGATATTTTGACAGTGTTTACCGCTCCGATTTCCGCAGCTTCAGCGTCAATTTCATCCAGAAAAGACATGATTTGCTGCTTGTACGGAATCGTGCAGTTCAACCCGCAAATGTTCTTGTTTGAATCAAAAATACCCAAAAATTCGCCGATGGTATCCAACTCGAAGTTCACGTATTCATGATCAGAAAGGTTTTCGCTGGTAAACTTTTCAGTAAAGAAATTCCTGGAAAACGAATGCCCCAGATGGTATCCGATGAGTCCGTATGTTTTCATGAGACCGTTTAAAGTTAAATGTTCAAAGTTTGTCGTGCAATATCATTAAAGGCTCTTTCACAATAAATGACGCGAAGCCAATGACCACCAATAACCTGTATTTCTGCCTACTGCGACTGCTCACTGCGACTGCCCACTTCTTACGCCCACTCACTCAGTTCCAGCCAGCGCATTTCTTTTTCTTCCAGCAGTTCGGTAATTGCAACATATCTGGTCGATTTTTCCTGTAACTGATTGCTTTCCAGAGTTCCTGAATTCAGTTCTTCGTTGATCGCCGCCTTTTCAGTTTCAAGCACTTCAATGTCATTTTCAAGCTGCTCCAGTTCCTTTTTCTCGTTAAAAGTGAGCTTCCTTTCTTTCACTTTTACTGGTTTTGGCAATTCTTTTTGCTCCGGTTTCTTGTTCCGTTTTTCTTCCTGTTCCTCCTGAAGTTGTTTTTCCCTCCATTCAGAATAATTTCCGGGGAAATCTTTGATATTGCCTTCTCCATCAAATACAAACAGGTGGTCAACGATTTTGTCCATAAAATAGCGGTCGTGCGAAACAATGATCACACAGCCCTGAAAAACGCGCAGGTATTCTTCCAGAACGGCCAGTGTCATGATGTCCAGATCGTTGGTCGGCTCATCCAGAATCAGGAAATTCGGGTTTGTCATCAGGATGGTGCACAGATACAGCCGACGCTTTTCGCCGCCTGAAAGCTTTTCAACAAACGAATACTGCGTGTCAGGAGGAAAAAGAAAGGTTGTAAGTAACTGCGATGCAGTCAGTTTTCGCCCGTCCTCGAAATTGATTACTTCGGCAATTTTTTGAACACAATCAATCACTTTGTCGCCCGGATTGAACTCAATACCGGTTTGCTGGTAATAGCCGAAACGGATCGTTTGCCCGATTTCGATTTTACCGCTATCGGGTTGAAGGTTTCCGGTTACAATGTTCAGGAAAGTTGACTTTCCGGTGCCGTTTTTACCCGCGATGCCCACTTTTTCGAACCGTTGAAATTTGTACGAAAAGTCTTTGATCAGGCAAAGATCATCATACGATTTACTGACGTTTTCAAGATCAAGAATTTTATTTCCGATCCGCGACGAATTCATGCTCAGTTCAATGTTATTTTCATTCAGGTTTTGCGAAGCCTTTATTTTCAGGTCATCCACACGTTCCATGCGGTATTTCGATTTGGTTCCGCGTGCCTGTGGCATCCGGCGCGACCATTCCAACTCGGTGCGAAGCAGGTTTCTGGCTTTGTCAACCCCGGCAGCCGTGGCTTCCATGCGTTCCTGCCGTTTTTCCAGAAAATACGAATAATTGCCTCGGTGGCGGTAAATCGTATTGCCCTCCATTTCAAGTATTTCGTTGCAAACGCGGTCGAGGAAATACCGGTCGTGCGTAACCATGAACAGGGTGATTTTTGTTTTTTCCAGATAATTTTCCAGCCATTCAATCATTTCAAGGTCGAGGTGGTTGGTCGGCTCGTCCAGCATCAGCACATCGGGTTCATTGATCAGCACATTTGCCAGCGCCACGCGTTTCTTTTGTCCTCCTGAAAGTTCTGAAATCGGTTGGTCGTAATCGGTAATTTTCAGTTGTGTAAGTATCTGTTTTACTTTTACTTCATAGTCCCACGCATGATGGTGTTCCATCAGTTCGGTGTATTTTGTAATGTCGTCCTTGTGATTCAGGCGCAAAGCAAGTTCGAAGTTTCGGATGGTCTCCACAATTTCACTGCCCGACTGAAATACAGCTTCAAAAACCGTAAGATTTTCATCCAGTTCAGGAATTTGTTTTAGATAGGCAATCCGGATATCGCTGGTTCTGGTTATTAGTCCCGATTCCGGAGTATCGTTTCCGGCAAGCAATTCCATGAGCGTAGTTTTCCCGGTGCCATTGCGGGCAATGAGAGCAATTTTCTGATGTTCAAATATGGTGAAGGAAATATTTTCGAATAATAACTGTTCGCCAAATCGTTTCGATAAATTTTCAGCCTGCAAAAACGGAGTCATACTTTTTTCTGCAAAAATAGCAATTTCAGGCAACCAATGATTGAATTTGAAAATTTGGCGATTGGCAAATTTGGCAAAGCACGCGTTCCGTCATCAAATGGTTTAATTGTCTCATTGTTTAATTGTCGAATGTTAGTTTTGTTTAAGTTTGGGGTTTATAATCAATGACCGATGGAAAAGAAAGAATTGTTTGAACGGGTAATCGCTTATTTTCAGAAGGAAATGCCGATTGCTGAAACCGAGTTGGAGTATTCCAATCCTTATGAGTTGCTGGTGGCGGTCATCCTTTCGGCCCAATGTACCGACAAGCGTGTAAATTTGATAATGCCTGAATTGCTAAAGCGGTTTCCTACTCCTGAAACGCTTGCTGAAGTTGATTCAGCGGAGGTTTTTGATTACATCCGGTCGTGTTCGTATCCCAACAACAAGGCCAAACACTTGGTTGGAATGGCCCGGATGCTGGTAAACGATTTTGGCGGAACGGTGCCTGATGACATTGATGAACTGCAGAAATTACCGGGAGTCGGACGTAAAACTGCGAATGTAATCGCTTCGGTGGTTTATAACAAACCGGCGATGGCTGTTGATACACACGTTTTCAGGGTAGCTGCCCGTATCGGATTGAGCACCAGCTCGAAAACCCCTTTGGAAACAGAAAGGCAACTGGTTGAATATTTTCCTGAAGAATTGCTGCCCTTGGCGCATCACTGGCTGATTTTACACGGACGATATGTTTGCGTTGCCCGATCACCCAAATGTGAAAAATGCGGATTGAAGGATGTTTGCAAATATTTTCAGGAAGAAGATAAAAAATGAATTTCTTCCTGATCCGATGAATTGAAAATAGAAAGCCGGGCCAATTTTCAATGCTGTTGCTTTTTTATGAGCCTTCATCGGATCAGTCTGACAGTCAACTTAATATTAAATGTTCACGGTTTAGTGGAAATTAATTTTGTTAATTTTTTTATTTTTTGCCAAACTTCGTACATTTGCCAAATCAAAAACTAAAAAGAACAAGTTATGGCTTATAAAATTTCAGAAGAATGTATTGCTTGCGGTACATGCATCGATGAATGTCCTGTTGAAGCAATTTCTGAGGGAGATATCTATAAAATTGATGCCGACCTTTGCACTGATTGTGGATCGTGTGCCGAAGTTTGTCCGGTTGATGCAATTTCTATTGCAGAGTAATTCCCGGTCGAAATAAAGCTTCAAATAAGCTGATCTTTTTAAGGTCAGCTTATTTTTTTGAGAGGTATGCAACTATCTGGTCTGATTTTTGTCTCTAATGGCAGGTTATAATACTTTTTATCATGAAGACAATTTATACTTTTTTACTGATAATGGCATTTGGATTTGTTGGTTACGCGCAAAAACCTGCGTTGCAACCATCAGTTAATGCTACGGAAACCTCCTCTTTTTCAATCAATAAAGTATATCCAAATCCGGTAAAAGATTTTGTTACCGTTGAAGTTCAGTCTGAGATAACCGGAACAATACAAGTTAGCCTTTTTAATATATTGGGAACTGAAGTAAAGAAATGGGAGACCCAATCCCTCAACAATGGCGACCAAATATTAAAGCTCGACCTTTCACAGTTTAAAAGCGGTGTTTATATCCTGAAAATCAATAAACAGGGATTGGTAAGGACGCAGGTTTTGAAGAAAAATTAGAAGCATCAATTTATTGAGCATAAAAAAGCTGTCCTTTTGGGGCAGCTTTTTTATTTATGGGATCAGGTGAAACCCAGACTTGCTTGGTGTCTGAGACTTCGGGGCAAGCTCAGTCGAACGCTTGCCGAAGGCTAAACTACATAAGTTCTTGAAGTAGTGTCGCCACCACGTCCTGTCCAGTTGGTGTGGAAAAATTCACCGCGAGGTTTGTCGATACGTTCGTAGGTGTGAGCACCGAAATAGTCGCGCTGAGCCTGTAACAAGTTAGCTGGCAAACGTTCGCTGCGCAATCCGTCGAAGTAGCAAAGTGCCGATGTCAATGCAGGAACCGGGATTCCGTTGGTCAGTGCAGTTGCACAAACACGACGCCATCCGGCCTGTGCTTTTTCAACGATTTCTTTAAAGTGTGGATCAAGCAACAAGTTTGACAATGCCGGGTTTTTGTCGAATGCAATTTTGATATCTCCCAGGAATCTTGAGCGAATGATGCAACCACCACGCCACATCAAAGCAATACCGCCGTAATTCAGGTTCCAGCCGTATTCTTTTGCAGCTTCCATCATCAGGTTGTAACCTTGTGCATACGAAATAATTTTGGCTCCGAACAACGCGTCTTTCAGGTCTGAAATCATCTGAGCTTTGTCGATGGTTTTGTCAACAACCGGTCCGCTAATTACTTTCGAAGCTTCAACACGCATGTCTTTCTGAGCCGACAAGCAACGTGCAAATACCGATTCACCGATCAAAGTCAATGGAATTCCAAGGTCGAGTGCTGTAACAGCAGTCCATTTTCCGGTACCTTTTTGCCCGGCAGTGTCGAGAATTTTTTCAACCATCGGTTCGCCGTCTTCATCTTTGAACCCAAGAATGTCGCGGGTAATTTCGATCAGATACGAATCCAAATCGCCTTCGTTGTACTTTTTGAAAACATCGTGCATTTCGTCAGCGCTAAGTCCCAGCATTTCTTTCATCAATTGATAGGCTTCGCAGATAATTTGCATATCGCCATATTCAATTCCGTTGTGAACCATTTTTACGAAGTGACCTGCGCCACCTTCGCCAACCCAGTCGCAGCAAGGGGTGCCGTCTTCCACTTTGGCCGAAATAGCCTGAAAAATATCTTTCACAGCAGGCCATGCAGCAGGTGATCCGCCGGGCATGATCGATGGCCCGAGCAATGCACCTTCTTCACCGCCCGAAACGCCGGTTCCGATGTACAATAACCCTTTGCTTTCAACATATTTGGCGCGTCGAATGGTGTCGGGAAAATGCGAGTTTCCGCCGTCGATGATGATATCTCCTTCTTCCAGATGAGGAATAATCAGTTCAATGAAA
Organism: Prolixibacteraceae bacterium; assembly: GCA_019459485.1. GTDB lineage: Bacteria > Bacteroidota > Bacteroidia > Bacteroidales > Prolixibacteraceae > Aquipluma. Next base: position 233,011 of record JAIBEZ010000028.1, read on the forward strand.
TCATCTACAGGTTTTCCTGCTTTTACCAACATCATCACTTTGCGCGGTTTTGCCAAAGAAGCACACAATTCTTCAATCGAATGTGCTCCAATGAAGTTTTTACCGGCGCCGCGACCAGCCATAAACTCGTCAACACGGGCAACAGTGCGGTTAAAAACTCCAACTGTAAAGCCTTTGCTCTCCATGTTCAATACAAGGTTTTCGCCCATCACGGCCAAACCTATTAATCCAATGTCTGCTAATTTTTTCATGTTCGTTATCGTTAAAAATTTATATTAAAATTTGAACCACATAGGCACATAGGGCACATAGATTTTCTTCTATTTTTTTCTATTGTGTTCTATGTGTCTATGTGGTTTGTAAATTAAATCCCAGTTTTTTCAATACATCTATAGTTTTGTGCCCGATATTTTTCGGAACAATCGTAAACGCCGGAAACTCCCTTCGGACAGGGTAATCACCACGCAACTGCTCAAATTGTGCAGGGGCTTTCCTGAAGGCCTGATCATCATTTCGAATATCGTAGGTATTCAAAATCGCTTTGGAAATGATTTCCTGTTCGCTCAATCCTGTTCCGTCAAGTTCAAAAACCGGATTTGCCGGAAGTTCTACTCCTGAAGGTTGCCAGTTTTCCAATCCCAAATTGAAGAATTGGCTGATTGCATGAACGCTCATTTGTGATCCGGTGGCTTTTCCGTCTTTTGAATAACCTGCAATGTGTGGCGTTGCAATTTCTGTCATTGCCAGTAATTCCAGATCAATGTCTGGTTCATTTTCCCAGCAGTCGCAAACAAATCCGGAGATTTGCCCGTTTTTCAAAGCTGTTTTTACTGAAAGTGTTTCAATCACTTCACCCCGACATGAGTTGATCAGAATTGGGTTCCGTTTTAGTTCAGCAAAGAAAGCTTCGTTTCCAAGATGGAAAGTAGTGTCTTCTCCTTTCATATTCAGCGGAACATGCAAGGTAATAATGTCGGCTTTTTCCATTACCTGTTTCAGGCTGACAAAAGCGGCAGAACCTTCAGCACGTTCGCGTGGCGGGTCATTCAGCAAAACTTTCATGCCAAATAAATCGCAAATGCGGGTAACTTTGCTACCCACGTTTCCGACGCCAACTACCCCAATGCACAAATCTTTCAGGTTCAGATTTTTTCTTTCCGCCAAAACCATCAATGTTGAGGCGATGTATTGTTCCACCGATTTACTGTTGCAGCCGGGTGCGTTCGTCCATTTAATTCCGGAAGCAGCACAGTAATCGGTATCGATGTGGTCGTAACCAATGGTTGCTGTCGCGATGAATTTGACCGATGAACCGGCCAGCAACTTTTCATTGCAAATGGTTCGGGTGCGGGTAACGATCGCATCGGCATCTTTCGCTATTTCCGGAGTCGTTTTTGACCCGGACAGATAGACTACCTCGGCCACTCCTTCGAAAGCGCCACGGATATAGGGGATTTTATCGTCAATTATAATCTTCATATTTCTTAGATATTTCGGCAACTGCCTTTAACCCGTTTGCTGTTGTCGGGTTTGGTGGCATAATAATCTTTTACCATTTCTTCGAGTACGGCACTTGTTCGGGCGGCAGTCTTTCCGGTACTTACACATTGTTCTACTCCGCGCAATTCGTTCACTACCTGTTCGATCAGATAATGTTGAATGTTTTCAGGATTTTGGAAACTGAAGCTAACCGTTCCTTCAGGAGTGGTCAGTTTTACATCGCCATGCTGAAAGCTGGAGAAAGTAAGTTTTCCCTTGGTTCCGTTGATTTCAATGATATCTTCTTCGTTTCCTTTGGCGACTACAAAACACCAGCTTCCTGTACCAATCACGCCATTTCCAAACAAGAATGTCCCTGTTACAGAATCTTCAGCAGAATAATATCCTGCCTGATTTTCAGCTATTCCATGAACCTGAATGACTGGGCCAAATACGAAATCAAGAAAATCGAGCTGGTGTGAAGCTAAATCATAGAAATAGCCAGCACCTGCAATCTCCGGTTTCACATGCCAGAATTGAGTTTCATGTTTTAGATCGCGGTCGGGTACCGACTTGTGAAGACGGATATTTACCGTTATTGGTTTTCCAATGATCCCATTATTAATCAATTCTTTTACTTTCAGGAAGGCTGGAAGCGACCTTCGGTAATAGGCTACAAACAAAGGCATTCCGGTTTCTTCCGAAACGCGGAGCATTTCCTTGCATTCCTGATAATTGCGCGCCATTGGTTTTTCAACATAAACCGGCTTTCCGGATTTCATGGCGGCAATGGCATACGATGCATGGGTGTCGGGTGGCGTAGCAATGTAAACTGCATTTACCTCCGGATCATTGATCAACTCACTGGCTTCGGAATACCATTTCGGAACGCCATGCCGCTCTGCATAATCCTGAGCCAATGCAGCATTACGGCGCATCACTGCCACCAACCTGGAATGTTCAACTTTTTTAAAAGCCGGACCGCTCTTTAGTTCGGTCACATTTCCACAGCCAATAATTCCCCAACGTACATCCTGAATTTTATGCATCATTTTTTGATTAACGATTAACGATTAACGATTAACGATTTGTGATTAACGATTTCAGAAATTTGGAGTGGTAATCAATCCGCAATCGTTAATCTTCAATCTATAATCGTTAATCAATATTTGAACCGATCTTTAAACGCCCAAAGTCCCAATGCCGGATTTGAAATGTAGAAGATTTCTTCTCCATCGGCCATTGTATTATAACCGTCGCGCAGTTTGGCAGGATCGTATTTGGCAGTTACTTCGTCAATATCTGCATATTTAAAGCCAACGCTTTCAATCTCTGCCTGTGTCAGGTTTTCCGATCCTTTTCCGGGGCAATAGGTAATATTGAAACGTCCTTCGGAAGAGCCGTGAATGAGGTGGGCTGCGGCGCTCAGGTTATTACGCAGTTCTTCGTTTTCGTCGCAAAATTTCAAAGTTGCCGGAGTCCCGAAGTAGCCGTATTTGCGGATCAGGCGATCGATTTCCTTGTCTTCGCCGAACTCCTTCAGGGCAGGAGCCAAAACGATTAGTTCGCCGTCATCGTCAATTGCCATGCGGGTTCGGTAAATTGATTTGTTGCCCAGCCATGTACTTTTGAATTCGGTTGGATCAAGGTAAACCACCACTTTTTTCAGCGGTTTTTCAAGCATTTCGAAGTTTACCAGCAAAGCCAGTTTGGCCGCTTTGTCGAACACTTCAAAATCGTCGCCGATGTACAATCCACGTGTTTTAATTTTGCCGTCGGTTTTGTCCAGTCCAACTACCGTTTGCACATATACAATTGGCATGTGTTGGGTGAAATTATCCGAAGCATAATTGAAAATGCGGCGAACCGGAGTGTCGGCATGGCCCATCATTTTTTCCATTCCATAAGCTGCGCCTACAAAATGGCTTTTGTTGATGCCTTCCACACCTCCGGTTCCGACGAAAATGTTTTTGTTGTAATTGGCCATTCCCACTACTTCGTGCGGAACAACCTGCCCGATCGACAAAATCAGGTCGAAATTGCCTTCAATCAGCAATTTGTTGACTTGCGCAGGCCATGGAAACTCAACGGCACCACCCGAAACTTCTTTGACGAATTCGGCAGGAACAGTTCCAACTGTCACCACATCGTTGCGCCAGTCGTGCTCGCGAATCAGCGATGCAGGCATGGCACCAAACATGTGTGAAATCTGATGATCAGTCATTGGAGTGTGAGTTCCCAATGCTGGCAAAACGTCTGTTAACGCGTCGCCATAAAAATTCCAGGTCATTTCTGTTAATTCACCGGCCCGACTTGGCAAACGGGTATAATCCGGCGGAATCGCCAGTACTTTTTTTCGTGGCCCCATTTTCGAAAACGCCTGATAAAGACCAATCCGAAGATGTTCGGCGGTCAATTCGTCGTTTACTGAGCCTATTTCGTAATAAAGCATATCTTCTGTTTTTAATGTTAATATACTATTGTGTCCTATGTGTCTATGTGTTTATATTTTATTTTGAACCACATAGGCGCATAGGACACATAGAAAAATCACTATCGCTTAACGCGTGCATTTCCGCCCCAGATGCTCCAAACCATGTCTTCGTCGGCAGGTTGTGCATAGTCGGTGAGGAAAGTGGTTGCCAGAGCGCCGGTTGCCCAGCCAAATTGCGGCCATTTTTCAGGTTCCCAACCTTTCAGGATACCATAAAGCAAACCGCCCACAAAACCGTCGCCACCACCAATGCGGTCGAGTACTGTGATTTTGCGCGGTTCAATTACCTGCCATTCGTTGCCTTCGAGCATGATTGCACCCCAAAGGTGTTCGTTGGCGCTGATTACCTGACGCAAAGTAGTTGCAAATACCGATGCATTTGGAAAAGCTTCTTTTACGCGGTTAATCATTCCTTTGAATCCATCAATTTCGGCTTCAATTCCTTTTCCACCGGCTTCAGGGCCCTGAATACCCAAACAAAGCTGGAAATCTTCTTCGTTACCAATCAGGATATCGGCTACCGAAGCAATTTCAGTAAAGCTTTCGCGCAATTCCTTGTCGCGTCCTTTCCAGAAGGAAGCACGGTAATTCAGGTCGAATGCAATACGAGTTCCGTATTTCTTGGCAGCACGTGCAATTTCAAGACAAAAAGTAGTTGTTTCTGGAGATAAAGCTCCAATCAATCCTGAAAGGTGAACAATCTGTACGCCTTCTTTTCCGAAAATGCGTTCTAGATCGAAATCTTTCACATTCAATGTCCGGCCAACTTCGCCGGCACGGTCGTTTTGTACGCGAGGGCCGCGGGTTCCGAAACCGCTGTCGGCAATGTTGAACTGGTGGCGGTATCCCCATGGATCACCCTGAGCCACTTCAGGTCCTTCATAATCCATATTCCGGCTGCGGAGGCTGCTTTTTATAAATAACGCAATCGGACTGTCTTTCACGAAAGTGGTCAGTACTTTTACCGGAAGACCAAGTGAAGAAGAGATATTTGCAACATTTGTTTCAGCACTGGTAGCCTGCATTTCGAACAGGTTGCTGCTGTGAACCGGCTGTCCGTTTACCGGCGTGATGCGAACACCCATGCTGGTTGGAACCAGCATGGAATATTTACAGTCTTTTTTTAATTCGAAACTCATATTTTAGATTTTAAGATTTAAGACAATGTATTTTCTTGCAAATAAGGTAATAAGGTTGTTTTTAGGTTTATTTACTTTCTACTAAGGTTAAGATATTAGAAATAAGGTTTTTAATATCCAATGCTCAATACTCAAAACCCAATCTCCAAGGTATCGCTCCAACCTGAAACTTTGAACCTGAAACTTTGAACTTCTTTTATACTCCTCCAAACGCGCTGTATCCGCCGTCAACCGGGATTACGATGCCGGTTACGAACGATGAAACATCAGAAAGAAGGAATAGGGTAGCGCCCTGCAAATCTTCGGGTTCGCCGAATTTGCCCATTGGCGTGTTGTTCACGATTTTTTGTCCACGGGCAGAGAAATTTCCGGTTGCCTGATCCAATACCAAAAAACGATTTTGGTCGGTGATGAAGAATCCCGGAGCAACAGCATTTACGCGAATTCCGACTTTGGCCAGATGTACAGCAAACCATTCTGTGAAATTATTCACGGATGCTTTTGCTGCCGAATAGGCTGGAATTTTGGTGAGCGGTTTGTAAGAATTCATAGATGAAACATTCAGGACCACTCCTTTTTTGTTTTTCAGCATATCGGTGGTAAAAACCATTGAAGGTAGCAAAGTACCTTTGAAGTTTAGAGCAAAAACCTTGTCAAAACCGTCCATTTCCAGTCCGTAGAAAGTGTCTTCGAGATGATCGAGGCTGTCTTCATTCATCTGTTCAACTTTTGTTGTCGCGGTTGGGTGGTTTCCACCTGCACCGTTAATCAACAGGTCGATGTCCCCTAATTTCTCATTAATCTCTTGCTTGGCTTTGATCAATGATTCTTTGTCGAGCACATTGGCTTCAACACCAATTACTTCAGCTTTAAATTCTTTGGAAATTTCTGCAGCTACTTTGTCGGCCACTGCTTTATTAATATCGGCAATTGCAATTTTCACCCCAACCGAGGCCATTGCTTTTACCATTGCTGAACCAATAACACCGGCGCCACCGGTTATCACACATACTTTACCTTTAAGGTCGCTAAAACTGATTGGATTCATCTTCTTATAATTTAGTTATTTATAGTAATCAAGGTTTTCTTTTGTAATAATATCAATTGATGTATAGTTTTCATTGTTTACCTCTTTTTTAAGCACAAGGTTTTCAAAAAGTGTGATAATTGAACGATATCCTTGTTCTTCAGGGCGTTGACAGATGAGAAAGTCAATAATCCCTTTTTTTAGGAAATGGATGTTTTCATTGATTAAGTCATGACCGATTACCCGTATTCCTGACAAATTGGCTTCCTCGATTAACCGGGCCAGTAAATAAACCTGCGAATTGGTTACAAAAATGCCCTTGATGCCGGCATTTGATTTTAACAGATCTGTTATTTTAGTCTGACAGGTTATATCGGTCGGGTCAGTAATTTCAAGCGTGATTAATTCCTTTTTTGCTGAAGATGAATTGAAATATTCGTAGAACCCTTTCTCTCTTTGCACCAGATGGTTCATGTTGTCTTTTTCTTTGGCAAATTGGAGAACAAGGATGGTCGCATTTTCAGGAATTGAATAATCAAGCAACTTTGCCGCAAGTGTTCCCGATTGAAATGAATCCTGTCCGATGTAACTTAATTTGTCGCTGTCTTTAATGTTTGAATCAATGAATACATAAGGAATGTCGCGTTTTTTCAGTTCCGCAATAAATTCCTTCGATTCTCTGGAAAAAAAAGGTGCAAGTACTACTCCCTCCGGATTGTTATTAAGGATTAGTTCAGCTTCTCTTTTAAATGTTTTTGTGTCGGTTTGCTTGAAAAGATGAATGTTAATGTTGACCCCGTATTGCTGAATTTCCTGAAATGCTTTTCTAACGCCAATCATTGGCTTATTCCAGTATGATTCAGACGAAATCGGTTCAGGAAAAAGCAAAGCAAACGAAAAGGTTTTTTTCGACGCCAGCGTGCTTGCCAATATATTGGGCTGGTATTCCATTTCATTAATAATTGCAAGGATTTTATCACGCGTGGCCTCGGAGACTTCTCCACGTTTGTGAATTACACGGTCAACTGTTCCGATTGAAACGTTTGCCTTCAGTGCAATATCCTTAATTCTGGTGCGGTTAATTGCTTTGATAAATCTCAATTTTAATGTCAAAAATATTTGGCAGCAACAAAACTAAATAATTTTCTCTTAGTGTCGTGTACGAACACGGAAAAAGTATTGTATAACATTTTTAGACGATTTTGGTTTTTTATGGTTGCAGGATTAATATTTAGTATCTATTTTCGTGTCCGTACACGGAATGTTTTTAGTTTTATTTATGTATCAGTAAATTAATACAATATGCAATTAGGAAAATTTAGTTTGGGAATTGGTGACCGGTTTTCGCACCAGGGCGTTGCACAATTGCGGGCAATTGTAAAAGCCAATCAAACCGGATTGGACATTAGTCCTGTTTGGAACAAGTCGAACCGCGAACATATTTACGTTCATTCGCATCCGGCTGATGTTCGTAAAGAGGCCGATGCTGCTGTTGCCGCACTGGGTTTCTCCGGAAAGTATTTTGTTGATGCCGACCATATTAATTTGGGAACAGTAGCTCCGTTTGTTGAAACCGCTGATTTTTTCACTCTTGATGTTGCTTCGTTTATCGGAAAAGAAAGTCCGGAAGCGGAAGTGAAAGATTTTGTGGCTTCGTGCAGTAAATACATGGGGAAACTTTCTATCCCCGGAATTGATCATCCGATTGAAGTGACCGAAGAATTGCTGGTTGTAATTGCAGGTAAATTTCTGGCTGCAACCAAACAGGCTTCCGAAATTTATAGTTTCCTGAAAGAAAAAAAAGGCGAAGGCAATTTTATTACCGAAGTTTCAATGGACGAAGTCGAAACTCCTCAAACTCCTGTCGATCTGTTTTTTATACTGAAGATGTTGGCCGATAAAGGCGTTCCGGCGCAAACAATTGCTCCGAAATTTACCGGTCGCTTTAATAAAGGTGTCGATTACACCGGAAATGTTGATCAGTTTGCAAGAGAATTTGAAGAAGATGTTTTGGTGATCGACTATGCTATAAAGGAATTCGGACTCCCTGCTGAACTGAAATTGAGCGTTCACTCCGGAAGCGATAAATTCACGATTTATCCGATTATGGCCGGAATCATCAGGAAATACGACAAAGGTCTGCACGTAAAAACCGCCGGAACAACCTGGCTCGAAGAAGTGATCGGACTGGCTTTGGCAGGCGGCGAAGCTTTGGAAATAGCAAAGTCGATTTATACCATTGCATTGGGTCGAAAAGACGAACTTTGCGCTCCGTACGCCGATGTAATTGACATTGACGATTCGAAACTTCCATCAGCAGAAGAAGTAGCCGGATGGAGCAGCGAAAAATTTGCCAATACGCTACGCCACATTCCCGGACATCCTGATTACAATCCAAATTTACGTCAGTTGATTCATGTGGGATACAAAGTTGCATCTGAAATGGGCACAGCTTATACCGACCTTCTGAAAAAACACGCCGATGTGATTGGTAGCTGTGTAGAAGAAAATATTTACGAACGCCACCTGAAACGGTTGTTTAACCTGTAGAAGTTCGGAGTGCCTAAAATTCGGAGTGCCTGGAGTTTTAAAACTTCGAACTTTAGGCACTCTAGTTCACTTTAGGCACTTGTAAAAAAAAGTAAAATCTAAATCTAAACGATATGAAAAAATTTATGGACGAAAATTTTCTGCTACAAACCCAAACTGCGCAGAAATTGTATCACGAACATGCGGCCAAAATGCCGATTTTTGATTACCACTGTCACATCAATCCAAAAGATATTGCCGACGACCGGAAATTCAATACGATTACCGAAATCTGGCTGGCCGGCGATCATTACAAATGGCGCGGAATGCGTACCAACGGGGTAGCCGAAAAATATTGCACCGGCGATGCCAGCGATTGGGAAAAGTTCGAAAAGTGGGCTGAAACTGTTCCTCATACTTTGCGGAATCCGTTGTATCACTGGACTCACCTCGAACTGAAAAAGTTTTTCGGAATCAATGAAGTTTTAAGTCCGAAAAATGCACGTACAATTTACGATGCCTGCAATGCAAAACTGCAAACTCCGGAATATAGTTGCAGAAACATTATTCGTATGGCCAACGTGCATACCATTTGTACCACCGACGATCCGGTTGATTCGCTCGAATATCACCAGAAAATTAAAGCCGACGGATTTGAGGTATCTGTACTGCCTGCATGGCGTCCAGATAAAGCCATGATGGTTGAACACCCAATTTCATACAACGAGTATATCAACCAACTGGCAAAAGTTTCAGGAATGGAAATTAAATCATTTCCTGAATTGATGGCCGCTTTGGACAAACGTCACCAGTATTTTCACGATAATGGTTGCCGTTTATCCGATCATGGATTGGATACCGCTTTTGCCGACGATTATACTACCGATGAAATTGATGCTCTTTTTATTAAGGTAAGGATTGGCTACCGGCTTACTTCAAGAGAAATAATGAAGTTTAAATCGTGCATGCTGTATGAATTTGGAAAGATGGATCACTCCCGCGGATGGATCCAGCAATTTCATATCGGTGCATTAAGAAATAACAATACCCGCTTGTTCAATCAGTTAGGACCTGATGTCGGATTCGATTCTATTGGCGACAAACCGATTGCAGAACCATTGTCGAAATTGCTGAACCGTTTGGACATGGAAGATAGACTGTGCAAAACGGTTTTGTACAACCTGAATCCGAGAGACAATGAATTGTATGCCACCATGATCGGCAATTTTCAGGATGGAAGTGTCGCCGGTAAAATGCAATGGGGCTCCGGATGGTGGTTTCTGGATCAGAAAGACGGCATGGAAAAACAGATTAATGCCTTATCGAACCTAGGTTTACTAAGCCGGTTCGTAGGAATGTTAACCGATTCAAGAAGTTTTCTTTCATACACACGTCACGAATATTTCCGTCGTACACTATGTAATATTTTAGGAAACGATGTCGAAAACGGCGAAATCCCGAACGACATGGAATTGCTGGGTCAAATGGTTGAGAACATCAGCTTTAACAACGCAAAAAACTATTTTAATTTTTAAGAAAAAAGTTACTTTTCCCGCCTTTTTGGTACGTACAGAATTTGTTGAATTTGATAAAAATAGTAGATTTGCAATCGATTGCATAAATTAATGGAATCGGGAGAAAGGAGACCGGAAACCGGAAAACTTCAAGTAGTAAATTGTAAATCATTAAATAGTAAATGTTAAGAGATGAAAGTAGTTACATTCGGAGAAATCATGTTGCGTCTGGCAACTCCTGGTTATTTGCGTTTCAGCCAAAGTAATAATTTAACAGCCACATTTGGCGGTGGCGAGGCCAATGTGGCCGTTTCGCTAGCCAACTTTGGTATTCCCGTAGATTTTGTTACCCGCCTGCCCAAAAATGACATTGCACAATCATGTGTGATGGATTTGCGTAAATATGGGGTAGGAGTGGATCAGATTGTTTATGGTGGCGAACGTCTTGGAATTTATTTTCTTGAAACCGGCGCTGTAAGCCGCGGTAGCAAGGTGGTTTACGACCGTGCACATTCAGCTATTTCTGAAATTAAATCAGGAATGATCGATTGGGACAAGGTTTTTGAAGGTGTTAACTGGTTTCACTGGACCGGAATTACTCCGGCTATTTCGCAGGGAGCTGCCGATGTTTGTCTGGAAGCCATTCTGAAAGCAAACGAAAAAGGAATCACCGTTTCATGCGATTTGAACTACCGTAAAAATCTATGGAACTACGGCAAAAAAGCTGGCGAAGTGATGCCTGAACTGGTTGCCGGAACCGATGTGATTTTGGGTAATGAGGAAGATGCCGAAAAAGTACTCGGAATTAAACCCGAAGGTGTTGATGTTACCGGCGGTCATGTGGAGGCAGCAGCTTACGAATCTGTTTCAAAACAGATTATGGTAAAATATCCACGGTGTAAAAAAGTAATTACTACTTTGCGCGGGTCGATCAATGCCAACCACAACAGCTGGTCGGGCGTACTTTGGGATGGTAAAACTTTGTTTGAAGCGCCAACTTACCAGATTACTGATATTGTTGACCGTGTTGGTGGCGGTGATTCGTTCATGGGCGGACTTGTTTATGGATTGCTTACTTATACCGAAGATGACCAGAAAGCACTGAACTTTGCTGTTGCTGCATCTTGCCTGAAACATACCATTTACGGCGATTACAATCAGGTAACCGTTGATGAAGTTGAAAAACTGATGGGTGGCGATGCTTCCGGCAGAGTTGCAAGGTAGTTTTCAACTTTAATATTGGTTATTGAGAGTTGGTTATTGGGACTTGAAATTCAAAATATCAAATATCCAATAACGAATATTCAATATCCAATTTCCATGACTGAGGCAAAACTTGAAACCTGGAACTTGAAACTTTAAACTGATTTTATGGCACGTTTTACAAGAATAGAAGTAGCATTAAAAATGAAAGAAACCGGCATGGTTCCGGTTTTTTATAACAAGGACGCTGAAGTTTGCAAGCAGGTTGTAAAAGCCTGCTACGACGGCGGTGTGCGGGTTTTTGAATTCACGAACAGGGGCGATTTTGCCCACGAAGTATTTGCTGAAATCTCGAAATGGGCGGCCAAAGAAGCTCCGGAAATGATTTTGGGAGTAGGTTCGGTAATCGACAGTGCAACGGCTGCACTTTACATTCAGCTTGGTTCCAATTTTATCGTTTCGCCTTTGATTGATGAAGACACAGCCCGCTTCTGCAACCGTCGAAAAATTGCCTGGAGTCCGGGTTGCGGTTCTGTTACTGAAATCAACCGTGCTCACGAATTAGGTGCCGAAGTGGTAAAAGTTTTTCCCGGATCATCGGTGGGCGGCCCTGATTTTATTTCAGGAGTAAAAGGCCCGATGCCTTGGGCCAGCATTATGCCAACAGGAGGCGTTTCACCTGATGAAGCCAATCTGAAAGGCTGGTTTAAGGCAGGTGTACATTGCGTGGGTATGGGGTCGCAATTGTTCCCGAAAGAGGTAATTGAATCAGGAAATTACCAGGCTATCACAGAAAAATGCAAAGAAGCTTTGGCAATCATCAAAAAGCTTAAAATATAATCTAACAAGTATAAACCTAAAAAAGCAGCGGATGAAACAACTCGAAAAAATCGGAAATTACCGGTGGACAATCTGTGCACTTGTATTCTTCGCAACAACAATCAACTATTTAGATCGACAGGTTATCAGTTTATTAAAGCCTTATCTGGAAGCAGATGGCGTATTTGGAACTGATCCAGCTCATTATGAATCAATTTATGCAAATCTCGTAATTGCTTTCCAGGTGGCGTATGCCGCAGGTATGCTTTTGATGGGCGGAATTATTGATCGCTTCGGCACAAAAATAGGCTATGCATTGTCCTTATTTGGCTGGAGTTTAGCCGCTATTGGCCATGCGTTTGCAAAAACCCCGTTTGGATTTGGTGTTGCCCGTGCTGCATTAGGTGTTCCTGAAGCAGGTAACTTTCCGGCGGCAATTAAGACCACAGCCGAATGGTTTCCGAAGAAGGAGAGAGCCCTTGCAACAGGTATTTTTAATTCAGGAACAAATGTCGGAGCCATTATTGCACCAATGGTTGTTCCGTTAATTGCCATAACCCTTGGCTGGCAAATGGCTTTTATTATTACAGGTGCGATTGGGTTGATATGGTTGTTTTTCTGGCAGATCATGTATGATACTCCTGAAAAAAAGTTGGCAAAAGGTCAGCTTAAACAGAGCGAATACGATCATATTATGAGTGATAAAGAAGAAACCGTTGCTGCTGATGGTTCCGAATTTAAAAAGGTTAGTTGGTTGAAATTACTGAAATACAAACAAACATGGGCGTTCTTCCTCGGTAAATTACTTACCGATCCGGTTTGGTGGTTCTTCCTTTTCTGGTTGCCAGCCTTCCTGAAAGAACAATATGGCCTGACTGGTACGCAAGTTAGTTTTCCTATCGCACTTGTTTATACGATGACGACTTTCGGCAGTATTCTTGGCGGATGGTTGCCAAAATATTTCATCGAACACGGAATGGATGCCAACAGGGCCCGGAAAAAATCGATGTTTATTTATGCATTATTCCCATTGTTGGTGCTTTCTGCCCAATATCTCGGAAGTTTCAATATGTGGTATGCAGTGATCATTATTGGTATTGCAGCTTCAGCTCATCAGGCATGGTCAGCAAATATTTTCACTACCGTTTCTGATATGTTTCCAAAACGTGCCATTGCTTCGGTAACTGGTATTGGCGGTATGGCTGGCGCAGTTGGTGGTATCATGATTGCAAAAGCTGCCGGTATGTTATTCGACCATTACAAAGCAATGGGCGATATCAGAATTGGTTACGGAATCATGTTTATGATTTGCGCCACGGCTTATATTATTGCTTGGGTGGTAATGCACTTACTGGTTCCTAAATTCAAAAAAATTGAATTGGATTAATTCGGTTTATTGAATCAAATATTTTAAAGAAAAGCAGGTCGTTTGGCCTGCTTTTTCTTTTTTACAGATGATCGCAATAAAAACTTTTCTGTAGAATAGTTGTTATTGCTCAATCGAAACATGATGATGTTCTCGATTTTTAATTACTATTGCAGTTGTATGGAATTATTAAAAAAGATAGTTTTTTTTATTGTTTTCTTTTTCACACTTGCACAGGCAATGGGGAATTCAAATTTCCGTTACGAGCAAAAATTGTTTGTGATTGAAAATCATGAAAATGAACAGACTCCAGCGGGTGAAATATTTTCCTTCGAATTTGACGAACCTGAAGATCAGAGTTCTATCATTACATATATACCATGCAGTTGTTTTTTAATTATAGAACAAAAAATTGTCGAAAAGAAATGTCATTTTCACAATTCATTTCACCACGCTTTCTGGCAGCCGCCTAAATAATCCTGACTAATTATTCACCTTAACTAAATTACCCGGATATTACTTCGATACCAGCCACTGTTGTGGTATCGAGGTTGGAGTTTACAGAGCAGGGAGTTCCTGTTCTTTTAACACTGTTGATTAACAGAATGAAAATAGCGAAGATGAAGACGATCTTTTCTATTTGTATGAATAATGAAGAATAGATAGATATTAAGAGTAAGGATTATGAGCAGATATGAGAAATTAGTTGTGTTGAACCGTTATTACAGGATAACGAAATTTTATGATTTTTTAAAAAGTACCGCTATAAAAGGAGGACTGGTAATTCTACTGTTTGTTGCTGTATTTGTTGTGTTGGAGTATTTTTTCTTTGATTTTAATGCATTGCTGAATACAGTGGTTGAGACTTTTTCAACGACTTCAGTTTTTGTGACTTTTTTGATTTCCGAAACCTTTTTTGGATTGCTTCCTCCTGAAATATTTATTGCATGGAGTGCGAAATCACTCACCCCCTGGTTGTTCTTGTTTATTATTGCAACCCTGTCATATGTAGGTGGTATTTTTGCTTATTTTATTGGGAATCAATTTAACCGAATTCCTTTAGTCAAAAGGCATATTGAGATGAAAATTGCTGCACACCTTGTCCATCTGCGAAAATGGGGTGGTATTTTTGTTTTTGTTGGCGCAATGCTTCCGGTGCCTCATTCGGTGGTGAGTTTTGCCTGCGGTTTAATCAAATACGATATAAAAAATTATTTGGGCTGGGCTCTTTTCCGGTTTGTACGTTTTTGGGTTTACGCACTTGTACTTTTTCAGGTGTTTTAATGTTCTAGATATCCGTAATATTATCCAATGTCATAAAAGTCATTCAAATGACCACAACTGACTGATCCAGAATTCCAAATAAGTATGTAAGCGGTTAATCACATTAATGTTTTAGCCTGGCCAGTTCTTTTACAATTGCCCAAATTCCATCATCAACCGGAATGCCCAATTCCATATTTTGATGCCGGGTTTTGAGCGATTGTTCGCCGGGATAAAATATTTCGCCGTTTTCTTTCGCCGGAACCGACGATTTGAGTTGTTCAATGGTTTCGCTTAATGCCTGATCGATAAATTCCTGCGTGTTTATTTTTAGCGGATTAACGGCAATAAACACCTGGCAACAGCTTCCGCAACTGCCTTTTCCTGAATTGTCAATTCCGGCAGTGGTTAGACCGCCCGAAAGCAGTGCTGAAATAATATCAAGCAAGATTGCAAACCCTGAACCTTTCCAGTATCCCATTGGTAAAATCCGGCGTGTTTCCTCAATTATGCCTGGTTCATCCGTAAGATTTCCATCCTGATCAAAACCACCGTCAAACGGAAGTTTTTCGTTTCTCAGGCGTGTTACCTGTAATTTTCCGTAGGAATATTGCGACATGGCCATGTCAAGAACAATGTGCCCCTCTTCCCGTGGAACTGCCATGATAAACGGATTGTTGCCGATTCCACAGGATTTTGCGCCCCAGGCAGGCATACACGATTCGGTGTTTGTCCAGCAGATGCCTATAAAACCTTTTTCAGCTGCCTGCCAACCGTAAGTTCCACCGCGCATCCAGTGTGTCGTATTGTTCAGGCTA
The DNA here is from genome assembly GCA_019459485.1 of Prolixibacteraceae bacterium. GTDB lineage: Bacteria > Bacteroidota > Bacteroidia > Bacteroidales > Prolixibacteraceae > Aquipluma. The sequence goes on from JAIBEZ010000028.1 coordinate 248,662, forward strand.
ACCAGTCCCAGTCCGTTTTGTGCTGCAATCTCGGTAGCACGGTTCATGGCAAAAATGGCGTTTGTAATTCCCGGTCCAAGGTTCCCGTTGTACACTTCCATTGCACCGAGGTTTATTTCAAGGGTTGGAACTGCATTTACATCAACCCAACCTTTTCCAATATACTCAACAAACCGCTCAACCCGGTTCAGTCCATGCGAATAAACACCATCCCGGCTTGATTCGGTATGGATTCGGGCACAAACCTCCGCTTTATCTTCCGGCATTCCGGCATTCAGAAAAGCCTGTTTGATGGTGGCTTTCATTTCGTCAAATTGTATTCGGGTCATGGGGAATGATGATTTATGAATGATCAGTGATTATTTGTACTTTGAATACTGAAAATGAAAATCATTCCGTATCATCAGCCCAGGCATGAGACGCTTTAATGGCGCGATTCCAGCCTTTTATCAGAGAAATGGTATCATCAGGATTTATTGCAGGCGAAAAGGTTCGGCCTATTTGCCATTGTTGTTTAACCTCATTCAAATCGCTCCAGAAATTTACTGCCAGACCCGCTAGATAGGCGGCTCCCAAAGCTGTTGTTTCAGTATAAGCCGGCCTTATTACTTTTGTCTGTAATAAATCCGACTGAAATTGCATCAGTTGGTTGTTTACGGTCGCACCTCCGTCAACCCGCAATTCACTTATTTTTATTTCTGAATCTTTTTGCATGGCAAGCAATACTTCGTAGGTTTGATAGGCAATGCTGTCGAGCGCTGCACGGGCAATGTGCGCGGATGTTGAACCTCTGGTCAATCCGACGATTAGTCCGCGGGCATGTTGGTTCCAGTGAGGAGCGCCCATTCCGGCAAAAGCAGGAACAAAATAAACACCACCGCTGTCGTCAGCCTTTGCTGCAAGCCGCTCAACATCCACCGATTTTTTGATGATGCCAAGACCATCGCGCAACCACTGAACAACTGCTCCTGCAATGAAAATACTCCCTTCGAGTGCATAAGTCGTTTCGTCCCCAATCTTCCAGGCGATGGTTGTAAGCAAATTGCTTTTTGAAACGATTGGTTTATTGCCGATGTTCATCACCATAAAACAACCCGTTCCATAGGTGTTCTTCACCATTCCCGGCTCAATGCACATCTGGCCAAACAATGCAGCCTGCTGATCACCCGCAATACCTGAAATGGTGATTCCGGGAGCAAGATGTCCGGCAGTGGTTCCGTAAATTTCGCTGGAAGACCTTACTTCAGGAAGCATATTTTGCGGAATATCAAAAATCCGGAGCAGATCGTCGTCCCATTTAAGCGTGTGAATATTGAACAGCATGGTTCGCGAAGCATTCGTCACATCCGTAATGTGTAATTTTCCGCGGGTGAGGTTCCAAACCAGCCACGAATCGATGGTTCCAAAGGCCAGTTGTCCGGCTTCAGCCTGTTTACGCGCTCCTTTTACATTGTTCAGGATCCATCGTATTTTTGTTGCCGAAAAATAAGCATCGATGATTAATCCGGTTTTTTCTAGTATTTGCTGACTCAACCCGCCATTTTTTAATTCATCGCAGAAATCGGCAGTGCGCCGGTCCTGCCATACGATTGCATTATAAACAGGTTTGCCGGTTTTGCGGTTCCAAACTACCGTAGTTTCCCGCTGATTGGTGATTCCCACAGCGGCAATGTTGGTCATTTCAAGCCCGGCTTTGGTGATGGATTCAACTGCAACTCCCGCCTGTGTTGACCATATTTCTTCGGGGTCATGTTCTACCCAACCCGGTTCGGGGTAGTATTGTGTAAATTCTTTTTGAGCTGTTGCCACCTGATGGCCTTGCCGGTCGAAAACTATTGCACGGGAACTGGTGGTTCCCTGATCGAATGCCAGTATAAAATCTCTCATTCCTTTGCTAATTAACTCCTTTGACTTTCATTTTCAAGGTATAAACCGAAGTACGGGCAGTGATAAAAAGAATATCACGTTTTTTGCCGCCAAAGCATACATTCGATGGCGATTCCGGCACTTCAATCCGCGCAATATTTTCACCTTTCGGATTAAATACTGAGACGACTTTGTTGGTAAGGTAAACATTGCCTTTGTTGTCAATGCTCATTCCATCTGATCCTTCAGGAGCAAAAAAAGTTTTGTTACCAAGTGTGCCATCTGCATTGATGGTGTATTTCCAGATTTTGCCATCGTTGATGTCGCTCACATAAAGTGTTTTGCCGTCAGGAGTGCCAATCAGTCCGTTGGGTTGTTTGTAGTCGTCAATTACCCGGATTACTTTGCCATCAGGATTGAGATAGTACACGCCCCGTTTATCCTGAAGTTCAGTTCTACCAGTTTGCCAGTAATTACGGTGATAATACGGATCGGTAAAATAGATGCCGCCGTTGGGCGCAATCCATAAGTCGTTGGGCGCGTTTAACGGCTGACCATTGTAATTTTCGGCAATGGTTTTCATTTGTTTGTCAGCAGAAATAACAACCAGCCGGTTGTGCAAATCTGCGCAGGCAACCAATTCTCCATTTTTATTGAAAAAGGTTCCGTTGGAGCGGTCGCATGGCTGCATAAAAGTGGTAATGGTACCATCCTCGCTCCACACATCAATTTTGTCGTTGGGCTGATCGGTAAAAAATACGCGGCCATCAGGAGCAACCGATGGACCTTCAGTAAATTTATAGCCGCTGCCAACCTTGGCCACCTTTGCATCTTTGGCAATTATCTGGTCGTGGCTGGTTTTATTTACCTGGCAACTGACTGACAATCCGGTAGCGAACAACAGTGCGAATGTTAAAAATTTCGTCATGGTTTTATTGGTTTTTGCAGGTCCGTAATTTATACTTCAGCTATTTTTTCTGAAGATGTATTATTACAATGAATAAAACCTTAAAGTTATCATTCGATCACTAATTATTATCATCGGGAGATGAAGAAATTATATCAGACCGTCTGATTTTGGGGTAAGATTCAGATCTGGCTCACCATTGGTTTGTTCAGAATCTGATGGCTGCGATCGGGTTTCTTTCCAGCTATTAATATCAAGTGTCGCTTCCAACAGGTTTATCCGGTCCTTTATCTCCTGAATTTCTTTGCGGATAGCTTTTAACTTGAGAGGGTCAGACTTTTCCATTTGTAGCTTGTTTGGGAACATCATTTGAAGTATCAAATATATCGAATTAAAATCGCAGGAAGTTTTAAATCAGAATGATATAAGTCAATGAGAATGAAGATATATAGCAATTATATTGAATTAATTAACAACGTGAATCGTTCTGCTTTTTCAGTCACAACAAGGGATTTATTAACTGAATCTATATGTTATCATTGTCCCTATATTTGCAGGATAATCCTTTAGCGGTTTTAATGGAAAATCAATTCAGCAGTGAAAAGCGTAAAATCATTCATATTGATATGGATGCTTTTTACGCGTCCATCGCACAGCGCGATCATCCGGAGTACAAAGGCCAGCCGGTGGTGGTTGGCGGATTGCCCGACGGCCGGAGAGGGGTGGTGGCCACAGCCAGTTACGAAGCCCGCAGGTTCGGGATACATTCTGCCATGTCCTCAAAGCAGGCATTTCAGTTGTGCCCGAAAGCTGTTTTTTTGCGGCCCCGGTTCGAGGTGTACAAAGAGGTTTCAAGAAAAATGCGCGAGATATTTGCCCGTTATACCGACCTGATTGAACCGCTTTCGCTGGATGAAGCCTATCTGGATGTAACCCACGACAAGCTGAATATCGGTTCGGCCATCGAAATAGCCAAACAAATCAGGCGAGCCATTAAAAATGAGTTACAGCTTACCGCTTCTGCCGGAGTTTCTGTCAATAAGTTTATCGCAAAAATCGCTTCGGATATTCGGAAACCTGATGGACTAACCTTTATCGGGCCTTCGAAAATTCAAGCTTTTATGGAAAAACTTCCTGTCGAAAAATTTCATGGCGTTGGAAAAGTGACTGCTGAAAAAATGAAAAGCATGGGCTTGCACACCGGTGCTGATTTAAAGAAACTTACCGAAGCAGAACTGACGCGGCATTTTGGAAAAGCCGGTCATTTCTATTACAACATCGTGCGGGGTATTGATAACCGGGAAGTCGAACCGCACCGCGAAACCAAATCTGTGGGAGCCGAAGATACTTTTGCCTACGATTTGACCAGTGTGGAAGAGATGAACATTGAGCTGGATAATATTGCTCAAATTGTGCACAACCGTTTACTCAGGCACAATCTGCAAGGGCGAACAATCACCTTGAAAATAAAATACAGCGATTTCAGGCAGATTACCCGAAATCATTCGTTTGCGCATCCGGTGGACGACTTGTACATTATTCGCGATACAGCCAAACAATTACTGGCAGCTACCGAGCCTGAAGGAACCAGCGTGCGCCTGCTGGGAATTACGCTTTCGAATTTTGGAGAATTGTTACCTCCGGCCCGTCGTCAGGATAAATCGGGACAACTAAGGCTATTTCCCTGAATTTTAAATGACGAAAAATCTAGATGTTTCTTTTATGAAGTTAACAAATTTGCATCAGTTGCTTTTATTCCTGAATGCACCGAAGGTGCTAAATTTTAATGACCCCCAATGGAATTGGGGGTTACGAAACCGAAAACAACGGCAACCCTGAATAGGGTTGAATATCATGATGTGCTTAATATTCAACCCTATTCAGGGTTGTAGCTGCAGTATTTTCATCATCCTCCAGTGAAACTGGAGGTCACTAACATTATACCACTTTGTGGTATAAGCGACAATGGATTTGATTGGCAATATTGATTTTTTGTTGATATTGAATCTTTTACCCACACGATAGATTATAAACACTTTGTTAGTACTCAGAACGAATACCTCAAACTTATCCCTGATTTAAAATTTCTTGGCAATCCGGGATAATAATAGCGGGGTGATTGGGTGCCGACGGCGGTTGCATTGATCAAAACCATGGAAGCATAACGGACATCGAAGAGGTTTTGCACTCCCGCTGAAATGCCGATTGAAAGGTGTTTAAATGATTTTTCATATCCGGCCATCAGGTTGGCAAGCGAATAGGCATCCGTAAAAATGGAATTATCGTCGCGCAAAGGCATTCGGCCAACTGTCAAGTAGTGCAGGTTCATAAAAAATCCTTTGGCATGACTGGTTTCGAGCATCCAGTTGGTCAGCATTTCGGGTGATCCGGTCAGTTTATTGCCTGAATAGTCGTTCCCTTTATCGGTGAAATCTGCAAAGCGGTAGCGGGTAAAACTGCCATTCATCCTGAAAAAAGTGGTCCAGTCGGGTCGGTTGATCAGCCTGTAATCCAGCTTAATTTCCAGTCCCGGATGATTGGTTCCTCCGGCATTGATCCCGGTGTATTCATCTTCTCCTGAACGTTGCGCCACCAATAAATTCTTCACCTTCATGTAATAGGCCGAAAGTTCAAAAAACAGCGATTTGCCGACGGACCCTTTTGTTCCCAGTTCGAAATTCCAGCCGGTTTCAGGTTTGATCGAAGTATTTCGCAGGCCACCGGGCATCAAAGTTTCTTCGAGGGTGGGAGGGGAGAAGCCGTGACTGATCACCGAAAAGAGCCGGAGTTTTTCACCTGCAAGCCATGTAACCGCCACGCGAGGCGATACAATTTGCGGAAATTTTTGTTCCCCGCTCTGATCTCCATTCGACAAAAAAAGATCTACGTAACGGTAACTGGTCTGGTTCCAGTTCAGGCTGGCTGATACTACAAATTGTTCTTCAATGGTCAGGTCGGTCAGAAAAAATATATTGTTGTACCAGCGAAATTCTTCGTTGTCTGACAATAGATCGCCCACCGCCCGGTCTTTATTCTGAAGTGTTTGCCACTGGTAATTTTCAGTGAAAAACTCGTTGCCAATCATTATCCGGCTGGTTGTTTTTCCTGAAATGATTTTTTTCTCCAGAACCGAACGTTCACCCAAATAGTGGTTTTTTTCCTGAAGGATGTTGAAAGGCCGAAGTTCGTTGTTTTTGTTGAATTGCCCGAAAACACTGATTTTGGCCAGCCAGTTTCGTTCGAAATTTTGCTGAACTGTCATTCCGCCGAAAGCTTTTTTATAATCTTCGTAACCCCGTGTGGCGGCCCAGTTGGCAGCGGCTTTTTCCGGAGTAGCCTCAAATGTTTTCAGGTCGATGGAACTGGGAATAAAAGCTTCGGTTTGAATGAAAGCTCCCAGTAAATTAACGGTGGTTTGTTTTCGGGTAAATGTTGACGACCAGGTTAAATTGTGTCGGTTGGTTTCATTGTTTTCGCGGTAACCATCGGAACTAAAGCGACTGTAAACCAATGAATGACTGCTGTTTTTTGCTGCAACGGCCAGTTTTCCGGAGTATTTAATTGTTGCAAACGAACCGACTGAAACACTTTGGGCAAAATGCGTTCTTGTTGGTTTCGACGGATTAAACAGCAGAACGCCGCCCAGTCCTGAACCATAAAAACCCGATGCAGGCCCTTTGATGATTTCGATGTCGGCCATCTGATCCAGATCGAGGTCTTCAAGGGTTGTTTCACCCACCCCGTTGGTCAGGGGAATATCGCCGTAATATGCCCTGATTTTGTTGGTTCCGTAGGGCGATCGGGTTCCGATTCCGCGAATGGTGAGCCGGTTGGTATTGATTGATCCGCTTTGCATCCAAACTCCGGCCAATTTGTTGACCGAAGGCGCCAAATTAAACGATGGCTCGCGTATAATTTGTCGGTTGGTCAAAACTCCGATTGAACCCGGCGTATCGAACAATCGTTTTTCAGAACCAAAGGCTTTTACAACCACTTCCTGAATGTTGAAATTCAGTGGAATAGAGTCTGTTTGGAGGTGAAATGATTGCGCCTGAAATTCGGTTTCGGCATGTGAAACACGGTCTTTGAAGTTGTTTTGTGCGAACGAAGAGAACGGCAATATTAATATAAGAACCGTTAGAAGCGTGGAAAATGTTTTGGATTTTAGGGTGTTTACGATGGTTGTTTTCTTGAGATTTCTCATCAGCGGCAGAGCCGCAAAATATTTGTAGAAAAAAGTTCGATCGGAAACTGACAAGGTGCAGAGCACCGGGATTTCATCAACATTTGATTCTATATTACGGTGCGCTGCACCTTTGCAGTTTGAGCTTATTATCATTTCTACAAATATCACGGTGCGCTGCACCTTTTCTCAACCTTTAATTTTCTTCGGTTTACAGACTTTATCTTCCTTTTTTGATTTTCGGTCGCAACGTTTGCATACGTATTTTGCGTCGTCTTTTTCTTTGTAATCGTCGTTTTTACACTGTGTTTTGCTCATTTTCTATTTCTTATCCTGTTCGATGTGTTGAAGAACAACCGTAACAGGGTAATTGTTTTTCAGGTACTCCGCCAATTTTTCAGCAGCGTACACCGAGCGGTGCTGTCCGCCGGTACAGCCAAAACTTACACTCAGATTCGAGAATTTTCGTGAAAGATATACTTCAACAGAATTGGACACCAGACTGAAAACAGGAGCAAGGAAATCGGCCATGGTTGATTTTGTTTCCAGAAATTCCTGAACCTGCGGATCTTTTCCGGTCAGGTGTTTATACTCAAGGTAACGACCCGGATTGTGAATGGCACGGCAATCAAACACAAAACCGCCACCGTTTCCGGATGGATCTTTCGGGATTTTTTTCTTGTAGGAGAAACTGCTTATTCTAACTGTTAACCGCTCATTTTCAGGACTGATGGATTTCAGGAAAGAAGATTCGGTGACTGCTTTTAATACTTTTAACAACTCGGGCAATGGAACCTGTATCGTATTTTTTGCCAGTAAGGTTTCCAGATTTTTCAGGGCAAATGGAATGCTTTTCAGGAAATGTTCCTTTTTCTCGTAGAATCCGCGGAATCCGTAGGCTCCCATGGCCTGCATGATCCGGATTAAAACGTATCCGCCATACAACGATTTGAATTTTTCGCGGTCAACGTGTTTGTACTGGCTCAGTTCATCGAGGTAAAATTCCAGCAATTCTTCGCGTTCAGCTTCAGGAATATTGGCTTTTGCATCGTACAGCAGCGATGCCAGGTCGTATTGCATTGCGCCTTTGCGGCCACCCTGGTAGTCGATGAAATAAACCTGCCCGTCCTTCAGCATGATGTTTCTGGATTGGAAATCGCGGTAGAGAAAAGCATTGTTGTCAACGGCCAAAAGGTAATCGCTGAATGCCTGAAAATCATCTTCAAGCGCTTGTTCTTCGAAAGGTATTTTTGCCAGCTTCAGGAAATAGTACTTGAAATAGTTTAAATCCCACATCATCGATTGTTTGTCGAAAGCTTCGCGTGGGTAGCAAACGCTGTAATCGATGTCTTTTCCGGCAACCAGCTGAATTCGGGGAAGCTGGCGGAGCACTTTTTTGTATTCTGTAACTATTTTTCCTGAAAATCCTTCTGCTTCGCGGGTTTTGGTCAGGAAATCGAACAAGGTCGTATTTCCCAAATCCTCCTGAAGATAGCTCAGTTGATCGGGGCTGATTGCATAAATAGTCGGAACCGGAATTTCCTTGTTGCGGAAATGTGCCGAGAATTCGAGAAAGGCAATATTCTCTTTTATGTCCTGGTTGTGTGCGCCAATAACCTGGTGGCTGGCACTTTTCATCCGGGCATATTCGCGGTACGAACCCGAAACCGGCAATTGTTCGAAAAAGCTCACTTCTTCGTTGAAATGTGATTCGTACAATCTGATTAGCTGATCTTTTATTTTTAGTTCCAAGTTATCGTTTATTTTTAGTGAGCAGGTTACTTTAAACGTAGTTAGCAGGTGACTTTAAGTCACCTGCTCACTATATATGAGAATTAATTATTTTATTTATCCAATGCTTCTTTGATACGTTTCAACTGATCCTTCGGATATTTTTCATCTGGTTTCATGCTCAGCGCACGGTTGTAATTAAAACGTGCAATACTGAAATTCTCAGCCTGAAGTGCCTGGTCGGCAAGTTCGATCACGTTATTGTATTCAATGTTTTTCTGGTCACGGGCATCCTGATCAATCAGTTTCTGGATGTCTTTGAGTTTGATGCGCGGATAGTTTTCATCCGATTTCATGGCAATGGCTTTGTTGTAATAAAAACGTGCGATGGCAATGTCTTTGTTGAAATACGCTTCATCGGCTTTGGCAATCATATCGCGGTATTCTTTTTCTTCTCTTTCAGAAAGTAGCGAATTGGTCAGCGCCAAAATTTCGGCAATCCGGTCCTTCGGGTATTTTTCCCACGATTTAATTTCGAGTGCCTTGTAATAATAAAACTTGGCGATGGTGTAATTCTGCTGGCTGAAAGCTTCATCAGCCTGTGCAATTGCCTTGTCGTATCCTGAACGATCGATCGACGACAATTCCGAATCAACCAATTTGCGGATCAGTTCGATCTGATTAACCGGATATTCTTCTTTGGGCTTTATTTCAATGGCTTTGTAATAGTAGAAACGTGCAACTGTATAATCTTTGATGCCAAATGAATCATCAGCTTTGCGAATGGCTTCGTCGTAATTATCAACCGTTCTGAATGATTGTGCCCGTGCTTCTGTCGCCTGTGCCGATTCTTCCGGTTTGTTTGCATTTGCTGAAACCGGAGGTGTAGTTTGAATTTCCGGCACATCGAAGGCATAAGTTTCAACCGGTTTTGCTTCGTTCAGCAGCTTGTCAATCAATGCGATCTGATTTTTCGGATAGGTTTCATCAGGCTTTATCAGCTGTGCTTCCTGATACCGCAAACGTGCAATGGTATAAGTTTTTTCCCTGAAAGCATTGTCGGCAACAGAAATTGACTGCCGGTATTTTTCGTCGATGTCGCGTTGTGCCTGGGCCAAACGTTCCTTGTTTCTTTGCTCAATCAACGCGTCAATTTCAATAATGCGCTGCGGAGGCATGGTTTCAGCAGGTTTTAACGAATGAGCAACATTGAAATGCATTTTGGCTGTTGTCAGCTCATTGTCAGCCAATGCTTTTTCTGCTTTGGCAACAGCTTCGTTGTATGCTGCATTTTCATTAGAACTATTGATTCCGGCTAGCTTTTCATCAATTATTTTCTGATCGATTTCCCTTAACCGTTTTTCAGGATAAGCTTCGTTGGGTTTTACCAGCAATGCTTCGGTGTAGGCAGCTTTCGAATTTTGCCAGTCAGATTTATCGAAAGCATTATCTCCATTTTTGATGGCAAGATCGTATGCTGAATTTCGCTGATTAATAATATTTTGTATATCAATAATTTGTGTCTTCGGATATTGTTCCATCGGTTTTATGCCCGATGCGTTTCGGTATTCGGCAATTGCCTCTTCCAGTTTTGATGCGCCAAACAATTGATCCGCTTTTTCAATTGAAACCTGGTATTGTTTGTTCTGACTATCCATTGCCCGGAGTTGGTCTTCAAGAGCAGTAATCATCTTCTGAACGTTCGCTCTTTCGTCAGGATTGATGCTAATTGCCTCGTTGTATCTTTGAATGGCCCCCTGATATTGATTCGACTGTTCCATTTCTTTTCCTGAAGTGATGGCCCTGTTGAAAGCATCGTCTCGTATTTTCATCAGGGAATCCCTCATCGCCTTTTGCTGCCCAAGCATACTAATTTCCATTTGTTTGGCAATTAGTTCGTCAATTTTACTGATCTGGTCTTTCGGATATTTTTCGTTTGGCAAAACACTTAGCGCATTTGAATAATAAGTTCTTGAAGCCTTGTATTCTTTTTCGGCGAAAGCCTTATCCGCAATAGCAAGTTCTTTGTCGTACTGTTCCTTGTTGGCTTTTTCTCTTGCCAACCGCTGTGCTTCTTCCAAAGCGGCAAGCCTTGCTGTTTCTTCCAACTGGGCAATCATCGTATTTAATTCAGCAATACGAATAGGAGGCAGCACTTCAGATGGTTTCAAGTCACGTGCTTTCATGAATGCGTCGCGTGATTCGGTGAGCTTGTTCTGTCGGAAAGCTTCCTGTCCTGCGTTCACAGTCTCAATGTACAAACGGTTGGTTTCTTCAGCAGTTAGCAACTCCTGCAGCAACGCATCAATTTTTGCAATCTGCTCTTTTGGCAATGTTTCTTCAGGTTTTAACAACAATGCTTCCTGATATTTTCCTTTGGCAGTTTGATACTCCTTGTTCCTGAAATCGGCGACTGCCGCTGCCATTTTCAAGGCATACTGTTCGTTGATTTTTTTCAACCTATTTTGTTCTTCCTGAAGGGCAGTCCTTCTTTTTACAATTTCATCGAGTTGGTTTTTTGCATACTGATCGTTCGCTTTAACTGTCAGCGCATTTTCGTATTGGGTAGTTGCCTCGTCGAGTTGATCTGATTTGAAAGCCAAATCGCCAGCTGCAATTGCCTGATTGTATTGTAGAACTTTCAGATCTGCCATGATCTGATCAATTTCTGCAATTTTATCTTTTGGATATTGTTCGTTCGATTTGATCGCAAGGGCTTCGCCATAAAATAAACGTGCCGATGAATATTCTTTTCCTGCCAAAGCCTTGTCTGCCTTTGCAATTGTTTCCTGATAACCAGTTTCGGTCGCTTTATTTTTGGCTTCAATACTTGCAAGCTCTGCCAGCAACTTGTCAATTTCCTGAATCCGGTCGATTGGCAATTTTTCAGAAGGTTTAAGTTCGTTTGCTTTTACGAACGAAACCCGTGCACCTGAATATTCCTTGTTTCTGAACAAAGTTTCGCCCTCTTTTATACTTGATGCATACAATTCCTCTTTTTGGCGTTCAGCTTCGGCCTGTGCAAGCAACTCGTCGATTTTTACGATCTGTTGTTTCGGATAATCCGAATCCGGAAGATATTGCAATGCTTCCTGGTATTTTTCCTTTGCATCCTGGTAACGTTTGTCGCCAACAAACTTATTGGCAGCAGTAATAGCGGTGTTGTATGCCTGGGTCATTTTGGCCAGTTGCGCCAGTTGTGCTTCGGCTTGTCCTAATTTTTGTTTTGCGACCGGATCGGCTGCTTTTATAGCAAGTGCTTTTTCGTAACCCGATTTGGCCGTGTTGAAATCGTTTTCGCCAAAGGCTTTGTCTGCATTTGCCATTGCATCGTTGAACGCCTGATTGTTAGCTGAAGCCAGAGCTATCAAACGTTCTTCTTCTTTTCTCTTTTCATCAGCCAGTTTCAGCAGAATATCGTCTATATTTTTAATTTTTGTTTTTACTTCCGCCGAATTGGGTTTTAAGTCCAGCGCACTTGTAAAACTGGTTCGGGCCGATTCATATTCTTTTTGGGAGAAAGAAGCATCACCTTTTGAAACAAAAGCCAAAAATTCAGTTTCGATTTGCTGTAATTTAGTTTTTTCGGCCAGTATTTCATCAATTTTGCTAATTCTCTCGCCCGGATATGCTTCGATCGGTTTGATTGCCAGAGCTTCTGAATAAAGTCTCCTGGCATCGGCATAATCTTCAGAACTGAAAGCTTTGTCAGCTTTTGAAATGGCCGCCAGATAATTACCTTCAAGCAGTTTTTCTTGCTTTTCTTTTGCCAGTAATTGCTCTGTTTCCGAAATTTTACCCAATGCAATTTCGTTGTTGGGCAGCAATTTTAGCGCATCGCGGTAAAAACTGATTGCGCGGTCGTAGTTCTGCTGTGCTTTTTGCTGATCGCCGCTCTGAATTGCAGCTTCAAAATTATCCCTGACTACTTGTTGCTTTTTCAATCCCTGAATATCGTCGATGCGTTTTTGTACCGACGCGTCTCTTGGTTTTATTTTCAGTGCATCATTCAGTAAACGAATGGATTCGTCATAATTTAAGCTTAAAACTTCTTTTTCGGCATTGGCCTGAAGTTCAATAAATCTGGTTTCGTTGGTTTCTGATTCAGTAATAAAAGCAAGTTTCTCCTTCGGATAACCTTCCGAAGCTTTTAATCTCAGAGCATTCTGATAATGTAATTTTGCTTGCTGAAGGTCGTTTGCTGCCAGCGACTGATCGGCCATTTGTATGGCTTCCTGGTATTTTTTGTCATTTTCGATGATTGCAATGGCGTTTTCAATTTCCGCAATTTTATCGCTGGCAAGTTTGCTGTCGGGTTTTAATGCAAGGGCTTTCCGGTATCCGTCAATGGCCTGAAGAAAATCTTTTTGTTGTGCAAGGTTATCGCCGGTTTGCATGTTCTGGTTGAATGCTTTATCAAGTTGTTCAATTTTAACCAATTGAGCTTTTTCCTGATTGATAAGGTCTATTTGAGTTTGCGGATATTCCTTTTCAGGAACAAGCTCTTTGGCCTGACTGTAAAGGGTTACCGCCTGATCGAAATTTTTTGATTTATAGGCGTTGTCGGCTTGGGCAATCAGATCGTTGAATTGTTTTTGTTTTTCGAGCATTGCCAGCAATTGGTCAATTTCCTGAATCCGGCCATTTGCAAAAACATCGCCGGGTTTGTATTGCAGCGCTTCTTCGTAAACAGGGCGAGCCGACTGATACGTTTTCTGTTCGAAGAACCCATTGGCACGGGCAATGGCATCCTTGTATTTTTGTTCCAGTTCGGCTCTTTGTCTTTCTGTAATTTCCAGCGCTTTAACCAAATCCTGAAGTTCGGCTATCCGGTCGCTGGCATAAGCCCTTTCAGGAAAAAGTTGTTTAGCCTCCAGATATTTTATCAGTGCCAGCTGGTATTCGCCCCGTTGATAGAGTACATCGGCATCCTTGATCAATTGGTCGAAATTCTTTTGTTTAACGACCAAATCCTGGGCTTCCTGTTTTGTGATACCTTGCGCTTCTTTGGCTACTTGCGAAGTTTGTGCTTTTGCTGTCTCAATTTGTTCAGCCATTTGAACATCAGAGAAATAGCTTTCCTTTTCGAAATTATCGGTTTGTTTTCCGTAGAAAATTTTCCCTGAAGCCTTTAAGGTAAAACTTTTATCAATTCCCTCAATTTCCTTGAAAAGTTGTACAACCATTGGAAAAGGAGGGAAATCGCTGTCGCGTTCCCATACTTCCTGCGGAATTTCGGTTGAAACGATGATTGTTTTGCTGAAATGCTGTGATAGTAAAAAGGTCAGGGTGTATTCCTGGAAATATTCCAGTTCTAATCTGAAACGGCCATTTTTTGGAATAGTAATTTTTGTAATTGGGGCTCCGCTTTTCGACATTTCAATAATGCCACTTTCCGATGTAGTAACTTCAGGAACAATTTTACCGGTAATGATAAAGTATTTCTTGTTTTGTCCGGTAGATGTCAACTGGAACAAAAACATGAAGATCAGAAAAAACAACACTCCGAACCGACCAATCTTTTGCATACGTGTTTCGTTTCTATACAGAGATGACATTGCCTCTTTAAAAGTTCAACTCCGTAAAATTAACTAAAAGTATGAAGGATGGAAATTAAAACTTATTTTTTGAGTGGAATTTAGAATATCTGGTAGCTCTGGAATTTGGACTTATTCTCGCTCAATTTACTATTTTGCCTGATCGACAATGCATTTTGCTCAGCATATTCAACATCAAAGATGGTTGGTAATTTGGAAAAAATGTCTTTCTCAGGCGAATAACAGATGTGCTGAATTAGGTTTGAAGTGGTTAAGTTTTCTTCTTCACAAATTGCTTTGTCGAGTTTTACAGCCATTAAGTAATGTGGAAACTTATTTTCCCGTTGCATTACTTCCGATGGGATTTCGGTATTTACAATGATGGATTTTGAAAGGTGACCGTTTTGGTTGAATGTTAGTTGATATTCAGCATTGTACGACAGTTCGAGTCGAAATCTTCGGGTAGTTGGTATTTGTGAAATAGTTGCCAGTTGATTGTTTTTTTTGATCTCAACAGTTATGTTTTGAAAGATTTCGGAATCGGAAAGTATTTTTCCTGAAATAATAAAATATTTGGGAGTTTGAGCAGAGACGGAAAGCTGAATAACTACAGCGAAAATAATGAGTAGTTTGATAATCCTGAAAGCTTTTTTCTTCATTTGATGCTAAAATAGGTAATTGTCTGAGAGATTAATTTATTACAGCACATCTCTTTATTCTGAAAACGCTGCAAAGGTAACCCTTCAAATCAAAAAAAATGTTTTTTATTTCTTTTCTTTAGCCTGAAATGTATTTGAATGCGTATATTTTCTCAATCACAGTTCAGAAAACCCAATTTAATGAGAAAGGATCCCTCTTATTTTGAAGCCTTGCTTCCGATTTTCTTTTTGATTGCGATGCTAACCGCCAATGTATTTCTGTTTGAGGATACGCTTGCCGGATCAAACCAGATAGCATTGTTATTGGCGGCTACAATTGGCGTGGTAATCGTGATCCGAAAGGGCATGAAGTGGGATGAAATCAGCAATAAAGTTGTGACTACCATTGGTTCAGCCATGCCGTCGATGTTAATTTTGCTCCTGATCGGTTCGCTTGCAGGTACATGGCTAATCAGCGGCATTGTGCCTGCAATGATTTATTATGGACTGGACATCATTAATCCAACAATGTTTTTATTCACCGCACTGGTTGTTAGTTCATTAATTTCATTGGTTACCGGAAGTTCGTGGAGTACTGTCGCTACCATTGGCGTGGCTTTGCTTGGAATTGGAAAAGCATTGGGAATGAACGAGGCCGTGGTAGCTGGAGCGATTATTAGCGGCGCTTATTTTGGCGATAAACTTTCACCGTTGAGCGATACTACCAATTTGGCGCCGGCAATGGCCGGAACTGATTTGTTCACGCACATCAGGTACATGTTAGTAACCACAACTCCAACTTACATTATTACAATGATTATCTTTCTGATCATTGGTTTTCAATACGATTTTGGAACGGCTGTAGTTGATGTCGTTGGTGTAAAATCAGCAATCGAAGGTTCGTTCAATACAACTCCGCTATTATTTCTGGTTCCTGTTATTCTTTTTGCCATAATTATAATGAAAGTTCCGCCGATTCCGTCTTTAATGGTTGGCACCTTATTGGGCGGACTATTTGCGATTATTTTTCAGCCTGAAATTATTAATGAAGTTGCCGGGAAAGGTTTGTCCTATACAAAAGCATCGTACATTGGTTTTATGCAGGCGATGTTGGGTGAAGTAAGATTGGTAACTCCTGATGAAAATGTAAATGAACTGCTTCATACCGGCGGGATGCGCGGAATGTTGGATACGATTTGGTTAATCATTTCGGCCATGGTTTTTGGTGGCGTAATGGAAGCGGGCGGACTTTTAATGAGAATTATACAACCCATTATTAACAGGGCAAAATCGACCGGATCGTTGGTTGCATCAACGGTGGTAACATGTATTTTTTTCAATACAACTGCTTCTGATCAATACATTTCAATTGTTGTGCCTGGCCGCATGTTCCGAAAATCATTCAAGGATAAAGGTTATGCTCCCGAATTGCTGAGCCGAACCCTGGAGGATGCAGGGACTGTGACTTCGGTGCTGATTCCGTGGAATACTTGTGGCGCAACACAATCAAGGGTTTTGGGCGTAGATACCTGGACTTACCTGCCTTATTGTTTCTTCAATATTATCAGCCCGTTTATGAGTATATTGGTTGCTTATCTCAATTTTAAAATACGAAGAATACCGGTTGAAGAAACTGAGACTGACCACTAATCACTGAAAACTCCTGCGGCTTGACGATTCCCTGACAATCAATTCAGTTGGTAAAACAATTGTCTGAAAGGTTCGCTCTTTTGTTTCAATTTGTTTGATGATTAATTCGGCAGCTTTTTGTCCCATCTGAAATCCCGGCTGTGCAATTGTTGAAATTGACGGGGAAACAACTTTCGAAAAGGGCTCATTACTGAATCCAACTATTCCAATATCCTGAGGTATCCTTATTCCCTTATCACGCAAATAAATCATTGCGCTGAGGGCGGTGGTGTCATTTCCGCAGAAAATAGCATCGGGTGGGTTTTTCAGGTTCATTAAGTTCTGAACGGCTATAACCCCTTCTTCGCTGGTTAATGAATTGATAATGACCAGTGATTCATCAAATGGAATGTTGTTTTTACGAAGAGCATCGACGTACCCGTTTTTTCTGTCAAAATAAGTCATTAAGTTTTGGGTGCCCGCCAAGTGCGCAATTCGCTTGTATCCCTGGTCAATTAGATGTTGAGTTACCCTGAAACCACCGGCAAAATCATCCACCACAATTTTGTCAGTTTCAATTTCGGGAACCGCACGGTCGAAAAATACCAGTGGAATATTCTTTTTCCTGAAAATTTTGAGGTGATCGAATGTCATTGTTTGCATGGCGATGGAAATAATCAGGCCATCCACCCGGTTCGAAAACATGGATTGCACAATATTGATTTCTTTGTCGGCAAGGTCGTTCGATTGCGAGATTACCACATTGTATCCTGCTTTAAAAGCCACATCTTCGGCACCACTAATTACCGATGAAAAGAAGTGCCGGTTAATTAACGGTACTACAATTCCGATCGTATTCGATTTCTTATTCCTGAGATTCGATGCCAGTGTATTTGGGCGGTAACCCAAAGCATTGGCAACAGCTTTAATTTTCTCCTTTGTTTTCAGGCTGATACGCGGATTATCGTTTAGAGCTCTGGAAACAGTTGAAGCCGAAATTTGCAACTCTCTGGCAATATCGTGAATGGTAGGTTCTGAATTTTTGATCATGACTGTCTTAAATATTATGCAAATATGCTAATAAATTCTTTTTTTGTCCATCAAATATAAAATAAAAATGCAATCGATTGCGCATTTGCAAATTACTATTATCTTTGTTGAGCTTAAGCTAATATTCATCCGGAAATTAAACCAATAAAATAAATGACCATGAAAAATTTAAGTTTTTTAATTCTTTGTTTAATGATTTTTGGAGCATGCTCCAAAAAAACGCTCTTCGAGCAAAAAGATAAACTCGTTAACCAACTCTCCCAACAACTCGATTATTTAGTAGTAAATTCGGCCAACGACACAATGGTTCCCCGTTCTTTCGGGAATGGAAAATATGACATGATAACCCAGAAAGACTGGTGTTGTGGCTTTCCCGCCGGAAGTTACTGGTACATGTATGAATTGACAGGCGACCAGAAATGGGAAAAAATTGCCACCGAAAATACGCTAAAATTGGAAGGTGTTCAGTACCGGAAAAATACGCACGACCTTGGTTTTATGGTTTTTTGCAGTTATGGAAACGCTTACCGTATCACAAAAAATGAAGATTATAAAAAAGTCGTAATCGAAGCATCCGAATCACTGATTACAAGATTTGATTCTACAATTGGAAGTATCAAATCCTGGGATTGGGGCAAGCAATGGCAGTTCCCTGTGATTATCGACAATATGATGAACCTCGAAATGCTGTTCTGGGCATCGAAAGAAACAGGCGACCCAAAATACCGCGATGTTGCCATTGCTCATGCCAACACCACGCTGGCCAATCACTTCCGCGAAAACATGAGTTCGGTTCACGTGGTTGATTATGATACAATTACCGGGCAGCCTATTCTCAAACAAACCCATCAGGGTCTGAACGACGATTCTTCGTGGGCAAGAGGGCAGGCATGGGGCTTGTATGGTTATGCAGTGTGTTTCCGCGAAACCGGTGATGTAAGATATTTGGAAGCCGCGAAAAAAATTGCTGGATTCATTAAAGAGAACCTTCCTGAAGATTTGGTTCCATACTGGGATTTCAACGATCCGTCCATTCCTAAAGCCTACCGCGATGCATCTGCCGCATCTGTTACCGCATCTGCCTTGTATATTTTAAGCTCAATTACCGATGAAGGCAAGGCCGAATATGCTGAATTGGCCGATAAAATTCTTGCAAGTTTAAGTTCTCCGGAATATCTTGCAGAAACCGGCGACAATGGCGGATTTTTAATCAAACATTGTGTCGGCAATATGCCTAAAAAATCGGAAGTGGATACACCGATTAATTATGCCGATTATTATTATCTGGAAGCATTAAAATACAAATTCAACCATTAAAATTAAAAGATATGTCAATCATTTTTGAAGAACGCTACGCTTCTCATCCAAGGGACGCAAAGAAGTATGATACCGCTCAATTGCGCGAAAATTTCCTGATCGAAAAAGTAATGGAAGCCGATAAAATCCATTTGGTTTATTCGCATTACGACCGTTACATCGCCGGGGGTGCAGTGCCTGCCAGCGGTCCACTTGAACTTACAGCCATTGACCCGATGAAAGCTGCATATTTCTGCGATCGCCGAGAATTGGGTATTATAAATGTCGGGGCAAAAGGTTCGGTAGTTGTTGATGGAACCGAACATTCACTTGATTTTAAGGAGGCGCTATATATAGGAAAGGGTGCAAAACAGATTACTTTCAAATCAGACAGCGTAACCGCATCTGCCCGTTTTTACCTGAACTCGACTCCAGCTCACAAGGAACTTCCGACTCGTCGCATTACACTGAAAGATGCCAACGTGCTGCAAATGGGCTCTCAGCAAACTTCCAACGAACGTCAGATCAATCAGCTCCTGATCAGCAAAGTGATTGAAACTTGCCAGCTTCAAATGGGAATGACAGAATTGCGCCCCGGAAGTGTTTGGAATACAATGCCTGCACATACCCACAGCCGCCGTATGGAAGTTTATTTCTATTTCAATGTACCTGAAGGACAGGCCGTTTGTCATTTTATGGGCCAGCCGCAGGAAACCCGCCATATTTGGATGAGCAACGAGCAGGCAGTTATTTCGCCCAACTGGTCAATTCATTCGGCAGCCGGCACCAGCAACTATATTTTCATTTGGGGAATGGCTGGCGAAAATATGGATTACACTGATATGGACGTGGTTCAGCCAAACGAATTAAGATAAACCATAATAAAATTACAGAATATGAATGAATTATTTGATTTGACTGGAAAAGTTGCCCTGATTACCGGGGGAACTCATGGCATTGGAATGGCCATTGGTAAAGTTCTTGGAAAAGCTGGCGCTAAAGTTTGCGTAAACGACCTGAGCGAAGAAAGACTCGCCGCTTGCAAGATCGAATACAATGCTGCCGGAATCGACGTTTTTACCCTTGTTTTTAATGTCACCGACGAAGCTGACGTTGACAAGGGAATTTCGCTGATAGAAAAGGAAGTGGGCTCGGTTGACATTTTGGTAAACAATGCCGGTATCATCAAACGTATTCCGATTCTGGACATGCCGATTGCCGATTTCAAACAGGTAATTGATGTTGATCTGGTGGCTCCGTTGATTGTTGCCAAACGCGTTGCTCCTGCCATGATCGCCAAACGCGCCGGAAAAATCATCAACATGTGTTCGATGATGAGCGTTTATGGGCGTAATTCTGTTTCAGCTTATGCAGCCGCAAAAGGTGGGTTGAAATTATTGACTGCCAACATGTGCTGCGAATGGGCAAAATACAACCTTCAGATAAATGGTATTGGTCCCGGTTATATTGCAACCTCGCAAACTGCCGATATCCGCCTTAATGGGCATCCTTTCAATGATTTGGTGATGACGCGTACACCGGCAGGCCGCTGGGGAGAACCCGAAGATGTCGGCAACGCAGCCATGTTCCTTGCTTCAAAAGCCGCCGATTTTGTAAACGGACATATTCTTTATGTTGACGGTGGTATTTTGGCCAATTTTGGTTACGTGAAAGGTGAAAACGATTTACCCGAATGAGAACGTTGTTCATATTAAGTGCAGTGTTACTGGTTGGAATCACGTCCTGCACAAAAAAGAATACACTGGTTCTGACAAATCCATTAGCAGTTGACCGTCCTGATGAAACCATCATTTTAGATCGTAAAGATGTGGAAACGAAATTTGGCGCCGTTCCTGAAGGCTTTGCACCGATCCTGAAATTAAACGGACAAAACGTTCCTTCGCAGGCCGACGATTTGAATGCCGATGGCAAATGGGACGAACTTGTTTTCACAGTAAATTTTAAAGCTTCAGAAACTATTAATCTTGAAGTTGAAAACGTTGCTGTGACTGCCTATCCTGAGTTTGAAAAGCGTACCAACGTTCGTTTGGGAATTCACCAGGCCGATGATACTTATCTGGAAGTTGATCAGTACATGGCGCCATCGTGTAAGGACAGTTTTAAAATCATTGCACAAGGCGAAAGTGTTAGCTGGGAAAACGATAAAATGGGTTTCCGTAATTATTTCGATTGCCGCAATGTGAAAGATTTGTACGGCAAGCTGAAACCGGGAATGATACTCGATAAAATTCATACTCCTGAAATTCCTGATTACCACAAACTTTCTGATTGGGGAATGGATGTTCTTCATTGCGGAAGTTCAACTGGTTCAGGAGGTTTGGCTATGTTGGAAGGTGATTCACTTTACCGGCTTGGTTCAACTGACGGCTACGAATACCAGAAACTGGTTGAAGGTCCTGTACGTTCAGTATTCGACCTGAAATATACAGGTTGGAATGTCGCCGGGCAAAACCTTTCTGCTGTGGAGCGGATTTCGATTTATCCCGGCAAATACTGGTTTCAGTCGGATGTGACGGTTTCTGGCTTTTCAGGAGAAAAACAGATTGTAACCGGTATCGTTACCAGTTTACTGAAAAATGAACCTGTTGATTTTGCAGCAAATGGCGAGTATCGGTCGATCGCAACACTCGATGTTCAGTCGTTGAATAATGACGAACTCGGAATGGCTGTTTTACTTAAAAGCAGTGAAGTAACCAGGGTTGCACGTACAACCGACTTTGATTTCTTTAAACTCGGTTATAAAACGGTGGTAGAGAAGAATTTTAGTAATGTTATTTCTCAAACCTTTTATGTAGCTCAGAAAATCAATGCCGATGCACCTGCCCGACATTATTTTCTTGCAGTATGGGGCCTTGAAAATGAGAAATGGAAAAGTATGGACAATTTAAAAGTCTATATTTCTTCGGAAGCTGAATTATTAAGCAATCCGATTTTTATAAAATAGAAAAGTTAATTTTTAATTAAAGGGTTGAAAATCAGGTTTATATTCCTGGTTTTTAACCCTTTTTTTATTTGTTTTATTTGAATAACCACTTCGGTGCTCTGGGTATTAAAGCAAATACTCATATTATTTTATGACCTGTTCGATTTATTGTTCTTTTTTTCGAGTCTTATTTATTTTTTTTTGTCTGAATTCTTCTATGATTGCACATATATTTTTATTTGCATATGATTTAATGATCAGATAATTAGATAATTATATTATTTCGTTTGACTCTGAAGTACTTTTAGAAATCTACTATACCCAAAAAGGTATTCTTTAACACATATCAATTTTAACAAATATTTACATTTTCAATTACTTTAGCAATGTTAATTTAATCACGCAAAAACTAAATTAACATAGATGAAAGCACAAACAAGATCGAGAAAACCGGTTATTTTAAATCAGGCTTTATACATTCTGGTGCCTCTGAATGTAGCAGGTCCGTATTTTCTTAAAATTTCCAAGGCCTTTTCGGCTATAATCTTATGTTTTAATGTTTGTGTTTAGTAATTAGAAAAATTCCGAAAGGAGTTCTTACGAACAAGAATCAAACTTAGATTATTCACATAAACGAAAATGCCTATGTAACTCTCTTAAATTAATGGATTCAGAAGTCACGCATTTGACATTCTTTAATCAAGTTGTTTTAAAACAAGTAATTACCACAAATTAAACATTAAAATTTATGAAAAAAAGTAAATCAAAAGGGCTCTGGCGAATGGCAGCACTGCTGTTTTTTTCCTGCTTTTTAGCGATTACCACTTTCGCGCAACAAAAAACACTGTCGGGCACTGTAATCGGTGAAGATGGAGCATCGATCCCTGGAGTAACAGTAATTGTTAAAGGCACTACTGTTGGAACCATCACCGATATGGACGGTAAATTCTCATTTTCAGCTCCTGCTGATTCAAAAACGCTCGTTGCTTCATACATTGGTATGAAAACTCAGGAAATTGAAATTGGTAACCAAACCAATTTTAATATAACATTGGGCGCTGATGTAATCGGCGTGGATGAAGTAGTAGTGGTAGGTTACGGTACGCAACAGAAAAAATCGGTAACCGGAGCTGTTTCAACAGTAAATTCAGATGATATTAAAGCAATTCCAACTGCTAATGCTGCTGCTCGTCTGCAAGGCCGTGTTGCAGGTGTAACCGTTGTGAACGACAACTCTCCGGGTGGGGACGCAACAGTTCGTGTTCGAGGTTTTGGTACCATTAATAACAACTCACCATTATATATTATTGATGGTGTACCTACTGAAGGAGGCTTAAGCAGAATGAATCCAAATGATATTGAATCCATGACTGTTTTGAAAGATGCTTCATCTTCAGCAATTTATGGCGCACGTGCTGCCAACGGTGTAATTATTATTACTACCAATCGTGGTAAAAAGGGTGCAGCCAAGTTAACTTTTGATGCCCGTTATGGTGTTCAGAGAACTACAAACTCTTTGGATCTGCTGAATACGCAGCAATATGGGGAATTGGTTTGGTTGGAATTTCAGAATGATAAATTTCTGAATCCAACTTCTCAACCAACTGCACCTTGGCACGGTCAATATAAATTTGATGCCAACGGTAATGTTACAATTCCTGATTATATTTTCCCAAAAGCAGCCATGGAAGGAAACCCACTTGCAAATTCAGCTTTGTATGACGCACGTGATGATGATGGGACTCCATTTTATTTGATTACAAAAGCAAACAAGCAAGGTACCGATTGGTATGCTGAAATTTTTGATCCGGCGCCAATTCAGGAATACAATACCTCAATTACCGGAGGTACTGAGAACAGTAATTATGCTTTCAGTTTAGGTTATCTTAATCAAGAGGGGGTTGTAATCCATTCCGGATTTGAAAGATATTCAATGCGTGCAAATTCTGATGCTAAATTAACAAACTGGTTTTCATTGGGACAGACATTGGGTGTTGCTTACACCAAACGTTCGGGTGGTGTTGGTGATAACAACGACGAAGGTAATGTCGTTTCGCAGGCATATCGCATGCAGCCAATTGTTCCGGTTTATGATATCGCAGGTAATTTTGCAGGAACAAAAGGTGAAAATTTAGGGAATGGCGCGAATCCTGTAGCCAACGCTACCCGTAATAAGGACAATTGGGGGATGGATGTTCGCGTTCTTGGAAATGCTTATGCAAAAATTGATTTTACCAAAGATCTATCGTTCAAATCATTGTTGGGTGTTGACATGAACAATGGACGTTGGAAAACATTCACTATTCGCAATATTGAATTCTTTGAAGCAATATCAACTAACAGGTTAGATGAAGGAAATTCTTATTCAATGCAATGGAACTGGGCCAATACTCTGAATTTCCAAAAAGTATTAAATAGTGTCCATTCAATTGATGTGTTGGTTGGATCTGAGTCAATAGATAATATTTACGAAGAATTTACCGCAGGCCGAGCTTCCTATTTCTCTGAAGATCTTGATTACAGATATCTTAATGTAGGAACAGCCAGCATTGCAAATGCCGGTTATGCAACGCAGTGGAAAAGTTTCTCCTATTTTGGGAGAGCAAATTACAATTACATGGGTAAATACCTGTTTGAAGGAGTAATTCGTCGTGATGCTTCTTCACGTTTTCATGCCGATAACCGATGGGGAACTTTCCCAGCAGCTTCAGTTGGCTGGAGACTTACTGAAGAAAGTTTTATGGATGGCACAAAAAACTGGTTAAATGATATGAAAGTTCGCTTTGGCTGGGGACAAAACGGTAACGACCGTGTTAATAACTACAATTATTGGGGGACTTTAACCACTGGCTTAAGTCAGTCATATTATCCAATGACAGGAGACGATACAGCATTGAGCTCAGGTTTCTATACCAACAGATTGGGTAATAAAGATGCCAAATGGGAAACCACTACAGCTTTGAACTTTGGTTTGGATTTGACAATGCTTGACAATAAACTGGAAGCAAACATTGATCTGTTTAGCCGTACAACTGCTGATATGCTTTATGCAGTTCAGTTACCGCATGTATATGGAAATGCTGAGCGTCCTTCTGTAAATATTGGTGAAATGGAAAATAAAGGTATCGACCTGATGCTTACTTATCATGGTGAAATTTCAAGGGATTTTAAATATACAGTTCGCGCAAATGCCTCTCATTACAAAAACAATGTAATTAAGCTGAACGACAATGAAGAAGAAGTGCTTTGGGGTGAAACCGAACGCGGTAATATTTATACTATCTCAAAAGCTGGTGAAGCAATTTCTTCATTTTACGGATACGAAGTATTGGGTTATTTCAATACGTGGGAAGAAGCCAATGCCTATCCTGCATTTGGAACTTACAATGCACCCGGACGTTTTAAATACAAAGATCAGCTAACTGTTGATACCAATGATGACGGAGTTGCTGATAAAGCTGATGGTGTAATAACTCCTGATGACCGTGTTGTTATCGGTAGCCCACATCCTGATCTCACTTATGGTTTGAACATCGACGCTCAATACAAAAACTTTGATGTAACCATGTTCTTTCAGGGATCTTATGGTAACGACCTGATTAATTATGTAAGTCGTTGGACCGATTATTTTCAGTTTACTGGTAACCGTAGTCCTGAACGTTTGAATGAATCATGGACACCTGAAAGATATGCAAGTGGTGCAAAAATTACCCTTCCAATTGCTGAAACACACGATACCAACAGTCAATTGCCAAACAGCAATTTTATTGAAAGCGGATCATATTTCAGAATGAAAAACCTTCAGATTGGTTATACCCTTCCAAAAGAATTTTCTTCAAGAATGAAGGTTAACAGCTTAAGGTTGTATGTACAAGCCACTAACCTATTCACAATTACGCCGTATAGTGGATTGGATCCTGAAATTCGCAGTACCAATGACCGTCACAATGGTTTGGATCAGGGTATCTATCCTACCTCTCAGACTATCATGTTTGGCCTTAACCTGTCTTTATAATTTTGTTCCAACATTTAAACCAATTTAAGATGAAAAAAATAGTTATATTCAGCTTGGTGGTATTAACGGCATTCATGTTTTCATGCTCCGAGGAGTGGTTAGATACTAAACCGAAAGCAGCCAATTCCATTAATACGTTTTATAGTGAAACTGGTGTAAATGCCTTATTGACCGGTGCTTATTCGATGCTTGACGGGCACTACAATAATGATTGGGCATTTAACCAGTGGGGTGGATCCATTACCAACTGGGTTTGGGGTTCTGTTGCTGCTGACGATGCGTATAAAGGATCTGATCCTTCCGATCAGCAAACAATCAATGACATTGAGCAGTTTAATGTTTCGCCTTCTAACGAGTATTGCGATTCAAAATGGCGTTTTATGTACGAAGGTGTATCACGTTGTAATGAAATACTGAAAGTGACCAGTGCTGTAACTGACGATCAGGTAAGTGCTGATAAAAAAGCATGGTTTGAAGCTCAGACCAAAGTACTTCGTGCACATTACTATTTTGAACTTACACGTGTTTTTGGTAAAGTGCCATATATTGACGAAAATACAGAGGCTCCAGAAACTGTGAAAAACGACAAATTACTTTTTGCCGAAATTGAAGCAGATTTGAAAGCTGCGATTCCAAGTCTAAAGAGTCGGGAAACCGAAAAAGCAAGGATTACTTCTTGGGCAGCCAAGGCATATCTGGCAAAAGTTTACTTATTCCAGAAAAAATATGCTGAAGCAAAACCTTTACTGCAGGATATTATTGATAATGGAGGTTATTCACTTATGCCCAATTATCAGGATAATTACATGGTTGCTACCCAGAACAATGCCGAATCAATTCTTGAAGTTCAGTATGCGGTAAACGACGGAACTGATGGTTCATTGAATGGTGGATGGGGCGATGCATTGAATTTCCCTTCTGCTGGACCATCAACCTGTTGTGGATTCTTTCAGGCTTCACGCAACTTTGCCAACGCATTCAAAGTTGTTGAAGCTACCGGATTACCAGATTTTACTAATTGGAATGCTCCCGGCCAGGAAGTTGGTGGTGTTGAATATACGGGTGCTGTTGATCCAAGGTTAGACCATAGTATTGGTCGCCCCGGAATCCCTTTCTTAGATTGGGGTGTTCAGCCAACCAATAATTCATGGGTTCGTGATCCAAGCAATGGTGGACCTTTCCTTTTCAAAAAGAGTCTTTATAAAGCTTCTGAAAAATCGAAAGCAACTCAAACAGGTTGGGCTACCGGTGTAAATGCCAATAATTTCAGGTTCATCCGTTTGGCACATATTTACTTGTGGGCTGCTGAATGTGAGGCGGAAGCAGGTGGTAGTCTGGACAAAGCTAAGGATTATGTGAATCTGATACGTAACCGTGCAAAAGCAAGTGCTGTAGTTACAATGGCTGATGGAACGCCTGCAGCAAATTACAAAGTTGAACCTTATGCTTCTTTTGCCAATGCTGATGATGCTAAAAGAGCGATAAGACTGGAACATAGATTGGAATTTGGTATGGAAGGTGGTCGCTTTTTCGACTTGGTGCGATGGGGTATCGTTGCACAAACAATGCAAAATTACCTGACTACAGAAGCTCCACGTCGATCTTACCTGGCTGGAAAGTCTTTTAAAGCAACCAATGAAATTTGGCCAATACCACAAACCCAGATTGACTTATCAAAAGTAAATGGAGTATCTTCATTAACACAAAATCCAGGTTATTAATTCTTAGTAATATTTAAATCTGGCGGCTGCTTCATTCTATATGGAGCAGCCGCTTTTTTTTGTTTATATTTAGTCCGAAAAAATGAAATAAATGGCGCTCAATTATATCTGGATTTTCTTCTTCGTGTTGGCTTTCGTTATTGGACTGGTTAAACTGATCTTTTTCGGAGATATGGAAATATTTCCACAAATGATGAACTCGACCTTTTCGATGGCGAAAACCGGCTTTGAAATATCACTTGGACTTACAGGAGTTTTAACCTTGTGGATGGGAATCATGAAAATAGGGGAGAAAGGTGGAGTTGTCAGGATTTTCTCACGATTGGTTGGCCCGTTTTTTAACAAACTGTTTCCCACTTTGGGTAAAGATCATCCGGCTTACGGCTCCATCATAATGAACATCGCGGCCAACATGCTGAACCTCGACAATGCGGCTACTCCAATGGGCTTAAAAGCCATGAAGGAAATGCAGGAGACCAATCCATCAAAAGATACAGCTTCGGATGCACAGATCATGTTTATGGTGCTGAATGCTTCCGGACTGACGATTATTCCAATCAGCATCATGGTTTACCGTGCACAATTGGGTGCAGTTAATCCGTCTGATGTTTTTATCCCGATTTTGTTGGCTACGTTTTTCTCGACACTTGCAGGGTTAATGGCGGTTGCCTGGCACCAGAAAATCAATTTGTTGGACAAGACCATTCTAGCCTATCTTGGCGGATTGGCTATTTTTATCGCCGGAATTATCTGGTACTTTTCAAGTATCGAAAAAGAACAGATTCAAATCATTTCAAGTGTTGCCAGTAACCTGATTATTTTTTCGATCATCATCATCTTTATTTTGCTTGCCCTTCGCAAAAAAGTGAACGTTTACGATGCTTTTATTGAAGGTGCAAAAGATGGTTTTCAAACGGCAGTAATGATTATTCCCTACCTGATTGCCATATTGGTGGCCATCGGTGTTTTCCGCACTTCAGGAGCATTGGAGTGGACAATTTCAGGAATTAGCTGGAGTTTTCAGCAACTGGGCATCAATACCGATTTTATTCCGGCATTGCCAACTGCCCTAATGAAACCCCTGAGCGGAAGCGGCGCACGGGGAATGATGGTGGATGTGATGACCAATTACGGAGCTGATTCGTTTGCCGGGCGGGTTGCCTCTACCATTCAGGGATCAGCCGATACAACCTTCTATATTCTGGCAGTTTACTTCGGTTCAGTTGGAATAAAAAATACCCGCTATGCGCTAACATGCGGGTTAATTGCTGATTTTGTCGGGATCGTTGCAGCTATTTCAATGGCTTACCTGTTCTTTCATTGAAACAAGTTTAAAGTCTAAAGTTAAACGTTAAAAGTTGTGCGCAAAACTTGAAACTTTGAACTTTTAACTCTTTAATCCATTGCATCATACACAATCACCTTCTCCCAAAGGTGCTGGCAATCTTCAATAAATTTGAGATGGATCGGATGGGTCTGGTAAATTTCCTGATCTTCTTTGTTCTTGAAAAAAGCCATGTACGAATAGGTAAATGAATCCTCAACCACTTCACGGGGCGATTCAACCGGGGTACCAATGTGGCTCGACTGAATTTGGGGAACGGTGATCAATCCCTGCAACCCTGCTTCAAAATCTTTCCTTGCTTCGGCATTCTGTGGCTCTTTCAACCAGAAAAATACATGGTGAACAAAGATGTTTTTCATTGGTACCTGACTGGCAGATGCACTGCCTGTTACCGTAATAAAGCTTGCTGCGACCATGCCGCCCGCAATTTTAGTGACAAAATTTCTTCTGGATTCCATTTTTTAAAAAGTTTTTACAACTTGTCTGAGTTGAACAAGCCGGGTTAAAAGTCCTTCGAGTAAATCAATTTGTAACATGTTTGCCCCGTCAGATTTTGCATTGGCGGGGTCGGGGTGAGTTTCAATGAAAATTCCATCCACTCCAACCGCAATGCCGGCACGGGCAATGGTTTCAATTAGTTGGGGCTGTCCGCCGGTTACGCCGCTCGATTGGTTGGGCTGTTGCAGGGAATGGGTAATATCGAGAATTACCGGGCAATTGTTTTTCTGCATTTCAGGAATTCCACGGTAATCAACAATCAGATCGTGGTATCCGAATGTTGAACCGCGTTCGGTTAAAAAAATGTTGTTGTTGCCACTTTCCCGAACTTTGGTTACCGCAAATTTCATAGCCTCGGCCGATAAAAACTGACCTTTTTTGATGTTTACCGCTTTGCCGGTTTCGGCAGCTGCCACCAGAATGTCGGTTTGCCTGCAAAGGAATGCCGGTATCTGCAACATGTCAACATATTCGGCTGCCATTGCTGCTTCGGGTGCTGTGTGAATATCGGTAACGGTGGGTATATTAAAAGTTTCAGATACTTTTCGCAGTATTTTCAAAGCTTTTTCATCGCCAATTCCGGAGAACGAATCAAGCCGCGAGCGATTTGCCTTGCGGTATGAACCTTTGAAAATATAAGGGATTTGTAGTTTTGTGGTTATTTCAACAATTCGTTCGGCAATTTCCATGGCCATTTGTTCGCCTTCGATGGCACAAGGACCGGCCAGCAGCAAAAAATTTGAGTTTTCGAATTTGAGTTTTGGGATCATTCTGATTTATTTTCTACGAAGATAAACTAAAAGTTACATGCCAGATGGTTCTAATCCTGAAATCGACTAAATTTACCGGTAATTATGACTAAAAAATTGATTCAGCAAAACGACATTGTAGTAAAAAGCTGGGAGCAGCTTTGCGAGGAAGTTTATCACGATTCGTGGAAACCCGAAATGGGAAGATACCGTTCTGATTATGCTTTCAGGGGATTGTCGGACATGAATTACGAATTGAAGAACAGTTTTCTCCGGAATTGTGGCGACAAACCGGAACTTGAATACCATTTACTGCGCAATTTCCGCAAATATTCTATTTCCCGTGATCCGCAGTTAACCAGTACTTTTTGGCGAGCGCTGGTTCTTGCCCAGCATCATGGTTTGCCAACAAGGCTCATCGACTGGACATATTCGCCTTTTATCGCGATGCATTTTGCAACTGCCAATACCGAAAAATATGATATTGACGGGGTGATCTGGAAAGTTGATTTTGTAAAAGTTAACCAGCTGGTGCCTACGCCTTTAAGTAACGGCTTGGAAGAAGAGAAATGCAATGCTTTTACAGTTGAAATGCTCGAAAAGATAGTTTCCCTGGGCGATTTTGACCGTTTGTTTACTGAAAACCAGGTGCTTTTTTTTGAACCGCCTTCCATCGATGAACGGATTGTGAACCAATTCGCATTGTTTTCGGTGATGAACAATCCGACCGGTGTTTTGGATGAATGGCTGATTCAACGACCTGACACCTATCGGCGCATTATTATTCCGAAAGAACTGAAACTTGAAGTCAGGGATAAACTTGATCAGGCCAATATTACCGAAAGGGTGCTATTCCCGGGGCTCGACGGCCTTGCAAAATGGCTCAAACGCCATTACACGCCTGTTGAATGAAACGATTACTTAAGCGGCGAAATACGGATAAAACCACCTGCCGGGATCGATAACGCGATGGAATTTTTTCCTTTGGTCTTCAGAATTCCTTTTTCAGTGCCAGTCCCTGTGCAATTAAATGTTTCGAAGTTATACTCCAATCCGGGTTTTCCGGAAAGCAGGTTGATTTCTTCTGATGCTTTTGAATTGATAATGTCCATGACCTTATTCAATTCAACCGGCAAATTAATGGTGTAATCCTCATACACGGTATAAATGATTTTTTCAGCGCTTTCCACCTTCACTACCGGATAAAAACGTGAAACCTGCATGGGTTCAAACGAACCTTCAAAAAGTACTTTGTAGTTTTTTCTCCAGTAATCAAGCCAAAACCGGATTGTTTGTTTTACATCCTGCGGTAAAGTTGCAATATAAAAGGAAAGGTAAGGATTTCCAAAAAGTACAGATTGAATTTTCAGGGCAACCTCTGTTGGTTTTTCTCTTGGATTTATGGCCACAACTTCCATAAACGGAGTATATTTTCCATATAACAAACGGTTATTTACCATTTTTTCGCGCACCACCTGGGTCTTTTCAAGGCCCACAAAACCGGTTAAGAAATTCTGGTAACTGGCCAGATTCGGACCAACGATCGAAAATTTCTGTCCCAAAAATATATTCGGATTAACAGACTTCAGCTTGGCTTCCATGTCGGCATACAGCGTATCGACAGCAAGGCCAATCGCGACAAAATCACGACCCTTGTCTTCTTCAATCAAAGCGCCTTCCTGAGGATAAAATCCTTTCAGGAAATCGAACCAGTAACCATCAAAATGCCATTCCGACAAGAAATTGGCATACGTACTTACCAAATGTTTTCGTACTTCAGGATATCGCGGATCGAGCACATACATTTGTCTTGGTGCGCGGTAGCGTATATATTTCCCTTCAAATTTTTTCAGTACAACCGGATTTCCACCTATAAACGGAAGGGAGTACCATAAATACAGGGGCAATCCCATCTCAATACATTTTTGCCTGAACAAATTCATTGTTTCATAGCTATTTTGCTCATACGAATAGGAGGTATCGATTTTCATATTTACCAAAGCCTGCCATCCATCATCAACCAGCACCGATTTGAAATTGAAAGTTTTAAGCGAATCGAGTTCTTTGGTGATGTTTTCGAGCGGAATATTCCGGTGCATCGGGTACCAGGTTGAAAATACCGGCACATTGGTAGTGTCAACACTTGCAACAGCTTTTTTGAATTCCTTTTCCAGAAACCAGGAAGAAGCATCAAAAATGGATTTTGAAAAATGAATATTGCGGAAATCGATCATTACTTCAGCCTGATAATCCTGCAAGGTGGAAAGTGGCGGGTTATCTTCAAAAAATCCCAGGTTGAAAATTATGGAATCATTTTCTTCCCTGATGTTTGAACTTACAAACTTGGCCTGATAAGCATCCTTGCAGGTTAAGGTAATCTGATTCTGATCATTGATCGTTAGCCCGGAAATAATGGAGAAGCCTGCAGCAGCCCGGTCGTACGAAGGCATCGAAAAATAGGACTTATTCGACCAGGTTTTTGAATTCCAGATTTGATTGATTTTATCTTTGGGAAATTTTACTGAAACATTAAATGTAGGTGGTTCGGCTGCGTTTGTCGAATGCAGGTAAATATTCAGTATGAATCTTTTCAGGCCATATTCTTTTATATCAAAAGTGGCTTCAAATGGAGCAAGTTTTCCTCCAATCCTGATTTTGCTTTTGTCGAAAACATAAAAACCATCAGGCTCAGCCGCATTTGCATAATTTTGCCATGATAAAACCAACAGCAATATCATTAATCCAACCAACTTCATGCTTCGCCTTAATCTAAATTTCATGCTGTGAAGTATTATAGGTTGGTAAAGATAATAAACCAAGCTTTCGAAAGCACTTCAAACCAAAATATTTTAGCTGCAATAAAACAAAAAACCCCGCTTTTCAGCGAGGTTTCGTATGTTTATTTCACCTTATAATCCGAAATTGTTACTTCACCCTATCAACAATTGCTTTGAAAGCTACCGGATGATTCATTGCTAAATCAGCCATTACTTTACGATTGATCTCTATGTTTGCTTTTTTTAGCAAACCAATAAATTGTGAATAAGAGAGTCCTTCGGTACGAACGGCTGCGTTGATACGCTGAATCCATAAGGCGCGGAAATTTCTCTTGTTTACTTTTCTGTCTCTGTAAGCGTATTGCAAACCCTTTTCCCAGGTATTTTTTGCAACTGTCCATACATTTTTGCGGGCACCGAAGTTACCTTTGGTAAGCTTCAGGATTTTTTTTCTGTGAGCCCGTGATGCTACTGCATTTACTGATCTTGGCATTTTAACTGATTTTAGAATGGTTAGCGTCCCGGTTCCGGGATCTTGAAGCTAATTCATTCGATTGATAACTGATATTAAATTTTACTCTGAAAAGAAAACTTTGTTAGATTGTCAACATAGCTTTTACATTCGACAGGTCAGATTTTGCAACTGTTGTCCAGTAAGTCAGGTTACGTTTCTGCTTAGTGGTTTTTTTTGTCAAAATGTGACTTTTAAACGCGTGTTTTCTTTTAATTTTTCCGGTGCCGGTTAGTTTAAACCTTTTTTTTGCTCCGGAGATGGTTTTCATCTTTGGCATCTTCCTAATATTAATGTATTTAAGAAATCTATTTCTTCTTTTTAGGTGAAATAAACATGGTCATTCTTTTTCCTTCAAGTTGTGGTAACTGCTCAACTTTGCCGGTTTCTTCCAATTCCTGTGCAAACTTAAGCAACAAAATTTCGCCTTGTTCTTTAAACAAAATCGACCGGCCTTTAAAAAACACATAAGCTTTTACTTTTGCGCCTTCTTTCAGGAATTTTTCGGCATGGCGAAGTTTAAACTGAAAATCATGGTCGTCGGTATTTGGCCCAAACCTGATTTCTTTCACAACTACCTGAACTGTTTTTGCTTTAATTTCCTTTTGTTTCTTTTTTTGCTGATAAAGAAACTTCTGGTAATCGGTAATCTTGCAAACGGGCGGGTCGGCGTTGGGTGAGATTTCTACAAGGTCAAGTTCTAGTGCATCAGCCATTTTTAAGGCTTCCGAAATCGAGAAAACACCCGGATTTTCAATATTGTCACCAACTACCCGAACCTGATGGGTCCGAATTTTTTCATTTATCCGGTGCTGAGGAGCAATTTCTGCTCTTCCAGTGTATGGTCTTTTTACAGCTATGGCCGAATCCTCCTATTATTAGTTTATAATTTTTTTTTAATTGTATAATGATGATAATTGTTCTTTGACTTCAGTATTAATGAAATCTGCAAACTCCTGAAGTTTCATCGATCCTTTGTCGCTATCTCCTTGTTTTCTGACGGCAACCTGTTCACTTTCAGCTTCTTGTTCACCAACTATCAATAAATAAGGGATACGTTTTAACTCGTTATCCCTTATTTTACGACCAATTTTTTCATTCCGGTCGTCAATAATTGTGCGAATATCGCAATTATTTAGAAATTCCGAAACTCTTTTTGAATATTCATTGTACTTTTCGCTGATTGGTAACACAACAACCTGCTCAGGACTTAACCAAAGCGGGAATTTTCCGGCAGTGTGTTCAATTAAAACAGCCACAAATCTTTCCATTGATCCAAAAGGTGCGCGGTGAATCATTACCGGACGATGACGTTTGTCGTCGGCGCCAATGTATTCCAATTCGAAACGCTCCGGAAGGTTGTAGTCAACCTGAATGGTTCCCAACTGCCAACTGCGGCCAAGTGCATCTTTGATCATGAAATCAAGCTTTGGTCCATAAAAAGCTGCTTCGCCCAAAACGGTCACTGTTTTCAATCCTTTTTCTGCTGAAGCTTCAATAATTGCCTGCTCAGCTTTGTCCCAGTTTTCGGTCGAACCGATGTATTTTTCAGGTTTGTTCGGATCGCGCAATGAAATTTGTGCCGAATAGTTTTCGAACTCAAGGGCTTTGAAGATGATGAAAATAATATCAATTACTTTCTTGAACTCATCCTTAATCTGATCAGGACGGCAGAACAAATGCGCATCATCCTGAGTAAATCCGCGAACGCGGGTCAATCCGTGCAATTCGCCGCTTTGCTCGTAACGGTAAACTGTACCGAATTCGGCCATGCGAATAGGCAAATCTTTGTATGAACGTGGTTTGAATTTATACAACTCGCAGTGATGGGGACAGTTCATCGGTTTTAGCATGTATTCTTCACCTTCTGCCGGAGTTTTGATGGTCTGGAATGAGTCAGCGCCATATTTCTGGAAATGACCTGAAGTTTTATAAAGGTTGATATCACCGATGTGTGGGGTAATTACCTGTTCGTATCCGAATTTTTTCTGAACCCTTTTCAGGAATGATTCCAGTTGTTCGCGAAGAATGGCTCCTTTTGGCAACCACATTGGCAAACCCTGGCCAACATTCTGCGAAAAAGTAAACAGTTCCATTTCTTTGCCAATCTTCCGGTGATCGCGTTTTTTTGCTTCTTCAATCAGCACAAGATATTCTTCCAGCAATTTTTGCTTTGGAAATGTAATACCATAAACGCGGGTAAGCATTTTGTTCTTTTCGTTGCCCCGCCAGTAGGCGCCTGCAATGGAAGTCAGTTTTACAGCTTTGATAAAACCTGTATTTGGCAAGTGTGGTCCCCGGCACAAATCGGTAAACCCTCCCTGGTTGTAAACGGTAATGGTACCGTCTTCCAGTTCGCTGATCAGCTCTTCTTTTAAAAGGTCGCCTTTTTCAGTAAACATTTTCAAGGCATCTTCCTTCGAAATATCTCTCCTTATTATGTCGTGTTTTTCTCTGGCAAGTTCGATTATTTTCTTCTCGATCTTCTCCAGTTCTTTTTCGGTCAGTTGCTGTCCTTCAGGTAGATCAATATCGTAATAAAAACCGTTGTCAACTGTTGGCCCGATTCCGAATTGAGTACCAGGGTAAATTGATTCAATCGCCTCGGCCATCAGATGGGCAGATGAATGCCAGAAAGTTTCCTTCCCTTCGCGATCGTCCCACTGAAGCAATTTGATAGTTGAATCTTTTTTTATTGTTCGGCCAAGATCCCAAACTTCGCCATCGACAGAAATTGAAAGTACTTCTTTTGCCAGACGGCTGCTGATTGATTGGGCAATATCGAATCCGGTAACTTCACCCTCGAATTCCCTGACACTATTATCAGGTAAAGTAATTTTTATCATTTGGTATTTATTGTATTGAAAAAACAGGGTGCAAAGATAAATATTAATAGCTGATAATAAAATTAAAGATTAACGCATTCCCAAACTCAGGCCGAGATTGTATGAAGTATATTCGGATTTATTAACCGATCCGAACACGCTGAATATGGCAATTTTAATTCTTAAACCTGCCTCCAAACTAATATTGGAAGTTTCAAAACTTAGCGCTATCGGGTCAACCAGGGCATCTTCATCGGTAATCTCCCAGCCACCACTCTGATTTGCAACAACAACAGGATATTTTCCTATCAAATCGACATTTGAATTGCTGGTGCTCTGTCCGATTGCCCCGAAAAGGGTAAGTATGGCTATTTTTTTCGATACAATCAGCCCGAATTTTGTGGTTTTGGTCTTAACTTTCAGAAGCTGATCGTCGGCGTTGGTGAATGTTACGTTAATATTTGGATCTGAACCATAATCATCAGAAGTAAAACTCAAAGCGCTTTGGGCATTTACTTCCGAGTAGCTTCCGAAAAGTGATGCGTCAAATGGAAGCTCTTTCAGTAGGGGCATCCATTCCATAAAATTGTGCTTGACGCCTGCGCCCCAAAAACCCAGTTTCATTTCATCACCACTGTTGTCATATTTCATTTCAGGAACATAACGGCCAATTACATCGGTGTGTGGAAGTAGCCCAAAACCTACCTGAATTACCGGAACCGGAACAACATCTTCTCCTGTTCCGTTGGGGCTGTTAAATTCAACCGGTAAATCCCTTATTCCAAGTAGGGGCCTCGCCGTTGCTTCACCGGCAACTGTGGGTGCAATATTTCCTCCGCTTTTCACATACATGTTGGTTAAACCCAATTTGCTGATATCAAAGGTTTTTGATTCTTCAGGAACCTGAATTGCGCTAAGACTGACAGTCAAGTCGAAACCAAAAAGTTTGTGGGTTTTTGCTGAATTGTACCAGCCATTGTTCAGTCCGTCGCCAAGTGCAAAAGCGTAGGGTTCGAGGTATGCCTGAAATAGTTTATTCGCATCAGCCTTGCCACCTTTCAGAAATTCAACAACGTCCGTTTGCGAATAAGTTATCAGGCTGAATAAACCTAAACACAAGATGAATATTACTTTTTTCATAGCTGCAATATTTATTCGTTGATTCAAATTGACGTTCAATTATTTAATGCAGGTAAAGGTACTACTTTCTTGATCCAGATATTCAATGAACCCGGATAATGACAGAACGGCTTTTTTATATCGAAAATTATTAGAAGTTTTGATATTCGTTAAA
The DNA here is from genome assembly GCA_019459485.1 of Prolixibacteraceae bacterium. GTDB lineage: Bacteria > Bacteroidota > Bacteroidia > Bacteroidales > Prolixibacteraceae > Aquipluma. The sequence goes on from JAIBEZ010000028.1 coordinate 286,178, forward strand.
ACGTATTAAATATCAGTATCATGAATTTCCATAAAATATTAATTATAATTCTTGTAAGTATTTCATTTAATGCTTATTCGCAAAGAAAGATCGAACTCAGAGATGTTGTTGTTGATCAGATTTTTTCTCAGAAAACGGTATCAGGGTTACGCTCAATGAACGATGGACTCAATTATACGACCCTTGAAGAGGGGACTAAAATAGTTAGATACAGTTATAAAACAGAAAATAAATTGGATGAAATATTCAATTTATCGAAAATTGAGGCTGCTCCATTTGCCAGTTTCATCGATTATTCTTTCAGTAGCGACGAAACCAAGATTCTGTTTACAACCCAAAAACAGGCAATATACCGACATTCTTTTTCAACCGAATATTATATCTGGAATCTGACAACCAAAGAAATGACACCGTTGTCGGTTAACGGAGCGCAGCAATTGGCAACTTTTTCACCCGATGGTGAACGCGTGGCTTTTTTCAGGGAAAACAACTTGTTTGTTAAAAGCCTGAAGTTCGGCACTGAAAGTCAGGTGACCCGCGATGGAAAAAAGAACGAAATCATTAACGGCGCTCCCGATTGGGTATATGAAGAGGAATTCAGTTATGCCAAGGCCTTTGAATGGTCGCCCGATAGTAAGTTTCTTGCATTTGTCAAGTTCAACGAAACAGAAGTTCCGATGTTTAATATTCCGATGTACCAGGGACAGAATCCGGAATTGAAAGAAAATCAGCTTTATCCCGGAACTTACAGTTATAAATACCCAAAAGCCGGAGAAAAAAACTCGGTGGTGAGCGTTCATGTTTACGATTTAAAATCGAAAAGCAGCGTGACAGTCGAAGTCGGAGACGATCAGGAACAGTACATTCCGCGAATAAAATGGACAGCTGATGCATCGGATCTTGCCATTATGAAGGTAAACCGCCTGCAAAACAATGTCGATATTGTACTTGCCAATCCATATACCGGCGACACCCGCGCTTTTTTTTCTGAAAAGAACAAGCGATACATTTCAGTAAGTTTTTACGACGATTTTGTTTTTCTTCCTGATAACAAATACATTGTAATGAACAGCGAACGAAACGGTTATTCGCATCTTTACCTTTATGATCGACAGGGGTTTCAGGTAAAACAACTGACAGATGGCAAATTTGATGTAACGGAGTTTTATGGTTTCGATCCGGTGAAAAAGGAATTTTACTATCAGGCCGCCAAAGAATCACCGCTGCGCCGCGAAGTTTATTTTGTGAGTCTTGATGGTAAAAAATCAGGCAAGTTATCTGCACAATCAGGTATCAACCGTGCAGTTTTCAGTGCCGGACAAAAATACTTCATCAACTATTTCAACAATGCCGAAACTCCGAATCTGGTCACGCTTCACGATCAGGCCGGAAAACTCATCCGCACACTGGAAGACAACAGTGATTTGAAAAACCTGATGAAAGAATATTCAATCAGTAAAAAAGAATTTTTCAGTTTTAAAACTTCTGAAGGTGTTGAATTAAATGGCTGGATGCTTAAACCTGCCAATTTCGATCCGGCGAAAAAATATCCGGTTTTGATGACCCAGTACAGCGGACCAAACAGACAAAAAGTACTGGATTCGCTGGCAATTAGCTGGAACGAATATTTGGCTCAGGAAGGTTTTGTGGTGGCATGTGTTGATCCGCGCGGATCCGCAGCACGTGGAGAGGAATTCAGAAAAATGACTTACCAGCAACTTGGGAAATACGAATCGGATGATCATATTGAAGCTGCCCGGTATCTGGGAACTCTTCCTTATGTGGATAAAAACAACATTGGAATCTGGGGATGGAGTTATGGCGGATTTATAGCTGCTCTTTGCATGGAAAAAGGTGCCGATGTTTTCAAAGCGGGAATTTCGGTTGCGGCGGTTACCAACTGGCGTTTTTACGATACGGTTTATACTGAACGGTACATGCGCACACCAAGGGAAAATCCTGACGGTTATGACGATAACTCGCCGCTGGCGCACGCCGGAAAAATAAAAGGCGACTTCCTGCTGATTCACGGTTCGGCCGACGACAATGTGCATTTCCAGAATGCGATGGAATTTTCGGAGCGGATGGTTCAGGCCGGGGTTCAGTTCGACATGGCTTTTTATACCAACCGCAACCACAGCATAAATGGCGGAGATACATCCATGCATCTGTACACAAAGATGACCAATTGGCTGAAAGAAAAATTGCAGGCAAAATAGGATAGATGATCAAACCGAATTTTCAATTGGATATTCTGTTGCTTAGGAAGGGCGACAAAAAAGCCTACGAATTGGTTTACGATGAATTTTTCGGGATGCTGTACCATCTTTGTCTCAATTATTTGCACGATGAAAAGGTTGCTGAAGAGCTGGTTCAGGATACATTTATGAAACTTTGGGAAATCCGTGAAACCTTGAACGATCAGATCAATATCCGGAATTTCCTTTATACCATCACCAAAAACAATTGCCTCAACTATTTGCGCAACCAGAAAATTTCGCTGAAACATCAGGAAAATATCAAGTACCTTGAAATGCAGTTTAATTACGAAGCACTCGAAAAATTGGGGAACTATCTACAATTTGAAGAGTTGAGGAACAAAATTGATGAGGCAATTTCGAAACTTCCGGCAGAAGTGACCGAAACCTTTCAATTGAGCCGCTTTGAAGAATTGTCGTACCGCGAAATTGCCGACCGGCAAGGCATCAGCATCAAAACGGTGGAAGCCCGCATTTCGAAAGCCCTGCGAATTTTAAGGGTCGAACTGAAAGACTATTTGCCGGTAGTCTATCTGATCTCGAAAATAATTTCGTAAAATTTTAAATCTTTCGATAGGGTATTGGTAGGTTTATGTGTTTAGTCATTAAATCAAGCTACACATGACCGAAGATACCTTCCATAAAATACTGAGCAACACAGCCAGCGAGGCTGAAAAAAGTGAATTTTTTACTTCGCTTGAAAACAATCCGGAAAAACAATCGGAGTTTCAACACTTCAAAAACCTTTATGTACTCAGCAACCTGAACCCTGAAAAATATCGTGGACAGCAGGACAAAAGCTTTGTACAATTCTGGGAACGCATACAAACTCAAAAACCTCAACGACTGATTAATCAGTGGATGCGGTATGCGGCTATTTTCATTGTTGCTTTAACCTTGGGTTTTATGGCCGATTTTATACTGAACCGCGAAACCATTTCTTCCGTCAGCCAACACATCGAATACAGTTCTGAAAAAGGCAGTGTTTCCAAAATTCACCTGGAAGACGGGTCAACCATTTGGCTCAGTTCGGGTACAAAACTAAAGCTTGATAAAAACGATTCGGGAGAAACAACCGCCCGGCTTGACGGCGAAGCCTATTTCGACCTTGTTCCCGATCCCGACCGGAAATTTACAGTTGATCTGGAACAATTTAAAGTAAGGGATATTGGCACTATTTTTAACATCCGCGCGTACGAATCGGAACAAACCATTTCGACCACTTTGGTTGAAGGCCGCATTGACCTGATCAAAAACTCCGGCGAATCTTTCCTCACCGTAAAGCCGGGAGAACTGGTCAGTTACGACAAATCGAACAAAAATATAGTTGTCAATCAACAAGATCCATCCATTGTAACAGCCTGGACAGAGGGCAAATTTGTGTTTATCGATCAACCGCTCTCCGAAATCTGCAAAGAGCTGGAAAAATGGTACAACATTGAAATACAGATTACTGACCAAAAACTGGCCAATACCCGTTACACCAGTGTGGTAAAACGCAGCACCACCGTAAAGATGGTTTTAAAAATCCTGGCAGTGACCGACCAGATAAAATATGAAATAACCGATAAAAAGGAGGGAAAAGACATTATCAAGATCAGGAAGTAAAAAAATGCACCCGTGGAGGGGTGCATCCGAATTTCAATAAAATGAAACTGAGTGGAGTCAGTTTCCAGTATTAACTAAATTCAAAACAAACGTATGAAAAAATGTTGTGACTTGTCGTGCATTGCGCGACGAAGGTGGAAAAAAATTACACGCGTTATGAAACTAACACTAACACTGCTTTTGTTTGCAGCGCTTGCTGTAACCGCTGGTTCAACTTACAGCCAAAACATACGTATTAACCTGAAAATGCAGGACGCTTCTCTTGTCGACGTTTTTCGCGAGATTGAGCGAACCAGCGAATTCGGCTTCTTTTTTAAGAGTGAAGAAATCGACCTGGATAAACGGGTTTCGGTCAACCTGAAAAACGTTTCCATTGAAGAAATCCTGAAAAAAATCCTGATGGACAATTACGACTATCGTATTTTGGATAAGAACATTGTCGTCACCAGGGGTAATTTCTTTACCACAGAAGTACAACAGGGCAAACCGGTTTCTGGAAAAGTAACAGACTCTTCCGGAGCTTCATTGCCTGGCGTTTCAATAGTAGTAAAAGGAACTACGAACGGAACAATTACTGATGGGAACGGCAATTATTCACTTTTCAATGTTCCTGAAAATGCAATTGTACAATTTTCGTTTGTGGGGATGAGGACACAGGAAATTGCTGTGACGGGGAAAACAATGTTAAATGTAGCTATGGCAGACGAAACCATTGGCATTGAAGAAGTGGTTGCAGTGGGATACGGAACACAGAAAAAGGTAAATCTAACCGGTGCTGTTGAAGCTGTGGGTAGCGAAGTATTTGAAAACCGTTCCACATCCAACATGACTCAGGCCTTACAGGGAGCCATACCTAACCTGAATATCTCGCTGGAAGACGGAAAGCCTACACGTTCGGCTTCATTTAATGTGCGTGGGAGAACATCCATAGGCCAAGGAGGAAGTGCGCTGATTTTGATTGATGGAGTTGAAGGCAACCCTTCATTTTTGAATCCAAACGACATTGAAAGCGTAAGTGTACTGAAAGATGCAGCCTCAGCAGCTATTTATGGTGCCAGAGGTTCTTTTGGCGTAGTGTTGATTACTACAAAACGACCGCAGAAAGGTAGAACTACAGTTAATTATACCGGAAATTATTCCATTCAATCATTAGCACAGGAACCAGAATATGTGACTGACGCTGTTACTTGGGTAGAACATTTCAGGGCATCGTATTATAATCGTCAGGGGACAGTTCCTACCTCGATTAACAACAATACACAATACTACAGCGATGAGTGGTTGGAGCGATTGAAAGCATGGAAAGCATCAGGGGAAGGGCCAAAAACAGAAATATTGCCCAATGGAAATTACGAATATTATAGCAACACAGACTGGATGGGGCTTCTTTTTAAGGACCATACGTTTACACAAGACCATAATATAGCCATTTCGGGTGGCAGCGACAAGTCTGATTTTTATGTTTCAGGGCGATTCTATGATTTTGATGGGATGTATAATTTCGACCCTGATACTTATAAATCGTACAATTTCAGGGCAAAAGGATCTTTGCAGGCCTACAAATGGCTTCAAATTACCAACAATATGGAATTTGCAAACGATGATTATCACATGCCTTTTTCTTCACAGGGACGAAGCGCCAACATTCAAAGGTATATCGAAGTGAACGCTTTTCCGAGTTTGCCGATGTATAACCCCGATGGTACCTATACCCGTGGCGGAGCAGCTACCCTTGGCGCCTTTGTTGACGGGAATAACTATCAGGATAACAAAAGGAATTTATTCAAAAATACCGTAGGATTTAACACAAACTTTTTGGGGAACACTCTTCGTGTGAAAGGAGACTACACCTACCGTTACGATGGCCGTGATTTTTTCTATAAAAGAGTAAAGGTTCCGTACTATCAGAATGCGAAAGCAACAAACCCATCCTATATGGGTGATGCCAATGGTATTATCTACGAATGGATGGGACACACAGCCTATACAGCATCCAACATTTACGCCGAATATGAAAAAAACTTCGCGCAGAAACACTATGTGAAAGCGATGGCAGGTTGGAACTACGAAACCTCCTCCTACAAAGCAAACAGCATTGAACGGAACCAGCTTTTGCTCGAAAGCGCTGAAAGCATCCAGTTAGCGACAGGCACATCCATCATTCCGGGAGCAAGCGTTACACGATGGAAAACCACGGGAACTTTCTTCCGGTTAAACTATGGATATCGGGACCGCTATTTAGTGGAAGTAAATGGTCGTTATGATGGTTCTTCACGCTTCCCGACAAATCAACAATGGGGTTTCTTTCCATCCATTTCAGGAGGATGGCGGCTGTCTGAAGAACCTTTCTGGAATGTGGACAAAAACATTTTATCCGACCTCAAACTTCGTGCTTCATACGGTTCACTGGGTAATGGTAACATCTCTCCTTATCAATTCCTTGAATTATTGAGTATCAGTAGCTCAGGGCGCGTACTGGATGGAGCCCTGAACAAAAAAACCAATGCACCAGCTCCTATTCCTGACGGGCTTACCTGGGAGAAGGCCACCACTACTGATTTTGGGATTGATTTCGGTATGCTTAACGGAAAACTCCGTTTTACTGGCGATTATTACAGCAGGAAAACGACTGACATGTATGTGGCCGGGCCCACTTTACCTGATATTTTTGGCGCCACTTCTCCCAAAGGGAACTATGCAGATATGACCACAAATGGTTTTGAGGTTACGCTGAACTGGCAGGCTCAGTTTTCACTGGCTAATGAACCGTTTAGCTACCATGTGCGCGCAACCCTCTATGATTATGTGTCGAAAATCGACAAATACAACAATCCAACCCAAAAGATTAGCGATCATTATAACGGAAAGACCATCGGTGAGTTATGGGGTTTCGAAACGGATGGACTGTTCCAGGAAGACCCAGCTCCGGGCGAATACATCAATACTATTTTTAATGCTTCAGCCGATGCCGTATGGCGTGCGGGCGACCTGAAGATTCGTAACCGGGACGGAAGTGCCGACAATATGATTACGAAGGGCGAGCAAACAGTCGACAACCCGGGCGACATGACCATCATTGGCAATACAGAACCCCGTTATCAGTATAGTTTTAACGTGGGTGCCGAATGGAACGGCTTCTTCTTTTCCGCCTTCTTCCAGGGAGTAGGTAAACAGGACTGGTATCCGGGCTCGGAAACCGCTTTCTGGGGTATGTATAACAGGGGATACAACCAGATGCCTGCATGGCATCTCGGCAATTATTGGACAGAAGACAATCGCGATGCTTATCTGCCACGTTATGCCCAGTACAATGGAGCTCTCGGATTTTCAAATTATGTTCCCAACGACCGATATCTTCAAAAGGTATCTTTTTTACGGCTGAAAAACCTGCAAATAGGTTATACGTTGCCTAATACCTTAGTATCGAAAATTGGCATGAAGAATACCCGCATCTATCTCAGTGGCGAAAATCTTGCCAGTTGGTCGCCGCTATATAAACGGGCCAAAAACTTTATGGATGTGTCAACAGCCACCGGAAATACCGATTCAGACCTTAATAGTAGCTACAATCAGGGGGATGGTAACAGTTATCCGTTGCTGAAAACAATTTCGTTTGGCATCTCGCTCACCTACTAATCTTTAAAAACAGAAGAATATGAAAAAGTATATATTAGTTATTTTAGCAATAGTTCTCTTATTTCCAGGTTGCGAAATGGATGAACCTACCATTACCTCTACGGATAAGGAAGCTATATTCAGTTCGGAGGAAGGGCTAAGGGCTTATTCAATGTCATTTTACGATATGTTTCCCAATGCCACCGATCAGGCAATAGTCGAACAATCATTGGTTGATTACGGGGCTACCAATACACTCAGCGGTTTTACGTTACTTAACGCGTTCAGCGAAAATAATTCCTCTGGATGGAGTTGGTCGAATTTGCGCAATATCAATTATTTTATCATTAATTGTACTGATCCTGCCGTTCCTGAAAGTATCAGGAACAATTATATCGGTCTTGCCCGTTTTTTCCGTGCATGGTTCTACTATGATATGGTACGGAGATTTGGCGATGTTCCGTGGGTAGACCATCCGCTGAACCCCGATGAGGAAGCAATATTGTATGGTTCACGCGACTCGCGTGAACTAGTGATGGAAAAAATATATGAAGACCTGATGTTTGCTGCTAAGAACATCGCCCGAACTGCTGATGCAACGCAATGTACACTGGTAACAAAATGGGTTGCCTATGCTTTTGCTTCGCGTGTCTGCCTGTTTGAAGGAACATTCCGCAAATATCATGGGCTGACTCTTACAACTCCTGCTGCTACATGGCTGAAACGCTCAGAGGACGCAGCCAATGAAGTGATGAAACTATCGGGCAAATCTTTAAACAGCAACTATCGTGCGTTGTTTACCAGCGACAACCCTCCTACTTCAGAAACATTGTTGGCTATTGCATCAAGTGCTGCTCTGGGAGTAAAGCACAACGCCAACTGGAGATGGACTTCGGAAACTTATGGAACAGGCTTGAACCTGATTCGTCCTTTTATTTGTACATATCTGCAAAAAGACGGAACTCCTTACACCAACCGGACTGGCTGGCAGTATGAGGATTTCTATCAGGAATTTCAGAATCGCGATGCCCGGTTGAACGCAACGCTTCGTTATCCGGGATACATGCGTGAAGGAAAACTTACCTTGCCAGTATATAGTGGGTATGCCCGTCTGGGTTACCAACCGATTAAACTTAGCGTTGACGCTACCATAGGAGATAGTCAGACCGAAAGCACCCATGCTGTACAGTTGGTTCGCTTTGGCGAAGTATTACTCAATTATGCTGAAGCTAAAGCCGAGCAGGGCACGCTTACTGATGCAGACTGGGCTGCTACCATTGGCAAGCTGCGGGCACGTGCAGGTATTACCGGAGGACTTACTACAAAACCGACTGTTGTCGATCAATATCTGAAAAGCAATTACTTCCCTGGCATCAGCGATCCGGTAATTCTGGAAATCCGCCGCGAAAGGGCTGTTGAATTGGTATTTGAGGGGTTCCGTTTTGATGACCTGCGGCGCTGGAAAAGTGGCGAACTGTTCAAAAAAAGCTGGACGGGGATGTATATTCCTGGTATTGACCAGCCACTGGATGTCGATCACAATGGCACCCACGATGTGGTTTACTATACTGATAATGCAGGGCTGGCAGCAGCAGTGGCTCTTTCCAACAATGCAAACTTATTCAAAGTGAAGGTAAGTACCGATCCTGCAGCGACAATTATTCAGGTACATGCAGCCGGCAACGGTACAGGTTACTATTTGGCATGGTACACCAACAACGATTCCAAAAAAGTATGGGGTCCAAAGCAGTATTTTTATCCCATTCCAGTTGGTGCATTGAATAATAACCCTCAGCTTGTGCAGAATATGGGCTGGGAAAATGGCGCTACAAACGATGGAAACTAACTCGAAGTAATTTTTAAAAATAAAGAGATAGCTTGAAAACTCTGTGGTACTCGGTGGTAAAATATAGAATTGAACCATAGAGTTTCACAGAGTTTTTCACAAAGAACTCTTCCAGCAAATGGGATTCTGCTAAATGGAAAAATATCTACAGCAATGATAAGGCATGAAAGAAAATAAAAAGATTGGAAATAGTATTTTGTCAAAGTTCAATAAAATAAGCTGGTTGCTTTTTTTGCTCTTTTTCATGCTTTCTTTCAGTGAAAGCAAAGCACAATCAAACGCTATCCGCTTAAAAGTAATGAGTTTTAATGTTTGCCGCTCAGGAGAATTAACGCAGTATTCGGTTGCTCCTTTTGCTAACCTTATCCGGCAATATCAACCCGACTTTATTGCACTTCAGGAACTGGATTACAAAACAACCCGCAACACTGGTATTGATTTTCTGACCAAGCTAGGGGCTGCCCTGAACATGTTCCCGGTTTTCGGAAGGACGATTTTCTACCAGGGAGGAGAGTATGGCATAGCGGTGCTTTCAAAATATCCTTTTCTATTGGTAAAAACCGAACCATTGCCGAGTCCTGCCGGAACCAAAGAGCAGAGAGCTGTTCTGATTACTGAAATCCGGCTTCCTTCCGGTCAGGACATTCGGTTTGTTAGCACTCATCTCGACCATTCTACCGATGCAGTCGGCTCGGAAATGGCCAGAGCATTGAATAACTTACTTCTGAAAGACGATATGCCAATTATTCTCGGGGGTGATTTTAATGCCAGACCGGAAACAGGAACCATTGCTAACGAGATGCAGTCGTGGAAGCGGTTTTGTAACAACGATCCGACTTCTCCCGACAACCCGACCAGCAAAATTGACTACCTGTTTGGCTATCCGAAAGAAAAATGCAGGACAATCAGTTACCAGGTTATTGCTCGGACAGGTATTTCCGATCATTGTCCTATTGTAGCAGAAATCGAATTTCAATAATCAGAAAAATGCAAAGAACAAATATCCTGATTATACTGTCAGCAATGTTATGGGCTTTTGTTTCCTGCGGAAAGGGAAAAGACCCGTCACCCGATCTGCCCGATTGGAGGAAAAACAGTACGATTTCCATTCAGTTTTATTCGCGCCTTAGTAACGACAAACTTTTCAGAACGGAGGATTATTCAGCAGTGATTAGCAGGATTCGTGTCAATCAGAACCACGTTGCTGTACTTCACCGGGTTGATGCCGTTTACAATTTGTCTGAAATGCAAAACCCGATGGTTACCATTGCCGCGGAAGCCGTAAAAATACCGCTTTTTGCCTGGAGCCGTTATTCAAGCGCGCAGGTTGAAGGCTCCGGAATCCTGTTGGGGCAAACAGTCGCAGAAATGAAAAATACTCCGGTAAGTGGTGGGTGTGCTTATTTTTCGGTTCCGGTTCTGGTTAACGGGGGTATCAACATAAACTTTGCCACCCTAACTTTTGAAAATGAGAACCAGTTAACAACGGGCATTCCGATAATAAAAGAAAAACTGGATGACAAAGCGGTGTTGGTTGGAGTTGCTGCAAAAACACTTCAGAGTAAGTTAAAAATCGCCTTTCCGGAAGGGAATTATCACCTTGAAATGATAGAGCCTAAAGATGCAAAAGCCACACAGGTTATATTTATAGTAACGACCCCAAAATGGGGACTTGACGAATGCAAAGAAATCTCCGTCGGGACCGATGGTGTTTCATGTTATGATATAAATATTGAAAAATTATAAATTTAAAATAATGAGCAAAAAACGTATATTTCATTTACTCATCGCTATTCTGTTTATTTTGTTTATCCCGCAATTACGGGCGCAGGAAAGCAAAAGCAGCGAGCCGGTAAAGCTAAAAATATTGTGCTATAACCTTCGTTTCGGGGAACTGGCTTCGTTGGAGGAACTGGCCAATTTTATTAAAAGCCAAAACCCCGACATCGTGGCCTTGCAGGAGGTGGATGTGAAAACAAACCGGACGAATGCGCCACTCCAAAACGGGAAGGATTTCATTACGGAGTTGGGCTTCCGCACCGGATTGCTGACGGCTTATGCCAAAACAATACCTCACGCAGGCGGCTATTACGGAATCGGCATTTTATCGAAATTTCCTTTTGCTGAAACACGCCGCATCATGCTGCCGTTTCCCGAAGGAGCCAGGGAACAACGCGCTCTGCTCTCAAGTCTAATAGAGCTGGACAACGGGAAGTTTTTGACGTTTGTGTGCACTCATCTCGACCACACCATTTCATCGGTGCGCCAGGAACAGGTAAAAGCCCTGAACAAAACGATGGAAAATAACCCATATCCGATCATTGTTTGCGGCGATTTCAATGCAACACCTGATTCGCCCGAAATCAGACAGGGAATGGCATCGTGGAAGCAGGTCACAAACGCAGACTTCACTGTTCCGGCAAAAGCGCCCAAATCGAAAATCGATTATATCTTCTGTTTCCCTGGAAACCGATGGAGAGTGATTTCAACTGAAACACCCAAAGTGCCCCTGTCTGACCATTTGCCGGTAACCGCCGAATTGGAACTGACTTTTAATTAGTTCGGTGTTCAAATCAGCATTGTCTATCTTTTTTAAGCTTTCGGGTTTTGACGACTTTACCATTCCATGCGACATCGTTGAATAATGCGTTTGATTAACCGCTAAAACTAGTTGAAGCGATGGGAAGTTGGAAAACTCATTCCGATTTGTGTTTCATGCCTTGGTAAGGTTGGATAACTCGATCCGATTTATAGTTTACGGGTTGGTAAACTTGGAACAGCCATTGTAATTGCGAATAAAAACCCCTTTGCCAGCAATAGCAAAGGGGTTTTTAATTTCTTCCCAGCTCAACAGTTTCCATCTAATTTGTCACTGTTCATAATTTTGTTAATAAATAATCAGTGTTAAGTAATAATTTATTGCTCGGAATGTCGGAACTTGCATATATAAAGTTCAACAAACACTTTTATTCATTAAAAATCACTTATTTATGGCAAAAACTTCAGAAACAGGCCACGCTAAAAATGTGGCCAATTTTGCGCAACTGGTAGCAATCTGCTCATCGTATGGCGCAATTTATCAACCAAGTAATCCCGTTAT
>JAIBEZ010000101.1 GCA_019459485.1 Prolixibacteraceae bacterium
ACAGTTAAGAAAAGTGATGAAAAACAGTTGCAATTGATGGCTCACACGCTGAAAAGCATTAACGAATCAATCAGCATAACCGACATCAGCAACCAGATTTTATTTGTGAATGCAGCATTTCTGAAGACCTATGGATATGACAATGAAAATGAACTGATTGGGCAGAATATTTCGCTGGTAAGGTCGTCAAAAAATGATCCTGAGATTACATTCAAAATTCTTGCGACTACTGCTGATTCAGGTTGGCAAGGTGAAATATGGAACAAAAAGAAAGATGGCACCGAATTCCCGATCTCGTTATCAACTTCGGTTGTTCAGAATGAGGATGGTGAAATAATTGGAATGGTGGGTGTTGCCGTTGATATTTCGGAACGAAGACAAGCCCAAAAAGCCCTTCTGGATAGTGAATTAAAACACAGAAACCTGATTGAAACCATGCCCGATGCTTTTTACAGAAGTACTCCTGAAGGAAAATTTGTGGAAGTAAATCAGGCAATTGTAAAAATGCTCGGGTATGAAAGCAAGGAAGAATTAATGGCAATCGATATTAAAACACAGCTCTATTTTAAGCCTGAAGACAGGGAAAGTCCCGTGTTGCAAAATGATTTGGATGACCTTGATGTATTCCTAATGAAAAAGAAAGACGGATCGGAGATCTGGCTGGAAGATCATGGTTGGTACGTTAAAGATGAAAACGGACAAATTATTTTTCATGAAGGTGTCATGAGAGATATTACTGAGCGAAAAATATCGGAAACACGGCTTCAGAAATATTCTGAAGAATTGCAGGAACTGAATGCTACAAAAGACAAGTTATTCTCCATTATTGCCCATGACCTAAAAACCCCGTTCAACGGCATTATCGGACTCAGTGAAATCGTCAAAGATGAGGCAAAACATCTTGATATTGACACCATTGAGCAATATGCGGGCATGATTCATTCAACCTCAAAAAACACATTTCAGCTACTCGAAAACCTGCTCGACTGGGCCCGAATACAACGATCACAAATATCGTTCAGGCCGGTATCGATTATTCTGAAAAAGCTTGTAAATGAAGTGTTTGAACTGATGGAGGAGAAATCGAACAGCAAAATGATTACGGTGCTAAATAATATTCCTGACAACCTGATTGTTTCAGCCGACGAGGACATGCTGAAAACTGTTCTCCGGAATTTGGTTTCGAACGCTTTAAAATTCACGCCGGTTAACGGGAAAATTGAGATACAGGTTGTATCAAAAGAAAACTCGATTGAAATTTCGGTGAAAGATACGGGAACCGGAATGAAACCGGAAGACATCAGTAAAATATTCAAAATTGGCTCCAGTTTTTCGAAACGGGGAACAGAGAACGAAAATGGAACTGGTCTGGGATTGGTTTTATGCAAAGAGTTTGTTGAAAAACAGGGAGGAAAAATATGGGTGGAAAGTGAAGAAGGGAAAGGCAGTACCTTCACTTTCTCGATTAAGAACAACTAATCAATTGGTTTACAGATGAGAGGAATTAATGAAAAGATCTCAATTTGGGCATTCTGGGCTATTATTACCATAGGTATTCTGGCCTCGATCGGTTGGCTGGCAGACGCATTGTTGCTGGCAGGAGCGGGCGACAATTCGGTTCCGATGGCTCCGCTCACAGCTTTATGCTTTATGCTGATCAGTTTTGCCGCCATCAATTTACTGCAAAATCGTATCAGCCTTTCACTTTCAAAAATTATTTTCTATTTTGTTTTTGTTTTATGCCTAATCATATTAATCGACACAACGACAGGATATCCAATTGAATTTGAACGTATTATTGGAGATTCTCCCGGATTACTAAACAACTTCCCCATTGGCCGAATGTCGCCGGCAACCTGCATTTTATTCCTCATCGGCGTTGTTTCTTTGCTGACAATTATTTCAAAAAATAAATGGCATAAAACGGTCATATTTTTATCGACAGCAGCATTGTTTGCTTCATTCATTTTCGACCTGGGCTATTTGTACGGCACCCCACTCCTTTATGGGCACACCATTATTCCTCCCGCATGGAATACCTCCCTGGCGTTTACCTTTTTGTTTATTGGCATATTATCGGGTTTTGGCATGAATGAAAAACCCATGAATCTATTCGTCGGAGAATCTGTCAGGGCAAGATTAATGAGAAGCTTTTTACCGGTTACTGTATTTATCATTATTATTGCAGGGTGGGTTGATACCATTTTCTCAAAGCTTATTAACGACCATGTTTTGGCAACAGCATTGGTGACAACCTTTTCACTTTTAGTAATCAGTTTTATTATACTGAAACTCTCAGGAAAAATAGGAAATGACATTGACTGCGTATTTGCTTTCAGAAAAGAAGCAGAGAAAGCAGTGAGAGAAAGCGAAGAGAAATACCGTTCAATTTTCGAAAACAGCAGTGTGGCTATATTGCTGACAGCTCCGGATGGAAGTATATTGTCAGTCAATAAATCTGCATGTTCACTATTTGGTATGGATGAGGCTGAAATTTGCAGGAGAGGAAGGAGAGGAATTATTGATCTTTTAGATCCGCGGCTTCCCGTGCTTTTGGAAGAAAGACTAAAAACAGGGCGCGCAAAAGGGGAACTTACTTTTATCAAAAAAGACGGAACAAAATTTAATTGCGAAATGTCTTCCGTAGTATTCAGTGATAGCGAAGGAAAAGAACGCAATAGCCTGGTTATTCGCGACCTGACAGAACAACAGAAAGCAGAAAATGAAATTCAGGAACTGAATAAAGAACTTGAACAAAAGGTAAAAGAACGAACACTTGAACTTGAACAAAAGAACACAGATTTGGAGCGTATGAACAGACTATTCATTGGGCGGGAGTTGCGAATGATTGAATTGAAAAATGAAATTAATGACCTTGAAGTTAAAATCCGAAATACAATCAATTAGCTGTTAAATTCCGAAACAACCCTACATATGGATCAAAATGGATGAATCAATTATTATCGGATTAGTTCAAAACATAGCCATACTGCTCGCATTCAGTATGCTTTATGATTACTTTTGGTCGAGAAATGAAAAACTGAATAACATTTATTTCAGAATCGGGTCAGGTGCCGTTCTGGGCGCAATTGGAATAGTTTTAATTCTGACACCCTGGCATTTTGTTCCGGGTATATTTTTCGATACCCGTTCGGTAATGCTTTCGGTTGCAGGACTTTTTTTTGGACCGGTTCCGACCATCACAGCCATGATTATTACAGTTTTATACCGTATTTTCATGGGAGGTGCAGGTACAATAATGGGTATTGCCGTTGCTATTACTTCCGGAACAGTTGGCCTTCTCTGGTGGCATTTCAGACCCGAATGGCGCAAAAAAAAGCCCTTGATTGAATTGGGTGCAATGGGTATTCTTGTTCATCTGATTATGCTGAGCTGTACAATATTTCTGCCCGATGAAGTAAGATGGCAAACACTCAAAAGCATTGCCTTGCCTGCTATTTTCATTTATCCGGTTGCAACTGCTTTGCTTGGAATGCTCATGCTGAACCAGGCTGAGAACTGGGAGAACCGAAAATCAGTGAATATCAGCGAAGAACGCTGGCATTTCGCGCTTGAAGGTTCGGGTGACGGAGTCTGGGACTGGAACCTAAAAACCAACGAGATATTTTTTTCGAAACAATGGAAACTCATGCTGGGTTATGAGGACAATGAAATAGACTGCAAACTTGAAGAATGGGACAAACGTGTTTTTCCGGAGGACAAAGAAATGGTTTACAAAATATTAAACCAGCACATTAACGGAGAAACACCGGTGTACATATCGGAACATCGTTTACTTTGCAAAGACGGAACTTACAAATGGATTCTTGACCGTGGAAAAATAATGACATTTGATACTGATGGAAAACCTTTGAGATTTATCGGAATCCACACCGATATTTCGGAACGGAAAGAAGCACAGGAAGAAATCAGGAAAATGAATGAAGTACTTGAGCAGAAAGTGCTGGAACGTACCAATGAACTGGAAAAACGCGGCCATGAATTGCTCGAAAATGAAGCTGCCTTGATGAACATTGTGGAAGACCTGAACATGAAATCAGCAGAGCTTCGCCAAAGCACCGAACAACTTCAGGCTGCCAACAAGGAGCTCGAAGCCTTCAGCTATTCTGTTTCGCACGATTTAAGAGCACCTTTGAGGGCAATCAGTGGTTTTGTAAGCATACTGATGGAAGATTACGGGAAGGATCTTGATAGTGAGGGCAAACGGATTTGCAACATCATCCATTCGAATGCAACAAAGATGGGGCAACTGATTGACGACCTGCTTTCATTTTCCAGACTGATAAGAAGCGAAATTCACCAATCAAAAATTGACATGGAAAATATGGTGAAAATTGTAATTTCTGAATTTCAATCAACTCAGGCTCTCTCTCAGGAAAGCTTTTCAATTCAACAAATCCCCGGGGCTTCGGGCGACTCGAACCTAATAAAACAAGTTTGGGTTAACCTGATATCCAACGCAATAAAGTATTCTTCGAAAGAAGTGAATGCACAAATAGATATTGGCGCAATCCAAAACAATAACGAAACGGTCTATTATATTAAAGACAATGGCGTAGGTTTTAACATGCAGTATAGCAACAAGCTTTTTGGTGTTTTTCAACGCTTACACGGAATTAATGAATTTGAAGGAACCGGTGTTGGGTTGGCCATTGTTCAGAGAATAATAAACCGCCACGGCGGACGGGTTTGGGCTGAAGGCGAAGTTGGAAAAGGGGCAACTTTCTTTTTTACTTTACCCCTGAATTAACGGAAGGTTTTGCTGGACGAATCCTTCAGAACAAGCAATATGCTATAACTAATATAAATTCATTACATTTATCAAATTCTGAAACATCAAAAATTATCAGGCAATGGAAAATCTCAACGCTGTCGAAATTCTGATTGTAGAAGACAATCCGCAGGATGCTGAACTTACAGTTCGGGCCCTTAAGAAACAAAACCTCGCCAACCAGATTTATATCGTAGAAGATGGGGCTGAAGCGCTTGATTTCATTTTTTGTAAAGGGAAATATGCTGAAAGGGATTTCGCCAACCCACCAAAGGTTGTATTTCTTGACCTGAAATTGCCGAAGATAAGCGGACTCGAAGTACTTCAGGAAATAAAATCGAATCCGCTGACAAAATCACTGCCGGTAGTTGTGGTCTCTTCATCACGCGAGGATCCGGATATTAAAAAGGCTTACGAATTAGGTGTAAACAGTTATGTGGTCAAACCTGTTAATTTCGAGGATTTTCTGAGTGCCATGACCCATACCGGCTTGTATTGGCTTCTGGTCAATGAAGCTCCGATAAAGTAATTTCAGAAGGAAAAAAACAGAACAATATGGATCAGACTTATCGCATACTTCTTGTAGAGGATGAACTTTACGACGCGGAACTCAATATCAGGGAAGTAAAAAAAATACTTCCGAATTCACTATTTGAGAGGGTTGACAGCAAGAATGCTTTCATAATAATGATTGAAACTTATTTTCCTGATATCATTATATCCGACTACAATATGCCATCTTTTGATGGACTTTCAGCGCTAAAAATTGCCAGGGAAATTTGTCCTGAAACGCCGTTTATTGTTGTTACAGGTTCGATAAATGAAGATACTGCGGTTGAATGTATGAAAGCCGGAGCCACCGACTATGTATTGAAAGATTCACTGAAAAGACTTGGATCTTCAGTTTTAAATGCGCTGGAACAAAGTAAAATCCGAAAAGAACGAATAGACGCAATCGAAACCATCAAATTAAATGAAGCCAAGTACAGGCACATGTTTCACAACAACCCGCAACCTATGTGGATCTATGATGTGAAAACCCTGGCTTTTTTAGAAGTTAATAAAGCGGCTGTTAAACATTACGGATTCTCTCAGGACGAATTTCTTTCAATGCGATTAATTGATATTCTCCCGCAAAGTGAAGCTGACAGGCTAATGAAAAACATTGAATCAACTGATTATTTAGAAGATAAGGCCGAAGAATGGACACATAAAAAAAAGACCGGTGAACTTGTTTCGGTTGAAATTGTGTCGTATTTTATCATTTTTAATCAGCGAAACGCCAGACATGTGCTAATCAATGACATAACCGAAAAAAAAGAAGCAGAAGAGAGGATGATTAACGGACGCAAACTGCTGCGCACCCTCATTGATAATTTACCAGTAACAATCTACGTAAAAGATGCTGAATGCCGGAAAATCATCGCAAATCGTGCTGACCTTAATGTTCTTGGGGCAGAAACGGAAGCCGAAGTGTTGGGCAAAACAGATTTGGAAATATTCAGCAATGACATAGGAACCAGAGGTTATGCTGATGATAAAAAGATCATTGAAACTGGAATTCCGGTACTGAACCAGGAAGAATATTTTTATGATTCTAACGGGATTCAGCATTGGTTGCTCACATCAAAAATTCCGTTGACCGATGAAAACGGAAAGATTACCGGATTGGTCGGTATCGGACATAGTATTACAGAACAAAGAAAAATGCAGGCCGAACTTATTGAAGCAAAGGAAAAAGCTGAAGAAAGTGATCGCCTGAAATCAGCCTTTCTGGCGAATATGTCACATGAAATCCGCACTCCGCTTAATAGTATCATCGGATTTTCAGAACTTTTGGACGACCCGGATTTTGACGCTGAGCAAAAAACTGAATTCATAAAGCATATCGTTGACAATGGCAATAGTTTACTGATGATTATCAGTGACATAATGGATTTCTCGATGCTTGAAGCCGGTCAGCTAAAACTGAGACAACAATCAATTTCAGTAAAAAAAATAATGAATGAGCTGTTGACTGAATTTGGGCACAAAGCAGAAGTAAGAGGCATTCAGCTCCGTTTCGACGATTCTCAAAATGATCCCGACATCCTGATAACAAGCGATTCATACAGGATAAAACAAGTTTTTAATAATTTAATTGGCAATGCATTAAAATTCACCAGTGAAGGATTCGTTGAAATCGGCTACAAAGTAAAAGACGAAAAGATTGAATTTCACGTAAAAGATTCAGGAATCGGTATTTCCCCCAAATTTCATCAGGCCATTTTCGAACGCTTCAGGCAAGTCGATACAACAAAATCGCGTAAGTACGGAGGCAATGGTTTGGGGTTGGCCATTTCAAAAAATCTGGTGCAATTGCTCGGCGGAAAAATCTGGTTGGAATCAGAACCAGACGAGTATTCCGATTTCTTTTTTACAATTCCAATATCGAATCTGTAGAATAATTTCTGTCTCCCTGATTAATACCAAATCCAAAACTAACGTCTCCTTCTCTTTTTGCTCATAAAAGTCACCAAAATAATAACAACCATCAGAACAGCCACCAGGATCAGATAAAAGTTTAAATCCGGTGTGGCTGTTTCTCTTTTAGTATTTGTGGCTACTGGTTCTGGAGTTTCATATCCGGCAAACCACCCAGAGAGTTGCACCACCCCTTCAAGCTTGTTTTCCAGGTCATCCGGCAACTGCGAAAAGAAATCAAATCCGGTTAATTGTTCAGCTTTATCTATAGTTACTGCATAATCGGTTAGCAGACGGTCACTTTTTTCATTCGGTAACACGAATGCTATCATTTTCGGTTTGTCCGTTGGGTCATAAATAATTTTGAAATAATAACCCGGAACCACCACTTCTTCCCTACCAATTGTATCCTTATTGTTCTTGAAAACCGGACCTGTAACTACATATAGCTGGCGTTCTATTTTGGCCCAATCCCGAACCGTTGATTCCAGTTCTTTCCAAATTCCCCGGTTAAAATCCGGAACCTGCGGCGAAATGTTCGACATCAGAAAACTTTCCTGCATTGCAAGCTCACTAAATCCCATATCACCAGCCGGACATAAATGCCCCCTGTCGTATCCGCTATTCGTATAATCCGACGATTTGGCTGAAATGGAAACCACCGACTTGTCCATTTTAAAACTATTACTCCTTTCCTGACCTGAATTTAAAATCATGCTATCAGTCAATGAGTAATAAACCCAGTTTGCCTGTTCATAATTTTCGTTGTATGAAAGCGTGTAATAAGTATGCCTGACAATATCGTTGACAGGAACCGGTAGGAACTCAACAGATTTAGCATTGATTAAATTCGCTGTAAAAAGCAAAATAATAAAAGATAATAATTTCACAGAAAAACGGATTTTGATCAGTTCAAAATAAACGACTAAAATAGAGCCTTTCCTGAAAACAAAATTTATTTTTGTCCGAAAAATTACGAAAAGATGGCAACTGAGAATAAACAGTTTACCGAAAACGACCAGGTCTTCTATTCAGATGGCTACAAATTGGCTCAATCAGCTATTGATGAAGGCCTTACAAATGACACTTTGTTTATGGCCATCGAATCGTTGTACACAAATATTGATGTACTGAATGATTCGATCGTTGCTTTGGCCGAAAGACAAAAAATTCCGGTTGCCTGCCACAAAGGTTGTCAATGGTGCTGTCATCAGGCAGTTTATGCCAATTCGTATGAATTGCACTTTCTTTCCGAGAAAATTAAAGTCCGTTATTCTCCTGAAGATATTTTGAAATTACAGGAGCGCACAGAAACAAAATTTGCTGTAAGTTCCAAAATGAGTGAAGAGGAAGTAGCCAAATACAAAAGTCCATGTCCTTTACTTGAAAATGGAGCATGCTCTGTTTATGAAGCGAGGCCAATGGCTTGCAGGATTTATCTTTCCACCAAACTTGAAACATGCCTCGAATTTTACCGGCATCCTGAAAATGAATTGAATTATCCTGCACTGATCGAATTTCCATTACATGCCGGCAGAATGATGAACGAAGGATTCATGGCAGCATTGAAGGAATATGGAATTGATACAGCCGAATTCAGATTAGAGGCAGGTTTAAGAATTGTACTGAAAAATGACCAGCCAACCTTTGGATAAAAAATCATTCGAAACGACTAAAAAACAAATAAATTACCGCTTAAATACAGTTGCAAAAATTGTTTATAAGTACCATTTTCAAGTCATCATATTAATGTAAATAATTGAATTATTTGATTTTAAGTGTACTAATAAGTTATCAACAATTGTTTATAACTTCGGATTATACTGCGTTGAATCAAAACTCCCAAAAAGTTTGCTTTTAGTGCCAAATATGTATTAAATTTATTCCATCAGACGAGCGATAAAAAACTGCTTCGAATGAATGGAAAAGGAAGAAGGTACTTAAATGAACCCCAAACCTGATCACCCGGGTCTCCGGATCCGCATTCAGAAAAAGCTGAAGTTCGAGCCGCAGCATTAAATTGCAAGGTTCAGCGACAAACGAAAGAACCGTCAAAAGTTCATTTAAATGTTGATTCAAAGAAGCGTGAGACAAAAAGAAACTTCGGTTTCTTCCAAGTCAAACTTAAAACGAAACGATCTCCGGATCGAAAGTAGTTTTTCACCGATCAGAAGTTTGAAAAAACAGATGAAACAAAGGTGGCTTTAATGGAACTTCGTTCGGGAAGGCTATTTCTTCGGAAATGCCGAACGAACAGCTGGAACGTAAAGCTGTAACAAGCAATACAGGAAAGCTAGAGGCTGGGAAAAATGGTTGGAGAAACCGGATGGATCAGCCAGTTATAATAACCGTAGTCTGGCACTTAGGAAAACCTTCGGGTTAACCAAGATGAATGGGAACTTTCCGTCAAAGGATTGTTCCCATTGGTGTTTTAAAGCCCTACTCCTATTTGAGCCCGTTTTATCATTTTTTTAGCACTTAATTTTACTACTTTTGTGCTTCGAGAAAAAAACAGAAAGTGAAAAAAATCAATATAGAACAGGTATTCAGTAAATTTTCGGAATTAAATGTATTGGTTATCGGCGATGCAATGGTAGATAACTATTTGTGGGGAAAAGTTGACCGCATATCTCCGGAAGCTCCGATTCCGATTGTAACTGTCACCAAACAGGAAAGCAGATTGGGTGGTGCCGGAAATGTTTCTCTAAATATTCAGGCGCTTGGCGCAACGCCAATACTGATCGCCGTTATCGGAAATGATGAAAAAGGCCGCATTTTCGAAGAATTAATGCAGGAAAAAAAATTACCGACACAGGGAATTTTCATTGATCCAACCAGGATCACAACGGTTAAAACACGAATCATCAGCGGAGGCCAGCAAATTTCAAGAGTTGATCATGAAGTTTCAACTTTGATTGACCATGAATTGGAACAGCTTGTTTTTGACCGTATAGAATCAATTATTGAAGCCCAAAAGATACACATAGTAGTATTTGTTGATTACGACAAAGGGCTTATCACGCCCTGGCTCATCAAAAATGTAATTGAACTGGCAAAATCAAAGCATATCCTGATTGCTGCCGACCCGAAAATCAGGAATTTCAATAATTATCAACAGGTTGATTTATTCAAACCGAATTTCAAGGAATTTAAGGACGGACTAAAATTATTGGTTGAAAAAACTGACATGGAGGAACTGAAAAGGGTTTCGGATATTTTCAAGAAGGAAAATAAAATCGGATTGCTCTTTATTACCTTATCCGAATTGGGCGTGTTTCTGACCAATGGGGAGAAACAACATTACTACCCGGCAGAAGTGCGCGACATTGCTGATGTTTCAGGCGCGGGAGATACTGTAATTGCCGCAGCAAGTCTGTGTTTGGCAGCCGGATTGCCCATCCCGTTCATGGCTCAACTTTCAAATCTGGCGGGCGGACTTGTTTGCGAAAAACTTGGTGTCGTGCCGATCGATTCGGAACTGCTGAAAAAAGAAGCAAAAAAATATCAGCTCCTAAAGTAGAACTGCAATCTCACTAGCACTTTGCATCAAACAATAAATCAACAACTTAGATCACGATTAAGTTTAATTAATAAATATTCACAACCTGTTTCTGTTTAAAATATTAACTTTGAATTTTATCAAACAAGCAGTTTTTATATGGGAAAAGTAATTGCGCTTGCCAACCAAAAGGGCGGCGTCGGAAAAACAACAACAGCAATT
Organism: Prolixibacteraceae bacterium; assembly: GCA_019459485.1. Lineage (GTDB taxonomy): Bacteria > Bacteroidota > Bacteroidia > Bacteroidales > Prolixibacteraceae > Aquipluma. The sequence goes on from JAIBEZ010000101.1 coordinate 10,977, forward strand.
AATCTGGCAGCAAGTCTGGCCGTTTTAGAATATAAAGTATTGATAATCGATGCTGATCCTCAGGCCAATGCAACATCTGGCGTGGGTTTCGATGTCAGGAATGTTAAAACAAGCATTTATGAATGTATTGTAGATGAGCTTGATCCTCGAAAAATAATATTAAATACTGAAATACCCGGACTAGATTTGATCCCGTCGCACATTGATTTGGTTGGAGCTGAAATTGAAATGCTCAATCTGCCCAACCGTGAAAAAGTGTTGCGCCATGTGATCGAAAAAATCAGGGATGATTACGATTTCATTTTTATTGACTGTTCACCATCACTGGGACTTATCACAGTCAATTCATTAACAGCTGCTGATTCAGTAATAATTCCTGTTCAATGCGAATATTTTGCACTCGAAGGTCTTGGAAAACTGCTGAATACCATCAAGATAATTCAGACCAAATTACATCCTGAACTTGAAATTGAAGGATTTCTGCTCACCATGTACGATTCGCGGTTGAATCTGTCGAACCAGGTGCTTGAAGAAGTTAAAAAGCATTTTCAGGAAATGGTATTCGAATCGGTTATTCATCGCAACATTAAACTGAGCGAAGCCCCAAGTTATGGTCAACCGGCAATACTTTACGATGCAACATCCAAGGGATCAGCTTCATACATGAACCTTGCACGCGAACTGCTCCAAAACAACGGATTGACTAAAATAAAAAATTCAAACAAAATAATAGAATAAGAACCTTTTGATTATGGCAAAAAAGAACGTATTGGGAAGAGGTTTGGGTGCTTTGATCGATGGAGCCGACACTTATAATTATAATGAGGTCAGATCGTCGATTAGTGAAGTTGAGATTTCAAAAATTGTTGCCAATCCTTATCAGCCCCGCACTACATTTGACGAAGAAGCGTTAAACGAACTTGCTGCTTCGATCAGGGAATTAGGTATTATTCAGCCCATTACGCTACGCAAAATTGACAACAACCAATTTCAGATCATTGCCGGCGAACGAAGGTTCAGGGCTTCTAAAATTGCCGGACTAACCACCATTCCCGCGTACGTTCGCACCGCCGATGACGAAGGAATGCTTGAAATGGCACTTGTTGAAAATATTCAGCGCGAAGACCTCGATGCCATTGAAATTGCCCTTAGTTACCAACGTTTGATTGAGGAATGTAAACTGACCCAGGAAGATTTAAGTGACCGGGTAGGAAAAAAACGCTCAACGGTAACCAATTATCTGAGACTATTGAGACTTCCTGCAAAAATACAGAAAGGCATTGTGGAAAAGAATATTTCGATGGGACATGCACGCGCCCTGGTAAATATCAGAGATTCGGAAATGCAGTTGATGATATATGACGAAACCCTGAAGAATGATTTTTCGGTTCGTCGTGTGGAAGAAATAGTAAGAAACTACAATGAAGACAGCTCAAGTTTTACTCCTGAAGAAAAAGCAGTAAAGCCAAAATTCCCCAGTGAATACGTAGATTTAAATAACCATCTGAGCAAATTTTTCAATTCAAAAATTGACTTCAGGATGGATCAGAGTGGAAAAGGAAAAATTGTAATTCCTTTTGGTTCAACAAAAGATCTGGAACGAATTTTAGGAATCCTCGACAAAATAAATGTTTAAAAAAAATCAACCAACTCCGGTAAGGAATTTTACCATCTGTTTTCTTGCAATCCTGTTTTTCGCAACAGGATTTTCTGCCTTTGGACAGGAAGCGCCCAATGATACGATAGTAAATAAAGACTCTAAAAAAATACATTCGCCAAGAAAAGCAACAATATATTCAGCCGTATTACCCGGACTTGGTCAGATTTACAACCGGAAATACTGGAAAGTTCCGATTGTATATGGCGGGTTTGCCGCATTAGGATACTTTATTAACTTTAACAACGAAGAATACGTCAAATACAGGCAGGCATACTCTGATATTATTGATGATGATCCAAATACAAATTCATACACGCGCCTGACTGTTAATCCCGGATTCCTGGAGCCTGATAAAATTGGACAGTTTACTGAACGTCTGAGAAGTGCAAAAGACTATTGGAGGCGAAACAGGGATTTGGTTGTAATCGGAACCGCTGTTTTTTATGCTGTAAATATTATCGATGCGAGTGTTGATGCCCACTTTTTCAACTTCGATATCAGCGACGATTTAACTTTTAACTGGACGCCTGGACAAATAATGTGTATGGATAATAAGATGATTGGAATACATTGCAGAATTACATTTTAAATTCTAACTAAAAGAATAAAGTATGAGAATATTGCAACTAGCAGTTTTATTACTAGCAATTTCCGGTTTTAAAGCTTCTGCCTCCGGAGCAAAAAAAGAAAATATTTTAAGAGTTTGTACTATTGGTGTTGCATCACTTGACACGCTAAGCGGATATGAAAAATATTATGAAATTCCTGATGAAAACTTAAATAAATATTTTTCAGACAAGCTCGATAGTATGCTGAACAGCTGGTATGTTCAAAACGTTTTTCTACTCGATAGTACACAACTTGCTGAAGCCGACACACTAAGACAAACTCTTCCTGACTCGGTTTACATTCAACGGCTTCAATCAATGCAATCTGCAGTTAGTCTTTCATACAACTCAACCGTAAAAAATTACATTGCCATGTACACCAACCGCAAACCTAAGCAGGTAGCGGTAATGCTTGGCCTAGCAAATTATTATTTTCCTATGTTTGAAGAAGCATTGGCCAAATATGGTTTGCCAATGGAACTAAAATATCTCCCAATTATTGAATCGGCCTTGAATCCCGGGGCAAATTCAAGCGCAAGTGCTGTCGGGCTTTGGCAGTTTATGTACCCGACCGGAAAAATGTACAAACTCGAAATCAGCACATTTGTCGATGAACGCCGCGACCCGCTAAAAGCAACAGATGCCGCCGTAAGGTATCTGCGTGATCTATACAATATATACAACGACTGGCACCTTGTAATTGCTGCTTACAACTGCGGCCCCGGAAACGTTAACAAAGCAATAAAACGGTCGGGAAATGCGCGTGACTACTGGAAAATTTATTACAATTTGCCAAAAGAAACCCGAGGTTATGTACCTGCTTTTATTGCAGCCAATTATGTAATGAATTTTTACCAGAATCACAATATTTATCCGCTATTACCCGAATTTCCGATTATTACTGACACCATAATGGTGAATGAATACCTTCACTTCGACCAAATTTCGGAGGTTATCGGAATGTCTATGGCGCAAATACGTACACTGAATCCACAATACCGCCGCGATATTATTCCTGCCAGCAAAACAAAAGCATACAGTCTTGTATTGCCTCAGGATGAAATTTCAGCCTATCTGGAAAATGAAACTACCATTCGCAACCATCGGAGAAACGAATTCTTTCCAAATAATGAAATTGTTAATCCCCAAACCAAGTTCGTCAGCGTAGAATCGGGCGATTTTAAAGGACGCGACAAAGTTATTTATACCGTTAAATCAGGCGATAACCTGGGCGCTATTTCAGCCTGGTTCAGAGTCCGGGTTTCCGACATTCAATATTGGAATAAAATACGAAAGAATTTCATTAAAGCAGGACAGAAATTAACCATATATGTTACTGAAGGACAAGGAGAATATTATAGTCGTTTGAATAAAATGAGCCATTCGGAGAAACAAAAATCACTCAATAAAAAGCCAACTTTATCTTCAACGGCCAATAAAGTAGTAACCACACCAACAGAAAAGGCATCAACTGTTGCCTCTCAAAATACTGGATCAAATTCAGATTTTGTATATTACACCGTTCGCAAAGGAGACAATTTATGGACAATTGCCCGGAAATTTCCGGGAGTATCCAATCAGGATATCATGAAAATTAATAATATTAAGGCTGCAGAAAGCCTGATGGTTGGTCAAAAACTGAAGATCATGCCAAAAACCTGATAAGTAATTAAAAAAAAGCTGAACAAGAATGAGTTTTTTATATCCGGTTTTTCTATTTGCATTGCTTGCCCTGGCTATTCCGGTCATTATCCATTTGTTTAATTTCAGAAGGTATAAAACACTGTATTTCAGCAATGTTACCCTACTCAAATTAATCAAAAAGGAATCAAGGAAAAAATCACAAATAAAGCAGTTGATAATATTAACTGCACGTTTACTGGCAATTGCATCGCTGGTATTTGCGTTTAGCCGGCCTTATCTTCCTTTAAACAACAGAACCCAGCAAGCTGCCCGGCAAATTGTGGCCATTTATATCGACAATACTTTCAGCATGAAAAACGTGAACGAGAAAGGTCAGATTCTCGAACAGGCAAAGCTGAAAGCCATTGAGATTGCAAATTCATACCAGGCCGGAACTCAATATTTAATCCTGACCAGCGATTTGCTTCCCCAACATCAGTTTCTCTTAAGTAAAGAGCAATTCTATCAACAGGTTACTGAAATAAAAGAAAGCACACGGTCGCCGAATTTTTCTGAAATTTACGCACAGGTAATCCGTTCAATTTCAGGAACCACAAAGAAAGCTGACAAAATATTCTATTATTTATCCGATTTCCAGAAAAACAGCATTGATTTTGAAACCATCAAAACTGATTCGGCAGTATGGACTTATTTGTTGCCTTTCGCTTCTGATAAAACCAACAACCTCCTGATAGATTCGTGTTGGTTTGAAGTACCAGGCCGCAAAATCGGTCAGCAGGAAAAATTGTTTGTTCGTTTGAAAAACCTGTCAGAGCAAGCCTACCAAAATATTCCCATCCGCCTGACCATCAATGATTCGCTGCGGGCAATTTCGAATATCAGCATCACCGGACAGCAGGAAACAATCATTGAACTTAACTATACCAACAACTCTCAGGGAATTCAGTTGTGCAAAGTGGAACTCGACGATTATCCGATCATTTATGACAATTCGTATTTCATGAGTTATCAGGTAAGGGGTCAAATGAAGGCTTTGGGAATTTTTAATCCTTTAAACAATAGCTCTGGCTACCTGAAAGCCTTGTTTGCAGGTGACGAACTGATTGCTTACGATGAATTTCCTGAAAGCAATGTTCAAATTGCCCGGTTAAAAGATTACCAATGCATTTTCATGATCAGTAACCAGAAAATAAGTTCAGGATTAAAAAGTGAGCTTATTTCGTTTGTTGAACAAGGAGGCTCACTGGTACTTTTCCCCAACAGAACCAACAACTTTGACGATTACAATTCACTGCTGGCCAGTTTGAATGGCAATACGGTAACCTCTTTCGACACTGCTTCGATGAGTATTTCCGAAATAAATTATGCTCATTCTTTATACAAAGAAGTTTTCAAAAAGCAGGAAGCAAACGCTGATTTACCAGTCATACGTGGATTTCTGCGATTTACGGAGCAAATACAAAAAGTTGAAACTCCCCTGCTAAAATTCAGGAATGGGAAAAATGCATTGAGTACACACCGGTTTGGAAATGGAATTGTTTATTCATCGGCAATACCGATTGATGAAAGCAATTTTAGTTTCATTCGTCATGTGGTTTTTGTTCCAACTGTTTACAACATGGTTTTGAACAGCGAAGAACCTCAAAAATATTCCTATTCAATGGAAATTGATGAACCGGTCGTTCTGAACCAAAACCAGCTACCGGATGAGTTGAAATTGACAGACCTGGAAACAAAAGAGGAATTTAAGGTTTCGGCCCGGAATTCAGGAATAGGACACAAACAACTGAATTTAAATGACATAATTGACGGGGCAGGACATTATTTAATCGCCGACGGAGATGAAACCATCCAGTCGGTGTCGTACAATTTTCCAAGAAAAGAGTCGGTTCCTGAATTTTACACCACAGAAAACCTTCAGGATCAGATTGATGACAATAACCTGAAGCAAATTCAGCTCATTGCTGCAAGTGAAGGACAATTCAACGAAATACTTAAGGATTTAAACAACGGAAAGCAACTCTGGAAATTATTTGTGATGCTGGCGATTTTTTTCCTGCTGTGCGAAATGGCGGTCATCAGGTTCTGGAAATAATCATTTGGAAAGGGGCAACGTAAACGAGAATACTGATCCTTTTCCGGGAGTACTTTCAACCCAAATTTTCCCATCATTTTTCACGACAAATTCCTGACACAAAACCAATCCAAGGCCAGATCCGGCTTCACCTTCAGTTCCATGGGTGGCTGAAGAGTTTTCGATGCTGAAGATTTTTTCGATCGAGCCGGGAGGTATTCCAACGCCATTGTCAATGACATCAATTTGAGCATACGAATCTGTTGAAAAGGCTTTTATCAGGATTAAAGAACCTTTTGGAGAGAATTTAACGGCGTTGAAAATCAAGTTACGAAATACAGTAGCAACCATATCTTTATCAGCATAAACCATCAAATTATTCTCTGTTTCAATTTCCAAACGTTGGTCTTTATCGATTAAATTCAAATCGACCAATGCTTTAACATTTTCAATAATTTCTATCAGTTGAAAATTGGTTTTAAATATATGGATCCGTTTCGTTTGCGACCGTGTCCAAAGTAAAAGGTTTTGAAGCAAATTAAATCCGTTTTCAGAAGCGCTGTTTAAATCAGAAATGATTTGCTTCAGCTCTTCTTTCGAAAATAATTCGAGATCGCTTTTTAACAAACTGGTGTAACTTACCAGCACACTAAACGGGTTTTTTAAATCGTGGGCAATAATGGAGAAAAATTTGTCTTTCGAAATATTCAATTCACGAAGTTCAACCGATTTATTTTTGAGTTCAGTAGCAAGCCTTTTCTCTTTATAAAACAGATAGAAAAGAGCCACAAACAACCCAACTACCAGAAGTGCAATTGAAATCAGATATATCTGAACCAATCGGGCGGAATGAATGCTGTCAAGCTGAGCCTGGTTGGTCTGTTTCAGATTCTCCATTTCACGGATATTCTTATCCTGATTAAACTTTGCCTGAATCTGCCGTATTGTTTTGTTCTTTTTTTCTCCAATCAGACTGTCGTAAACTTCATTGTATTTGTTGTAATAGAAGTATGCGTTTTTATAATCTTTCAGTTCTTCGTAATAAACAGTAAGATTGCTGTAAATATCGCCGGTGAAATCATACATTTCTAATTCGTTGGCCAGTTTCAGCGATTTCATAAAATATTTCAACGATATCTTATAATCTTTTTTATCCAGCCATGCCAATCCAATGTTATTGTATGACAATGCAATGCCATGTTGGTCGTTTATCTTTTCATACAATCCGAGCGCTTTCCAATAATATTCAAGGCTTTCATCAATTTTATGCTGATCATAGGCAATGGTTCCGAAATTATTGGTTACATCAATAATCATTGTTGTATCATTTCTTAAAATCGCCAAATGATGGGCCAAGTTATTATATCGCAATGCCTTAACTAAATCTTTCTTATTCTGATAACTGATGGCAATGTTCTGATAACTGCGGGCAATCTGCGCAGTATCTTTTAGCAATGTGCTAATTTCGAGCGACTTTTCAAACAGTTGTATTGCTTCGTCATAATCTTCCAATTCGTCAAAAATCATCCCCAGATTATGGTTTACCTTCGAAATTAACAATGAATCTTGTGTTTCTTCAGCACGGCTAAGCGCCTTGTAGTAAAAATCAATTGCAAGTTCATAGTTGCTGCTGTAAAACTCATTTAAACCATTTATTATCAATATATCAATCTGACTGTGTGTATCATTGGCAGCTTTTGCCCATTCATCAGCTTTGTTTAGCAAAATGGAAACAGAATCGTGATTGGTCGCGCTCACAACCATCTCGTTGGCTTTATCCATCAAGGTAATAAGTTGAGAATTTCGAACAGGCTGACTATTCGATACGCGAGGATATCCAAAAAAGGGGGAAAGTAAATTAATAAGGAACAACAGTGTAATTCGAATGTAAAAATACTTCATACAAACATTATTCGTTTTTCCGGCAGAGAATGCAAATATAATACTTTTTTATCCAAATAACTTTCAGTTTTTAAGTGCCCGAATATCCTGTAAAATAATTGAAAACCGATATTAATATATGAACTGAAATTTGAAGTTAATTCGACTTTAAACAAACTGAAATCATTTGAAATACACTAAAATATGCGTAATTCTGTACTTCTGTAAACTAAAAAAAATTAAACACATGAATGAATTAAATGCACAGGAATACATGGATCGTGAAGCCCGTTACGGTGCTCACAATTATCACCCGCTACCGGTAGTTCTCGAACGTGGAGAAGGTGTTTTTGTATGGGATGTTGAAGGTCGCAGATACTACGATTTTCTGGCTGCCTATTCAGCTGTAAATCAGGGTCATTGTCATCCAAAAATAGTAAAAGCCCTGACTGATCAGGCTCAAAAACTGGCGCTTACTTCCAGGGCATTTTATAACAATGTACTGGGCGAATGGGAACAATACATGACCAGCTTGTTTGGATACGACAAAATGCTGCCGATGAATTCGGGCGCCGAAGCCGACGAAACAGCCTTAAAACTGATACGTAAATGGGCTTACAAAGTAAAAGGAGTGCCAAAAGGCGAAGCCAAAATCATCGTTTGTAACGGCAATTTCCATGGCCGCACCATTACAATTATTTCAATGTCGTCTGATCCCGATGCCTACAACGATTACGGTCCATATACTCCCGGCTTTATCAATATTCCATACAACGATGTAAAAGCTTTGAAAAAAGCTCTTGAAGATCCAAATGTGGCCGGATTCCTTGTTGAACCAATTCAGGCAGAAGCCGGAGTGTACGTTCCTGAAGATGGTTTTCTGCGTAAAGCATTCGATTTATGCAAAGAGAACAATGTGCTTTTCGTGGCCGATGAAGTTCAGACCGGACTTGCACGGACCGGAAAAATGCTGGCCTGCGATCATGAAGATGTCAGACCAGATATTTTGATTCTTGGAAAGGCCATATCAGGAGGAATGTTTCCTGTTTCGTGCGTTTTAGCCGACGATGAAATAATGCTGACAATTAAACCGGGTGAGCATGGATCAACTTATGGTGGAAATCCGATTGCGGCCAAAGTTGCCATTGCGGCGATGGAAGTGATCAGGGAAGAAAACCTGGCGGAAAATGCTGAACGACTTGGAAAAATATTCAGGAAGAAACTGAAATCAATTGATTCAGAACTCATTGAAATTGTTCGGGGAAAAGGTTTATTGAATGCCGTTGTTATTAAACCTGTAAACGGGAAAAGTGCATGGGATGTTTGTGTCGCACTGAAAAACAATGGATTACTGGCAAAACCAACCCACGAACACATCATCCGGTTTACTCCGCCGCTTGTGATTACCGAAGAACAATTGATGGAAGCAATCGGAATCATAGAAAAAACGTTTGCTGAAATTGGGATCTAACTGATTTAGTAAAATAATTTCCGGAAAATACCATTTGAAGGCGCCACCATGCAAAAATATGGCA
>JAIBEZ010000008.1 GCA_019459485.1 Prolixibacteraceae bacterium
CGGTGCCTTACCGGAAAGAAATATCAAACTAAACCAATAAATACTAAACCAATGAAAACTAACTTATTTCTGTTTCTGATGCTTGCCGTTTTTGTGGCAACTACTTCGTGCAACAAAAAACAATCCTCAACGCCTGTCAAAACTAAGCTCACCACTGAAATCCTGAAGGATAAAATCAAAGGTGGCTGGGCAGGTCAGGTGATTGGATGCACGTTTGGTGGTCCAACCGAATTTCAGTACAAAGGAACCATGATTCAGGATTATCAGCCGATTCCGTGGGACAATGATCGTTGCAAATGGTATTATGAGAATTCTCCTGGTTTGTATGATGATGTTTATATGGACCTGACTTTTGTAGATGTTTTCGAAAAAGAGGGACTTGATGCTCCGGCAAGCTCACATGCCAATGCCTTTGCCAATGCCGAATACATGCTTTGGCACGCAAATCAGGCAGCCAGATACAATATTCTGAATGGAATAACACCCCCAGAATCAGGTCACTGGTTGAATAATCCACACGCCGATGATATTGATTTCCAGATTGAAGCCGATTTTGCCGGATAAATGTCGCCTGGAATGGTCAACACTTCAACCGATATTTGCGATAAAGTTGGTCACATTATGAATTACGGCGATGGCTGGTATGGTGGCGTTTATGTAGCCGCCATGTACTCGCTGGCATTCGTTTCCAACGATGTAAATTACATTGTAACCGAAGCATTAAAATCGATTCCGCAGGAATCAGAGTTTTATAAATGTATGAGTGATGTAATAGGCTGGAAGAAAGAGTTTCCAAACGACTGGAAAAGAAACTGGTTCGAGTGTGAAAGGAAATGGTCGTCGGATATTGGTTGCCCGGATGGCGTTTTTAACAGCTTTAATATTGATGCGAAAATCAATGCTGCCTACATTGTTATTGGCTTATTGTATGGCGAAGGCGATTTTGGCAAAACGATGGAAATCAGCACGCGGTGTGGACAAGATTCGGATTGCAACCCGGCAAGCGCTGGTGGTATTTTAGGAACAATGTTAGGTTACAGCGCCATTCCTGAATATTGGAGAGCGCCTGTTTATCCGGTTGAAGAAATGGATTTTAAATATACAACCATGTCGCTGAATGATGTTTATGAATTGGGTTATAAACATGCAATTGCGGTGTTGAAAAAGAACGGGGCAGTAATAAATGGCGATGCTATTGAAATTCCATTTCAGGAAATTGTACCTGCAAAACTGGAAGTTTGTTTTGAAGGTCATTTTCCGATTGCGCGAAATCATGTAGGCAAACAGTTGAATGTTGCCAATCAGGAATTTGAGCTTGAGTTTGAGGGGAATGGATTTGTAGTGACTGGACATGCACAGAAGTTAAACAGGGATTTGCATGAAGGCGTGCTCGAATTTGAAGTGTACGTTGACGGGCAAAAAGTAGAACAGGTAAAAATGCAGACCTCTTTTACAACCCGTCGGCATGAAGTCGCCTGGAAATACCAATTGTCAGAAGGAAAACATCAGGTGAAACTGAAGTTATTAAACCCACAGGAAGGCTATCAGGTAAATGCCGATAATTTGCTGGTTTATAGTTCTATAAAACCTGTAAATGCCTGGAAAACAAACTAACCTAAACCAATTTATCCAATGAAACGATCATTTTTTATTTTCCTGTTTCTGTTGCTGATTTCAAGCTTCGCATGGTCAGCCCAGCCAGTTAAAATTATTTTCGATACCGACATGGGACCCGATTATGACGATGTGGGAGCGATTACTATTCTACATGCACTGGCAGCCAAAGGCGAATGCGAAATTCTGGCAACCATGGCCAGCGACGGGTATCCATATATTGCCCCGACCATCGAAGTTTTTAACCGCTATTTTCAGAAACCAACTATTCCGATTGGTGTTCCCGGACCAGACGCGCCGAAATTCTCATGCCCGAACCATTGGAACGATTCGCTGGTAGTAAAATACTTGCCGAAATTGAAAACGAATGCCGACTATCCTTCAGCAACCGAAGTTTACCGAAAGGTACTGGCTTCGCAGCCTGATGGAAGTGTGGTCATTGTGACTGTCGGGTTTATTTCCAATCTTGAAACACTGTTGAAATCAGAGCCTGATCAATACAGCAAACTTTCAGGCAAAGAACTGGTGGCCAAAAAAGTAAAGAACTGGGTGGCGATGGCTGGTGGATTTCCAGAGGGAAGTGAGTTTAATGTGAATAAACATGCCGCAGCTTCTTATTATGTGTTTCAAAACTGGCCTACTCCAATCCTTTTCAGCGGCTTCGAAATAGGGGCAAAAATCATGACCGGAAACAAAGTAGCGACTCAAGGCACGAAAGGCAGTCCGGTTCAATGGGCTTACGAATATTGTTTGTCGAACTACGAAAACAAAAAATCGGTGAACCGAAATTCGTGGGATCATACCGCTGTTCTGTGTGCTGTCCGAAATCCTGAAAACTATTTTTATGTAATTGGCAACGGAACTTTTGTTTGCAACGAAAATGGCTCAAACTCGTGGAATGCCGATAAAAACTCGAATCATTCCTTCCTGGTTCACAAATATCCGTATCAGAAAATCGCCGATATTCTGGACGATTTGATGATGTATGAACCAAAAAAGAAATAAGGAACATCGAATAAGAAATAAGAAACATCGAAGTGGTCGTTCTACATTCTTATTTCTTGTTTCTTATTCGATATTAGACTAATCAATTATCAACCAAAAATTTAATACCATGTACATCGTCAATTCCTATTTCCTCGCAGTTGTTCTTTGTTTTGTTACCATGTTGTGCTGGGGTTCGTGGGCCAATACCCAGAAATTGGCACAAAAATCATGGCGTTTCGAACTGTTTTACTGGGATTATGTGATCGGGATCCTGCTCATGTCGGTGCTTTTCTCGTTTACCTTGGGAAGCACAGGAGAACTTGGCCGTGGTTTCCTTGAAGATATTAGTCAGGCTGAAATGAGCAACATTGGTAGTGCGTTACTTGGCGGAATCATTTTCAATGCAGCCAATATTCTGATCGCGGCTGCCATTGCTATTGCAGGCATGTCGGTAGCTTTTCCGGTTGGAATTGGCATCGCGCTGGTGTTGGGAGTTTTGGTTAATTATATGGCTAATCCGCAGGGAAATGCAATGTGGCTATTTGCCGGAGTAATTGTGATTACATTGGCAATTGTGCTCGATGCCGTAGCTTATAAAAAGAAATCGGCACAATCGCAGAAAGTTCCGACTAAAGGAATTGTATTGTCGGTAGTTGGTGGTGTTATGATGGCCCTGTTCTATCGTTTTGTGGCCAGTTCTATGGTTACCAATTTCGAAACTCCCGAAGCTGGCTTACTGACTCCTTACACAGCAGTATTTATCTTTTCAGTCGGAATTTTGATCAGTAACTTCGTTTTCAATACCATTCTGATGAAAAAGCCTTTCGAAGGTACACCGGTAACCTATTCTCAATATTTTGCAGGTAGCCTGAAGGAACATTTTACCGGCATTCTTGGTGGAATGATCTGGTGTGTAGGAATGACTTTCAGTATAATTGCTGCAGGAAAAGCAGGGTTTGCAATTTCTTATGGTTTGGGACAGGGTGCAACTTTGGTCGCTGCTTTATGGGGAGTATTTATCTGGAAAGAATTTAAAGGATCAAAAGGAACAACCGGATTACTGGCAACCATGTTTATTTTGTTTTTTGTAGGTATCGGAATGCTAATTTATGCGGGTTTGTAGTTTTGTTTCGGGATCGCTTTTATCCAAAAATCCACAGTTCATTTTGCTGTGGATTTTTTTATTTTTTTCATTTCGCTCATTCAGATGCACTGATTGGTAGTTGAAACCCATGATTTAGAAAGTGGTTGGGTTTCAGGATAGGAATTTTTCAGCCTTTCGCTTAATTTTGATTGTATATAAAATTTAATCATGAATTCAGCAAGCTCATTTAAAGAATTTTACGAATCCTCTTTTTTAAAGGGAGAAAATCCAAAGCAGGCAAAAAAACTTTCAGAAGATTTCTTTGCTGACTTTGTTCAAAATACTCCGCTGAAGTTGGAATTGCTTGAAACTTATCTTTCCGGAGGCCAGATAGATCAATTTTACATGTTGTTGCCAGATTTGAAATATCTCATTGAATTTTCGGATGATTTGAACAGGTATTGGCATCTTTTGCGAGCATACTCGGGTGCCCTATCTAAATTGAAAAATGACCTTTCAGTAAAAGGCTCAAAAAACTTATATGCATATTACTTCAGTAAATATGGCGATAGAAGGTTTTTGCGCAACGAACATTGGTTCGAAAAAAAACGATGGGAATTTCTTGATGAAATTCAAAATATTTATTCTGAAGATCAGTTGAGACAGTTTTTTATTCATTACCAAAGAATTACAACTGAAAACTTGAAGATCTATACTTCGTTTTTAATGTTGTTCATCAAAGATCTTGAAAACCTTAATGTGCCTCAGATTACCATTCCCTCCATAAATAAAGTGGAGTAAGTGTTACCCGATTTTTTATTCCTCATTTTTTAATGCTAAAGTCTAAAACCAATTTACTTTATGCTTATGTTTGTCGTTGGTAAATTTTATCCGGCATAAATTAAAATTGATTGTTACTGAATTAAAAATGCGATAATGCGTGAACTTAAAGAATTGAAAATACTTGTAGCCGAAGACAATCGGATTAATCAACGAATTGCAATTCTGACTTTTAAACAGTTGGGAGTTTCTATTGATATTGCCTCAAACGGTATGGAGGCATTGGAAATGTATCGCAAAAAACAATACGATCTTATTTTAATGGACATGCAGATGCCCGAAATGGATGGCTTGGAGGCTACTTCGGAAATCCGCTCATTTGAACAGCAATCAAAAATGTCACACCGGGCAGTTATTGTTGCTCTAACCGGAAGCGAACCCACAGAAAAAAGAGATGTTTGCCTTGAGGCCGGAATGAACGATTACATGGAAAAACCTATTCAGGAAAAACTGCTGCGTGGTTTGATTGCCAAATTCTTCAATTAAAAGGAATATTCAGCTAAGCTGTTTCCATCCGGGTTTATGATTTGCCCGCTTTCCCTGTGTTTTTTATTTTCAACAAACTGAAACTATCAATAATCACATTACGATCAACCATGTTGTTTGAATGTGGTTTAAGTTCCATAATAAGAGCTTCTGTTTCTAATAGATTGAAAACTATATTCATACGGTGTTTATGAGCAGTTCTGATTTGTTAATGAATCTTACTATTTAGAACCTTGTTAAATTCTGTATCTTCTTGTTTTACTGACCGATCCTTAATACTTTTACCCAAATCATTTTTTAAGCTGTACCTATGAGACTATCATCTGTAATTGTAATTTTATTTGTCTGCCTGTCGGTAGTGTCAAATGCTCAGGAAGCCACCAAATGGCGTGGCGTAAATTCTTCAGGAATATATAGTGTTGACAAACTTTTGCCACAATGGCCGGCTGATGGGCCGCAAATTATTTGGTCGTTTGATAAACTGGGACAAGGCTTTTCTTCTCCCGCATTTGCCAACGACAAAATTTACATCAACGGGATGGTCGAAGGACAAGCGATCCTTTTCGTGCTCGACCAAAATGGGAAAGAACTTCAGCAATTTAAATACGGAAAGGAATTTGATGCCAGTTATCCGGGAACCCGTTCAACACCAACAATTGTGGGCGACCTTGCCTATTTGTTTACCGGACACGGTATAATCACTTGCCTGAATTTGACTTCGGGCAAAGCTGTTTGGGAAAAAGATTGTTTGGCAAATTATGATGCGACAAATATTACCTGGGGCTACACCGAAGCTTTACTTGTTGATGGCGACAAAGTTTTTGTTACTCCCGGAGGAAAGACCAACAACGTGATGGCCTTGAACCGCATGAACGGTGAAACTATTTGGAGTTGTCCCGGACTGGGCGAATTGTCAGCTTATTCTACTCCACTTTTAATTAAATTACCAGGTCGTGAATTATTTGTTACACATACACATAGTCATGTTTTGGGCATTGATGCCGCGACCGGAAAAATGCTTTGGAATTTCGGACATCCCAATCAGTGGGCGGTTCATCCCAATACACCGATTTATCATGATGGTGGATTGTTCGTTTTCAGCGGATACGGTCAGGGTGGTGAAAAACTTAAACTGAGCGCCGACGGAAGTTCAGTAACAAAAGAATGGGAAATCACGAGTTTCGACAGCCGCATGGGGGGAGCAGTTTTAATAGATGGCTACCTATACGGATCGGGCGACAAAGACCGCAGTTGGCAGTGTATCGACTGGAAAACCGGCGAACAAAAATACTCTTCTACCGAAGTGGGCAAAGGTGTGACCATCGCAGCCAACAAAAAGTTGATAGGTTATTCCGAAAGAGGCGAATTATTTATGGCCGATGCCAATCCTTCAGGATTAAAAGTGATCAGTAAAACAAAAGTTGCGCTGGGTTCCGAACAGCATTGGGCTCATCCTGTCATAACTAAAGGTATTTTGTACGTTCGTCACGGTAATGCGTTGATTGCCTATAAAATATCGGAATAGAAACAATATGACAATTTCTGTAAAAGATAATCCTGCGCTGATTCTCATCGATATCCAAAAGGGTTTTGATGACGTAAACTATTGGGGTGGCGATCGAAATAATCCCGATGCAGAAAAGAATGCCGGTAAGTTGCTGGCATTTTGGAGAAAAATGGGATTGCCGGTTTTTCATGCGAAACATTGCTCTTCAAATCCAAATTCGCGACTTGCCGAAGGTCAGCCGGGGAATGAATTTCAGGATGTTGTGGCGCCAATTGATGGCGAAATCATCATCAAAAAAAATGTAAACAGTGCTTTTATTGGAACCGATCTGAAACAACAACTTGATACAGCTCACATTACTAAACTGGTAATCGCCGGTTTAACAACCGATCAATGCGTTTCCACATCAGTCCGGATGGCTGGTAACTTTGGCTACGATACTTATGTGCTTGAAGACGCTACTGCCACTTTTTGTAAAAAAGGTACAAATGGTCAACTCTTTTCAGCCGAGATTATTCATGAAACTGCCTTGGCAAGCTTAAATGATGAATTTGCGACTGTTATTAAAACTGAGACTCTTTTAGAAGCATTAAATATTCTGGATTTGAATTAAAAAGAATTTTAAATAACCCAATTAAAATATATGAAACGAATAAACCTTTCGATTGCTTTCTTTTTGTTTGTTGTAATTGCTTTTGCTCAACCCATTCAATGGCGTGGACTTAACCGCGACGGAAAATTTACGGATACCGGGTTATTGAAAAAATGGCCCGATGCCGGACCAGAATTGTTACTGAAAGTGGAAGGGATCGGTAAAGGTTATTCGTCGGTGGTAGCCACCGACAAATACATTTTTGCTACCGGAATGATCGATACCCTCGATTATCTCTCGTGTATTACTCCTGATGGTCAGACCAAATGGAAAGTGGCTTATGGTCGTTCATGGACAAAATCGTTTCCGGATACCCGCAGCACTCCAACCATTGAAGATGATCGGGTTTACATTATCAGTGGAACCGGTGAACTGGTTTGTCTGAATGTTTCGGATGGTGCAATTCGCTGGAAAGTAAATGTTGACAAGGATTTTGAGGCCGAATGGCACATTTGGGGCGTATCAGAATCGCCGCTGATTGTGGATGATAAAGTGATTTGTACTCCCGGCGGAGCCAAGAATTCGGTCGTCGCCTTCGATAAAATGACCGGAAAACCCGTTTGGCAAAGCGAAAGCGTGGGCGGTCCCCGTTCTTATGTTTCTCCAATAATTTATGAATACAAACAATTCAGATACGTTCTGGCAGTAACCGGAACTCATTTGGTTGCTTTGGAACCTGCTTCAGGAAGAGTGGTATGGTCGTTTAAATATTGGGATGGCGCCAAATGGGATCAACCCGGTTTAATTTGGGCGAATACACCGGTTGTTAAAGGGCGAGACATTTTCCTTTCGATGGGATACGATTACCGTAATGCGATGGTCAAAATGAGCGAAGACGGAATGTCGGTTACCGAAAAATGGAGCAACATGACTTTGGATAACCATCACCACGGATTGATTGAATTAGACGGTTTTATTTATGGTTCGAACTGGCAAAGCAACAGCAAAGGCAAATGGGTGTGCATGAACTGGGAAACCGGCGATGTGAAATACGAAACAGAATGGGCCAACAAAGGCGCACTGGTTTATGCCGATGGCATGTTTTATATACTGGAGGAAAAAGCTGGAACGGTTGCATTGGTAAAACCCGATCAAAACAGTTTCGAAGTAATTAGTTCTTTCAAATTGCAGGGAGGAAGCGGTCCATATTGGTCACATCCGTTTATTGCCAACGGCAAATTGTATTTGCGCCACGGCGATGTTTTGTTTGTGTACAATATCAAAGCGTAGTGGATTCCATTTACGATTTTAATGGTCAATAGTAAATAGAAAAATTGTAAATGGCTAAATGATCAACGATGAAATTACAGATATTCTTATTGATTTCTATTCTTTCCGGAAACTTGTTTGCCCAAGACATCGTCGAATGGCGTGGCCCGAACCGTTCCGGAATCTACCCTGAGCAGAATCTACTGAAAAGCTGGCCTGAAAATGGTCCTTCGCTTTTATTGGAATTGAATGATATTGGGAATGGCTATTCGTCACCTGTGGTTTATAAAAATACGATATACGTAACCGGACTAAAAGATACGCTCGATGTAATTTCGGCTTACACTACAGACGGAGCGAAAAAGTGGGAAACACCCTACGGACGTGCGTGGGCGCGTACATACCCAGAAACCCGATGTACTCCAACCATCGAAAATGACAGGATCTATCTGATCAGTGGCATGGGCGAAGTGGTTTGTGTCGAAACTGTTTCAGGAAAAATACTGTGGAATGTTGATGCCGACAAAATCTACAGTGGTGAACCTCACCGATGGGGAGTTGCCGAGTCACCCGCAGTTTCAGATGACGCTGTATTTTATGTAACCGGTGGTGACGAAACTTCCGTGGTTGCCTTCGATAAAACCAATGGCAAACTGCTTTGGAAATCGAAAAGCCTTGGCGGATCCCGAGCTTACGCTTCTTCGTTAATTATTGAAAAAGCAGGCATGCAACTATTGCTTGCACAGACGGCCAACGATTTGATTGGAATAAACATCGAAAACGGTGAAATTCTTTGGACTTACAACCTCATTCAGTATCACATTAATCAGCAGGGAAAAGGGGGAAATACCAATACTCCACTATTTTATAACAATGAAATTTTCGTAACAAGCGGATACGATCATGCGGCAGTTTTGTTAAGTCTGGCTGATGACGGACGCTCGGTTTCGTTAAAATGGGCCAATCCCGATTTTGATAGCCACATGGGTGGCGCGGTTAAAATTGGCAATCATATATTTGGGTCAAACTGGAAAAACAACAGCAATGGCAATTGGGTCTGTGTTGACTGGAATACCGGAAAAACCATGTACGAAACCCATTGGCACAACAAAGGGCCAATTATTTCGGCTGACGGAATGCTTTATTGCTACGAAGAAAAATCAGGACATTTGGCGCTTGTTAAGCCCAATCCGGAGAAATTCGAAATCATCAGTTCATTCAAAATCGAAAAGGGAACAGGCCCGCACTGGGCACATCCTGCTATCTTTGATGGAAAATTATTTGTTCGGCACGGCGAATATTTGGCGGTCTATGAACTGAAAAAATAGCAAATAAAATTGATCGAAGCGATATCCTTTGCCGTTCACTTCAGTGAACGGACAGGATGTAAAATAAAACAAATAAATTTTGGAAAAGAATATCAAATACATCCTGTGGTCGGTTATTGGTGTAATGCTGATCCTTTTTTTCTGGTGGCTCCTGAAAGACCCAACCAACCAGTTTGTTGAAAGCATTCCCGGGGAAGATAACAAAGGCGCCGATTCGACGGTTGTGGATGTGGTGAATATCGGCGAGAACTTCGAATCATTCGGAACTTCAACTTCCACTTTAAAAGGAACTTGGACCCGTTTTCGTGGCGCCGATTTCGATAACATTGTAAAGAACCCACAACCGCTTAAAAACTCCTGGTCGGGTGATCAGCCTGAAATTCTCTGGTCGGTTGAACTCGGCGAAGGCCATGCCGGACCAGCCATTTACGAGGGAAAAGTTTACCTGATGGATTACGATGAGGTCAAACGCGAAGATGCACTGCGGTGTTTTTCACTCGAAGATGGCAAGGAGCTTTGGAGGCGTTCCTATAAATTGAGCGTCAAACGAAATCATGGAATGTCGCGCACAGTGCCCGCTGTAACTCCGGAATACGTGCTGACGATTGGACCACGTTGCCACGTGATGTGCGTCAAACGCGAAACCGGTGATCTCGTTTGGGGGCTCGACATGGTTCAGAAATACCAGACCGAAGTACCGCTGTGGTTTACCGGACAATGTCCGATGATCGACGGCAACAAAGCGATTCTTGCTCCTGGCGGAACTTCTGTAATGATTGCAGTTGATTTGGCCACGGGCGAAGTTTTATGGGAAACTCCAAATCCGGGCGGGATACAAATGTCGCACTCTTCAATTGTTCTCTGGACTTTTAACGGCAAGAAAATGTATGTCTATAGCGCTGTTGGGGCAGTAATTGCCGTGTCAGCAGAAGGCGACGATGAAGGCAAAATTCTCTGGCAGTCAACAGCCTGGAATCACGCGGTGGTGGCTCCGGCTCCGGTTTGTTTCCCCGATGGAAAGATATTTTTAACTGCGGGTTATGGCGCCGGAAGTATGATGATAAAAGTAACTCCTTCAGGAGCAGAATATAAAGTGGACGTTTTAAAGGAATTCAGCCCGAAGGATGGAATGGCATGCGAACAGCAGACGCCCGTAATTTGGGATGGAATGATGTTTGGAATTCAGCCCAAAGATGCCGGACCGTTGCGCAACCAACTGGTTTGTGTTTCTCCAGACGACGTTACAAAAGTGATCTGGACTTCAGGAAAAGATGGACGTTTTGGCCTGGGCCCTTACCTGATTGCTGATAATAAAATGTTTGTGCTAAGCGATGATGGAACGCTGACGATGATTAAACCTGACAGTAAAAAGTACGTTCAAATGGCGCAAAAAAAGCTGTTCGACGGGCATGATGCCTGGGGACCGATGGCCATTGCCGACGGGCGCTTGCTGTTGCGTGATGCGAAAACAATGTATTGTGTAAACATTAGCCAATAAAACTATGAATCGGAAACTGGTAAATATCGTATTGATCGTTCTGGCAGTGGCAATTGTGGTTGTTATTGGAAAGGATTTTATCGGGAAGAAAGCCGGAAAAAACATTGAGAATCCCTACGAATACAACATCGATGAATTTCGGCAGGTGGACTCGACCCAGATTTTATATACTGAAACCCTGAATTTTCCGGTCAAAGTTCACGATTGGGGCGGAATAACCGTGTCCGATTCCATGATCATTGTGGCAACTGCCAACGAGTTAATCAAGTTTAATTATTCCGGAAAGGAGATTTTACGCAAGCAGTTGATCGACACCGCTACCTGCGTAACCATTGACGATAACCGTCAGATTTGGATCGGGATGCGCCATTATGTGGTGATGTACGACCTGAACGGAACGCTGGTGAAACGCTGGAATTCGTTTGGCGACCGGTCTGTAATTACTTCACTGGCCGTTTCCGGAGAAAATGTGTACGTGGCCGATGCCGGAAACCGGATTGTTCATCAGTGCAATACAAACGGACAAATTCTGCAAAAAATTGGGGAGAAGAATGAGCAAAAGGGGATTTCCGGATTTGCAATTCCAAGCCCGTATTTCGATGTGGCCATTGACGATGGCGGTTTTTTGTGGGCGGCAAATACAGGGAAGCACACTTTCGAAAATTACAATCCGGATGGTTCACTGCGCACATCCTGGGGTGTAACGAGTTTCAAAATTGAAGGTTTCAGCGGTTGCTGCAACCCTGCTCATATCTCGATTCTGGATGACAATTCATTCATCACCAGCGAAAAAGGAATGCCTCGCATTAAGTTGTACGATCAGCATGGACAATTCATTGGTGTGGTGGCACCACCGGCGGCATTCGAAGGTTCATTGGCACCCGATATTGCGGTGGACAAACAGCATCGTGTAATTGCCCTCGACTTTGAACGCCAGCAAGTACGAATTTTTGAAAAGAAAGATGAAAATGAAAGATAATACAACCAATAGACGTGACTTTTTCAGAAAGGCAGCGCAGCTCACCTTTCTGTCGGCCATGATTGGCGGAACTGCATATTTGCTGGTCGAAAACCGGGTTCAGTTGGAAGGTTGCGGCGATAATCAGTTTTGCAAAAACTGTCAGAAAATAACGACTTGTTCGTTGGATCAGGCTAAAAAATACAAGAAAGATGAGCGATAAAAATGAACCCAAAAGCATTGAGCGCCGTCGGTTTATCCGCAGCGGGATGCAAATGGCACTGGCTGTTTCGCTGGGCGGGGTGGCTGGTATTTCGTTCCTGAAAGCAACTCCCAAAGATCTTGTTTGGCAAATCGATCCTTTCAAATGTGTGCAATGCGGGCGCTGTGCCACCGAATGTGTGATGACGCCTTCGGCAGTAAAATGCGTGCATGCCTACGCTTTATGTGGTTATTGTGATTTGTGCGGCGGATACCTGAAACCCGATGCGAATACCCGGAGCACCGCTGCCGAAAATCAGCTTTGCCCGACTGCCGCCATTAAACGTAAATTTATTGAAGAGCCTTATTACGAATACGAAATCATTGAAGATCTGTGCATCGGTTGTGCTAAGTGTGTTGCCGGTTGTACTGCTTTCGGAAACGGATCGTTCCATTTGCAGATTCGACACAACTTGTGCAAAAATTGTAACGACTGCGCTATCGCACGTGTTTGTCCGGCTGAAGCTTTTGTGCGTGTTCCGGCCGATACTCCGTACTTAATTAAGGGTGATTTTACCAAAGGAAGCGGACATAAGAAAGCATAGGAAAGCAGGCAGTCGCAGTCACAATTTTCAGGAATTTCTAAGATCACAAATTGTGACCTTAGAGGAAGGAGTAGAAAAACTTTGAGGTGCAATTTTAGCACCTTAAACAGACATTGAAAGAACAAACATTTTTGGGACTCTGAAAGTGTCAAATTTGAATAACCGCGGGCTTCGACGTGAGATCAATCGAACGGTAAAGCGAAGCGGAACCCGTGGATAAGATGAAGAAAACATTATCGTCCGCGCTGAAATGATCAACTGAGAAATATTCTGATTGCGGACGGAGTGAGAAAATCGAATAAAATAGATAGGTTATCACAATTTGTGATAAGCTTTGAAGGTTACGAGAAGATGCAAAATGTTGAAATAGAATAGCTAAGTGATGTAAACCATGCAACTGGAAAAAATTCAAACCAAGATATACGAAATCCGGGGACAAAAGGTCATGTTGGATTCTGAGCTTGCTGAATTGTACGAAGTTGAAACTAAAAATTTGAATCTTGCAGTTAAGCGTAATTTAAAGCGCTTTCCCCCTGATTTTATGTTTCAACTTACTAAATCAGAATGGGATATTTTGAGGTTGCAAATTGAAACCTCAAAGGGTAGGGGCGGAACAAGGTATTTACCTTATGCTTTTACAGAACAAGGAGTTGCGATGTTAAGTGGCGTTCTTAATTCAGATAAAGCAATTGAAACAAACATAGCTATTATGAGAGCCTTTGTATTTATGCGACAATATGCCCTGACTCATAAAGATTTGACAGAAAAATTGCTGGAGCTTGAAAATAAATACGACAAGCAATTCAATGACATATATGATGCAATAAATTTTCTGTTGAAAAAAGACGATCAGGAAACCGTGCAAAAACAGCGCAAACGAATAGGTTATAAAAACGATGAGACTAATTAAACGATACTTTTTACTGATTTCGATACTGCTTTTTACCGCAGTTCAATCTTTTGCTGCCGATCCGCAACAGCGGTTCCCAAAGCCCGAATTTGATACAGGCTACGTTCAGCCTGATACCAAAGCGCCATCAGCCCGAATGATTTTTCTGGAATATTTCGATGTATTGATATTGTTCATCGTTTTATCCCTGGTCACTTGGTTTCTGCTGAAAAAGCGCTCCCGAAAAGGTGTTTTCTGGACTTCGGTTTTCACTTTGCTGTATTTTGGTTTTTACCGCGAAGGTTGCATTTGTTCCATTGGAGCTATTCAGAATGTGGTGTTGGGTATCGTCGATCCCACTTATGCAATACCGCTAACAGCTTTGCTTTTCTTCCTGTTGCCATTGATTTTTGCACTTTTCTTTGGACGTGTTTTTTGTGGAGGAGCCTGCCCGTTGGGAGCCATTCAGGATATCGTGGTTTTAAGACCCATCGAATTGCCCAAATGGATTCAGAAAGTGCTGGGCTTAATTCCGTATTTGTACCTTGGGTTGGCCATTTTGTATGTGGCCACCAAGTCCGAATTTATCATCTGCCGTTACGATCCGTTTGTTGGGTTATTCCGGTTTGATGCGCCTTTCAATATGTTGATTCTTGGGATTTTGTTTCTGGCAGTTGGAGTTTTTGTCGCCCGTCCATATTGCCGGTTCTTCTGTCCCTACGGAGTTTTGCTGGGCTGGATGTCGAAGTTTTCGTCCAAACACATGACCATCACACCTTCAGCATGTATTCAGTGTAAATTGTGTGCAAATTCGTGTCCGTTTGGCGCTATTGACGAGCCGGTTGTTGAAACCGGAAAACGCCGCAGCAATGTGAATCGCCTGATGACTTATTTTGTGCTTCTGCCGTTGTGGATTGGAATTGGCGGGTTTGCCGGTTCCATGTTGCATGTGCCGTTGTCAAGATTTAATCAGACTGTTTATCTGGCCGAGCAAATTGTAGAACATCCTGAAGTAAAGAATGATCCAAAAAATATTGATGTCCGGACCTTTATGGGTTCCGGAAAATCGACCGAACAATTGGTGGTTGAAGCGGATGCAATTCGCAACCAATTTTATTGGGGCGGTTGGATGTTGGGCGGTTTTATGGGATTGGTCATCGGCACAAGCCTGATTGGTTTATCGAAATTCAGGAAACGTACCGACTGGGAACCCAACAAAACCAATTGCCTGAGCTGTGCCCGCTGCATGGATTATTGTCCGGTGAAGAAAGAGGCATAGGCAGGGGCAAAGAGCAAGGGGCATGGAGACTGGATCAGAAAAATGATTGAATGATCTGACAGCAAAACAACTTTTACAACTTGATAACAAATACAACAACGATAACCTATAATAATGAACATCTCAAAAACCGATAAAATTAAACTGGCACAGCGGATTGCGTGGATTGCCGGAGGATTTGCCCTTGTTTTGGCCATCCTGCTTATCGCAAATTATGTGCAAACGAGTCTGAACGATCCGATTGAAAATAAAACCATTCCCGCGTTGGTCAAACGGCTGAGCGAAAATCCCGGCGATGAAGAATTAAAAGCCGAAATCCGAGCCTTCGACCTGATGGCGCGGAAAGCTTATTTTACTAGTCAGTGGCAGTTGCGTACCGGTACTTACCTCATGTTTCTGAGTGTCATCATTTCCATACTGGCTGTGCGCTTTGTATTGTCGGCCAAATCGAAACTGAACGAAATCGACAGTGTTGAAAAAGTCAATGAACTTGATAAGCTGGTAGCACAGAAATGGGTCATTTACACCGGTTCAGGCTTAATTGTTCTGGCGCTGGCCTCCGGATTACTATCGTCTAATTCGCTGAAAAAGTACATGGTCAACGAAAATCTGGTTGTTCAGGAAGAACAGCCTGCTGAAATAGAAGCTCCTGTCGAGACTCAACAGGTTTCTGCTCCGGCCGATTCATCGGGAAACACTGCTGTGGCAGAAAATCCGGTCGTTACTGAAGCTTCTGCGACAAATGTAACAGAAATACCTGCTGCCGCACCGGCCGCAATCCCCATACTGGCGCAGTTGAAAGGCAATTACCCATTTTTTCGTGGTGCCGAGGGAATTGGGGTGGCAGCACAGAAAAATACGCCGACCGACTGGAATGGCGCCGGAGGTAAAAATGTTGTTTGGAAAGTTAAGGTTCCAAAAGCAGGGTTCAGTTCACCGATTATTTGGGGAAACCAGTTGTTTGTTACCGGTGCGGATGCTCAGGCCAGGATGGTTTACTGTTACGATAAAAACTCCGGAAAATTGCTTTGGGAAGCTGCTGCTGATAACATACAAGGTTCTCCTTCGGCTATGCCAAAAGTGACTGCCGATACCGGTTTGGCTGCTCCAACCATGGCAACCGACGGTCGCGCAGTGTTTGCCATATTTGGAACCGGCGATGTGATTGGCCTCGATATGAGCGGAAAACGTTTGTGGGCGCGCAATCTGGGCGTTCCCGATAATCATTACGGACACTCTTCATCGCTGATTATTTACAAAGACAAATTGCTGATTCAATACGATACCAACCGTTCAGGAAAATTACTGGCGCTTGCCGCCCAAACTGGCGCGACCGTTTGGGAAACAGCGCGCAACTCAAAAATCTCATGGTCGTCGCCAGTGTTGGTTAATACAGGAAGTCGCATGGAATTGATTTTAACGACCAATCCAAATGTAAATTCATACAATCCTGAAACCGGAAAAGAACTTTGGAACATTGCCTGTCTTTCCGGAGAGGTTGGACCATCGGCCGGATATGCCGACGGAATGGTGTTTGCCGCCAACGAATATGCGAAACTGGTAGGGATAAAAATTGGTGCAACTCCTGAAATCGTTTGGGAAGCCGATGAATATTTGCCTGAAGTTTCAAGCCCGCTGGCTGTTAACGGCTTATTGTACATTGCTACCACTTACGGCGTTTTTACCTGTCTGGATGCCAAAACAGGAGAAAAACACTGGGAACAGGAATATGGCGATGCTTTTTATTCATCACCAATTTATGCTGATGGAAAAGTTTACATCACCGATATGTCGGGAAAAACATACATTGTAAAAGCCACCAAAGATTACCAGTTAGTAGCTACTTCTGAGTTGGGAGAAAAATCGGTCTGTTCACCTGTGTTTGCAGATGGAAAGGTGTATTTGCGGGGAATGAATAATTTGTATTGTGTTGGAAAATAGAATAATGACGCTGATGGGAGCGAAGTTATCCTTTGCCGTCTGCTATAGCTGACGGGTCAAGAGAAAAGATGAAACCCGTCCGCGAGAAAGTGATTTTTGAAGTAAAAGTCTTCTTTCGGACGGATTGGGTAAAATGAAAAAAGAAGAGAAATAAGAAACATTGAATAAGAAATAAGAAACAAAAAAGTGTCGGATCTATCCGATACTTCAATGCAAAAATTATATTGTGAACAACGAAACGAACATTCAACAAACTATTGATCAGATCATCGCTGAAAAAGGTGTGGAAGGCAAATCTGTCATTCCGATTTTGCAGTCGATTCAAAATACATACAATTACCTTCCGGAGGAAGCGCTGAAATACGTTTGCGAAAAAACCGATATTACTCCCGAACAGATTGTCGGGGTGGCCTCGTTTTATTCGCAATTCAGGATGCAACCCGTTGGCGAGCACATCATCAAAGTGTGTGTCGGAACAGCCTGTCATGTGAAAGGTGCCGGACAGGTTTACGATGCCTTGCGTCGTCATTTTAACCTCACCGGCAACGAGGAAACCGATGCTTCAAGGAGATATACCATCGAAAAAGTAGCCTGTTTGGGATGCTGTACACTTGCGCCGGTAGTTCAGATCGACGAAATTACTTACGGTCATGTTGCTTCAGATATGGTCAAAAATGTGGTTGCTGATTTCGAAAAACATGCAGGAATTTCAGGAGCTAAAAAAGGACTGTTCCGTAATGTGGATGGATCTGAAATTCAGGGCGAAATCCGCATTGGGTTGGGTTCGTGCTGTGTGGCTTCCGGAAGTGAAGATGTTAAAAAGGCTGTGGAAGAAACGATTGCGGACACCGGCATCAAAATCAGCCTGAAAAATGTGGGTTGTGTGGGTATGTGTCATCAGGTTCCGTTGGTCGAAATAATTCCACACAACGGAAAATCAACTTTATACGCAAAGGTGAAACCCGAAGAAATTCAGGGAATCATTGCCAACCATTTTAAACCTCAAAGCACTTTCGGAATGCTAAAAAGCAGCGTTTACAAGTTCTTTGAGAGTGTGCAGACAGATACCGTCTGGGACGGCGTAAAACAATATTCGATTGATGCCCGCGAAAAGCAGGTGTCCGATTTCCTGGATCGACAGATTCCAATTGCCACCCAATACCGCGGCATCATCAATCCGCTGGATATTGAAGAATACAAAAAACACGAGGGTTTTGCAGCGATGAAAATCTGTCTGACTGAACTTTCTCCGGAAGATATTATACAAACCATCAAAGATAGCGGACTGCGGGGGCGGGGAGGGGCCGGTTTTCCAACAGGGACGAAATGGGATCTGGTTTCTCACAATCATTCGGATGTGAAATATTTAATTGTCAATGGAGATGAAGGCGATCCGGGTGCTTTTATGGACCGCATGTTGCTTGAATCGTATCCTTATCGTGTGATTGAGGGCGCTGTTATTGCTGCCAAAGCTGTCGGTGCTACGCAAGGATTTTTCTACATCCGTGCCGAATATCCGCTGGCCGTGAAACGCATCCGCCAGGCGCTGATTTATTGCCGCGAAAATAATTATCTCGGTGAAAATATTTTGGGAAGCGGATTTTCGTTCGACATGACCATTTACGAAGGTGCTGGTGCTTTTGTGTGCGGCGAAGAGTCGGCCATGATGGCTTCCATCGAAGGAGAACGGGGTTTTCCGCGCATTCGTCCGCCATTCCCGGCGGTGAGCGGTTTATGGAAACAACCAACGCTGATCAACAACACTGAAACTTTTGCACAGGTTTCGTACATCATTCGTGAAGGATCTGGCAAGTTTTCGTCTATCGGTCTCGGAACCAGCAAAGGCACCAAGGTTTTTGCCCTTACCGGAAAAATTAATCGCGGCGGACTGATTGAAGTGCCGATGGGAATTACTGTTCGCCAGATTGTGGAAGACATTGGTGGCGGTGTGCAGAATGGTAAAAAATTCAAAGCTGTTCAGATTGGAGGACCCTCCGGAGGTTGTGTTCCGGCGCAATTGTACGACACGCCAATTGATTACGAGTCATTGCTGCAAGTGGGTGCGATGATGGGTTCCGGCGGCCTGGTGGTTTTGGATGAAGACGATTGCATGGTGGATATTGCCCGTTATTTTCTTTCGTTTACCCAGAACGAATCATGCGGAAAATGTACCTTTTGTCGTATCGGAACCAAACGAATGCTCGATATTCTCACCAAAATTACTTCAGGAAAAGGTACTTTGAAAGATTTGGATGAACTGGAATATCTTGCGGGCTGGACCAAAAAAGGAAGTTTGTGCGGACTGGGGAAATCAGCGCCAAACCCGATTTTATCCACTTTGAAATATTTCAGGGAAGAATACATTGCGCACATCAATGGCAAATGTCCATCGGGTAAATGCCAAAGCCTGATTAAATATCAAATCAACGATTTGTGCATCGGCTGTACCAAATGTGCACAGAAATGTCCGACAGACGCCATTCTGTTCAAGCCACACGAAAAGCACGAAGTCATCACCGACCTCTGCATTAAATGCGACGCCTGCCGGCTGGTTTGCCCGGTTGATGCGGTGGAGATTGTGTAGTTCCAAGTTTCAGGTTTCAAGTTCCAAGTTCCGGTCGCGAAGGTTTTGGATATTGAAAATTGGTTATTGAGTATTGGATATTTTGTGTGTTTATCTTTTTTTTGACGCTGACAGGTTTTCAAACGCTGTCAGGTCACACTCATATGAAAAAAAATATGAACTTTCAGTCCTCCGATTGGTTTATTGAGCAAACGAAATCAAAATTCCGGAGAGAATAAAGCAACTTCAAAATAGAAAACTGTGAACGTTACCCGAACTGCGAATATTTACAAAAACATACAACAAACCATTTGTCAAACCCTTGAACAAGCTGATGGAAGTGGCCGGTTTACTGAAGATACATGGGAAAAGGAGATTGGATCAGGCCTCACCTGTGTAATGCAAAACGGATCGATTATCGAAAAAGCTGGCGTCAACTTTTCGCATGTTCGCGGAAATTTTAACGGGAACATGGCAAAATTGCTGGGTGAAAATGCAACCACTTTTGCCGCCACCGGCATCTCGTCCATTATACACTCCGGAAATCCTTTTGTACCTACCATTCACATGAATGTTCGTTATTTCAATCTCGACAATGGTTCATCGTGGTTTGGCGGCGGAATTGATTTGACTCCATCGTATATCAATCCGGAAGAAGCACATTGGTTTCATCAAACACTTAAAGGAATTTGCGACAAATACGACCTCAGCTTTTATCCTGAATGGAAAAACTGGGCCGATGAATATTTTTACCTGCCCCATCGTCAGGAAACCCGCGGTATCGGAGGAATTTTCTTCGATCGGATTCAACCTGCCAACGATCTGGAATTTGAAAGAATGTTGAACCTGACTTCCGATCTGGCAAATATTTATCCGCAGATATACAGCCGGCTGATGAAAGAAAACGGATACAAACCTTTTACCGCAGCTCAAAAAAGGTGGCAGAAAATACGCCGTGGCCGTTACGTCGAATTCAACCTGATACACGACCGGGGCACTAAATTCGGGCTGGAATCCGAAGGAAACATCGAATCAATTCTGGTAAGTTTGCCTGCCGAAGTGGAATGGGTTTATCAATATCAGCCCGAAAATGGCAGCGACGAAGCCCAAACACAGGAACTACTGAAAAAGGGAATTGAATGGGTACGATAATTATTGTTCCGTAATATTAAAAAAGTACTTGGAACTTTCACCGTATTTACATATTTTTAAAAAATCACAAATTACCTTTT
The DNA here is from genome assembly GCA_019459485.1 of Prolixibacteraceae bacterium. Lineage (GTDB taxonomy): Bacteria > Bacteroidota > Bacteroidia > Bacteroidales > Prolixibacteraceae > Aquipluma. Next base: position 20,874 of record JAIBEZ010000008.1, read on the forward strand.
GTGGTGGATATGGTGTAGGCTCAGAGGGGTGTGTTTTATGGAATAATCCGTAAACATAAATTTAACAGAACGGAACCATGAAAGTAAAAATGTTAATCTCCAGTAATGTTCCAGTAATTGCAGACAACCAGTTGTCTGACAATAGCATCACCTCGCGCTACTTTTCTAAATACAAAGTATTTTGTGCTGTAAGAAGATCGATCATCTTTATACTGTTTATTGCCACAATCGCAGTTTCAGAAAATAAATTGAATGCTCAGGAAAAGCCTGTAAAAAAGGATATTGATCCTTATGAATTAAGTCTCGAACAATTGGGTAAAATTGTAATTACCGCTTCAAAAACACCGCAATTGGTTTCGAAAGTGACCCAAAAAGTGGATGTTGTTACCGACAAAGACATGCGGAAAATCATTCAGACCAATAGAAATATTGCGGAATTGATACAGTATATTCCCGGTGCTTCCGTTAAAGTTTTATCCCGAAATGATGTTAACTGGGGAGCTTACGGTGGTATTGGCCCCAAGTACAATACATACATGTTACAAGGTTTGCCATTCGATGGATTTGTCGATCCGATGAGTATGGAAATGATGGCAGTTAAACGCATTGAAATTCAGCGGGGGCCGGCATCTGTACTTTATCCGAATTATTTATCACAGGATTTTGCCGGAAACCAAAGTCCACTCGCTGGTACAGTCAATCTTATTTTAAAGGACAATATTACCAAGCCCCAGAGTCTAGCCTGGTTTAGCTTTGGATCATACAATACCTTTACCGGGAAATTGTATCACGAAAATGTTATTGGGAAAGTTCAGTTTTTTGTGGGCGGATCGCACGAAAAATCGGACTACACCAGTTACGGTTTACCTGGCTCCTGGTTGAGCATGGTGAAAAATCCTGAATATAATAAGTCAAAAGCAATTCTTGGAGCCTCGCTCTTTATTGATAAAGCTGAGAAACACAAAATTTCTGTTTTTGGAAACTTTACTCTCCATCGGGGCGATGTGGGAAGAATTAATCGTGGGTACGACAATCGTTACGGATTAATAAACCTGAGTTACTCCGGACAATTAACGGATTCTCTTAAAATCGCGTTCAAGGCAGGATTGCGTACCTATGACCGTTCTTGGCAGGAAGACAATTACAGCACAAATAACGACCAATCACTAAGAGAGACAGATGGAGTAAAACAAGCCATTGTTCCTGTTGACTTATCGCTGACATATAAACATTTTCAGAACAGTAGCCTGACCGTTGGAGCCGACCATCAGACTTCCACCTATAATACTACTTCCGAATTGGTGAATCAGGCAAAGCTCACAGGGAATGACGCTGCTGTGTCACAAACAGGGTTGTATTTTCAGGAAGAATTGCAGATAAACAAGTTAACTATTAGAGGTGGAGCGCGTTATAACATGATCGGCTACAAGATTGAAAAATTGAGCGGTATTCTGCCAGGACTAAAATCACAAACATGGAAAGTATTTTTATGGAGTACCGGTGCCAGATACAGGCTAACTGATGATTGGTCGGTTTTTGCCAATGCAGGGAGTAGTTTTATGCCACCGGGACTAAAATCGGTTGGTGGAACCTTATCAATAAACGACAAATTTGTATCCGGCAAAAACGGACAATTGCCCAATCCTGACCTTAAACCGGAAAGTGGGATTGGATTCGATTTGGGAGTCGAAGGAAGGTTGTTTTCAGTATTAGATCTTTCGGTCAGGGCTTTTAATACCAAAATTACTGATGCTATTATTGACAATGTGGTCAGTAACAACCCTTCGCAAACCATGTCGGTGAATGCTGACGGTAAAACCCAGGCAAAAGGACTCGAAATCAGCGTTAAACAATCAGTTGCGAGAAAAATAGATTGGTTTGCCAACCTTACTTTGTCGAAATCAGAAATTATTGACCCAAACAATCCCGATCAGGATGGCGTTGAGATTCCCTTCGTGCCAAACGTAATGGGTAATTTGGGGTTTACAGCCTATCTGCCGCATTTGGTGGAAATAAGCCCCATGGTACGTTTTGGAGGACGAATTTATGACAGCAGCTCAAAAGCGGATCGTACTGCATTTGACTCGAAAGAACTGGTCAATGTTATTGTCTCTAAAACACTCCGCCTGAATGACAATCTTAAAATGAATGTTTTTGCTAAATTTTATAACATTACCAATAATAAGTTTGATATGCCTTGGCAATTTCGCGACCCGGGATTTAATTACACTTTAGGGGCCAGTTTGACCTTTTAACCTGAACCATTCATTAAAATGATTAAAGGTAAAATTATGAACAAGTTGATTTTTTTCTTCTTTCTCTCAATTACTTGTTTTTTCTCGCTATCAAGAAGTGTGAGTGCACAACAAGTAGAACGTCAGGTTGCTATAAGCGCATATATTTACAACTTTGCCAAAAATGTTGAATGGCAAAATGAAGCCGGGCTAAAGGAATTTAGCATTCTGATTATCGGCGAAGATGAAAAAATCATTAAGGAAATGCGGAACATGGCCAAATCAAAAACCATCCGCGAAAAGCCGATCAAAATATCAAATACTGCGGCACTGACTAATATTGAAAATGTGCAGTTGATATTTTTACTGAAGGGCAAAGAGGAAAGTCTGGTGAAGGTTTTTGACCAGATTGAAGGGAGAAATATCCTGCTCGTTACCGACGGTTATCGGGACAAGAAACTGATCATGATCAACTTCTTTGATTCAGGAAAAGGCTCACTTCAATTTGAAATAAATAAAGCCAATATCCTCAACCAGCAGCTTCGCATCATGCACGACATGATTTTGCTTGGGGGCACCGAGATTGACGTTGCAACACTTTACCGCGAAGGACAGCAAAGCTTGCGAAGTCTTCAAAAACACAGTGGCGATCTCGAAAAAAAAATGAGAGAGTTGGAAACCGAACTCAAACAGCTTGAAAAAACCATATCATTCCGGAACAAAGAATTACAGGACAGCAAAGACAGTTTGAAACTGCAATCGCTTAAAATAAGGGAACAACAAAAAATACTGAACAGCCAGTCGTCCGAACTCGCGCAAAGAAAGAAAGAACTGGCTGATCAGATTTTGGAAATTCAGGAACAACAGAAGATATTCGCACTTCAGACCCGGAATATTGAGACACAAAAAAAGGAGCTTGAGAAAGGGAACAAAGAATTGCTTGATCAAAAGAAGGAAATCAACCAACAAAACGATGAAATATCGTCACAATCGCAAATTCTGGAAGAACAAGGATTGAGACTTCACAAGCAGCGAAACCTTGTTTATATGCTTGTTATTATTATTCTTCTTGTCTTTGTTCTTGCGTTTTCAATTTACAAAGGATATGAGAACAAGCAAAAATTGAATAAAGACTTGGAAAAGAGGGTTGCCGAACGCACCTACGATTTGTACACCTCAAATGAACAACTTATGGTTGAGCTTTCGGAACGAAAACTGGCAGAGACTAAATTGGTGGAAAGTGAAAATAAATACCGTACACTGCTTGAAAATATACCGCAGAAAATTTTCTTCAAAAACAATGAATTGGTTTTTGTGTCGGGCAACGAAAATTTTGCAAGCGAATTAAATATTACCGCTGCTGAAATTAAAGGGAAAACAGACTTTGACTTTTTTCCGAAAGAACTCGCAGAAAAGTACAGAAAAGAAGATTTTGATTTTCTGGAATCAGGTAAACCAATGGAAACTGAAGAACGTAGTATTCGAAACGGACAAACTGTTTGGACACAGATAGTTAAAATACCAGTCAAAGATGAATCCGGTAAGATTATTGGAGTTCAGGGGATTTTTTGGGACATTACCGAGCGTAAACGCAACGAAGAGGAACTTGGAAATTACCGCCTTCAACTGGAGGAAAAGGTAAGAGAAAGGACTGCCGAGCTTGAAATAGCCAAGCTGAAAGCTGAGTCGGCCGATCAATTAAAATCAGCATTCTTGGCTACCATGTCGCACGAACTTCGAACCCCTTTAAATTCGATCATTGGTTTTACCGGAATGTTAATTCAGGAATTGCCCGGGCCCCTGAACGAGGAGCAAAAGAAACAACTAAGGATGACCCAAAAAAGCGGACGGCATCTTTTATCGCTGATCAACGACATCCTCGATTTATCGAAGATTGAAGCCGGTCAGCTAAATTTGAGTAAAGACAAGTTTAAAATTTCGGATGTTATTCAAAACGTGCTGGATTTGTCGCGGCCATTTGCCCAAAGCAAAAATTTGGTTTTAACAGCCAGTGTCGATCCTGAATTACCTGAAATTATGAGCGACCAGTTTAGGGTTCAACAGATCATTATAAACCTGGTAAACAATGCCTTGAAATTTACAGAAGTTGGAACCGTTAAGGTTGAGGCATTTCGCAGGAATAATTATCTGGTTGTAAAAGTGATTGATACCGGGTTAGGAATTGAAGCTGATCAGATAAAAACCTTGTTCAAACCATTTATTCAAATTGATTCAGGTGTTGCACGAAAACATGAAGGAACAGGTTTGGGACTGTCGATCAGTAAAAAACTGATAACAATGTTGAGTGGCACCATTTCGGTTGAATCGGAACCGGAAAAAGGAAGTACTTTTATCATCGAACTTCCACTAAAACCATTAAGCGAGGACAACACAAGCTTGGACAACACAAGCTTGGAAAACAATATACAAATAAACACATGAAGCTAAAGGCATTGATCATTGAAGACAACGAGCAAAACATGTACATGCTCAGTTTTCTGCTCGAAAAGAATAATTACGAAGTATTTCAGGCATTCAATGGGTTAGATGGAATTAATATCGCAAAAGAAAATTCGCCTGATGTTATACTATTGGATATTCAACTTCCCGTGATGGATGGATATCATGTAGCAAAGGAATTAAGAAAAAGCGAGGATCTTAAACATATCCCGATTGTAGCAGTCACCTCGCATGCCATGGTTGGTGATCGCGAAAAGGCAATGGAATCGGGAGCAACAGGTTATATTGAAAAACCTGTTGACCCGGATAATTTTATTCAAAGGATGGAATCCTATTTTTCTGAAGAGCTTTTACAAAGGAGGATTCAATTATGAAAAAGGCACTGATTGTTGACGACATAAAAGAAAATCTGTATTTACTGGGAACGCTGCTAAAAGCTTATGGCTATAAAACAGTCGCTGCAAACAATGGTGCTGAAGCCCTCGGACTTGCCTTAAAAGATCCGCCCGACATTATTATAGCAGATATTCTAATGCCGGTAATGGATGGCTATACACTTTGCCGCGAATGGAAAAAAGAGAAAATATTGAAAAATATACCATTTGTTTTTTACACTGCTACCTACACTCACCCAAAAGACGAAGAATTTGCATTGAGCCTGGGAGCCGAGAAGTTCATTATCAAGCCTCAGGAGCCCGAAGATTTTATTGCGGTAATTGAGAAGGTTTTGGCCGAATTCAGAACCGATGAGATTCAGATACGCGAGCCTTCTGAATCGTCTGAAATAACAATGCTGAAAGAATACAACGAGACTTTGATCCGGAAAATGGAAGAACGGATGCTAAAGAGTGAGGATGCTGAAAAGAAAATAAGGATATATGCAGCACAACTTGAAACTGAAATTGAACAAAGAAAGAGGGTAGCGCAAGCACTGAAAGAAAGTGAAATATTGTTCAGGAGCGTGGTTGAAAATGCAGCAGAAGGTTTTTCCATAACCGACGAAACTGGTAAGATAATCGTCTGGAACAATGCAATGGAAGGACTTACAGGAATTCCGGCCCATGAAATAATCGGAAAGTTTGCATGGGACCTGCAATTTATAATGGTTCAGGAAAGTCAACGAACAGATGAATTAAAGGAAAATTTCAGAAAAATCACTTCTGAATTTCTTGTTACCGGAAACTCACCTTTTGCCGGCAAATTAATGGAAAGACAATATGAAAAGCCTGATGGAACTGAAGTTTACCTTAATGGACGTGTTATTCCCATCAAAACTGACAAGGGATTTATTCTTGTTTCGACGGTACATGATATTACCAATCGAAAAAAGAATGAAGAGAAAATTAAAACAATGAATGAAGAGCTGGAGCTGAAAGTTTTACAACGAACAGCACAACTTGAGGCAACCAATAATGAACTTGAATCGTTCAGTTATTCTGTTTCTCACGACTTAAGGGCGCCGCTTCGCAGTATCGACGGATTTAGCCAGGCATTGACAGAAGATTACTTTTCGTTATTCGATGATCGGGGAAAAGACTATCTGAACAGGATTTGGTCGAGTTCAAAAAAAATGACACAACTGATTGATGCGATGCTAAATCTGGCTCGTGTAACCCGCGCTCCGATGAATATTTCGAAAGTTAACCTTTCGGCAATGGCCCAATCAATTCTGGACGAAATCGGTAGAAATGATCCTGAACGGGTCGTTGAAATCATTATCGAACCCAATTTAATTCAAGAAGCTGATGCAACACTTATAAAAGCTGTACTGCAAAATTATTTTGAAAATGCCTGGAAATTTACATCACATCAGCCAGTTGCCAAAATCGAATTTGGTTTAAAAGTAATTCAGGAAGGAAAAGCTTATTTTATTCGTGATAACGGAGTCGGTTTCAATATGGAATATTCAGGTAAATTATTTGCCCCGTTTCAGCGCCTTCACGATGTCTCTGAATTTGCGGGAACAGGAATTGGCCTTGCCACTGTGCAACGCATCATTCACCGTCACAACGGAAGGGTGTGGGCTGGGAGTGAAGTAAACCAAGGTGCCACATTTTATTTTACTTTTGGCCTTTAATATTGTATTTACAAAGACAAAAAAACGATGAAAAGCCCCATAAGCGTATTAATTATTGAAGACTCTGACAATGACAAGGAATTATTGCTGCTCGAATTGAGGCGCGGTGGTTATGATCCTGAATATATATGCGTTAAGACTGAGAAAGAAATGATTGCCGCTCTTGATCAACGCGAATGGGAACTCATTATCAGTGATTATTCCATGCCTAAATTCAGTGGTTTTGCAGCATTGAAAATTGTTAAAGACAGAAATTCAGACATTCCATTTATACTAGTTTCAGGAACAATTGGCGAAGAACTGGCCGTAAAAGCAATGAAAGAGGGTGCCAGTGATTATTTGATGAAGGGCAACTTAAAACGGTTGATACCGGCAATTGACCGGGAGTTAAAAGACGCAAAAATTCGTATTCAAAGTAAATTGGCTGATGCTGCGCTCAAAGAAAGTGAACTTCGTTTCAGGGTGCTCACTGAATCGGCTCCGGTTGGCATTTTTACAACTGATGCAAGTGGCTCAACAGATTACGTGAACCCACGTTGGAGCGAAATATCTAAATTGAGTTTTGGGGAAGCTCTGAATGATGGCTGGTTGAAAGCTGTTCATCCTGACGACAGGAAGAAGCTGGCTTTTAACTGGCAACAATCTACACTCCATAATAGCGACTCAAAAGCTGAGTACCGTTTTGTTCATCCTGACGGAACTGAGGCCTGGGTGATTGGAAATGCAGTCAAGCAGGAAGATAAAAATGGCAATCTCATTGGTTATATTGGCACTGTCACCGATATCACCGAGCGTAAAAAAATGGAAGCTGAACTAATTGTTGCAAAGGAGAATGCAGAGGAAAGCGACCGGCTTAAAACTGCTTTTCTGCAAAATATTTCGCATGAAATCAGGACGCCTTTAAATTCAATCGTTGGATTTTCCAGAATAATTGCCGATACAGAATTGTCAGCCGAAACTTTTGAAAATTATGCAACGATAATCGAAAATAGCAGTACTCATCTGATGTCAATTATTGACGATATCATTCAAATAGCCACCATAGAATCAGGTCAGGAAAAAATTCAAGACAAAGAATTAAATGTAAATGCACTTTGCTCTCAGATGTATGATCGGTTTATCACAAATGCGCAGATTCAAAATATCTCATTGTCATACAATACAGCTCTAAATGAGGATGAAGCCTTTACGATATCTGATGACTTCAAATTAACTCAGGTGCTAAATAATCTTATCAGAAATGCGCTGAAATTTACGAAATGTGGTTTTGTTTCTTTTGGCTATCAGGTTGTTGGTTCTAGCCTGAAATTTTTCGTTGAAGATTCCGGTATTGGTATTGCTACTGAAATGCATGAGAAAATATTTAAGCGTTTTGAGCAGGTTGAAAGTACTGCAACCCGAAAGTTTGGTGGTTCTGGTCTGGGACTGGCCATATCAAAATCGAACGTGGAATTACTTGGTGGCCGTATTTGGGTCGAATCAGAAATCGGAAAAGGATCTAAATTTTATTTCACAATTCCCTATAAACCTACCCGCGTGATAAAACCGGAAATCATTCCTTTGGAACATTCGATTAATGATCTGCCCAACAATCTGAAAATACTGATTGTTGAAGATGAGAAAGCTGTTGATATATACCTTTCATTGGTCCTGAAAAGCATTGGAGAGGAAATATTACATGCACAAAACGGTATTGAAGCTGTTGCGATTTGCAGGAAAAGGCCGGATTTCGATTTAATATTAATGGACATTAAAATGCCCGAAATGAATGGATATAATGCAGTAAGGGAAATCCGAAAATTTAACCCGGATGTAATTATTATTGCTCAGACAGCTTATGCACTTTCAGGAGATCGCGAAAAATCAATTGAGGCCGGATGCAATGATTATATTACAAAACCGATCAATAGACACACACTTCATGAAACATTAAGGAGATACTTCAGTGTATAAATCCGTTTTCTTCAAAATCTTAACCTGAAAATTTTATCCGCACTATCTTTTTTGTTTTAGCCGTTATTTTAAACCGGTCGTCCAGGCGCTTACCAACAATCCAGACCAACTGATTGCCACTGGCCAATATCCAGGCATTTTCCTTCTCCGGAATGGAGTACTTCTCGTCAATGAAGAAATCGCTTATTTTTTTCAGTCCGGTCATACCCAAAGGTTGAAAATATTCACCCTCCTGCCAATGCCGCAGGATGAGCGGAAAGATAAGCTTTTCCATATCAAGATCAGCCACATTTGGAAGCGTTGAAAAACGGAAATCTTTTGTTCTCTCCATTTTTTCAATCGTCAGATGAACCGGAATATTAATTTTAGTATAGTCCTCTTCGATATAAAATATTTTGTGCTGTTTCTGATGGCGGCTCGAAATCAATAAATATTCACGGTCTTTCACCAAACGGTAATCTTCAGAAAAGAATTTTTTACCTGATTCTTTGCTGAGTGAATCAATGATGTCGTCAATTTGTTCGGCCTGAAATCCAAAGGGTCGAATCATTTCAAACAGGATCGTCCGCAGCGGGCTGAGGTTTAGTAATTTCTCAATGTGAATCATTACTCCTTGTTCGTCTTCGGAATAAACCATCTCCTTAATTTCGCTCATCCGTTGCTGAAAAAGTTGCCCTGTTTCGTGCAGGTTTCCGATGGTTTTCAGTGCGTTTTTCCTGAATGCAGGATTCAGATCTTCCAGCAATGGAAGAATTTTGTGTCGTATAAGGTTTCGTTTGTAAACAGTTTCAATATTGCTCGAATCTGTCCGGTAAGCAATTGACATTCGATGGCAATAATCCAGAATTTCAGCACGGTTGGTAAAAAGCATGGGGCGGATAATTCTTCCTGATTTGGGCTGAATTCCGCTCAAACCCTTGATCCCGCTTCCTCGCGAAAGGTTGATCAGGAATGTTTCGATCACATCGTCCTGATGGTGCGCCGTTGCCAGAAAATACAATCCGTGTCGATCGAGCAATTGGTTAAACCAGTCGTACCGAAGATCGCGGGCAGCCATTTCAATTGAAATTCCTTTTTCCAGAGCAAATTCCGAAGTTTTGAAATGCGTTGTGTAGCAGGCGATGTTGTGCTGATCACAATAATCAACAACAAACTGTTCATCGCCATCCGATTCACTTCCACGCAAACCAAAATTGCAATGCGCAACGGCAACAGGAAACCCATTGTTCACAAACAAATGCAGCATCAGCATCGAGTCGGCTCCGCCACTCACTGCCAGCAGGATTCGCTGTGAGGAATGAAAAAGGTTTTCTTCGTGAATGAATTTTATAAATTGCTCAACCATGCTGAAAAGAGTTTCAAGTTTCAGGTTCAAAGTTCCAAGTTTTGCAACTAATTGTCATTTATGGTCATTCAAACTTGTCACTATTTTTAGTTCAATTTACTATAAATGAAATGCAAACTAATGACTACCAATGGCGATAATCTGCTGATCACTGCGACTGACCACTGACCACTTTTTCACTGTTTCGCCACCAGCTCCGCAATCCTCACGATCAATTCAACAGCTTTTTGCATCGATTGTACCGGAACAAATTCGTACGGTCCATGAAAATTATGCCCTCCGGCAAAAATGTTTGGGCATGGTAATCCTTTCCATGAAAGCTGTGCACCATCGGTTCCGCCGCGAATAGGGATTATTTTCGGAGTGACTCCAACATCATTCATCGCTTTTTCAGCCAGATCGACAATGTATTTCACTGGCTCAACCTTTTGTTTCATGTTGAAATACTGGTCGGCTATTTCGAGCGTAACCGTTCCCTGTCCGTATTGAAGGTTGATCAGACTGCAAATCTCGCGCATCAGTTTTTTTCTGGCTTCGAATTTTGCCAGATCGTGATCACGTATGATGTATTCAATTTTGGTGTTCGAAACATCGCCTGTGAATCCTGTCAGGTGAAAAAAGCCTTCGTATTTTTCAGTGTGCTCAGGTCGTTGAGTGGGTGGAAGTGCATGTATGATTTGAGTAGCCACCAACATTGAGTTGATCATCGTATTTTTTGCCGATCCGGGATGAACGCTTCGCCCTTTTACTGTAATCCTTGCACTGGCAGCATTGAAATTTTCATATTCCAACTCGCCAATTTCTCCTCCATCCAGCGTGTAAGCGAAGTCGGCTCCGAACTGTTCTACGTCAAAATGTTTGGTTCCTTTCCCAATTTCTTCGTCAGGAGTAAAGCAAATCCTGATTTTTCCGTGTTTTATTTCTGGATGAAGAATTAAAAAATCCATTGCCGTTACAATTTCAGCAATTCCGGCTTTGTCATCGGCGCCCAATAAGGTTTTGCCATCGGAGGTAACCAGATCCTGACCGATGTATTTTAACAATTCAGGAAAATCAGCCGGACTCAACACAATTTTCTGTTCTTCGTCGAGCACCAAATCCTGCCCCTGATAATTCTTTACCAATTGTGGGTTTACATTTGCTCCTGAAAAGTCGGGGCTGGTATCCATGTGCGAAACAAAACCAACAATCTGCCGCGCATTGTGATCATTCGAGGGCAAAGTTGCAGTCACATAACCAAACTGGTCGCGTGTGACATCCTGAAGCCCAATTTCCCTCAATTCACCGGCCAGCTGATCAGCAAAAAACAACTGTCGTTCGGTACTGGGGAATGTGTTACTTTCGGGATCGGAAGTTGTGAATACCTTTGCATATCGTAAAAATCGTTCAGTAACTTGTTCCATTTCTGTATATTTTAAATATCGTCTGAATTAAATTTAAAGCCCAATCGCTTGCCCGTTTGAATTCTGGAATGATTAATCTCAACCTGCATTTGCTCAACAGTGGCAATTTTCACATCGTCATAAGGCGGTACCAGCAAATCAAAATCAATGGCATACTGAACTGCGGTTTCAATAATGTCTTTAAGGTATTCTTTTGTCAGTTCATCGATCCCGAAATCTTTAACAACTTCATTTGATTGTCGTTTTCCTTCAACAAAAAAATGGTTTTCACGGTTCACAAAAATACGGGCAATCAGATAGCCCAAATCCTGTGTCCGATTGTATTTAAACGAGTCGGCCAAAAAATTATATATACTAAATACTCCACAGTACGAATTCATCGGATTGGCTTTTATATATTCCAGTTTCCAGATCGGATGTTCGCGGTTAAAAACAAATACGTTGGAGTGCATACTGAAAATAAGCACATCGCCCCCAAGTTTGAATTCAGCTTCAAACGGTCCTTTTTCCTGAAAAAACGGCAATATACTTTCGTCAACTTTATCCTTCAACTGTTCACGATACTCATCAGCCAATTCTCTCAGCACTTCTTTCAAAACCGCAAACATGGCTACAGTTTTCCGATAGACTTCCTGCTTGAGGTTTGTTTTTGCAATCAGTCCTTCCATTTGGGTGGGGGCAATTTTCTCTTCAGTCATGGTTTAGCTGTTAAAATTTTGATAAAAATAAGAAAAGCAGCCAACTTTGACTGCTTTTCCTGTGTCTGAATTTCTATATTTTAATACGACAAGGCGAATATTACGCGACCTTTCGATGGTTTTCCCGAATACATACAAGTTCCTTCTTCCGGAACCTGATCAAACGGAATACAGCGAATGGTCGCCTTGGTTTCATCCTTGATCAGTTGTTCAGTTTCAGAAGTTCCGTCCCAATGGGCAAGAATAAATCCGCCTTTGCTCTGAAGTACTTCTTTAAATTCTTCATACGTATCAACCGGAGTGGTCATTTCCTTTCGGAAAATGATTGCTTTGTTGAAAATATTCTCCTGAATATCATTCAGTAATTGCTGGATATACAACTCAATATTCTCCATAGAAACAACTTGTTTCTCCAAAGTGTCTCGACGGGCGACTTCTACAGTACCGTTTTCGAGGTCGCGCGGTCCGATAGCGATGCGCACCGGAACACCTTTCAATTCATATTCGGCAAATTTCCAACCCGGCTTTTTATTGTCGTTGTTATCGTATTTTACTGAAATACCGACACTCCGCAATTTGGTTACAATGCTGTTCACTTTTTCTGAAATTGCAGCCAGTTGCTCCTCGTTTTTATAAATAGGAACAATAACCACCTGGAATGGAGCTAGTTTTGGTGGAAGAACCAATCCGTTATCGTCTGAATGTGCCATGATCAAAGCGCCCATCAAACGGGTTGAAACGCCCCAGGACGAACCCCATACAAATTCAACATTTCCTTCTTTGGATGCAAATTTCACATCAAATGCCTTTGCGAAATTTTGTCCAAGGTAGTGCGAAGTTCCAGACTGCAATGCTTTTCCATCCTGCATCAATGCTTCGATCGTATAAGTTTCAAGTGCACCGGCAAAGCGTTCGTTGGCTGATTTTGAGCCTTTTATTACCGGAAGCGCCATGAACTGTTCAGCAAAATTAGCATACACATTCACCATTTGTTCTGTTTCTGCAATTGCCTCCTGGCTTGTTGCATGTGCGGTGTGTCCTTCCTGCCATAAAAACTCGGTGGTACGGAGAAACAGGCGTGTACGCATTTCCCAGCGAACCACATTGGCCCACTGATTGACAAGGATTGGTAAATCGCGGTAGGATTGTATCCAGTTTTTATAAGTACTCCAGATAATTGTTTCCGAAGTTGGTCTTACTATTAATTCTTCTTCCAATTTTGCATCCGGATCAACGATAATTCCTTTTCCGTTCGGATCGTTCATTAACCGGTAATGGGTAACCACTGCACATTCTTTGGCAAAACCTTCCACATGGCTGGCTTCCTTGCTGAAAAATGATTTGGGGATAAATAAAGGAAAATAAGCATTGGAATGACCGGTTTCCTTAAACATCCGGTCTAATTCGGCCTGCATTTTTTCCCAGATTGCATAGCCATAAGGTTTAATAACCATGCAGCCCCGTACTGCTGAATTTTCTGCGAGATCAGCCTTAACAACCAGATCGTTGTACCATTGTGAATAATTTTCGCTTCGGGGAGTCAATTCTTTTGCCATTTCTTTACTTTTGGTATGGTATTTGAGTTTTTTCCTATTAGTTTTATAGGCTACAAAGAAAGTAAATTAATCATTCATTATAAAGGAGGGTGTGCTATGAAAACCAAACTTCCATACATCGCAGTTGTTGCAATATTAGTCAGTGCATGTACCACGGGAACGTATATGACTAAAACTTACGATGATGATATCTATTTCTCTCCCGGGGATGTACCGCCCGTCACGATGGTTCAGGGCAATGCTGAAAAGCCAGCCGGAACAAACAAAAGTGATGCCGCGAATCAAAGAATTGTGATGAGCCAGATGGAAAAAAATGCCGATGGCACTTCTACGCTGAACAATTACGTGTATCAACCGGACGAAGAGAATCAAAATTCAAGCTATCAGGCCTACGACGTGGATCAGCAAGAGCTGATAGGTTCAGATACCACTGTTTATTACAACGATGACGATGTGAAATACGTGATAAACAATTATTACGATGGCAACGACAACGACATCGATTTTGCCTACCGTATCAACAGGTTTCATCGTCCTTACTATTACAGTCCGTTCTTTTACGACAGTTGGTACTACGGTTCCTATTATCCATTCTATTCTCACCTGGGATGGGATCCCTGGTATTATGGCGGTTGGGGTTATCCTTATAGTTCCTACGGCTATTATTCACCATTCTCCTTCGGATTTGGCGGATATTGGGGCGGAGGTTACGGAGGTTATTACAATTCCTATTACGGTGGCTACGGCTACGGAGGTTATGGCTACGGCGGGTATTATGGAGGTGGATATTACAACAACATAGATCGCGACAATGTGAGATATGGCAGAAGTTCAGACTTTTCGAATTATGCCGGTGGTAATAATCAAAGAAATGGCAATGCAGTGAATGCCAATGGTGTTTCAAGAACTGTTAGCGGATTGCCTTCAAATACTTCGAACACAAGACTGCCCAACGGCATAAACACAAATTCAAGAGGTCAGAATGCAAGTTCGCGGATCCGTACAGTTGACGCAAATGGAAATTTAAAAGATGCTACAATCGTCAACAATCGCAGAGAATTCAGCACCACTGATGGAAATCGAGTTGTCCGCAATTCTGGAACTCAGGTTCGGAATCAGAACGCTTCAGGAACTCAGGTTGTACGTCCGACTACAGACACTCAGGGAAATGTACGCAGATCATATCAGCCTTCCACAACAGGAAGAACATACGATCAGGGCCGTGCTGTTCAACAGGGACAGAATTATACCCCCAGCTACAACAAGCCAAGGATTGTGAACCAGTCAAATTACAACAATAACAGCTATATACGTCCAAGTACGACTGTAAGAAATTCCACCAATCCGGCTGTTAAAAGCACAACTTCCGGAACTCAGACTTACAGTGCCCCAAGAAGTTCTTCAACGGTGCGGCAAACATATCGTTCAAGTTCTACTTATTCAAGTGGTTCCAGTTCATCACCAAGTAGGAGTTCATCTACATACAGCAGTCCTTCTTCAGGAAGTTCAAGTCCTAGTTACAACAGTACACCTTCAAGAAGTTACAGCTCTCCTGCTTCAAGTGGAAGTTCTTCAGGTGGAAGCTCTTCAGGAAGTAGCTCGGGTAGCAGCTCAGGTAGTGGAGGCAGAAGCGGAAGCGGAGGCAGAAGATAGTTGTAGTTTGTATAATTAATCACGATAAACAAATCCTAAGTCATGAAACACATTATAATTATTGCCGCAATAATATTCATTCTCCCGCAATTGGCTGTATCACAAACGTTGGCTGATGCATATCTAATATCAAACCAAAGAATAAATGGAACGGCGAGAGCTGGTGCTATGGGAAATGCATTTGGAGCCTTGGGCGGAGACGTTACTTCTCTTTCAATAAATCCGGCGGGAATTGGAATATATCGTACTGGTGAGTTTGTTTTCACTCCGTTAATTCAATCCAACAATTCAGAATTAACCTTTAACGGACAAAGCTTTACCGATAGTAAATTCCAAGTAAAAATTAACAACTTTGGATTAACGGGGCTTGTCAAGATCAACGAAGGAAATTCAGGAATCGTTAGTTTCAATTATGGTTTTGGGTACAACAACGTGCTCGATTTCAATCAGAACTTCTATGGTATGAATGGTCAATCTTCAAATTCATTTCTTGATGGAATTGTGAACGAAGCCAACCGTGAAGGTATATCTAACAGCTACTTAAACCAGAATATTGGAGATATAGAATTTCGTGACTGGCCAACAAAACTGGCATGGGATACATGGCTGATAAACCCGGCAGTTGATAATGAGGGAGATGATGTTGATGGAGAATACTGGTCTTTATTGAACCCAAATGAAAAAGTAGATCAAAAGAAGAGCTATATCCAAACAGGCGGAATTGATGAATTTACTCTCACCGGCGGATTAAACATTAACCATAAGTTTTACATTGGGGCTACCGTTGGTATTCAAAATGTAGATTTAAACCAAAGAACAGAATATACTGAAACGTTTGACAACAATGGACAAGGCGAGGAAAACTCCTATACATTTGGAGAAGAGTATTCTTTAAAAGGCACAGGTTATAACTTTAAGGTTGGGGCTATTCTTAGGCCTGTTGATAATATTCGTTTGGGCGCTTCTGTTCATACACCAACTTATTATGCGCTGGACGAACAAAAGAACATTTGGGTCGATTCAAGACTTTTGGAGAATCACAGTTCGGAAGGCATTAACGTGTATGACTATAATTTTTTCAGCCCCTGGAAAGCAGTTTTAAGCGGAGCTTATGTTTTTGGTAAAATGGGCTTAATTAGCATTGATGCTGAGTATCTTGATTATTCGACCATGAAATTTAGAAGAAGTGACAATTCTAATGATGACCTAAGTGATGTGAACAGGGAAATTTCGAATAGTTTTGAAAATACGTTGAATATTAGAGTTGGGGGCGAATTGAAAGTCACACCTCAATTTAGTATCAGGGGAGGTTATGAGTTGTATCCGAATAAACAAGAGAAAGACCCAAGTGTTTTTCAACCAATAGCTTTGGACAATAGTTCTGTTTTTGCCCTGGGTCTTGGGTATGCTTCCAACAGATTTTTTACTGATTTCGCATTTAGAAGAGTAATTGACAAGTATTCATTGAATGAAATACAACCGAATTTTGAAGATATGGAACTGACCAACAGCAATAATAAATTAATTTTTACGCTGGGGTTCAAATTCTAACGTTTCATTTATTATAAAAGATAAGCCGGTTAAGCAATTTAGCCGGCTTTTCTTTTGCCTAAAATATTTCTCAATTCTTTCAAATTTCAGGCGAATGTATTTTTATATGAATTCGCATTGCCATAACTTAGCTAAAATTAATTTTTAACCATAAAAACTGAAAACAAGTTTTAAATTTGTGCCAAAATTGGCTGAAATTAATTTCAGGTAAATAATCAGGTATGACGCTACTTTTTGACGACCCTATTGGGCGGGCAGTTTACGACTATCATTTTAATTCCATCAATAAACCCATCATTGTTCATTCCGATGATTTTGATGATGATACTATCGACACAGCATATCTTTTCAGAACATATAAACAAATGCCTGCAATCGAGAAAAAAGCAATGGCCTTGTGCCGGGGAACTGTGCTCGATGTAGGTGCTTGTGCAGGCGCTCATTCAGTTTATCTTCAGGAAAAAGGATTTGATGTGACGGCGCTCGAAACGTCATCACTTTGCTGTGAAGTTCTTAAAAGCAGAAATATCAGGAAGGTGGTTCAGCAGGATATTTTCAAATTCAGCAACCAGACATTTGATACCATTCTTTTACTGATGAACGGAACCGGAATTGCCGGAACCTTGAATGGCCTGCATGTATTGTTGTATCACCTGAAAACTCTGCTCAATCCGGGAGGTCAGATATTGATCGACTCGTCAGATTTGATTTATTTATATGAAGAGGAAGATGGTTCGGCAGTAATTGACCTGAATGCAGAAAATTATTACGGTGAGCTGGTGTTTCAAACTGAGTATGAAAACTGGACCAGTCTGCCGTTTCCGTGGTTGTATGTCGATCTGAACAATCTGGAAAATGCTGTTGGAAAAAGTCAGCTAAAATTGAATAAAGTAATTAAAGGGCAACATTTTGATTATCTCACCCAAATAACTACATAAAAACAAACAACTTGGAAAACAATCAGGAATACCGGTCACTTTTTCCCATTGAAATTGAAATTTTAAAGCAACAAGGTTGTGCTTCAAATGAATGGGATCTAATTAGCGTTGGTAAAGGATTTATTCCGCAGAATGTCCGCAATGTGCAATTTTCGGGAACGATCAGAATTGGTGACAACTCCCGAATGGTTACTTTTATTGGCGGAATCACGCGCAATTGCGGAATCTACAACGCAAGTATCCACAATTGCACCATTGGCGACCATGTTTATATCCACCACATTTGTAACTATATTGCCAATTACGATATTGAAGATCATGTAATTCTGGAAAATATTGAACTGTGTTTCATAGAAGGAGAAACGAGTTTTGGGAATGGTATTAAGGTATCAACGCTTGACGAAACAGGTGGGCGAGGGGTGATGATTTACGATAAATTATCGGCTCATCTGGCGTACTTTCTGGCCTGGTACAAGCACCGGCACTGCCTTATTTCTGAGCTGGAAACGAAAATATCGGAGTATGCAGAATCGGTTAAAAGTACCAGGGGAATAATCGGTGAACACTCTGAAATTCGCAATTGCCGACAAATAAAGAATGTGAAATTCGGACCTTACAGTCAGGTTTCCGGACCAACACGGCTCGAAAATGGCTCGGTAAACAGCAACGAATTTGCCCCTGTAAAATTGGGTGCCGGAATTTTAGCCGAGAACTTTATCGTTTCTTCAGGAGCTGAAATTACTGATGGAACAATTCTTTCTGAATGTTTTGTCGGACAGGGTTGTATTTTGGGAAAACAATATTCAGCAGAGAAATCGTTGTTTTTTGCCAATTGTCAGGGATTTCTTGGTGAAGCCTGCTCTGTTTTTGGAGGCCCTTACACGGTCTCACATCACAAATCGACCTTGCTGATTGCCGGAATGTTTTCGTTTTGTAATGCCGGCAGTGGTTCGAACCAAAGTAACCACATGTACAAATTGGGCCCGATCCATCACGGAATTGTAGAACGCGGATCAAAAACTACTTCTGATTCGTACATTCTTTGGCCAGCCAAAATTGGTGCTTTCACATTGGTTATGGGTCGTCACTACAAAAATACTGATACCTCAGAGCTTCCGTTTTCGTATTTGATTGAAAACAAGGACGAAAGCTGGATTGCCCCCGGAATTAACCTTCGCAGTGTCGGAACCATCCGCGATGTATTAAAATGGCCAAAACGTGACCGGCGAAAAGATCCGGAGAAGCTCGATTGCATCAACTTCAACTTACTCAGCCCGTTTACCATTCAAAAAATGCAGAAAGGATTGGACATCCTGAACCGGCTGAAAGATATTTCAGGAGAAACAACCGAAGTATTCGCTTACCGCAATACCATGATTAGCAGGAGCGCCCTCGAAAAGGGAATCGACTTGTACCAAAAGGCCATTTATAAATTTCTGGGAAATTCGGTGATTTCGCGGATCAACAAATGCGATGTTCAAACCTGGGAAGAAATTAAGGAATGCCTGATGCCGGAACATACAATCGGTCAGGGCGAATGGAGCGATTTGTCCGGATTGATTGCTCCCAAAACCGAAATCAGCAGACTGATAAAGAGCATTGAAAAACGTGAATTTGTATGCCTTGAAGAAATAGAGCAGGAATTTAAAAAACTACATACAAACTATTACGAATACGAATGGACATGGGCTGCAGAATTGCTGATCCAGCAAAAAGGCAGGAAAATTGAAGATATGAAAATCGGGGATATCATCAGTTTGGTTCGAAAATGGAAAGACAGTGTTATCGGACTAGATCAGATGTTGTATGAAGATGCAAAAAAGGAATTCAGGTTGGATTCGATGACTGGATTTGGAATGGATGGAAATAAAACCACCCAAAAGCTTGATTTTGATAAAGTAAGGGGTAGTTTTGAAAGCAACGATTTTGTAAAAGAAATCGTGAATCACATCGAACGAAAAACCGTTTTAGGTGACCGCATGATCGAAAAATTATTAGAAATTGAGAAAACAGTTCAAAAGCAAATAATATGAGACTAATTATTCAGGCCAATCACGATTTAACGTCAAAATGGGTGGCCAATTACATTGCCCGGAAAATTATTCTGGCTGCACCAACTGCTGAAAAACCATTTGTTTTGGGTTTGCCAACAGGCTCATCCCCAATCGGAACATACACCGAATTAATTCGGTTATGCAAGGATGGCAAAGTTTCGTTCCACAATGTGGTAACCTTTAACATGGATGAATATGTGGGCATTCCGAAAGATCACCCACAGAGTTACTACACTTTTATGTGGACGAATTTCTTTGGGCACATCGATATTCAGCCTGAAAATGTAAATATCCTGAACGGAAATGCTCCGGATATCAAAGCTGAATGTCAGGCGTACGAGGACAAAATTAAAGCGGTGGGCGGAATCGATCTGTTTCTGGGCGGAATTGGGCCCGACGGACATCTTGCTTTCAACGAACCGGGCTCATCGCTCGCATCGCGCACCCGCGACAAGGAGCTGAACTATGACACCAAAGTAGCCAATTCACGTTTCTTTGACAACGATGTAAACAAAGTTCCGCCGTCTTCATTGACGGTAGGAATCGCAACCGTAATGGATGCCAAAGAAGTGCTGATCATCGTGAACGGATACAACAAAGCGCGCGCCCTGCAACATGCGGTTGAAGAAGGTGTGAACCACATGTGGACAATCAGCGCCCTGCAATTGCACCCCCGCGGAATGATTGTTTGTGACGAAGCTGCCACCTACGAGCTGAAAGTTGGAACTTACAAGCATTTTAAGGACATTGAAAAGAACAACCTGAATCCGGAGAGTTTGCTGAATTCGGATTTGATTTGGTAAACATCAACTTAATTTAAAATAAAAGTCAGGGTTTCAATTAAATTGGAGCCCTGATTTTTGGTAGAACAACAATACATGTATAAAAAAATAATTTCACTAAACGTACTATTAATACCACTTGCTATCATTGTGGGTTGGACACTGTCTAAAGCAACGGTAATCGGTAAAGTTGGAATTCATTTTTTGCATAGGGAATACCTCTTTTTAAACTCCTGGTGGAAAGGAGCTTTACTTGTTTGGGGCGTTTGGATTGTTTTGGAAATCATTCAATATCGAATTTGGAAAAGAAGCCGCCGGAACATCAACCTCGCAATACAAACCTCTTTTATATTTCTGGCCGTATTAGGTCTGTATTTCACCTATTTAGATTTCAAAACATTCTCCCACGGTTTGTTGGGCGACCGTTTTCATATCGGAGGTTACCTGTTTTGGATTGGATGGGTCATCATCAACATCTTTTTTATAAAGCTCCGGAACGACAAAATCAAAACTGAAGAAAATCGGGACTAACTCATGCAGAACCCCTATTCACTCCTCAACGCCTGCACCAAATTTTGTTTAAAAGCCATGCGGATAGCCACAAAACTAAAGATGGTGCCGCTTAAAATAACCAATACTGAAATGGCTGGAAGCCAAATCCACAGACTGGCGTAGAGCGACGACTTCAGCGTTGGCAAGCCACTCAGCACTGCCGGAATCAGGCCGATTAAAACGGAGACGACCATCAGGAAAAGCTTTTCGCGCATCACCATTCGCTGAATAATTGGCTTGGAAAAACCAAGCGACAGCAGCAAAGCATATTCTGGAATCTGTTCAAAAGTGATTCGGAAAATCAGGATGCCCAACCCAAGCGTGCCGATTAAAAGTCCCAACGCACCCAGCATCAGAAAGATATTCAGGTAAGTATTTTCAACGGTGTAAAACGACAGCAAACGATCGGTTGTTTTGATGATTTCGGGACCGTAATTGCGCATTCCAGTCTGCAAATCTGCAACAACAGAAGTGGTATCTGGTACATCAATCAGAAATACATTCGAACCACTCACCGACGGAAATGCCCGATTAAAATGATCTTCAGCAATAATCACATTGCCCTGAAAAATTGAATTGGCTAATCCGCCCACCAATTTCAGTTTTAAATCTTTCCCATCCTCGGTTTTATACATCAACGTATCGCCCACTTTTTTCATCAGTCCCCACTGAATCACGGTTTGGTCGGCAATGGCAGGAATCACGTCATCGGCTAAAGTTTTCTTCAGTGTCAGCCACGGATTTTGGGCGTCCAGTTCGTCGGTTCGCGTGGCAAATGTAAATGCTTCGCGCTGATCGAAAGCAGCCGGATTGCAGGCAATCAATCGTGGCCGCGAAATTTTGTTCAGGTTCAGGCAACTGGCATCGTCGCCCGGCTGCGACTGGAACTGCACCAATTCAGCAGTTTCCGGAATATTCAGGTCTTCCCTGCCCTGCTGGCTGTTGGCATCAAAAAGCACCGGCATGGTCGTTTCCACAAAATAATCGTACCCACCTGTTCCTGACGAAGGCAATTCTGCTTTTGAAGTCAGGTCTTTGCGGTTCAATCCGGTGGATACTACCATAAATACACCCACAGACAGAAAGCTCACGATCATCACATTGCGGCGGCGCTCTCCGGCAATGCGCTTCAGAAGGAAGGTTTGCAGCGAAAACTGCATATCCTTTTCCTGAACAGCCAACCGGCGCATCCAGAAATCGAACAACAAAATCAGTCCAGGCAACAAACCAAATCCGCTGATAAAAAACATTTCAGGATTAATTTCACCACTCCGGAAACCCATTGAAAACAGGATTGCCAATGAAAGAAGGATCAGGCTAAGGCCCAGGCGGAGAGACCACTTGCTGGTTTTGTGCTTTTCAGAAGTAGTTTTCCGTTGCAAGGCAATCGCTTCGTTTTTCAGAAAACGGTTTAGGATAAACCAGATTGCAGTGATAGACATTGCAGCAATAATCAGGCTTCCCATCATCAGCGAAACCGGGCGAATATGAATATTGACAATCGATGTGCGTACAATATCGACCCAAATGGTATTGATTGCTTGTAAAATCAGGTGGTTGTACCAGATGCTGAATGGAATACCAAGTAAAATACCGGCCAGTACAAATACCGAGGCTTCGGCCACAAACAATTTGCGGATAGCCGGAAACGAAAAACCGAGTGCAGTCAAAGTTCCGATTTCCGTTTTGCGGAATCCGAGATACAGTTTGAACAACAGGAAAGCCAGCAACACCGCGGCAAACAGCACAAAAAAGCTGAGGCCGATAAACAAACCACCAAAATCAGCTCCACCGCTGGCCGCCGCGAGTCCGTCAGTTTTAACATCACGAACCTCGAACCCTAATTGAGAAGGCAAAAGTCCGGCAAGCAACTGGCTTTCAAATTCAGCTTTTTTCAGTCCGTCAATCCGAATAGCTGTCGATTGACCGAAGCGGTTTCCCCAAATTTTTTGCGCAGTTTCGAGCGAAACAAATGCTTTCGGTGTTCCTTTGTGTGCCTTCCAGTAATCTTCGTCTTTGGCGCGTATTTTCTTCAAATCCACCGGCACGCCCGTTTTCCAGTCGCGGCAATTTCCGGCATCCGAAAGACCCGGAATAACCGGCGCCAATTGCGGATCGGCCTTCTCTCCTTCCATCCTGAAAGTGGAATGAACGATAAATGTGGTGTCTTTCTGAACCAAACGGCGCAACGGTCCCACCTCAAAATACGAAACCTTCACTTCGTCGCCCACT